>CAVUBL010000007.1:0-517825 GCA_963739795.1 uncultured Acidobacteriota bacterium | reverse complement strand
CTGATCTCCAGTCAGATGCTCTATCCCCGCTTTCCCCAGTGTTTCCGGGGATCGGCCTCCCGAGCGCCCTCGAAACCGCCCTCCGGATGAGACCCCCTGAGAGCCCCTGGGACAACGCTAGTTTGAAGGGCCTCTAATCTTAGCCGCAGGACGAATCCAACAACCCTCTGCCCCGTCAGTCACTTACGAGCACACCCCTCCTCCCTCGTCGCCTAGCGCGTGCTTTTCGGCAACGATACGACAACGAAAGACGCGCCCGGCCGACTCATAGCCGGATCGCTATTCGTTCTAACTGTCTCTGTGGATTGGACTTAAGGTGGTGCGCCCAGGAGGAGTCGAACCCCCAACCTTCTGATCCGTAGTCAGATGCTCTATCCAGTTGAGCTATGGGCGCACGGTCGCGCTCGCGGTGCCGCGCGGGTCGCGATCTTAGCGGATCGCGGCTTGGGAGTGGCAACCGTGTGGAGGTGGGCTGGCATTCCCGGGGCGGGGTCGGGCTCCGCGGCGTCTCGGCCGAGGTTCCTCGATTCGCTTCGCTCCCTCGGAACGACAAGGAGGGGAGCGGAGCTCGGCCGCTTCAGGCGGGCTCGGGCTCCGGGTGGTCGTCGGCCCTGGCGGCCTGGGCGACCTGGTCCGGGTGGTCGGCGAGCCAGGTGGTGATGGCGCTCCGGATGGTGGCGAAGTCGCTCAGCTCTTCCGTGATGATGCCGTAGAGCTCCGAGACGGTGATCTCGTTGTAGAAGTGGACCATCCGGTTCCGGTACTTGGCCATTTCCCTCAGTAGGGAAGCCTCGGACGGCTCCAACACGCCGACTTCTTGGAGGCGATCCGCGATGGCGGCGTACTCGTTCACCGGCAGGCCGAAGCCCTTGGCGAGGAGGTGGCGGCCCAGGTCCATGAGCCCTTCGAGTGCTCGCCGGAGGAAGGACTCGGCGGCCGCCGGTGTCCGCGGATCCTCCTGGAAGGCCGCCAGGTCGTCGGTCGGGAGGCGGCGGAGCTCGGCGAGCATCCTGGCGATGACCCCAATCCGGTTGAGGACCACCAGCTCGTCGATCTGGCTCGGGCTCACGGTGTCAGCTCCTGACAGCCGAGCGGTAGCGCTCCGGGTCGAGGAGGATGCGGCGGCGCTCCTTCTCGAAGGGGGCCAGGTCGCCGGCGCGTCGGAGGACGTAGAGGTCGAACTCGTCGCAGCGCGTGGAGTCGGCGCAGTAGAGGCGCTCGCCGGAGATGGCCTCGAGGGCGAGGAAGGCGCTCGCCTTTCCGGCGTCGACCAAGTCGACCCGGGTTCTCAGGGCGTCCTCGAAGCGGGCCTCCAGCCGAACGAGCTCGCGGAGCTTCTGAGGCTCCCTGAACAGAACCGCCAGGTCGACGTCCGAGTCGGCGCGTTCCTCGCGCTTGGCTCGCGAGCCGAACAGGTAGACGGCGAGGATTCGGGGGTCGGGGGTCGCGACCCGGGAGACGAGATCGCGGATACGGTCCAGAGTGAGGGGATCTGCGAGTTGGGCCTTCACGGAGGGATTATGTCGCAGTCGGGCTGCGGCCCCCGCCCGGGTTTCTCGACGCCGTTTCGCGCCGCTCGGAACGACAAGGGAGGGAGGGGTCGGACTGCGGGCTTCGGCCGAGGCGGAGCTCGGCCGCTTCAGGCGACATCGGACTCCGCGGCGGAGGGAGACGAGGTCCGTGGGGTCGGACGCCGCGGGGTTCGGCCGCTTCAGGCGGGATCGGACTGCGCGGCGAAGGGAGACGAGGTCCGTTGGAGTCGGGCGCCGGGGCCTACTCGATGAGGCCCTCTAGCGGGCTGCTGGCGGTGGCGTAGAGCTTCTTGGGGATCCGGCCGGCGTGGGCGGCGAGCCAGCCGGCCTCTACCGCCAGGCGCATGGCGCGGGCCATCCGCACCGGGTCCTTGGCGCCGGCGATGCCGGTGTTCATGAGGACTCCGTCGGCGCCGAGCTCCATGGCGATGGCGGCATCCGAGGCGGTGCCGACGCCGGCGTCCACGATCACCGGCACGTGGGCCTGCTCGATGATGATCCGCAGGTTCGCCGGGTTGCGGATGCCCATGCCGGAGCCGATCGGGGCGCCGAGGGGCATGACGGCGGCGGCGCCCAGCTCCTCGAGCTTCTTGCACACCACCGGGTCGTCGGTGGTGTAGGGGAGCACGGTGAAGCCTTCGGCAGACCAGGGTCTCGGTGGCGCGGAGCAGCTCCACGGTGTCGGGGAAGAGGGTCTTCTCGTCGCCGATCACCTCGAGCTTGATCCAGCTCCAGCCGCCGAGCTCGCGGGCGAGGCGGGCGGTGCGGACGGCGTCGTCCGCGGTGTAGCAGCCGGCGGTGTTGGGCAGGAGCTGCAGGCGGTCGGTGTCGATGAAGCCCATCATCGCCTTCTGGGAGCGGTCGGCCAGGTCGACCCGGCGCACGGCGACGGTGACCATCTCGGCGCCCGAGGCCTCGTGGGCCGCGCGCATGGTCTCGAAGTCGGTGTACTTGCCGGTGCCCAGGATCAGGCGGGAGTGGAAGGTGCGGTCGGCGATCTGAAGGGGCTCGACGTCGGTACGTTCCAGGGTTGCAGGCATACTTCCTCCTCCACCCATTCTACCGGCTAGTCAAGCCACGCGGGAGGCGGCCTTTCCGAAGCGCGGGGGGAAGGGGATCGAGGGGTTGCGGGGGTGATCCGATCAGAGCCCCTTCAGCTTCGCCAGCACCGCGTGGTGGGGGTCGAAGGTCACGTCCTTGGGGCGGGCGGGCAGGGGGAGGCGGAAGGTCTCTTCCGGCTTGTCGACCAGGACCACGGCGGTGCCGTGCTGGTTGCCCCCGAAGTCGATCAGGATGGGCACCGGCATGCGGAAGCCGGGGTGGACGTCGGACTGGCGCACGGTGAGGGCCAGGACCGACTTGCCGCCCTGGCCGGGCTCGACCTTCCAGCCCCAGGCGTAGGTCGGGATGTCGGTGCCGTAGACCCACTGGTCGAAGAACCACTTCCAGTGGCCGGGGGCGACCTGCTCCAGGGTGTGGACGAAGTCCTGGGTGCTCGCGGACTTGCCCTGGTAGTCGTGGAGGAAGGTGCGGAGCACCTTGACGAAGAGGTCGTCGCTCTTGGTGGCGTTGGCGAGCATGGTGCGGAGCATGTGGAGGACCAGGGCCCCCTTCTCGTAGGTCTGGGCGAAGTAGCCGCTCTGCACCTCGGCGCTCGCCGCCCGGTAGCCGAGGCCGATGGGGCCCATCTGGGCCCGCTGGTTGGGGTTCAAGGGCACCATCCCGGGGCGGGCGAACTTGCTGAGAGGACGGTCTTGATCGAGCCGTTGAGCTCGTCGGAGTAGACGTCGAGGATCTCGTCGAACCAGTGCTCGCCGTCCTTCATGGTGGCCTCGACGTACATCATGGCCGAGTACTCGGCGAAGGCCTCGGAGAGCCACTGGTCCCGGTAGCTGTCCCACGAGACCATGTGGCCCCACCACTCGTGGGCGGTCTCGTGGGCGCGGAAGAGCTCCGAGGCGCCCGGCTGCTCGAGGTGGAAGGTGCCCTCGGAGAGGTGGAGGAAGCCCTTGAAGGCCTGGCCGTGGCCGCCGGCGATGCTCGAGACCAGGAGGTGGTCGGTGTCGAGGGGCATGTCGAAGAGCTGGGTGAAGAAGGCGGCGCTGTTGTGCACGTCGGCCGCGACGTTGTGGAACTTGGCGATCTTGCCCATGCCGGTGCCGAAGACCTCGATGGTCGGCACGCCGGGGGTGTCGCTCTCGAGGACGTAGTCCTGGGCGCGCTCGGCGATGGTGAAGGAGAGCATGAAGGTCGGGTCGTCGCAGGCGGTAGGTGACCTCGTGGCGGCCGTGGTCCAGGTCCTTCTCGCCGGTGCGCTCGCCCATGGCGCGGGCTTCGATCTTGTCGGGTAGCACCAGGTCGAAGGTGCCGGTGTGGGGGGCGTCCAGGCTGTCGCCGCGCGGCTCGGGGTACCAGGAGCGCCCGCCGACGTAGTTGTAGATCTCCATTTCGTAGTCCACGCCCACGGTGAGCTCCTTGCCCTTCTCGAGCGGCGCGGGCAGGACCACCAGCAGCGAGTCGTCCTGGAGGTCGCTGTCGATCCCGAAGCGCCGCTCGCCGATGGCGTTCCGGAGGAATGGGGCGTCCTGGCCGTCCACCCGCACCGCCTTGACGTCGGCCCACGGGCTCAAGATCGAGGGGCAGGGCGCGGCTGCCCGAGACCTCGGCCTCGCCCGTCAGGTCGACCGAGAACTCGCCCAGGCGCGGCTGGGTCTCGGTGTAGCCGACCTTGGGCCCGCGGCCGGCGCGGGTCAGGTCCGCCTTGACGTCGGCGTGGGTCACGCGGATCTTCCGGCCCCAATGGCCCGCCGGCTCGGCGCGCGGCACGGAGACCCAGGTCTCGACGAAGCCTTTGTCGAAGCGCTCGATCTCGACCGCCTCGTAGCGCTCCGGGTCGAGCTCCCAGGCGAGCCAGCCGAGCTCGTCGGTGTCGCAGCCGACGCGCAGGTAGTCGCTGCCCGGGGTGAGGAGGGCCGCCACGATGCGGGCGTCGGCGTCGAACTGCCGGTGCTCGAGCCAGTCCTCGTGGCGCTTGGCGGCGAGGTCGCTGGTCTCGTAGGGGCCGGCGGGGGCCGGCAGGCCCACCATCTCGGCGACGCCTCCCGGGGCCCGGAGCACCAGGCGCGAGAAGGCGAGGTCGAGCTCGCTCCGGCCGCCGGCGCGACGGGCGAGCTGCTGGCGCTCGACGGGGTTGGAGACGGCGTAGTGGAAACGCCCCTTGCCCTCGAAGACGAGGCCGGTGACGACGCCTTCGGCAGTGGGCTCGGCGAGGCGAATCGTGCCGGACTCGAGGGTCCAGGTGGCACCCTCGCGCTCGATGGTGACGCCGCCGGCTGGCACCGGAGCGGCCGCCGCCTGGTAGCGCCACTCCTGGAGCTGGTGGTAGGTGGCGAGCTCGTCGGCGGCCCGGCACGGAGCGGCGCCGGCGAGAGCGACCGCGGCGACGACGAGTGCCGCACCAAGGCGCGGGCGGACGGGGGCGGGGCGCAGGACCATCATGGGGATCTCCTCTCTTCCCTTACTTCGTGCCAGGAGACCCCCGAGTGTTTCAGCTGTTTCCATCACCCTCCCTCCCCTCGATCCCCTCCCCGGCGGGGATCGGGTCAGTGTTGCTCGTGCTCCGGAGGACCTCCCGTCGATCCCTGTTGAAGCTGCTGGAGGCGATGCTCCAGGAATCGCTTCGAGTCCTCGGGCGCCAGGTCCAGGGCCTTCTTCAGGTTCTCGATGGCCCGTGCCTTGTCGGTGTCGCCCAACATGTCGCCGAGCATGGCGTACGAGAGCCAGAACTCCGGGTACTCCTTCATGTTGAGCTCGAGCATGGCGGTGGCGTCGGCGGTCCGCCCGTCCTCGGCAAGGCTGCGGGCGAGGGTGGTGAGGGCCGACTCCGAGAAGTCGTAGCTCCCGCTGCCGTACTCCTTGTCACGCAGCTCGTGGTAGCGGGCGACGGCGGCGTCCGCCCCACCCTTGTCGAGGGCGATCCGCAGGACGTCCTGGATCTGCCGGGGCTCGGGCTGGCCGCGGTGACAGGTGATGCACTGCACCTGGACCGGCGGATCGAGGCGCTCGGGCAGGTCGGCCAGGTAGGTCTGGTTGATCGCCTGGGTCATCTTCCACATGACCCGCGCCTTGCGCTTGGTCGCCTTGTCGTCGGAGGCGAAGTCGTAGGTCGACGGCGGCTTGTTCTCGTCGCCCACGTGGCAGTAGAGGCAGCCCACACCCAGCCCGCGCACGAACTGGAAGCGCATGATGTCGAACAGCTCGTGCCGCGGGATGTCCTTGGGGAGGATCTGGAGGTTCTTGAACTGCTTGTCCTCGTCTCCGTCGTGCCGGCCCTCGCGGTGTTCCGGAGGCGGGGCGGGGCGGGCGGCTGCGGGGGGAGCCTGAGGCGAGCTCGGGGCCTGGGCTGCGGGCGTGGCCGGCGCGGGCGGCGGAGCCTGGGCCGGCACCGCCGGGGCGAGGGCCAGGAACAGCAACGCGCCGAGCCCGGTGGCGGCTCGGCGCGGGAATTGGAGGGAGTGGGGGCGGGAGTCGAGGCTTCGGGACATCTAAGCGGTCTCCTTGGGTCTTCTTCGGTGGGGCGCCGGAATCGAACCGGCCGACTCTACCGCGGGACCCGGCGGAGACCGCCCGGAGGCTCCGAGTCGGGGGCCTCGGCTCAGGAGGCGAGGACCGCCGCCGGCTGGGGGCCGCGGGCGCCCGCGGTCTCGGGCGCGACCTCGGCGATCCGGTTGTCCCGGTCGACGAAGACCACCGTCGGCACGTGGGCGCGGGCCTCGGCCTCTTCGAACTCGGCATAGCTGGCGATGATCACCAGGTCGCCGGGGCGTGCCTTGTGGGCGGCGGCGCCGTTGATGCAGATCTCGCCGGCCCCCGGCTTGCCCGGGATGGCGTAGGTGGCGATGCGCTCGCCGTTGGTGACGTTGTAGATCTCGACCCGCTCGTGCTGGAGCAGGTCGGCGGCTTCCATGAGCTCCGGGTCGATGGTGATCGAACCGACGTAGTGGAGGTCGGCCTCGGTCACCCGGGCCCGGTGGATCTTGGACTTCATCAGTGTTCGTCGCATGGTCTTTCGTGTCCAGAGTCGTTCTGGGTGTCGTTCTCGGGTCAGGCGCCGGGAAAGGCGAGCCTGAGGTTGTCGATCAAGCGCACCTCTCCGATGCGCACGGCGAGCGGCAGGACGAGCTCGCCCTCGAGACGCTCGACGGGGCGGAAGGTCCGGGCGTCGACCACCTCGGCGTACTCGACGCGCGCGGTGGGCTCCTCGGCGAGCACCTGGCGCAGCTCGGCGCGAAGGGCGTCGGCGTCGCCCCCGGGGCGGGCCAGGGCCTCGGCCGCCCGGAGCGCCCGGGAGAGCACGCGGGAGGCCCGGCGCTCCTCGGGGCCGAGGAGGGCGTTGCGCGACGACATGGCGAGGCCGTCGTCCTCGCGCACGGTGGGGCCGGGGACGATCTCCACCGGTACGAAGAGGTCGCGGACCATCTGCTGGATGACGGCGAGCTGCTGGGCGTCCTTTTCGCCGAAGACGGCGAAGTGCGGGCGCACCTGGTGGAAGAGCTTGAGCACCACCGTCGCCACGCCCCGGAAGTGGCCGGGCCGGAGGGCGCCCTCCAGGCCCTCGGCCGGCCCCTCGGGCACCACCCAGGTGGCCCCGCCCGGGGGGCCCGGCGGGTAGAGGGCGGCCTCCGTGGGCAGGTAGACCAGGTCGCAGCCGGCCGGCTCCAGGAGCTCGGCGTCGCGTTCCGGGGTGCGCGGGTAGCGCTCCAGGTCGGCGCACTCGTTGAACTGGGTCGGGTTGACGAAGATCGAGACCACCACCCGGTCGCCCAGCTCGCGGGCGCGCCGGACGAGGGAGAGGTGCCCCTCGTGGAGCGCCCCCATGGTGGGCACGAAGCCGACGCGCTCGCCCGAGCGCCGCCAGCCGTCGACGACACCGCCGAGCTCCCCTGGATCCGCCGTCTGGATCATGAGCTACCCGTAGAGCTTCGCGACGCTTTCGCCGTCGGAGGGTTGGGTGGGAGCCGTCGGATCGCCGTAGCTCTCCTCGGCGCTCGGGAAGCGGCCGGCGCGCACGTCGGCGGCGTAGGTCTCGATCGCCTCCCGGGCGGCGCGGCCGATCTCGGCGTAGCGCCGGACGAAGCGCGGGGCGATTCGCTCCTCGAGCCCCAACAGGTCGTGGTACACGAGCACCTGGCCAGTGGTGCCGGGGCCGGCGCCGATGCCGATGGTCGGGATGTGGAGGGCGGCGGTGACCTCGGCGGCGAGGGCCGAGGGCACGCACTCGAGGACCAGGGAGAAGGCGCCGGCCGCCTCCAGCCGCCGGGCCGCCTCCAGGAGGGCCGCGCGCGCCTGCTCGCCGCGCCCCTGGACCTTGAAGCCTCCGAATTTGTGGAGCGACTGAGGGGTGAGCCCCAGGTGCGCCATCACCGGGATCTCGGCCGCCACCAGGGCCTCGACCATCTCCGGCCGGTCGCCCTCGATCTTGACCGCCTGGGCGCCTCCCTCCTTGACGAAACGGATGGCGTTGGCGACGGTCTCGCGGGCGGACAGGTGGAAGGAGCCGAAGGGCATGTCGGCCACCAGGAGAGCGCGGGAGACACCGCGGCGAACCGCCCGCACCAGGACGAGGAGCTCGTCGAGGGTCACCGGCAGGGTGTCGTCGTAGCCCAGGACGACGTTGGCGGCGGAGTCGCCCACCAGGACCACGTCGACACCGGCGGCGTCGACCGTGCGGCCTTGCTGGTAATCGTAGGCGGTCACCACGACCAGCCGGCGGCCTTCAGCCGGAGCGGTGGCGACCCAGGGAACGGTGACCTTCTTCGGCGTGTCGGACACGGCGCGGTCTCCTTTCCGCGGCGGCCGGGCCTCGAGGGCGAGCGCCGTCGCGACGGGTACCGCTTCTAGGGGATCGGGGAGGAGACCGACGGCGGTCGGAGGGCAGCCGTCGCGCTCCACGCGGAGCGCGGTCCGGTCGCCGGACCACCGAGCCCGGCGACTCGACTGCGCCGGCCGGGCTACGGAAGGTGCATGCCGGAGGAGAACCCCGATCCCGTTTCGATCGGGGAGTTACCGGCCGACCCGCGTCAGGCCGGGGTGTCTGTCCCATCCGCGAGCGCTCCGCGGTTTGGGATCAGGCCCCCTTGCGGCAGCCGGACCTCAGCACGCTCTGCTCCGTCTCGGTCCCACCCGGCGACCTTTCACCGGGCTTTCCGGGATCCAAGCGGTACGAAGTACTCGGTCCCTCGGATCGGCCTGGCGAGCCGGTGCACCAGCTCGTCGAGGTCTTCCTGCCGCTGGGGGAAGTCCAGGTGGTGCGTGTCGACCACCAGCAGCGGGGACCGCTCGTAGTAATGATAGTAGTGGTGGTAGGCGTCGATCAACTCTGCCAGGTATCCGGGGGAGATTCCCTTCTCCGCTTCGAGGAGATCGTCCAGGTGCGGAGGCGCTCCGCCGCGGGCCCGGCTCGCCGTGCGGCGCTTCTTGATCCGCGCGAGGCAGGTTTCCAGATCCGCCACCAGGTAGAGGACCAGGTCGGGCACCGGCACCTGGGGCTCGAGGAGGGCGTAGAGCTTGTCGAAGAGGAGGAGCTCGCTGTCGTCGAGGTTGAGGTAGGCGAAGATCCGGTTCTTCTGGAAGGTGTAGTCGGCGAGCAGCAGGCGGTCGAAGAGGTCGCGCTGGAGGGCGTCTTGCTGCTGTTTGAAGCGGGAGAGCAGGAAGTAGAGCTCGGTCTGGAAGGCGCTGCCGGGCTTTTCGCGGTAGAAGTCGGGGAGGAAGGGGTTGCCGACGTCCTCTAAGAGCTTGACGCCCTCGAAGCGCTGGGTGAGAAGCTCGACGAGGGTGGTCTTGCCGACGCCGATGGGGCCGTCGACGGCGATGTAGTGGAACGGCAGGGAGTCGCCGGGCACGGGTGGAGAGTATCGCAGGGCGCGGCGAGGCGGTCGAGGCGGAGGCGAGGACACACGGCCTGGGGGTGGTCGGGGTCGGGGTCGGGATCACACGGCCAGCGACCCGTCAAGGTTTCGGCGGCGGACTGCGCCGGCGAAACCTTGAGCGGGCCGCCGACCTGCGTGAACCGGCGGCTGGGAGGTCGGGCCCCTGCGCCCGGCGGCTTGGGGGGAGGGAGGAAGAAAAGCGGGGTCGGACTTTGGGGCAACCCCTCCCGGCGGAGTGTTCTCCTCTAGGCGATCTCCTCGAGGACCGCTGCCAATAGGCGCCAGTAGCGGTCTACTGAGGGGATGAGGACTCGTTCGGCCGGCGAGTGGGGGAACTCGATCTGGGGGCCGATGGAGACCATGTCCATGCCGGTGTACTTCTCTCCGATGATGCCGGTCTCGAGGCCGGCGTGGATGGCCTTGACCTCGGGGTCGCTGCCCAGGACGCGCTCGTGGACCTGCTTGACCACCTCGAGGAGCTCCGAGGACATGTCCGGCTTCCAGCCCGGGTAGTCGCCCTCGAGCTCCGAGGCGGCGCCGGCGAGGGTGGCCATGGCGCGGACCCGGCGGGCTTCGCCGTCCTTGGCCGAGTCGACCGAGCTGCGCACCGAGACCAAGAGCTCGAGAGTGCCGTCGCCGGCGGCGGCGGTGGCCAGGTTGGAGCTGGTCTCGACCAGCTCGGGGATGTCGTAGCTCATGGAGCGCACGCCGTGGGGCAGGGCGACCAGGAGCTCGAGGGCGCGGGCGCTCGACGCCTCGTCCCAGGCCTTGGGCGGCGCCGCGGTCTCGTCGACGGCGATCTTGGCGTCGGGATCCGCCGGCCGGAACTCGGCGGCGATGGCCGCGAACTCCTTGCGGATGGCCTCGGCGACCGCGCCGCGGCGGTTCCCGGAGCAGACGACGACCGCCTTCGCCTCGCGGGGGATGGCGTTGTGGGCCGAGCCGCCGGCGAAGGAGGCGAGGCGGACCGGCGCGGCCTCGGAGGCGGCTTCGATGGCCCGGGCGAGGAGCTGCACGGCGTTGCCGCGCTGGAGGTGGATGTCGACGCCGGAGTGGCCGCCGCGGAAGCCGGAGACGGCCACCGCGAGAGCCGCCGAGCCCGCCGCCACCGGCGCCTCGGTCACCGGCAAGTGGATCTCGATCGAGACGCCGCCGGCGCAGCCCACGTAGACCGAGCCCTCTTCCTCGGTGTCCAGGTTGAGGAGCCGGTGGCCGGTGAGGAGGTCGCCCGAGAGCTCGGCGGCGCCGGTCAGGCCGGTCTCTTCGTCGAAGGTGAAGAGGAGCTCGAGGGGCCCGTGGACCACGTCGCTCGAGGTCACGAGGGCGAGCATGGAGGCGACGCCGATGCCGTTGTCCGAGCCGAGGGTGGTGCCGTCGGCGGTCAGGTAGTCGCCCTCGCGCACGGGGCGGATCGCGTCCTTGGAGAAGTCGAAGTCCGTGTCGGAGTTCTTCTCCTGGACCATGTCGAGGTGGGCCTGGAGGACGGTGGTGGCGGCGCCCTCGTGGCCGGCCGAGGCGGGCACGGAGACCAGCACGTTGCCGGCGGGGTCGTTCTTGCTCTCGAGGCCGGCGGCGGACGCCACCTGGCGGACGTACTCGCGCATCTTGCCTTCGTCCTTCGAGGCGCGGGGGATGGTGAGGATCTTGTCGAAGTGCTTCCAGAGCTCTTTCGGCTCGAGGTCGGAGACGAAGGTCATGGTGGGTGCCTCCCTAGTGAGGTGGAGCTGGGGGTGGAGCGTTATCGAATCGATGGCGGGGCCGCCCGGCGGGCGGTCGCGGTGGTTGTCGGATGGCCCGGGGCGGCGGAGGGGCGCGCCCGGAGGGCGCTTCGATCGTAGCACGCGGCCGGTTTGACTCACGGGAGGGGCACCCGTAGAATCCGGCGCGGTTCTTCAATCAATCTCAACCTTTCGACCGACCCGGGGGCAAGATCCGATGGAGCCCAAGGAACCGCAGAAGCACGTTCCGTACGTCCCGGCCTCGCAGTCGATGGCCGAGCTCACCGTCAAGGCGGTGCTCCTGGGCATCGTCATGGCGGTGGTGCTGGGCGCCGCCAACGCCTACCTCGGCATGAAAGCCGGCCTCACCGTGGCCGCCACCTTCCCCGCCGCGGTGGTGGCGATGGCGGCCCTGCGATTGCCTTTCATGCGCGGAACGATCCTCGAAGAGAACATCGCCCGAACCGCGGCCTCGGTGGGCGAGGCGCTGGTCGCCGGCGCCATCTTCACGATCCCGGCCTTCGTCATCAGCGGCGCCTGGGACCACATCCAGTACTGGCAGGCTACCCTGATCATGATGATCGGCGGCACCCTCGGCGTGCTCTTCGTCATCGTGCTCCGGCGCACGCTGGTGGTGGAAGCCGACCTGCCCTTCCCCGAGAGCGTGGCCGCCGCCGAGATCGTCAAGGCGGGCCAGGGCGGGGCGACCGGCGCCAAGTACGTGTTCGGCGCCATGGGCCTCGCAGCGCTCTGGGAGCTGTTCAAGAACTCCAACGGCATCCAGCTCGTCCTCGACTATACGAACCACTTCTTCCAGGTGGGGCGCTCGACGATCCTCATGTTCGGCAAACCCACGAGCTACTCGGGCGGGCTTCTGCTCGAGACCCCGGCGGCCTCTCCCGCGCTCATCGGGGTGGGTTTCATCGTGGGCTTCCGGATCTCAGCGGTGCTGTTCGCCGGGGCGGTCCTCGGCTGGCTCCTCCTGGTGCCGCTGGCCCTTTTCCTCAACCCGGGGCTCGTGGCCAGCGTCGGGGCCGGCCACTCGATGACCGATATCGCCTACGAGGTCTGGTCGCGGCAAGTGCGTCCCCTGGCCGTCGGGACCATGATCGTGGCCGCCTTCTACACCCTGTGGAACCTACGCCGGTCCCTGATCGACGGCATCGGCAAGGCGTTCAAGGACTTCGGCGCTCTGGCGGCGGGTGGTGCGGTGGCCGATCGCACGGAGCGCGACCTCAACGTCAAGAAGGTCTTCGGCGCGATCGCCCTGCTCGCCATCCCGGTGTTCCTGCTCTACCAGTACTTCGCCCACAACTACGCCGGCTCGGCGATCCTGACCGTCGTGATGATCGTCCTCGGCTTCCTTTTCGCCGCGGTCGCCGGTTATCTGGTGGGACTGATCGGAAGCTCGAACAACCCCATCTCCGGGCTCACGCTTTCTGCCCTGCTGATCTCTGCCGTCCTCATGGTGGCCATCGGCCTGACCGATGTCCGCGGTGTGGAGGCCGTGCTGGGGGTGGCCGGAATCGTGTGCTGCGCGGCGGGCATTGCCGGCGACATGATGCAGGACCTCAAGGTCGGCTACATCCTGGGCGGCACGCCCTGGAAGATGGAGATCGCGGAGATCCTCGGTGTGATCGCGGCGGCGGCCGTGCTCGCTCTGCCCCTCGCGGCCCTGGATCGCGTCTACCACATCGGCTCGCCGGCCCTGCCGGCGCCCCAGGCCGGGCTCATGGCGCTCATGGCCAAGGGCATCGTGGGGGGCCAGATGGCCTGGCCGCTGGTGATCGTGGGCATGTTCTTCGCCGTCGGGCTGATCCTGATCAGGTCGCCCTCGCCCATGCTGGTCGCCGTCGGCATGTACCTGCCCTTCTTCTCCACCGCCGCGATCTTCGTGGGCGGGGTGATCAAGTGGATCTTCGAGAAGCGCCTCGACCAGGCCCAGGCCACGTCGGAAGAGCGGACCCGGGCCGAGAACATGGGCGTGCTCCTGTCGTCGGGCTTCATCGCCGGGGAAGCTCTGATGGCGGTGGTCCTGGCTTTCCTGGTCCTGGGCGCCGGCTTCATGCCATTCATGGCCCGGGTGCGCGAGGCGGTGACCCCGAGCATCGGTCCGTTCTTCTGGCTGGGCCTGATCATCTACCCGGTGCTCGTGTACTTGCTCGCCTGGCTGCCGCTCAAGCACATGCGCGAAGTCGGCATGCCGGCGACGAAGATTGACTGAGGCCTCGGCCACGGAGCGCGACCTCTCCCAGCTCCGACCGGTGCGGCTCGCCGACTGGTCGGAGCGGGAAGGGCGGATCGTCCTCGAGCGTCCACTGCCCCCTGGGCGCGGGGTGAAGGGATTCTTGCGGCGCCTCTCCTCCCTGACCGGGGTCAAGCGCCTGCGCCTCGACGCGCTCGGAGCCTTCGTCTGGAGCCGGCTCGACGGCGAGGCGAACGCCGCCGAGATCGCCCGGGAGCTCCACGAGGAGTTGGAGGCCGAGAACGGCGGCGACGCCGAGGAGGCCGAGCAGCGGGTGGAGCGCTTCGTCCTGCTGCTGCGGCGTGAGGGCCTGGTGGGGTTCCCCGGGGCCGACGACGAGGCGATCTCCGCCCGGCGGGGGCGGCCGGTGGGAAATTCCCAGTGATCGAAGCCGGTTCCGGTATACTGAGACCTCGGGGCCCCGCCCCACCGCCGCTCACGGTCTCCCGGCCGCCGGCTCGTAGCACCTTCCGCGCAGGGACCCCCGCTTCACCACCTTCGACCGCCGGCCCCGCGTGCGGGCCCGGTCGCCGAGCCCCGCAGTAGAGAAAGGAATCCCGACAGTGACCCCCTGGTGGTTGCGGCCCACGGCCGAAAGCGAAAAGACCAAGGACGGCTCCGCAGCGGAAGGCAAGGCGCTCGCGGAGACCGAGAAGGCCCCGAGCCCCGAGGAGACTCCGAAGGCCCGGAGCCCCAAGGAGACTCCGAAGGCCCGGAGCTCCAAGGAGACTCCGAAGGCCCCGAGCTCCGAGGAGACTCCGAAGGCCCCGGCGAAAGAGGCCGGGAAGAGAACCCGGAAGAGGAGTCGGGCCAAGGCAAAAGATCCGGCCCCCGAGGCCAAGGCGACGGATCCCAGGGCCCCCGAGCCCAAGCCGCCGGAGCCCAAGCCGCCGGAGCCGTCGGTGGAGCCCGCCGGCGAAGCCGAGACCGAGGCCGGGGCCAAGCCTCCCGCCCGGGCTCAGCGCCGCCCCGCTCGCCGCCCCGCGCGCCGCCCCCCGACCCACGACATCAAGCCGGACGACATCGCCACCGTCCACCGGGAGCTCTCCGGCACCTCCATTGAATCCCACCCAGAAACCGTTCCGGAAAGGAACCCATCGGTGAACGACGAACGCAAGATCGCGATGTTCTGCGATCTGGAGAACATCGCCCTCGGAGTGCGCGACTCCGACATCAAGAAGTTCGACATCAACCTGGTCCTCGAGCGCCTGCTCGAAAAGGGCAAGATCATCGTCAAGCGCGCCTACTGCGACTGGGAGCGCTACAGCGACTACAAGCGCCCCTTCCACGAGGCGGCGATCGAGATGCTCGACATCCCCCAGAAGTACTACTCGGGCAAGAACAGCGCCGACATCAAGATGGTGGTCGACGCCATGGACCTGTGCTACGCCAAGGAGCACCTGGACACGTTCGTGATCGTCTCCGGCGACAGCGACTTCTCGCCCCTGGTCTCGAAGCTCAAGGAGAACGACAAGTACGTGATCGGCATCGGGGTGAAGAACTCGTCCTCGAACCTGCTGGTGGACAACTGCGACGAGTTCATTTACTACGAGGACATCTGGCGCGACCAGCAGCAGGCGCCGCAGCTCGCGGGGCTCTCCAAGAAGGCCTCTGAGGCCTTCAGCCTCATGACCGACTCCATGCAGGCCCTGATCCGCGAGAACAAGGACGTGCTCTGGGGCTCGATGATCAAGCAGACGATGCAGAGGAAGCGCCCCTCGTTCAACGAGGGCTACTACGGCTACAACTCCTTCTCCGAGCTCCTCGAGGACGCCGAGAAGAAGAACATCGTCAAGCTCAAGAAGGACCAGCGCTCCGGCTCGTACATCGTCACCGGCTTCGCCAAGAAGTAGTCAGAGCGCCTTCCGGCTCACCCTCAGCTCCGAGGCGCCCGCCAGGTAGCCGCGGAGGGGCCCCTCGACCAGGGCCCGCATCCGTCGGTTCCGGGCGTCGACGGCGAGGATCGCGAAGCGTAGGTCCGGGTCGGCAAGGCGCCGACGCACCGCCTCGCGCAGAAGCGCCCAGCCGAGCCGGCGGCCGCGGAGATCCCCCCGCACGAAGAAGGCGCTGTACTGGAGGGTGTCGAAGGCGACCCGGTGGCAGATCATCCAGCCGGCAACCTTTCCCTCCCATCTCAGTCCCACGCTGATGGTCGGCTCGAGCCGCGGCGCCTCCTGGAACGGCGTCAAGATATCCGGGTACCAGCGCTCCTCCCGCTGGCGCGCGAGGATGGCCTCGCGCTCGCCCTCACCGAGCTCTTCCCAGGAGAAGATCTCGGCTTCGGCCGGCAGCTCGGGGGAGGGGGTGCGCAGGATCTGGCGCGCGAACCCGGTCTCGCCGCGGGCGAGGATCATCCGGGTCTCGGGCGACGACCAGCCGCGGGAGGCGAGGAGCGCCTCGATCGCCGGGCGGCTCCTCCAGCTCGTCCGGTAGGCGCCCTCGAGCGCCGCGGCCCCGGCGTCCCGGGCCAGGCGCTCGGCGGCGGCGAGGAGGGCGCCCCCCAGGCCGCGCCGGCGGTGGCCGGAAAGGACCGCCAGGGAGATGACCTGGGCCACCTCGCCGCGTTCGCTCGGGCCCGCGCCGGCCGGCCGGCCGGTCTCGACCAGCACGAGGCCCACAGAGCCCTGCTCGTCCAGGGCGAGGGCTCCGCGCCAGACGCCGGAGGCCGGCCGCACCGCCAGGCACCGCGCCACCGGTGGGAAGGTCAGCTCCTCGTCGTGCTGGAGGACCTCGGCCACCGTGAGTCGCTCGCGGGGCTGGATCGCGTAGCCCGGGTGCGCGGAAGCGGGCGGGTCGGTCATCGCGGGGCGATGGTACCGCTCCACGGGCCGCGCCGGCCGGTCCTCGGCCCGGGCGAGAGTTGCCAGAAGGGAACCGGTCTTCTACACTCCTGTGGACGTCTACCAGCCAGCGTAGGCCGCAGGCCGTCCGGACGGGCCTTCCTGCGCCTCTCGGGAGAACCTTATGGCTCCGATTCGCCGCCTGGCCCGCCAGGGCTCCGCCGTCGCCCTCACAACCTTCCTCGTGGTCTCGTCGCGGACCGCGCTCGCACGGCCCGACGCCCACGAGATCGCGAAACGTTGGCGCGACCGGCCGCCGCTCCGGATCGCGGATCTGCGCCGGAAGCTCGCCGGGACCAACCCTGCCGAGCTCGCCAAGACCTGGGCCACTCGGCGCAAGGCCCACCGGCCCCATCTGACGGCTCCGGCGTTCGGGGTTCCGGGGCTCGCGCGCCGCTACCATGCCGGCGGCCTGATCGTCCCCGAGCCCCAGCCCATCAACCCGCTCCTCGACCCCCTCGGCCTCTTCGGCGACGAAACCGGCGAGCAGCCCCCGGTCTCGGTTGCGCCCAGGCTCTTCTTCGCCGACTGGGACGGCGACGGCGACCTGGACGCCTTCGTGGGTGACAAGTACGGCTACGTCCGGTACCTCCAGAACGACCCGACCCCCGACGGCAAGCCCCATTACACCGAGCTCACGGGCGCGGCCAGCCCCACCGGTTCGCTCGACCTGTCGTTCGATGCCACGGACCCCATGGACACGATCCCGTTCGGCCCCTCGGCGCCGACGCTGGTCGACATCGACGGCGACAACGACCTGGACCTCTTCGTCGGCCAGGGCCTCCCCTCCGGCCCGAGCCCCGGCGGCCGGGTGCTCTTCTTCCGCAATGACGGCGGCACCTTGGTGCGCGACGACGCCGACAATCCGCTCGACGGCTTCGTTTTCGGCTTCGCCGGAGCCACGCCGAACTTCGTCGACATCGACAAGGACGGCGACTTCGACGTCTTCGTGGGGACCAAGTTCAAGACGACCCCTTCGCCCGACGGCGAGGTCTTCTTCCTGCGCAACGACGGCGACAAGTTCGTGCCCGCCTTCTCCGACCAGACCAAGGTCGCCGGCACCGATCCCTTCGCCACCGAGGCCTTCTTCCCCGTCACCGCCCCGTTCTTCGCCGACGTCGACGGCGACGGCGATCAGGACGCCTTCATCGGGGATTACTACCAGACACATTTCTTCCGCAACGACACCGTCCTGCCCGGCCCGCCGAACTTCGTCGAGGAGACCGGGTACGACAACCCCCTCGCCGGCGAGCTCGGACTCTTCTCGGGGCCGGCGCTGGCGGACGTCGACGGCGACGGCGACCTCGACGCCTTCATCGGCTTGGGCTTTGGCAAGTACTACGGAAACGGGTTCATCCAGTACGTGGAGAACACCGGCACGAAGTACGAGCCGGCGTTCCTCTCGACCGGCGACCGGCTGGAGCTGGTGGACGTGGACGGCGACGGCGATCTCGACGCCCTCGTCTCGCACCTCGGGTACTCCTCCGTCATCGACGAGCCACCGGAGATCGAGCTCGGGGTCTGGTACTTCCGCAACACGGGGAGCCAGAGCCAGCCGCGCTGGGAGCTCCAATCGGAAAGCGACAACCCGTTCTTCACCTTCAACGCGGGGTACTCGTACTCCGGCCCCAGCCCCTACCTGCCGTCGCTGGCGCCGACCGTCGGCCACCTCGACGGCGACCCGCTGCTCGACGCCTTCGTCGGCGAGCCCGACGGCCATCTGGAGTTCTTGGAGGACGACGGCTCCGGCCAGCTCGACCCGGCGGCGACTCATGCCCTCGAGGGGGTCGACTTCGGGTCCGACGTGGACCCGCACTTCGCCGACGTCAACGGCGACGGCGAGCTCGACCTGGTGGTCGGGTACGCGAAGTACATCCCCGGTTCCATGGGCGACTATACCGCCCAGGTCGCCTTCTTCTTGAACCCGACCGGTCCCGCCGGTCTGGGCACGACGCCCGACTTCGTCCTCGACTTCACGGGCCAGCTCAGCCGCCCGGCGCCGACCCTCGCCGACGTGGACGGCGACGGCGACCTCGACCTGCTGGTGGGCGGCAGCTACGCCGGGGACACGGGCATCGGGTTCGCGACCGCCGCCACCAAGGCCACCAGCACCTACGCCCAGACCCTGTTCGTCGAGAACACCGGCACCAAGACCGCGCCCTCGTTCGACGCCTCGACGGCCGTTCCCGTCGAGGCGTTGGTCAATCGGCCGACCAGCCCGGCCATGGGCGACGTCAACGGCGACGGCTCGCTCGACCTGTTCCTCGGCACCACTTCGGGCCCCGAGGTCTTCCTCACGGCGCCGTATCTCGAGGCCGTCAAGCAGGTCACCGGCGGCGACCTCCAGCCCGGAAACACCGTGGAGTACACCCTGACGGTGACCAACACCGGCACGGGGACCCAGCCCGACAACCCCTCCGATCCCGAGCTCACCGACACGCTGCCGGCGGGCCTCACCCTGGTCTCGGCGGATCTCGTCTCCGGGCCCGGCACGGTCTCCACCAGCGGCAACACGGTGCGCTGGGACGGGGCGCTCGATCCGGGGGAGTCGGCTTCGATCCTGATCACCGCCACCATCGGTCCCGATCTGCTCGGCACGACCGTCCTGAACCAGGCGACCGCCTACACCGATCACGACCTCAACGGCACGAACGAGACCCCTGTCCTGAGCGACGACCCGACGACTCCCGCGCCCAACGACCCCACGGCCTTCGTCGTGGGGACGTCCATCGTGAAGATCCCCGCCCTCTCGGCGTGGGGCGCCGGCCTCTTCGCCGGGCTGCTCGGGCTGCTGGGGCTGTTCGGGCTGAAGCGGTCGGGAAGCTGAGAGGTCTTCGGCCTGCGGGCCGCGCTACGGCCGGGGGTTCGGGCGGCGGGCAGGGTCGAGGCGCTTGCCCGAGCGCAGGAGCTCGGCCCGGTCGGTGAGGTTGGGCGCCATCCGCCGCTCCAGGAAGCGGCGCATCACCCGGTTCTCGGCCCGGACCATGAAGATGGCCCGCGGCACGCCGGCCGCCTCCTGGCGCCGGGCGGCCGCCACGATCAACGGGATCCCCCGCCCCAGCCGGCCGTGGCCCTCTTCGACGAAGAGGGCCGTGTACTGGACGACGTCCTCCTTGACCCGGTGGGCGACGAGCCAGCCGACCACCCGCGTCGTTCCGCCCTCGCCGGCGAGATCCCGGAACCGTAGCCCGACGCTCACCTCGGGGTCGATCCGCTCCTCGAGCTGGAACGGCGAGAGCTCCTCGGGGAACCAGGGCGCACGCTGCTGGCGGCGGATGAGCTCGCGGCGCTCGGCGGCGGTGAGCTCTCCCCAGGGGAAGATTTCGTAGCCCTCCGGCAGGGGCCGGGGCTCGAGCCAGGACTCCTCCAGCAGGCTGAAGTCGGTCTGCGCGAGGAGGAGGTGCATCCGCGGCGTCGACCAGCCACGGGCGGCGAGGAGCGCCCGCAGGGCCGGGGCCGACTCCCAGGTGTCGCGAAAGGCGATCTCGACCGCCGGGAGCCCGCGCCGGGCGAGCTCCGCCTCGACCGCCGCCAGGAGGACCTTGCCCAGGCCCCGGCGACGGAGGCCGGAGCGCACCACGAAAGAGACGATCTCGGCGCCCGTGCCGCTGGTCCGAACGGTGGAGACGGCGGCGGCGAGGGGTAGGGCGCCGGGCGCCGCGGCGGCGGCCGCCACCTCGGGGGCCGGAGTCAGGATCGTGGCGAGGAGGGGCTCGGGCAGCGGCCGGGCGGCAGCGGTGTGACGGAGATCGGGAAAGGTGAGGTCGGCTGCCGCCAGGGCCTGGTCGAGGCTGACCTCTACGGTGCGCACCGCGAGGCGCGGTGGCAGGGCGCCGGCGGCGGCAGGACCGGCTGCCGCCTCGACGTCCGCCGGGGGGCGGCGCGGGATCGGAGCGCCCTGAGAGAGCGCCTCGCCCGCCTCCAGGCGGCGCAGGACGTGGCGGACGGTCCGCGGTCCGCTCTCGGAGGGCTGCTCGAAGGTGATCGTCCGGCGCAGCTCGTCCGACTTGAACCCCAGGGCCATGGGTCGAACCGTCTCCGGGACGATTGCCACGTCGTAGAGCTCGGCGACGACGCCGTGGATCTCGAGGTGGTGGCGCACCTCCCCGGTCTCGAGGTCGAGGGCCAGGAGGGCGCAACGGGGCTCGACGCCGGCTTCTGCCAGGCGGCCGTCCAGGGGGAGGCCGCGGAAGGTCTTGTCCCGGGGCTTCGAGAGGCCGACGAGCGCCAGGCCGCCGCGGAACGCGAGGCCCCGGAGGTAGCCGGGGCAGAAGGCCAGGGGCTCGAAGCGGCCGGAGGCGAGATCCACGCGCCCGAAGTCGCCGTGGCCGCTGTCGAGGACGTAGAGGCGCCCGTCGTGGAGGCGCGGCGAGTGGGGCATGGAGAGGCCCCGAGCCACCACCTCGCCGCTGTCGACGTCGAGCACCACGCCGCCGTCGGCGCGCCGGGCACGCCAGCCTTGGAGCTCGTCGCTCGTCGCCACGGCGGTGGCGAAACGCGGCCGACCGCCCTCGACGGCGAGGCCGTTCAGGTGGCAGCGGTCCTCCGGGACGAGCTCGGAGACGAAAGGCGGGCGCCAGACGGGCTCGAAGCTCTGGCGGTCGGAGAGCCGGGCGAGGCAGGAGTAGAGAGTGTTGACGAAGATCACTTCGCCGCCGTCGCCGAGGAGATGGACGTCGTGGACGTCGATCTCGCCGGTGACGTGACCGATCCGCGGCACGTAGAGGCGGTCGTGCCCGCGGTGGCGCTCGCCGGGCGAGAGCACCTGGTCGAAGCGCCAGAGCTGGAAGCGGGTGGCGAGCCAGAGGCGCTCCGGGGTCGCCGCCAGGCCCATGGGGCGGTCGAGGAGGCGCTCGAAGGCGGCGAGGCGACCGCCCTCGTCGCGGCCGACCAGGAACAGGCGGTTGGTCTGGTAGGTGGTGAAGGCGACGCCGATCCCCTCGGCGGCGAGCCACTCGAGAAAGCCCGGCGAGCAGGAGACCCGGACCCCCTTCTCCGGCGCCTCGGCCGGCTCGGCGGGCTCCGGCGGGGCGGCGGGCGGGGCGTCCTCGGCCATCGCCGGAGGCTATCAGCCCGCAGGCACCGGCGGCCGCGGTGCCGTCTACTCGCGCAGCTCAAGCCTCGGAAGCTACCCGCGAAAGACACCCCGAGGAAGCCCCGGAGGCGGAGCCGGTCGAAAGCCAAGGAGACGCCGAGCGGGCGGCTACGGCCCGCCGAGCTGAAGCCCGAGCTCCCCGCAAACCTCCAGCAGCTCGGCAAACGGCTCCGCGAGAGGTTTCCCGCCGTCCAGCGGCTGGATCTCGTAGCGGTCTTCGAAGAGGGCGTAGCACCGCAGGTGGTCCAGGTTCGACCGATAGACGATTCCCGCCACGGGATCTTCGACACCATCGAGACCCTCCGCGTACAGACTCCGGGCGATGGCTTGGGTCATCGGCCGGATCTTGGAGGTGACGTCCGACACGTCGAGGTGCCTCACCCCGAGAGCGGCGAGGAGCTTCGCGTGTCGCAGCTCCAGACTGCGGCGGACCGGGATCTCCGCGAGATCGACGAGCGCTCCCTGCACCTCGCACCGACCCTTGACCAGCACGTGGCGTTCGCGCCAGGCGAGGGGAACGACGCTCTCCGGAATGACACTCCGGTCTCCACCGAGGGCGGCAAGGCCCGCCAGGGCTTTGGTATCGGGCCGGAAATCCTGGAGGGTCTCCCTCAAACCGGTCCGTGCGTGCTCTGCACAGTAGAGGGTGCGGAACTCCTCCTCGGGGTCGTCGAACCGATGACGGGGCCGCCAGAGAGCCCGAGGAGTCAAAGAGAGCGGGCCCATGGCATGTCCGACCCGCCAAGCCTCCAGCGAGCGGGCCAGCCTTACGCCTCCACCTCGGTTGACACCGCCGCCTCCGTCAAGATCCCCACGGGTTCAGCCGCTTCACGCCATCCGAGATCATCGGCAACGAAGCTCTGTGCCGCCGCGACGACTTCTTGGCTCTCTTCCGGTGTCTCGGCTGTCCGAAGGGCTGCGGCGGGCGCCCTTCCCAAGAGCGCGTTCGTGCCGAAGAACCAGCTCCGGGCGGTCGCGTCATCGTAGGCGAGGATGAGCAGGCGGCAAGCCTGGTAGGCCTCCCGGAGTCGGAACTGGGAGGACTCCCGGGGGGCGCTCTTGCCCTGGATCCAGCGGCCCACTACCTTGGGATCCTTGAGGCCGCTGAGATAGGCGGTGACTTGCTGACCCAGATGGTTCTGTAGATACGCGGCGATTGCCGGAAGAGGCCACGTTACGGCTTCCCGGTGGACGGTTGCGATCGACTCGTGGGTGGCTAGGACTGCGGGCATGGAAAGGGCCTCCTCTCTAAGACACCAGGTATTCTACCCGAAAAGCTACCGGATAAGCTACCCGGCTAAGCTCCGCCTCAAATCGACGAGGCGTCTCGAGCGTCTTGGGCTTGATGAGTCGCAGGTCCCCCGCCCGCGGCGCGGGCGGCGGGTGAGCAGCGCCGCGCCGAGCGCCGTGAGCGCCAGGACGCCGGCGGCGATCAACGCGTCCGTTCGCTCGCCGAGGTGAAACTCCATCTCGCGGTCGAGGTTCCGGGACAGGCGCCCGGGCCGCAGGACGTTCACAGGCCCCTCTCAGTCGTGGACCGAGAGAACCGCCAGGAAGGCCTCCTGGGGGATGTCGACGCGGCCGACCCGCTTCATGCGCCGCTTGCCCTCGCGCTGCTTCTCGAGGAGCTTGCGCTTCCGCGAGACGTCGCCGCCGTAGCACTTGGCGGTGACGTCCTTGCGCAGCGGGCGGACCGTCTCGCGGGCGATCACCCGGCGCCCGACGGCGGCCTGGATCGCCACCTCGAACATCTGGCGCGGGATCAAGTCGCGCATCTTCTCCACCAGCCGCTTGCCGTGCTCGTAGGCCTTGGAGCGGTGGACGATGAGCGACAGGGCATCCACCGGCTCGCCGTTGACCAGGACGTCGAGCTTCACCAGGTCGCTCGGACGGTACCCCTCGAGCTGGTAGTCGAAGGAGGCGTAGCCGCGCGAGACCGTCTTCAGTCGGTCGTAGAAGTCGTGGATCACCTCGCCGAGGGGCAGGTCGTACTCGATGAGCACCCGGTCCGAGGTCAGGTACTGCAGGGAGCGCTGCTCGCCGCGCCGCTCCTCGGCGAGGCCCAGGAGGCCGCCGACGAAGTCCGAGCGGGTGACGATCGTCGACCGGATGTACGGTTCCTCGAAGACCTCGATCTTGCCCGCGTCGGGGAGCTTCGCCGGACTGTCGACTTCGAGGGTCTCGCCGCCGGTGGTCGTCACCCGGTACCGCACGCCGGGGGCGGTGGTGATCAGGTCGAGGCCGAACTCGCGCTCGAGGCGGGCCTGGACGATCTCCATGTGGAGGAGGCCGAGGAAGCCGCAGCGGAAGCCGAAGCCCAGGGCGGTGGAGCTCTCGGGCTCATAGCTGAAGGACGCGTCGTTGAGGCGCAGCTTGTCGACCGCGTCGCGCAGGCCCTCGTAGTCGTCGGCCGTCACCGGGTAGAGGCCGGCGAAGACCATGGGCTTGACCTCCTGGAAGCCGGGGAAGGCGTGGGCGGTGGGCCGGCTCGGGTGGGTGAGGGTGTCGCCGATCTTGGCCTGGATGAGGTCCTTGATGCCCGCGTAGACGTAGCCCACCTCTCCCACCGAGAGGCGCTCGACCTTGCGGGCCTTGGGCTCGAAGACGCCGAGCTCGTCGACCTGGTAGGTGCGTCCGGAGGCCATGAAGCGAATCGTCTCGCCGGTGGCGAGGGTGCCGTCGATCACGCGCACCAGGCCGCCGACGCCGCGGTAGGGGTCGTACCAGGAGTCGAAGAGGAGGGCCTTGAGCGGCGCGTCGGGGTCGCCCGCGGGTGGCGGGATGCGCTCGACGATCGCCGCCAGGACCTCGTCGATCCCCTCGCCGCGCTTGGCCGAGGTGAGGACGGCCCGGGAGGCGTCGATGCCGATGACGTTCTCGATCTGCTCGCGCACGCGGTCGGGATCGGCGGCCGGCAGGTCGATCTTGTTGATCACCGGCACCATCTCGAGGTTGCCCTCGACCGCGAGGTAGGCGTTGGCCAGGGTCTGGGCCTCGACGCCCTGGGCGGCGTCGACCACGAGGAGAGCGCCCTCGCAGGCGGCCAGGGAGCGCGAGACTTCGTAGGAGAAGTCCACGTGGCCGGGGGTGTCGATGAGGTTGAAGAGGTATTCCTCGCCGCCGGGCGAGAGGTAGCGCATGCGCACGGCGTGGGCCTTGATGGTGATGCCGCGCTCGCGCTCGAGGTCCATGTCGTCGAGGAGCTGCTCCTTCATGTCGCGCTGGGAGACGGAGCCGGTGCGCTCGAGGAGGCGGTCGGCGAGGGTGGACTTGCCGTGGTCGATGTGGGCGACGATGGAGAAGTTGCGGATGCGGTCTCGGGGGGTCATGGAGGGCGGTGAGTCTATCGGGTCCGGGCCGAGGGGTCCCGCTCTTGGGCTCGGCACACGCCCGCGGGCCTGGTGGCTTTCTCGGCGGCGGACTGCGCCGGCGAGAAACCACGCAGCCCCACGGGCTGCCTCCTTGGCGGTTGAGGCGGGCGCCTCGCCTCCGCAGGGGAGGTGGGAGTGAATGGGCGTTCGTCGGACTCCCACCTACACTTGTCCTTCCGAGCGCAGTCGAGGGAGCTGGGCGGGGGCGTCCCTCGCCCCCCGCGAGGGTGGGAGAGGGATTGAGGGTGAGGGGGGTGATCCAGTCGCTCTCTCCAGCGCTCGGTACACGCCCGCGGGCCGGGTGGCTAGGACACCGGAAGGGAGGCGGAGCCTCGCAGGCTGTAAACTCCTTCCCCGACGCCATGACCGACTGGGACTTTCGACCGCCGCCGCCTTCCGACCTGGGGGACCACGAGGTGCCCGAGGGGGGGGATCGCCTGGCGGGGCGGCGGGTGGCTCTGCTGGTGACCGGTGGGATCGCCGCCTACCGGGCTCCGGGGCTGGCCCGGGCACTGCGTCGGGAGGGGGCGGAGGTGGTGGCCTTCGCCTCGGGCGAGGCCCTGCGCTACGTCGCCCGCGACGCCCTGGAGTGGGCCACCGACCATCCGGTGGTCGACCGCCTGACCGCGCGCGCAGAGCACCTCTCCGACGCCGCCCCCTTCGACGCCTTCCTGGTGGCGCCGGCCACCTACAACACCCTCAATAAGCTGGCCGCCGGCATCGCCGACTCGACCGTCACCGCCACTCTCGCCTCCGCCCTCGGCCGGATGGAGCGGCGCGAAGCGTCGGTGCTGGTGGCGCCCACCATGCACGGCAGCCTCCACACCTCGATCCTCACCCGCTCGCTCGAGACCCTGGCATCCCTCGGCGTGCGGGTGATCCCGCCCCGGGAGGACTACGGCAAGCACAACATCCCGGACGACGCGGTCCTGGTGGCCCAGGTGTGCCGGGCGGCGAGCCGCTCGCCGCTGGTCGGGGTGAAGGTGCTGGTGACCGGCGGGCCGACGCCGGTGCCCATCGACGGCGTGCGGCGCCTCACCAACCGGTTCAGCGGCCGGCTGGGGGTGCTCCTCGCCGAGGAGCTTTACCTGCGCGGCGCCGAGGTCCGGCTGCTCCACGGCCGGGGGCACCTGGAGCCGCCGGCGCGCCTGCCGGTGACGGTGGCCCAGACCTACGACGAGTACCGGCGCCTGGCCTCGGAGATCCTGTCCGAAGGCGGGTACCGGTTCGGGGTGTTCTCGGCGGCGGTGGCGGACTACCGGCCGGTGGCGGCGCTGCCGGGCAAGACGCCCAGCGGTCGGAGCTCGTGGACGCTGGAGCTGGTGCCGACGGTGAAGGTGATCGAGGAGGTCCGGGAGCGCTTCCCCGACCTGCACATGGTGGCCTTCAAGTACCAGGAGGGGGTGAGCCGGGAGGAGCTGGCGAAGGTCGCGCGGGAGCGGCTGGAGCGCGGGTACGGGGCGGTGGTGGCGAATCGCGGGGAGGAGATGGGCGCGGGGGAGGAGCATGTGGCGTATCTGTTCGTGCGGGGGGAGGACGGCGAGGGGCGGCGGATGGAGGGGAAGATGGGTATCGCGCGGGGGATCGCGGGGTATCTGGAGGAGGTCGTGCGGGTCGGGAGTGGCGGTTGAGGTGGAGGGATGAGGCTGGGGTGGCTTCGAACACGCCCGCGTGACCGGTGGCTTTCTCGGCGGCGGACTGCGCCGGCGAGAAACCACGCGGCCCCGCGGGCTGCCCTCTCGGCGGTTGGGCCAGCTCCTCCGCTGTGGAGGAGGGTGGGGTGGATCGACGGGGTCGGCGGCCAGAAGTTGGGCGCGGGCCTGGTGGTGGTCTTGGCGTTGCTGCTTTGGCCAGCCGTCCTTTCCGCGCAGGGGGTGGAGAGTGGGGGGAAGGTCGGGGTTGGTGGCTCGCGGGTGTTGGTGGTGGGGACGAAGGTGGCTCCTCCGTTTGCCTTGAAGGGGGAGGATGGAGCTTGGCGGGGGATCGCCATCGAGCTTTGGGCGGAGGTGGCGGCTCGGTTGGGGATTCGCTACCGCCTGGTCGAGACCGACCTGCCGCACCTGATCTCCGGTCTCGAGGACGGCTCCTTCGACGCCTCGGTGGCGGCGCTCACCGTGACCGCGGCCCGGGAGCGGCGTATCGACTTCACCCATAGCTTCTACAGCTCCGGGCTCGGAATCGCGGTGGCGACGGACCGGGCCGGCGGATGGACCGCGATCTCGCGGCGCCTCCTCGACCCGCGCCTGCTGACCGTCCTCGGCAGCCTCGTCCTGGTCCTCTTCGGCGCCGGCCTGTTGGTCTGGCTGTTCGAGCGGCGCGCGAACCCGGAGCAGTTCCCCGCCGGCCTGCGGGGGCTCGGCGCGGCGTTCTGGTGGTCGGCGGTGACCATGACCACGGTGGGCTACGGCGACAAGGCGCCGACCAGCCTGGGCGGCCGGATCGTGGGGCTGTTCTGGATGTTCGCCGGCATCGTGATGATCTCGAGCTTCACGGCCGCGATCACCTCGTCGCTGACCGTGGCGCAGCTCGCGACCAAGGTGCAGGGCCCCAGCGACCTGCCGCGGGCCCGGGTGTCGACGGTGGCTGCCTCGACCAGCGAGCAGTACCTGGAGGCGCGCCACCTGCGTCACGAAAGCTTCCCCACCGCCCGGGCGGCCCTCGACGCCCTGGCCGAGGGGCGGGTCGACGCCATGGTGTACGACCGCCCGATCCTGCGCTACCTGGTCCACCACGCGAAGGCGTCCTTGACGGTGCTCCCCCAGACCTTCGCGCGGCAGGACTACGCCATCGCCCTGCCCCAGGGCAGCGCCCTTCGCGAGCCCGTGGACCTGACGATGCTGGAGGCCATCTCCGAGCCGTCCTGGCAGAACGTCCTGGAGCGCTACTTCGGCCGGCAGTGACCGGCCCCCCCCGTATGCCATCTCGATCCCCTTCCCTCCCCACGGATGGGAGAGCCGAGCCTCGTCGGGGGAAGGCGCCCTCTCCTCCCCGCGAGGGTGAGGAGAGGGTCGGGGTGTGGAGGGGTGATCCGATGAGTCGGCGTTGATAGAGTGCTCGCTGGGCCCATGTCCGACCCTCTGCCTACCCTCTCCTCCCCCGTCGTCGACCGTCTCGGCCGGTCGGTTCGGGACCTACGGATCTCGGTCACGGACCGGTGCAATTTCCGCTGCCGCTACTGCATGCCGCGGGAGGTCTTCGGGTCCGAGTTCACATTCCTCCCCCGCTCGCAGATCCTCCACTTCGGCGAGATCCGCGAGCTGGTGCGCATGTTCCGCCGGCTCGGCGTGGAGAAGCTCCGCCTGACCGGCGGCGAGCCGCTCCTGCGCCGGGAGCTTCCCCGCCTGGTCTCCATGCTCGCCGAGGTTCCGGGCCTGGAGATCGCCCTGACCACCAACGGCTCGCTGCTGGAACGGCAGGCGGACGCGCTGGCCGAGGCGGGGCTCTCGCGCGTGACGGTGAGCCTGGACTCCCTGGACGAGGAGGTCTTCGCGCGCATGAACGACACGCGGGTGCCGGTCGCCCAGGTCCTCGCCGGCATCGACGCGGCCGTGGCCGCGGGGCTGGCGCCGGTCAAGGTCAACGCCGTGGTGCGACGCGGGGTGAACGACCACACGGTGGTGGACCTGGCGCGGCACTTCAAGGGCACGGGCCAGATCGTGCGCTTCATCGAGTTTATGGACGTGGGCACGACCAACGGTTGGCGAATGGCGGAGGTGGTGCCGGGGCGGGAGGTGGTGGAGCGGATCGGGGCGGAGCTGCCGCTGGAGCCGGTGGCGCCGAATTACCCGGGGGAGGTGGCGCGGCGGTTTCGGTATCTCGACGGGGAGGGCGAGATCGGGGTGATCACGTCGGTGACGCAGCCGTTCTGCGGCGATTGCACGCGGGCGCGGCTTTCGGCGGAGGGGAAGCTGTACACGTGTCTGTTCGCCACCGAGGGGACGGATCTGCGGGCGCTGCTCCGGGGCGGGGCGACGAACGAGGAGATTCAGGCGACGATCGAGGGGGTCTGGCGGGGGCGGGCGGATCGGTATTCGGAGGTGCGGACGGAGGAGACTGCGGCGGGGCGGGGCGGGGCTAGGATCGAGATGTCGTATATCGGGGGTTGAGGGGTGGAGAGGTGGTTGGAGCGGGCTTGCCGTCGAGACGGCCGCGTGGCTGGTGGCTTTCTCGGCGGCGGACTGCGCCGGCGAGAAACCACGCAGCCCCACGGCCTGCCTCCTGGGTTGTTGGAACGGGCGCTCCGCCGCGGGCGGGGTTTAGGGGGGATCGGCGGGGTCGGACTCTTGGTCAGAGCTCGGCTTGGGTACGCCCCCGCGTGAGCGGTGGCTTTCTCGGCGGCATACTGCGCCGGCGAGAAACCACGCAGCCCCACGGCCTGCCTCCTGGGTTGTTGGAACGGGCGCTCCGCCGCGGGCGGGGGCGGCCTCGCGTCCGAAGTTGTCGCCGCCTGGTTGCCTGGAGCTCCGGCGGAGGCGTTCTACTTCCTATGCGACGGGATTTCCAGCACCTGGCCGGGTTGGATTCGGTTGGTTCGGATCTCGTTGGCGGCTTTGATCTCGGCGACGCTGGTGCCGTGGCTGTGGGCGATCCGCCAGAGGGTGTCGCCGCGGCGTACCTGGTAGTGGACGGCGAGGATGGCCGGCGTGGGCGTGTCGGTGACCGCGTCGGCCACCTGGTCGCCGCCGCCCACCGCGAGGCTCGTCAGGTAGTCGCGGTAGGGCCCGGGGAAGACCGCCACGTGGTAGTGGGGCGGGTGGTGCTCGCGGTTGGCTTCGAGGACCCCGGCGCCCTCGAGGGAGACGAGGGTCGTGGCGAGCCACCGGCGGCAGCGGTAGGTCGCCGGCACCCGGAGGTCGACCGCCATCCCCGTGGGGTGGACCGAGCGGCTCGAGGCGTTCCACGGCTGGCGGCTCTTGGGGCGGGTCAGGCTGGTGACGGTCAGCAGCTCACCGCACTCGGCGTGGAAGCGGGCGGACAGGTGCTCCAGGAAGAGCTTGACCACCGGCCGGGCGACGGGGAACGAGGTGCCCGCCTTCACGTCGTAGTCCTGGTCGCCCGGAATCGGCACCAGGTAGCCGAGCTCGGTGAACTTGCGCACCTGCGCCGGCGTGACCAGGTAGGTGTAGCCGTGGAGCTGGGCCTCCCGGTTCTGGCGGTCGAGAGAGGCCGGAGTGGGGCGCAGGCTCTGGGCGGAGGCAGGTGCGGTCGCGAGGGGGACCGCCGCCGCCAGCAGGGCGAGGACGGGCAAGGCGCAGGCGCACCGGAGGGGATGGACTCCGGAGTTCATCGGGGGTCGTCTCCTCTTCTCGTGTTCATCACTTCGACGCCGGGACGGATAGGCCTCTTCGACCGTCCGTTCCGTTGCTTCCGGCCTGTTCGGGTGACGGTTCGACCGCGCAGTATACCGCGGGCGGCCGAGATCGCCAGACCACGGGACGGACCGCGCCTCAGGGCATGAGGATCTCCACCGGGTAGCCGAGGAACAGGCCCGACTCGATGACGCCGGGGATCGCCTTGATCTCGGTCTCGAGGGTGGCGGCGATCCGCGGGAAGCGGACGTCGAGGATGAGGTGGCCGGTCTCGGTGACCACCGGGCCGTCCTTGCGCTCCGCCGGCCGCAGGCGGGCCTCGGTGGCGCCGAGCCGGTCCAGGCCTTCGGCGACCAGGTGGAGGGCCTCCGGGTGGGTCTCCACCGGCACCGGGAAGCGGGTCCCCAGGCGCTCGACCCGCTTCGAGCGGTCGACCAGGATGAACGTCCGCGCCTGGCTCGCCATCACCAGCTTCTCTCGGAACATGGCCCCACCCCGGCCCTTGAGCAGGCCCACGACGCCGCTGACCTCGGCGACCTCGTCGGCGCCGTCGAACCCCCAGTCGGGTCGGGCCTCGGCGAGGCCGGTGGTGGGGATCCCCAAGGCCGCGCAGGCGAGGGCCACCTCGGTGGAGGTGGGCACGGCGGTCACCGCCAGGCCCTCGCGCTCGATCCGCCGGGCGATGGCGTGGAGGGCGAGGAAGGCGGTGGAACCCGAGCCGGCGCCGATCACCTGGCCGTCTTGGACCTCGCGGGCCACGCGCTCGGCGACCGCCTCCTTCTCCTCGCGGTTCGAGATCTCGCCGGACCATTCCCGGAACTGGTCGCTCGTGGGCCATCGCATCGTTGGGCTCCTCTCGTCAGGAGTCTGCGCGTTTCTGCCGCGCAGACTCCCAAGGCGGGTGGATTCTACCCGCAGCGGTTTTGGAAACCCTCCAGACTTCTACTCGGACCCCGAGCCGTGACGAACGAGCCCAGTCGTTCGGAGCGGCGAGACCGGGAGGGGGCGTCCTTCTCCTCCCGCGGGTGAGGAGGGCGATCTGATGAATCCACCGGTCTGGAGTAGCCGCTCAGGTGAGCGTAGGCTCGACCGCTCGACGTGGGTGGGGGCCTGCGGTTCCCGAAGCCCGAACCGCTCGAGAGACCTCGTCAGCTTGCGGCGAAGCTTCTCTAGAGCGGGAGGCGGGAGGCGGCCTCGGCGGCCAGGGGGTCGTCGCGCTGTCCGCGAAGCTCGCGGAGGAGAGCGGCGAAGGCGATCATGGCGGCATTGTCGCCGGAGTAGACCAGCGGGACCAGGCGCAGCTCCACCTCCTGCTCGGCGGCCCAAGCGGCGAGCTCGCGCCGGAGCAGGCGGTTCGCCGCGGCCCCGCCCGAGACCGCGAGCACCCCGGCGAGGCCCCCTCCGCGCCGCAGCCGCTCGAGGCGGTCGAGCACCTGGCGTACCGCCGCCGCCCGGAAGCCGGCCAGCAGGTCGAGCACTTCCGAGGGGAAGACGGGCTCCGCTCCACTGGCGTGTGGGGCGGGCCGGGTGGCGACGCCCCGGCGCTCGAGGTCCTCGATGGCCCCGAGGGTCTGAGTCTTGAGGCCGGAGTAGGAGAAGTCGAGGCTGTCGGCGCCGCACGAGGGCACGGCGAAGGGCCGACGGGACGCGTCGCCGAGCTCGGCCAGCTCGTCGACCCGGGGGCCCTGGGGGTAGGGCAGCCCGACGCGCTTTCCCACCTTGTCGAACGACTCCCCCATGGCGTCGTCCCGGGTCTCGGCGAGGGTTGCGATCCGGCCTTCCGCCACCTCGACCAGGGTGGTGTGGCCCCCCGAGAGCACCAGGCCGGTGAAGCGGTCGGGAATGGGCTCGGCCGGTGCGCCGCTCACGCCCGGCGGCGGCAGGAAGGGGGAGACCAGGTGCCCCTCCAGGTGGTGAACGGCGTGGAACGGCCGACCGAGACCGAAGGCGATGGATTTGCCGAGCGACAGCCCCACCAGGAGCGAGCCCACCAGGCCGGGGCCGCGAGTGGCGGCAACCGCGTCGACGTCGGCGAGGTCGAGGCCCGCCTCGGCGAGGGCCGCGGCGGAGACCGGCGGCCAGTTGGCCAGGTGCTCGCGCGAGGCGATCTCCGGCACCACGCCCCCGTAGGGCCGGTGGGCGGCGAGCTGGCTCGAGACCACCGAGGAGAGCACACGCCCGCGGCCATCGACCAGGGCGCAGGCGGTGTCGTCGCACGAGGTCTCGATGCCCAGGACGACGGGCTTCTCCGGCGCTTCGTGCTCGGCGGGGCGCATGATCGGGTTGACTCCTTGCGAGGCCTCGGAATGGTAGAGTGGACGCCTCTCCGGGGAGCCCTCACCCTCCGAACCCCTTCCAGGTTAGACCATGACCGCAGCCATCGCCATCAACGGCCTGGGCCGCGTGGGCCGTGCGCTCCTCCGCGTGATGAGGGAGCGCAAGGATCTCGAGCTGGTGGCGGTCAACGACCCGGCCGGAGCGGCGACCCTCGCCCGCCTGATCGCCCACGATACCCTCCACGGCCGGTACCCCGGTGAGGTGGCGGCCGAGCCGAGGGCCCTGCTCCTCGACGGCCGGCGGATCCCGGTCTTCGCGGCCTCCGAGCCTGCGGCCGTGCCATGGGACGGGACGGGCGCTGAGGCGGTGGTGGAGTCGACGGGGCATTTCCGGGAGCGGAGCCTGGCGGCGGGTCACCTCTCGTCGCCCGGGGGAACGGTCGGGCGGGTCGTGGTGTCGGCCACCGCCGAGGGCGCCGATGCCACGTTCTGCTTCGGGATCAACCACCGGAGCTTCGATCCGCTCCGCCACCGGGTCGTCTCGAACGCCTCGTGCACGACCAACTGCGTGGCGCCCCTGGCGCGCGTGCTGCATGACCGTTTCGGGCTGGAGCACGCCCTGATGCAGACCGTCCACTGCTACACCAACAGCCAGCGCCTCATGGACATGGCGCACCCCGACCCGCGGCGGGCTCGGGCGGCGGCTTTCAACGTCATCCCGACGACCAGCGACGCGGTCCAGGCGCTGCCCGAGGTGATCCCCGAGCTCGCCGGGCGCGTGGACGGGATCGCGTACCGGGTGCCCGTCCCCGATGGCTCCCTGGTCGACCTCTCCGCCCGCCTGGCCTCGGCGGTCGACCCGGAGACCGTGCGCGACGCGTTCCGGGAGGCGGCCGGCGGCGAGCTCTCGAACATCCTGGCGGTGACCGAGGAAGAGCTGGTGTCCGTCGACTTCATCGGCCGGCCGTTCTCGGCGACCGTCGACCTGCCCCTGGTCCAGGTGGTGGGCGATCGCCTGGTGCGGGTGGTCGCCTGGTACGACAACGAGTGGGGCTACGCCAACCGCCTCGCCGACCTGCTCGCCTACATGCACCGGGTGGCGGAGGACGGGGCGGACGGGGCGGAAGGCCGGCCCGACGGATCGAGAGGAGATCCCCCATGAGCGAGCTCTGGACCCTGGACGACCTGGGCGACGTGGCCGGCGCGCGCTGCTTCGTCCGGGTCGACTTCAACGTCCCCCTCGACGGGGAGAAGGTGCTCGACGACACGCGTCTGGTCGAGGCCCTGCCGACCCTGCGCGAGCTCGTCTCCCGGGAGGCCCGCCTGGTGCTCGCCTCCCACTGCGGCCGCCCCAAGGGCAAGCCGGACCCGCGCTACAGCCTGCGGCCGGTGGCCGACCGGCTGGTGGAGCTCCTCGGCCGGCCCGTGCGCTTCGCCCCCGACTGCGTGGGCGACGAGGTCGAGGAGATCGTGGCCGACCTGGGCCGCGGCGAGGTCTGCCTGCTCGAGAACCTGCGCTTCCACGAGGGGGAGACGAAGAACGACCCCGACTTCGCCCGCCGCCTGGCCGGCCTGGCGGAGGTCTTCGTGGACGACGCGTTCGGCACCGTCCACCGCGCCCACGCCTCGGTGGTCGGAGTGCCCGAGCTCCTCGAGCGCAAGGCCGCCGGCCGCCTGGTCGAGCGCGAGGTGGCGGCCCTCTCCCGGCTCCTCGTCGAGCCCGAGCGGCCGTTCGTGGCGATCCTGGGTGGCGCCAAGATCGAGGGCAAGCTCGACACCATCGAGAACCTCTTGCCGAGGATCGACAAGCTGCTCCTGGGCGGGGGCATGGCCAACACGTTCCTGGCGGCCCGCGGCAACGAGATGCGCGAGTCGCTGGTCGACGCCGAGAGGATCGGCCTCGCCGTTGACCTGCTCCGGCGCGCCGGAGAGGGCGGGGTCGAGGTGCTCCTGCCCGAGGACCTGGTGGTGGCGACGAGCCCCGAGGCGCCGGGCGAAGCGAGGACGGTCGCGGCCGGCGACGTGCCCGAGGGGACCATGGCCCTCGACGTCGGCCCGGCCACGCGCCGGCGCTTCATCGAGGCGTTGGCGGGTACCCGCATGCTCTTCTGGAACGGTCCGCTCGGGGTCTTCGAGACCCCGCCGTTCGACGCCGGGACCAACGCCGTGGCCCACGCCCTCGCCGAGATCGACGCCTACACGGTGCTGGGCGGCGGCGAGACGGTGGCGGCAGCTCACCGGGCCGGCGTGACCGACGCCATCGACCACGTGTCGACGGGCGGCGGCGCCTCCCTCGAGCTCCTGGCCGGAAAGCACCTCCCCGGCCTCGCCGTGCTGGAGAAGCCATGAGCCCGGCCGGCAACCGATCGGGCAGCCGCTCGGGCGCCCGCGTGCCCCTCGTGGCCGCCAACTGGAAGATGAACCTGCTCTCGGCCGACGCCGAGGCCCTCTGCCGGACCCTCGTAGACGGGCTGGGCGACCGCTCGACCGCGATCGAGGCCGAGATGGTGATCTTCCCTGCCTTCCCACTCCTCCCGGCCGTCGCCGCCGAGCTCCGGGGCACGCGGGTGGGCTGGGGCGGCCAGGACCTCCACCCGGAGGACGACGGCGCCCACACCGGCGACGTCTCCGGCCCCCAGCTCGCCGACGCCGGCTGCACCTGGGCCCTCGCCGGCCACAGCGAGCGGCGCCGCGACCACGGCGAAGGGGACGGCCTGGTGGCGCGCAAGGTGGCCGCCGCCGCGCGCAACGGCCTCGCGCCCATGATCTGCGTGGGCGAGACCAAGGCGGAGCGCGACGCCGGCGAGACGTTCGAGGTGCTGGGGGGCCAGCTCGTGATGGCTCTGGCGCCGCTCCTCGCGGCGAGCCAGCCCCCGCCGCCCTTCGCCCTGGCCTACGAGCCGGTGTGGGCCATCGGCACCGGCGACACGGCGACCCCGGAGACCGCCCAGGAGGTCCACCGCTTCCTGCGCTCGACCCTGGCCGAGAGCGTCGGAGCCGAGGTGGCGGGCGCCACGCGCATCCTGTACGGGGGGTCGGTCAAGGCCCACAACGCCCCCGAGCTGATCCTCCAGGAGGACCTGGACGGCTTCCTGGTGGGAGGGGCCAGCCTTGACGCAGAGGAATTCCTGGTTATCATCCGCTGTTGCGACTGATTTCCGGTCACGACCCCGGGAGGACTCACCGTGCTCTACCTGCTGTACATCATCCACGTCATCGTCTGCATCTTCCTCATCCTGGTGGTGTTGCTCCAGCAGGGCAAGGGAGCGGACCTCTCCGTGTTCGGGGGCGGCAGCACGCAGACCGCCTTCGGCGCCCGGAGCGCCACCACCCTGCTCCACAAGCTCACGGTGACCTCCTTCGTGCTCTTCATCCTCACCACCATGTTCATCGGCATCCTGCAAGGCGGTCCCAACCGCTCGACGGTGATGAGCAACGTGATGAAGGAGGAGGAGCAGCAGGACCTGCCGGGCAGCAAGGCGGCCAAGCCGGAGGCGGCGCCCAAGCCCGGCCAGACCCAAGGCCAGAAACCGGCGGAGGCTCCTCCCTCCCAGGGCCAGAGCTCTTCGCCGGCCGGGGGCGACAGTTCCCCGCCGCCGGCCCAGGACGGCGGGAAGTAACCGGGCCGGCCGCTCCGGCGGGGCTTTCCCTCGCCGCCGGAGTTGGTAGAATAGGCACCGTGCCGAAGTGGCGGAATTGGTAGACGCGCACGTTTGAGGGGCGTGTGGAGCAATCCGTGCCGGTTCGAGTCCGGCCTTCGGCACCAACCCCTTCCCCGACCTCCCGACAGCGCCCGCGCCCGCGGGCTCCCCGCCCCGGATCGAGGGCGATCGGCCGCCTGGCCGAACCGTTGTTGCGCAGTTCGTCGATCCATGCCACAATCCTGGCAATTCGCTAGACCACAGGAGTAGGACACAGCGGGGGCAAGACCTCCAGGGCTCGGGATGAACCGAGGTGGCCCGTCGCGCGGGCGCCGTTCCCAGGTTCGCGGGAACCCCCGGGGGAGACGTTGAATGGGGGCCCACGCCCTGCCAGCGGCGTGAGGCCGTCGTCCCGAAGCGGTCGAAAGGAGTCTGTTCCGATGAATCAGCGCGGGACCGTCAAGTGGTTCAACAACGCCAAGGGCTACGGGTTCATCGAGCCCGAAGCCGGCGGCGCGGACGTGTTCGTCCACCACACGGCGATCCAGATGGAGGGATTCCGGACCCTGACCCAGGGCGAGCAGGTCGTGTTCGAGACGACCGAGGGCCCCAAGGGGTTGCAGGCCCGGAACGTCATGCGCCCTTAGGGGCCGAGGTTCGGGGCCCCTACGGTCACGGCGAGCGCCCCATCGGCCCCGGCTGGCCGGTGGGGCGCTTCGCTTTCGGGCTACTTCGAGAGGACGGTGGCCTTCTCGATCACCACCGGGTCGACGGGCACGTTCTGGTACATGCCCCGGTTGCCGGTCGCGACCCCGGCGATGGCATCGACCACGTCCATTCCCTTGACCACCCTGCCGAAGGCCGTGTAGCCCGGGTTGCCGGGGTTTTTGTAATCGAGGTTCGGGTTGTCCACCGTGTTGATGAAGAACTGGGCGGTGGCGCTGTTCGGATCGTTGGTCCGCGCCATGGCGATCGTGCCCCGCTGGTTGGAGAGGCCGGTCGCGGCCTCGTTGACCACCGGCGGACGCGTCGACTTCTGCTTCATGTCGGCGGTGAACCCGCCGCCCTGGATCATGAAGCCCTGGATCACGCGGTGGAAGATGGTGTCCGTGAAGAAGCCGCTCTTGACGTACTCGAGGAAGTTTTCCACCGTCTTGGGGGCCTTGGCGGGTTCGAGCTCGAGAACGATCTCGCCCTTCGACGTCTGGAGGGCGACACGGGGATTCGCGGCGGGCTGCGCGCCCGAGGCCGGCAGGGCGAGAGCGACGAGGCCGAGGGCGGCGAGGCCGAGAAGGATCTGCATAGGGGGGTCTCCGTAGTGTGTGAAACGTCGAAGCGTGGGGGAAGAATCGTAGCATGGTGATCTCGCCCCTCAGACGGTCTCCGGTGGGCGTGGTGTTGGCGGGCGGCGCCTCCCGGCGCATGGGCCGGGACAAGGCGACCCTGGTCCTCGGAGGCCGGGCCCTCGCCGCGCGCGCGGCCGACCTGCTGGCCACCGCGTGCGAGGAGGTGGTGGTGGCCGACCGGGGCCGCGGGCTCGTGGCGGGGCGACCCTCCCTCGCCGACGGCCCGGGAAAGGGCCCGGCCGCCGGCCTGCTGGGCGCCGCGGCGGCGCGGCCCGGGCGGGACCTGGTGGTGCTGGCCTGCGACCTGCCGGCGGTGCCGCCGGCCCTGGTCGCCGCCCTCGCCCGGCCTTCGGCTGCCGACTGCACGGTGCCCCGAAGCCGGCGCGGGATCGAGCCTCTGGTGGCACGCTACGGCCCGGCGGCCCTCGCGGCCCTCGGGCGCCTGGTGGCCGCCGGTGAGCTCTCCGTGCGCCGGTTGCTCGAGCGCCCGGGCCTGGACCTGGATCTGGAGGTCGAGATCCTCGAGGGCGCCGCCCTGGCCCGTTTCGGCGACCCGGACGAGATGTTCCGCAACCTCAATTCCCCCGAGGACCTCGAGGGGCTCGAGTGAGAGCTTGTGAATGAATCGCCGCCCTGCTACGGCCGGAGATTCATTCACAAGCTCTGACGGCGCGGCGTCAGATCCTGCCGACCGGCGGCGGTTCTTCGCCGTCGCCCTGGCTGACACAGTCGTCGCAGGGGCAGATGAGGCGCAGGAAATCGAACCGGTAGATGCCGGTGGCGTGGCCGTCGGACCACTGGATCGAGATGGCGTAGTTTCCCACCGGCTCGATCGCCGCGGCCGAGACCGGCCCCGGGGGGCGATGGAACTGGATCGCCTCGTTGGTGTGCCCCTGGCAGGCGGCGCACGGGCAGTACCCGCGCAGGTAGGCGTAGTCGTACTCGGCCACGTGGCCGTCGGACCAGGTCAGGCGCAGCCGCCCCTCCTCGGGCAGCCGCCGAACCTCGGTGGGGTAGAGATCCGCGAAGCTCACCGGCGCAGCCTACCTCAGGAGCCGAGGGTGGGAGAGAGATCCAGCGTGAGGGGGGTGATCCGGAAGGGCGGGGGCGTCCCCTTCTCCCCCCGGGGGTGAGAAGGGGATCGAGGGGTTGTAGGGGGATCCAGAGGATCTCTGCCGTGAAGAAGGTCCGGGCCGGTACGGTCTCGCCGGGCTGACTCCCGTGGGAGGGGGCCACCGTCCGCTATTGCGATGGCGGCTCTGGTCTCTTCGCTCGGTGTCTCGCCGCCGGATCAACTTACCCGGGCGATGAACGGCGGATGGATCCGGTTGCGCCCCTCTTCCTTGGCCCGGTAGAGGGCCCGGTCGGCGACCTTGAGCAGCTCGCGTGCCGAGGTCTCCGGGCCGGTGCCCAGGGCCTCCAGGCTCGCCAGCCCGATCGACACCGTCACCGCGGCCTCTGAGCCGTCGTCCATGGGCTCGCGGACGTTCTCGACCAGCCGGCGGAGCTTGTCGGCTACCACCCGGGCGCCGGCCAGGTCGGTCTCGGGCAGCACCAGGAGGAACTCTTCGCCGCCGTAGCGGCCGACGGCGTCGGTGGATCGCAAGCCGCCGGCCAGTACCTGGGCGACGTGCTTGAGCAGGCCGTCGCCGGCCAGGTGGCCGTACCGATCGTTGACTTCCTTGAAGTGGTCGAGGTCGGCCATGCCGATGGTCAGGGGCCGGCCGTAGCGCTCGGCCCGCTCGAGCTCCCGGGCGAGGACCTCGAGGATCGCTTCCCGGCGCAGCAACCCGGTCAGGCTCTCGAAGGTCGCGGACTCGAACAGTCGGGCGTTCTGAAAGACGGTCGCCACATGGTGGCCGAGCAGGTTGAGGAGCTCGAGCTCCTCCGCCGGAAAGCGGTCCCCCGCCTCCCGCGGACCCAGGGCCAGGATGCCGATGAGATCGTTCTGGACGAGGAGCGGCACCGCCACCGCCGCCTCGAGCTGCTTCAGGCGCTGGCCGAGGTTGCCCCCCTTCTCCAGGAGATGGGCGAGGGGCAGGGGCCGGCCGGCCCGTCGCAAGGCCACCACCCCGAAGTCCTGCCGGCCGACCAGGAAGGTGGGCCGTCCCTCGCAGTCGGTTGGACGGGTCGAGGCGAGGGGCACGAGCAGACCGGACTTGGGCTCGGTCAGCAGCAGGCTCGCCGAGCGCACGGCGAAGATCTTCTCGAGGCGCGCGACCAAGTGCTCGCCCATCAGCGGCAGCTTGCCGAGCCCGGGCAGCTCGCCGGCCAGCGCCACGAGTCGCTGCCTCAAGGCGCGGCGCTCGGGGAAGAAGCGGCGGTCGATGAGGCCCTGGAGGAAGCGGCGCAGCGGGGCGAAGAGCAGGCCGAGGGTCAGGGTGACGGCCGAGATGAACCAGACCGAGATGCCTCCTTCGATGAGGTCGGAGAAGATGGCGCCCCCCGCCCCGAGAGTGGCGTAGAAGACCAGGAGGAGCGCGCCCGTGAGGGTCGTGTAGACCAGACCGCGGCGTACCACGAGCTCGATGTCGAAGAGCCGGTAGCGGTAGATGGCGATGAACACCGCCACCGGGTACGCGAGCAGGGCGAGAGTCTCGATCGCTTCCAGAGACCACGGGATCGCCCAGCTCTGGAGGTCGAATGCGGTGGTGAGCAGGACGGTCAGAGTCCAGGGCAGGACGCCGGCGAGCACCAGGCCCACCTGGTGCCGAGCCCGGGCCTCGGCCGCCCGGCTCACCTGGAGGGCGAGGATCGCCGGCACCCCGACCGCCCACAGGGGCAGCCCGACGTTGAGCAGGAGGTCCTCCGACTGGACCGCGGACCACGGCAGCAGGTGCGGGCGGCCCAGGACGCCCTCGATCAGATACGTGGCGGCGGTCACGCTCCCCAGGCCCAGACCCACCACGTAGTACCCGGGCACCAGCCAGCGGCGCCGCTCGATCCAGCCGTAGCGCCTCGGAATCACCGAAGCCAAGTGCAGCTCGGTGGCCATCTCGAGGCCGGTCAACAGGTAGTAGAGGGTGAGGGAGAAGACCATCAGGGAGGGCTCGCCGATCGCCTGGTAAGGCAAGGCGAGCTCGAGGGTGACGGCGGTGGCGAAGACGAAGAGGAGTCGCGCCCGGAGGTCGCCCGGGCCCTGGAAGAGGGCGAGCAGGGCCAGGGCCAGGTAGCCGAAGAGGGCCAGCGTGTCGAGGGTGAACTGAAAGTAGGGAAAGGGGACGCCGGGCGCCACCTGTACGGTGAGCCGCCGGTCGCCGCGCAGGAGGGTGTACGGGGTGGGGTCGCCGCGGCGGAGCCGCTCGGCCGCCACGTCGTAGTCGAGGGCCTTGGCCAGGAGCGCGTCGCCGATGGCGACGATCTCGTCGCCTTTCTCGATACCCGCCCGGGCCGCCGGCAGGCCCGCCTCGACGTCGATCACCAGGACGCCGTGCTCGCCCTGGTCGATGGAGATCCCGACGCGACGCGCGGCGCGCAGATCGGTCTCGTGGACCTGGAGAACGAACAGGCTCGCGACCGCCACCGAAAGCATCGCTGCGACGGTGGCTCTGACGGCCCGGCTGGAGACCAAGGATCAGTCCTCGTGGAGGTGGAAATCGGTTGGCGCAACCTTAGCATGGTCCCCGGGCGAGCTCTCCCGGACCACGACCTCTTCCCTGGAGAAGTGAGGATCGCGGCCGAACCGTTTCCGCTCTTTCGGGCTCCCGCGTGACGAGACCCGCGAGGGCTGCCGGCCGCGTTCCAGGGCGGCCCGCTCATTCACGATAGGATGCGCCGCGACATGACCAAAGACCCTTCTACCGAGCTCGCCGACGTGACTGGCGCCGAAGCCGCCGGAAGCGTGCGCCCTCTCGGGCCACCTCCCGGCGGCCAGACCTTCTTCGGCCATCCCCGGGGCCTCGCGACCCTGTTCTTCACCGAGATGTGGGAGCGCCTCTCCTACTACGGCATGCGGGCCCTGCTCGTGCTCTTCATGACCGCGCCCCTGATCGCGGCCAACGCCGGGCTGGGCTTCAACGAGGGCAAGGCGGCGGCGATCTACGGCCTCTACACCTCGATGGTCTACCTGGTCGCCCTGCCCGGCGGCTGGGTGGCCGACAAGCTCTGGGGGCAACGCCGGGCGGTCTTCGTGGGCGCCTGCGTGATCGCGGCCGGCCACTTCACCATGGCCGGGCCGCTGGTCGGCCTGCCCGGCCCGCCGACCTTCTACCTGGGCCTCGCCCTGATCATCATCGGCACCGGCCTGCTCAAGCCCAACGTGTCCACCCTGGTGGGCGCCCTGTACCCCGAGGGGGGCGCCCGGCGGGACGCGGGCTTCTCCATCTACTACATGGGGATCAACATCGGGGCGATCCTCGGGCCCTTCGTCTGCGGCACGCTGGGCGAGCGCATCAACTGGCACTGGGGGTTCTCGGCCGCCGGCTTCGGCATGCTGTTCGGCGTCATCCAGTACAAGCTCGGCGACCGGCACTTCGGCGACCTGGGCAAGCTCGACACCGGCGAGTCGCACAAGGTTCTCTCGCGGCGCGCCCGGCTCTTCTACCTGTCGGCGGCGGTGATCGCGGCGGTCGCCGCGACCTTCGTCTATCTCGCCACCTCGGGGACGATCCAGGTCTCCCTCGAGGCGTTCGCCACCTGGCTCGGCTACGGCATCCTGCTCCTGTCGATCCTCTTCTTCAGCAACCTGATCTTCGACGTCCGCTGGACCGGGGGGCTCCTCGCCCTCTGGGCCCTGATGCTGTGGTACTTCGTGCCGCGGCAGGGCGCCGAGCTCGGCGGCCAGTACGCGACCGCCGGGCTCCTGGGCGTCTTCCTGGTGCTCAACGGCGCGCTGCTCTTCGCCCGGCGCGGCCGGGCGAGCATGGAGAAGCGCCGCCTGATGGTGATCTTCTGGCTCTTCCTGCTCGCCGCCGTCTTCTGGTCGGGCTTCGAGCAGGCGGGCTCGTCGATGAACCTGTTCGCCCGCGACCTGACCGATCGGGTGTTCTTCGGCTGGGAGATGCCCACCACCTGGCTGCAGAACGTCAACCCGTTCTTCATCGTGATCTTCGCGCCGATCTTCGGCTGGCTCTGGACCTGGCTCGCCGAGCGCAAGGTCAATCCCTCGATCCCGGTGAAGTTCGGCCTCGGCCTGCTCGGCCTCTCGGCCGGGTTTTTCGTTCTCGCCTGGGGCGCTTCTCAGGCGACGCCGGAGAACCCGGTGTCCTCGAGCTGGCTGGTGGTGACCTACTTCCTCCACACGGTGGGCGAGCTCTGCTTGTCGCCGGTGGGCCTCTCCTCCATGACCAAGCTGGCGCCCAAGAACCGGGTGGGGCAGATGATGGGGGTGTGGTTCATCGCCGCGGCCCTCGGCAACCTGTTCGCCGGCCTGGTGGCCGGACAGCTCGAGAACCTGGCACCCCAGTCCCTCTTCTGGGAGGTGGCCATGTTCATCGGCGGCGCCGGCATCGTGGCCATGCTGATGAGCCCCGCGGTGAAGAAGTTGATGGGAGAGGTCGACTAGCTCCAGCCCCGCGGAGAGTGGGCCGAAGTCCGGCTACGGCGGGTCGACGGTGCCGGCGGGCGTCCACGGGCCGCAGCGCAGCACCCGCCAGGCGGCCTTGGCCGAGCCCTCGAAGGCACCGTACTTCTCGATCGCCCCTACGGCGTAGTGGCTGCACGTGGGCTTGAAGCGGCAATGCACGCCGGCGTGGCCCAGGACCGGCGAAAGCGTCGCCTGGTAGAGGTGGATGGCGGCGACGAGCGCCCGGGCCGTGAGCTGGTGCCGGGGCGCCCGGGCGAGGTCGAGGGCCAGCAACAGGAGCACGACCACCGCGAGGGCGGCCAGCAGCCGGCGGCGGCCGCGGGGGCTGCCGGAGGGGCGGCGCGGGGACATCGACCGGAGAAGCGGGCGGCGGGGCCTCGCCCGAGGCCCCGCCGGTGGGATGCTACGGAATCTGGTCTGCGTACTGGCTGATGTACGGGATGATCAGGCGCTGCCCGTTGGTCGCCTTGACGATGCACAGGATGTGGAGGATCACGATCCCGATCCAGGCGAACATCCAGAGGATCGAGATCACGCAGCCCACCGCAGGGATCAGGCTGAGGATGAAGATCACGATGGACAGAAGGATCTCGGCGATCATGAGCACCAGGCCGTGGCGGGCGTGCCACTTGACCTCCGGGTCCTGCTGCTCGGTCAGGTAGGGCACCAGGGCCAGGATCCAGAGGTACGAGAGGACCAGCATGAGGCCGCGGTTGCTGCTCGGGGCGGCCCCACCGGGGCTGACCGGGGGGGGCGGCGGGTTGCCGGCCGGTGGCGGGGGCGGAGCGCCCGCGCCCGGTTGGCCAGGGTCTTGGGATGGCGGCTTCGGCGGGACGGTTTCGTCGCTCATTTGAGGCCAGCTCCTTTGTGGAAGTACCGAAAAGTGCTGTGCGCCTGGAACTCGAGACAGTCTAGCGGAGGTCGCGCGCCGCCTCAAGAAGGCCGTGGGGCGGCGGGCGGGCATTCCTCCCGCTCGTGGGCCTCGAGTCCGAGGTCGGCGAGAGCCGCCTCGAAGGCGGCGCGCTCGGCCTCGAAGACCGACAGGACGAGGCGCACCGCGGCGCCGTAGCGCTCGTCGCGGATCTCGACCCGGGGTGGGTGGACGAGGCGCTTGAGCGCGCCCAGGCGGTCGTAGGGCAGCTCGACGACGAGGGTCGCGGTCGGCGCCCGGACGACCGTCGCGAGCGCCGCCACCGCCTCCCGGGTCGCGCCGGCGTACGCCCGGGCGAGACCGCCTTTGCCCAGCTTGGTGCCGCCAAACCAGCGCACCACCACCGCCACCACGTCGGAGAGGCCGGCGCCCCGGAGCACCTGGAGGATCGGCACGCCAGCGGTGCCCGCGGGCTCGCCCGCGTCGGCGCTACGCTCGGCGGGGGGCGAGCCCAGGCGCCAGGCCCAGCAGTGGTGGGTGGCGTCGGGATGGGCGGCGGCGATCTCGTCGAGGACGGCGCGCGCCTCCGCTTCGGAAGCGGCCGGCGCCACCACCGCCAGGAAGCGCGAGCCCCGGTCCCGCAGCTCGGCCCGGGCTTCGGACGCCGGAGCCGGGTACTCGGAGCTCATCGGATCCTCCCCGCAACCCCTCGATCCCCTTGCCACCCCGAGCGGGGGAAGAGGACGATCCATCGGATCCCCCCCGCAACCTCTCGATCCCCTTCCCTCCCCACGGGGGGGAAGGGGACGCCCCCACCCGGCTCGGTGCTCACCCCGTCAACCCGTCCATAGGGCCGTTCACACCGTGGCCACCGGGGCGGCCTCCGGGCTCGGCGCGCTGCCGGCGGCGGCGGCGATCACCCGTTCGTAGATCTCCCGGTAGCGGCCCACCACCCGGTCCTGGTCGAACGTCTCGACCGCCCGCTTGCGGCCGTTGTGCCCCAGGCGCCGGCGGAGGTCCTCGTCGCTGAGCACCCGCACCGCCGCCTCGGCCATCCCCTCCACGTCGCCCACCGGCACCAGGAACCCGGTCTCGCCGTCGACCACCACCTCGGGCAGGCCGCCCACGTCGGTGGCGATCACCGGCACGTGGCAGGCCATGGCCTCGAGGGCCGCCAGACCGAAGGACTCGCTCTCCGACGGCAGGAGGAAGAGGTCGGCCCCCACCAGCACCTCCTCGATCAGGGGCAGGCTCCCCAGGAAGGTGATGGCCTGGCAGATGCCGTACTCGCGGCACATCAGCTCGGCGCGCACGCGGTCGGGGCCGTCGCCCACCAGGAGGAGCCGCGCGGGGACCCGCTCGAGGATCTTGCGGAAGGCGTCGACCACGTCGGGCACCCGCTTGACCGGCCGGAAGTTGGAGATGTGGACCACCAGCCGCTCGTCGCCCCGGGCCCAGCGGGTCGCTCCCGGGCCTCGGCGGGCCTCGGCGAAGCGCGCCGGATCGATGAAGTTGGGCACCACCTCGATCGCCTTGTCCTCGCTCACGCAGAGCTTCTCGCGGGTCTGCGCCCGGAGCGACGCCGAGACGGCGGTCACGGCGTCGCTCTCGAGGATCCCGAAGCGCGTGGTCTCCAGGTAGTTGGGGTCGTTGCCCACCAGGGTGATGTCGGTGCCGTGGAGGGTGGTGACCACCGGCAGGGGCCGCGGGGCGAGGATCTGACGGGCGAGGACCCCCGAGACCGCGTTGGGGATCGCGTAGTGGGTGTGGACCAGGTCGAGCTCGTGATGGCGGGCCACCTCCACGGTCTTGGTGGCCAGCGCCAGCGAGTACGGCGGGTACTCGAAGAGCGGGTAGTTGGGCACCTGGACCTCGTGGAAGAAGACCCGGGGCGAGGCCAGCGACAGGCGCGAGGGCAGGGCGTAGCTGATCACGTGGACCTCGTCGCCCCAGCCCGCCAGGGCCATGGCGAGCTCGGTGGCGACGATCCCCGAGCCGCCGTAGGTCGGATAGCAGGTGATCCCGATCTTCATCGCACTCCTCCGGGTTGCAGCCGGGTCAGGACGTCGGCCTCGGACACGGCGAGGGGCAGGCGGCTCCAGAAGGGCTCGCCGTAGGTGGCGCCGATGAGCAGACCGAAGTGCCGCGCCCGGCCCTCGACCGCCTGGCGGAAGTCCGCCGTGGCCACCTTGGTGATGGGCTCGTCGCTCGCGCGCGCGGCGTTCGCCTGCTCGGCGTCGGCGCGGTGGATCTGGCTCCGGTAGGCGTCGAGGGCCCGCTGCTTGGTGTCCCAGACGCGCGTGACGTCGACCACGAACGCGGGCTCGAACGGGTCGTGCTGCATGTAGGCGTAGAGCGCGGCGGGCCGGTGGGGCGAGAGCTCTCCGGTGGGCCGCGCCGCGAGCCCCGCGTAGAAGCAGGCGTCGGCCACCAGGCGGTGGGCCCGGCCGTGGTCCGGGTGGCGGTCCGCCGGCGTGGGCCCCAGGACGATCTCGGGCCGGTATCGGCGCAGGACCTCGATCAGGGCGTCCTCCTCGGGCCGGCCGTGGCGCAGGTCGCCGTCGCCGCAGTCGAGGAACAGGAGCTCGACCGCCCCCAGGGCCTCGGCCGCCGCCTCGGCCTCGGCGCGGCGCTCGGCCGCCGTGCCCCGGGTGCCCGCCTCGCCGCCGGTGAGGTGGACGATGCCCACGCGGCGGCCGGCGCGGGCGAGGAGGGCCACCGTCCCGCCGCAGCCGAGCTCCACGTCGTCCGGGTGAGCGCCCACCGCGAGGACATCGAGGACGTCGAGACGATCGCTCACGGCTCCACCACCTGGAGCCGCCGCCCGTCGAGCTCGATCTGCTCCCACAGCGCTTCGGCGAAGCGGTCCCCGTACTTGCCGGGGAAGTGGGACGAAGAGACCACCCGTTCCTGCAGGGCGCCGTCGGGCAGCGCGACCTGGCGGAGCTTCTCGACCCGGCGCGAGCGCACCTCGTCGCGGCGCGCGGCGGCGGCGGTCACCTTTCCGGCGAAGGCCTCGAGGGCCCGGAGCACCCCCTGGCGCGTCTTCTCGAGCGGGCGCTCGAGGTTCGGGTCGAGCTCGAGGGCCGGGGCGCGGAGCCCGTCGAGGGCGCTTCCGACCGCCGCCTGGGCCTCCTCGACGAAGCGGGTGGCGGCCCGGTCGGCGAGCCGGCGATCGAGGGCCTCGGCCGATCCCAGCAGGGCCGCGAGGGGGAGCCCGATCTCCTCGAGCTTCTCGCGCTGGTGGCTCTCGAGCACCAGCACCTGGGGGCGAAGCGCCACCGCCGGCGCCGGGATCTCGAGCACCGGGTAGGTGGGCGCCGCCTGGGCCATGTAGGAGAGCTCGCCGGGCCCCAGCACCTGGAGCGTGGTGCCCAGGATCGCGTCCTGCACCGCCGGCCGGGCCAGCACCCCCGGGCTCACGACGCCCGGGTTCTCGTCGATGAGCTCCAGGAGCTCGCCGACCCCGCGGGTCGACTGTGTGCCGCGGAGAGCGTAGGCCCCGTCGCCGCGGCCCCCCTCCTCGCCCGGTCGCCACTCGATCCGCCGCCGCTCGCCGTCGCGTAGCTCGAACAGGGGCGAGACGCCGCGCTGGGGGGTGACCTGGGGGTCGTAGCCGCGCCGCGCGATCTCCTCGTCGGCCACGCGGGAGGCCTCCTCCCAGGCGCCGCGCCGCTCGACCAGGCGTGCGAGCCAGGGCCGCTCGGCCTCCTTGACCGAGGGGTCCATGGCGTCGAGGAGCAGCGGGCAGCGGTCGCCGAGCAGGGCCACCGCCAGGCGGCAGAAGGCCTCGCCGAAGCGGGCGTCGGGCCGGTAGATCCGGCGCAGTGTCTCGAGCCACAGGTCGAAGCGGTCGGAGGTGCGCAGCTCGGGAAGGGCGTCGAGGACCGTGGAGACTCCCGGGCCCAGGGTGCGCATGCCCACCGGCAGGAGGGGATCGGGGTCGTCGCCCAGGTCGAAGCGCCGGACGCCCTCGGGAGAGAGGAACGCGGCGCGGGCGACCTCGTGCCAGTCGTGGTCTTCGGTGGCCACCCAGAAGACGGCCACCGCCGGCCGGCCCGCGGCCTCGAGGGCGGCGGCCCAGCGGCCCGCGGCGACCATCTTCGAGAGGGTGTAGAGGGGCCCACCGAAGAGGCCCGGCTGCTGGCCGGTGACCACCACCTCGGTGGCCGGGTCCGCCAGCCGGCCCGCCAGGCGATCCGCCGCCGGATGGCCGTAGGCCCGGTTCGTGGCCTGGAGGCCGTGGGCGAGGGCCGTCCGGGCGGCCGCGGCCGCTCCGTCCCGACGGCTCGGCCGGGGCGGCAGCTCGCCGGGGGGGAGACAGCGCAGGGGCGCGAGAAGGTCCAGGTCCCGGCCGTCGAGGTACGCCCGGGGCAAAGGCGGCAGCAGGCCTTCGGCGACCAGGTCCACCGCCAGCAGGTCAGCCGCCTTTGTGGGCGACGAGGATGAGGCGTTCACTGTCACGGGTGTAGGGGTCTCCGTAGAAGTTTCCGAACGTCCCGATCACCTGGAGGCCGGCCCACTGCATGCCGATCACCACCTCCTCGAGACGGTAAGCGCGGACGCTCTCGAGGAACGTTCGCTCGGTGCCGTCGGGGCGGGTGATCCGGATCCGCTTGTTGACCCGCTTGGCCTGGGGGTCGTACCAGCGCTCGAGGCTCACCTTGCGGTCGCTGCGGGCGAAGGACTCCCGCGCCTGGAGGTTCTCGATCACGGGCTCGGGGTTCATCAGGTCGATCAGGAATCGCCCGCCGGCGGCCAGCATCCGCACCACCTCCTCCAGGACCCGGAAGTTCTCACGCTCTTCCTCGAAGTACCCGAACGAGGTGAAGAAGTTCAGCACCCAGTCGAAGGAGCCCGCGGCGAAGGGCAGCGCCCGCATGTCGCCGGCCACCCTCGGCAGGTCGGGCGGCTGGGCGAGGAGGGTGATCGAGAGGTCCACTCCCAGCACCCGGTAGCCGCGCCGCCTCAAGGCGTCGGTGTGGCGGCCGGCGCCGCACGCCAGGTCGAGCACCGCGTGGGGCTTGGCAGGCCCGAGCCAGCGCTCGACGAAGTCGGCCTGGCACTCGGCCTCGTGCTGGTCGCGGTGGGCGTAGAGGTCCAGGTACTCCTCGCCGAACCAATCCCGGTACCAGGCCACCACGTGATTCTAGTAGAGCTCGGTCTTCACCTCGCTGTGGCAGCTGGAGCTCCTCAGGGTCGGTGTACCGCGGCGATCCCCCGCCCACGCCCACCGTCTTCCGGTACCCCACCGGCCCGGGCCTCGACCGGTGCACGGTAGACTCCTCCACCGGTACCCGCCATGCTCCGGATCGGCTCCCTTCCCGTAGACCCTCCCCTGCTCCTCGCGCCCATGGCCGGGGTGACCGACCGGGACTTCCGGCGCATCGTGCGGCGCATCGGGGGCGCCGGGCTGGTGGCCATGGAGTTCATCTCCTCGAAGCACTTGGTCCGCGGCCAGCCCAGCCAGCGTCGCCGGGCCTTCGAGCAGCTCCGCTTCGGTACGGAGGAGCGACCCCTCTCGATCCAGATCTACGGCTCCGATGTCCGGACCATGGCCGAGGCGGCCCGCGAGGTCGAGGAGCGCCGGCCGGACGTGTGCGACGTGAACATGGGCTGCCCCGCCAACAAGGTGCTCAAGGGGTGCGCCGGCGCCGCCCTGATGGGCGATCTCCCCCTCGCCGCGCGCATCGTGGCCGCGGTCCGCCGGGTGGTCTCGATGCCGCTGACGGTGAAGTTCCGCCTCGGCCTCGCCGAGGAAAGCCACAGCTACCTCGAGCTCGGACGGATCTGCCAGGCGGAAGGGGCAGACGCCGTCGTCCTCCACCCACGCTCGGCGCGCCAGGGGTTCCGGGGTGAGGCCGACTGGTCGCACATCGCTCGCCTCAAAGAGGCCCTGGACATCCCGGTGATCGGCAACGGGGACGTCGTCCGGAGCGACGAGGCGATCGCCATGATCGAGGCGACCGGTTGCGACGGCGTCATGATCGGCCGGGGTGCCACCCGGAACCCGTGGATCTTCCGGGAGATCGCAGCGCGATTGCCGGAAGGCGCCGCCTGGCGGAGCGCTCCCCCAGGGCTCCGGGAGCGCCGGGATCTGGTGCTCGGGCACTTCCGGACCGTGGCAGGGCGAGACCCCGAGCCGGCGGCCCTGGACAGGCTGCGGCGCTTCACCGCCTGGTACAGCCACGGGCTGCCGCGAGGGCAGGCTCTGCGCCGCCGGATCAACGAGCTGCCCGACGTGGCGACGTTCCTCGAAGCGGTGGAGGAGTTCTTCGAAGGCTTGCTCCGCGACGAGCCTCCCGGCCGGGCCGTCGAGGCGGCCTGAAGCGGGCAGGCGCAATCTGACCCGGTTCGCGGACCGTACTGGACTCTGGGCTCTGCTGAGCCAGCCCTCATTTTCCGGAGGCACCCCATCATGAGCGAACGCCGGACCATTGCGCGGTTGATCTTCGTGTTCGACGCCGACTCGGGCACCCTGAGCGCCTTCTTCGACAGCGCCAAGAAAGCCCTGCGCCTGGGGGGCTGCGCCCTGTGCGCCATCACCCACGGCGTGACCGGTGAGCGCTCGGAGTGGAAGGACTGCAAGGAGGAGATCGGCGTTCCGGTCGAATACGTGCACCGGGACGAGGTCTCGCCGGAGCTCGCCGAGGTGATCAGCGGCGAGCTTCCCTGCGTGGTGGCCGACGCCGGGGGCGAGCTCGTCCAGCTCCTCGATCGCCCGGTCCTGGAGCGCTGTCGCGGCAGCGTGGCCGACTTCCGGGGCCGCCTCTCCTACTTCGCCGGCACCCACCGGCTGGCGCTGCCGGGCCTCGAGCGCGGCGCGAGCGGGTAAGATCGCCCGATGTCCGAGCACCACTTCGACGTGCGTCACTCCGTCACGGTCGCCGCGGCGCCCGCCGAGGCTCTGCGCGCGCTCTCCCAGGTCGCCGAGGACTGGGGCGGCGACTGGCGCGGTTCGATCTCGGGCGGCCACCTCGAGCTCCCGGTGTCGGCCGGGCTGCGCTACGGCCGGCTGACCGGGCAGGTCTCCGTCCGGACGGCGGACGGCGGCGGCACCGAGGTGGTCTTCCAGCCCGAGAAGTCGGAGTACCGCCTGTGGACCCGGGCGGTGGTCATCCTTGGGCTGTCGGGCTTCGGCGCCCTGGTGACGGTGGTCTGGCCCTTCTACCCGCGCCTCCTCGGCCTGGCCCCGGTGGGCGCCCTGCTCGGGCTCTCCGCCTGGTTCCTCATCGTCTCGCAGCTCCGCAACGAGGGCGCCGACGAGTTCCTGGAGATGGTGGCGGCCCTGGCCGAGGCGCCGGAGGAGCCGGGCGAGCCCGAGACCGAGACCGAGACCGACGCCGAGGTCATTCCGGGCTGAGCCGGTGGAATTCGCCGGCCGGCCGGCCGGTTGCACAGGACGCGGTAAGCTCTTTGCCAGGTCGTTGGCACCGAAACACCCAAGAGAGACACCCAAGTCAGGATGTCCCACGATGGGGGCGCACTGGATTCGACGGGGAACAAGGCAGGCCTTGGGCTGCGTGCCGAGTGATTCCACTCGTAACAACGGATTAAATAGTCGCCAACGACAACTTCGCACTCGCGGCTTAATTAAGCCGTGACGTTCCGGCGGGAGGCCTTGATTCACGGCGCCTTCCGGGGCGACGCTAAAGTGGATCGAAGGATCCGGGTAGGGCCCGTGACGGATCCGGATTTTTCACGGGTCTAGCCGGTTGCGTGCGGCTGCTCTCTCCTGTGGCGCACCGGCGAATTACCTCGAGGGAGCTACGCACGTAGACGCCTCTGGACTGTGTTTCTCGGACGTGGGTTCGATTCCCACCGCCTCCACCAATTCTTCCCAGATCTTCCTCGAGGCCGGGCCGCCGCCCGGCCTCGTCTCGTTGTGGGACCCGCCGCGGGCCCGCGGGATCAGGAGCCGGCTTCGCCGGCACGCGCCATGGCCGCGGCGAGGCCTTCCCCGTACGGTGGCCGGACCACCCCTACCTCGGTGACGATGGCGGTGATCAGCTCGGCCGGCGTCACGTCGAAGGCGGGGTTGGCCGCCGCCGTGTCGTCCGGCGCGATGCGGGTGCCGAAGACCTCGGTGACCTCCGCCGCCGCGCGCTCCTCGATGGGGATGGCCGCGCCGTCGGGCGTGGCGAGGTCGATGGTGGAGAGGGGGGCGGCGACGTAGAACGGCACGCCGTGGCGCCGGGCGAGCACTGCCAACACGTACGTGCCGATCTTGTTGGCCGTGTCGCCGTTGGCCGCGATCCGGTCCGCCCCCACGACGATCCGGTCGACCAGCTCCCGGGTCATGAGCGAGCCGGCGCTCGAGTCCGTCACCAGGCGATGGGGGACGCCCAGGCGGCGGAGCTCCCAGGCCGTCAGGCGAGCCCCCTGGAGCAAGGGGCGCGTCTCGTCCACCCAGACCTGGGCGACCCTGCCCCGCCGCCAGGCCGACTGGATCACCCCCAGGGCCGTGCCGTAGCCGGCGGTCGCCAGGGCCCCGGCGTTGCAGTGGGTCAGGACCCGGTCCCCCGCGGCGAACAGCTCCGCGCCGTGCTCGCCGATCGCCCGGTTGGTGGCCACGTCCCGGGCGTGGACGTCGCGGGCCCAGGCGAGGAGGGCGTCGCGGACCTCCCGGGCGCTTCCGGCGCTCTCCGCGCAGCTCTCGAAGGCCCGGCGGCCGCGCTCGAGGGACCAGGCCAGGTTCACCGCCGTCGGGCGGGTCGAGCCGAGCAGGGCGGAGACCTCCTCGAAGCGGCGGCGGAGCCCTTCGGGGCCGCCCTCGGCCCCGGGTCCCTCGGGGTCGAGGCCGAGAACCAGTCCGTAGGCGGCGGCCACCCCGATCGCCGGGGCGCCTCGCACCGCCAGGCGGCGGATGGCGTCGGCCACCTGCTCGGGCTCCGTGCAACGCAGCCAGGTCTCCTCGCGCGGCAGGCGGGTCTGATCCAGGAGCTCGAGGGCGCCGTCCGACCAGCGCAGGGGTGAGAAGGTCTCGGCGTCGTCTCTGGCCCCCTCGTCGTCTCTGGCCTCTGCGTCGTCTCTGGTCATGGCGCCCCAAGTCTAGTACCCTTTGGCGCCGACTATTGGCCACTATGGAGGACGATCACCCTTGAAAGGCGACCCCAGGAAGCTCGGTTTCTCGACCCGCGCCATTCACGCCGGCCAACCGCCCGAGAGCCGCACCGGCGCGGTGACGGTTCCGATCTTCCAGACCGCCACGTACGTCCTCGGCGAGCTGGGCCAGGAGGCCCAGTACGAGTACGCTCGGGTCCAGAACCCGACACGGGAGGCGCTCGAGGCCAACGTCGCTTCCCTGGAGGGGGGCATCTCCGGCCATGCCTTCGCCTCGGGCATGGCGGCGATCCAGACGCTCGCCACCCTCCTTCGGACGGGCGACCACATGATCGTCTCCCACAACGTCTACGGGGGCACGTACCGCCTCTTCCACCAGGTTCTCGAGCGCTTCGGCCTGGAGTTCTCCTGGGTCGACACGACCGACCTCGACGCGGTGCGCAGCGCCGTGCGTCCCACGACCCGGCTGTTTCACGTGGAGACGCCGACGAACCCGATGATGGAGGTCAGCGACATCGCCGGCATCGCCGAGATCGCCCACGGGGCGGGCGCGCTTCTGTCGGTGGACAACACCTTCCTGTCACCCTACTTTCAGCAGCCTCTGTCCCTCGGGGCGGACATCGTGGTGCACTCGACCACGAAGTACCTGAACGGCCACAGCGACTCGGTGGGGGGGGTGCTGGTGACCTCGCGCGAGGAGGACGCGGAGTGGTTCCGCTTCGTCCTGAAGTCGGCCGGGCCCATCCTCTCGCCCTTCGACTCCTTCCTGGTGATGCGCGGGATCAAGACGCTGGCCGTGCGCATGGAGCGCCACCAGGCCAACGCCCAGGAGGTCCTGGGCCTCCTGGTCGAGCATCCCGCCGTGCGCAAAGTCCTCTACCCGGGGCTTCCCGACCACCCCGGCCACGAGGTTCAGAAGCGTCAGGCCAGCGGTTTCGGGGCCATGATCACCTTCGATGTCGGAGGGTTCGCGGAGGCCAAGCGGTTCCTCGACCGGCTGGAAGTGCTGAGCCTCGCCGAGAGCCTGGGCGGAGTGGAGACCCTGATCTCGCACCCGGCGTCCATGACCCACGCCTCGATTCCGGCCGAGCTGCGTGCCGAGCTCGGAATCACGGACGGGATGGTGCGGGTGTCGGTGGGGATCGAGAACGCCGAGGACCTGCTGGGCGACCTCTCGCAGGCGCTCGACGCGATCTGAATCAGTCGCCGAGCTCGTCGAGGTCCGCGAACTCCGACTCCTCCTCGTCGGAGAAATCCGCCTCCTTGTCGAGGCTTGCCGAGATCCACTCCAGGAACTGCCAGTCGGCCTGCCCGACGTCGAAGGTCATGATCTCCGGCAGCTCGTAGCTGTGGAGCTCGCGGATCGTGCCGGCCACCGCCTCGTACTCGCTATCGAGTGTCTTGACGATCAGCAGGAGCTCGGTGTCGCTGCAGACCTTGCCCTTCCAGCGGTAGATCGAGCGGATGCCCGGGACGATGTTGACGCTGGCCGCCTGCCGCCGGGCGAGGATCTCGCGAGCGATGAGATTGGCCTGGTCCTCGGTGCCCACGGTGGTGATGACGACCGTCGCCCCCATGGCGGCAGCCTACTGTAGGCTCGGAACGGCCGTCAAATGGACCGGATCACCCCCCTCACCCTCGTTCCCTCTCCCACCATCTCGAGGTGCGCGAGGGACGCCGCCGCCCATTCGGCCGGATTCCTCCCCGCAACTCTTCCGAGCTCTTCCCACCCCGGCTCCGTCACTTCCAGATCTCGGTGCCGGGATCGTAGGACAGGACCTTGATCTTGCCCGTGTGGCCGAAGAGGCGGACCACGGACAGGGCGCGCTTGCCGTCGGTGAAGTAGAGCGAGCCCGAGCTCGAGGCGCCCATCGGACCGAACGAGGCCATGTTGGAGCGGCCCAGGCGGATCGGGTCGTCGAGGTGGTGAAGACGGTGATCCGGCGCTGCCGGGTCCCGGGGCGGCTTCCCGGGCGGGAAGCCCAGGTGGACCGAGGCTCCGGTGCGCCGGAGCGGCAGTGGCGCCTGGAGCACCGCGTCGGTGCCACGCTCGACGTCGCGCCAGCGCACTCCATCCCCGTCGCCGTCCGCGTAGAGGCCCCAGGTCACCGGGCCGGCCGGCGTCGGAGCGAAGCGCACGGCCACGTGGGTGTTCGAGCGCACGGCGAGCATGCGGGCACGCTGGAGAACCACGGCTGCCTCCGAGGCCGCCATGTTCACCCGCAGGTGGGCCGTGGCGTCGAGCAGAGCGGGCACGCCCAGGGTGAGGACGACGCCGAGCACCGCCACGACCGTCAGCAGCTCGAGAAGTGTGAAGCCCGCCGCCGCACGGACGGCTGGCCGAGGGGGGGTCTGTTCGTCGGGCGAGCGCATCGCTTTTGCTTCCTGGAGAGGCGTCTTGGAAGGGATGGGTGGTCCGGGGCGGCCGACGCCGCCCCGGACCGGTGTCCCCTCCCTCAGCGCGACCCCCCGGTGCTCGCGGGACGGTGCTTGTGCACCTTCTCGGCGAGGGTGGTCTTGCCCTCCACCACCACGTAGCCTTTGACCAGAGCGAAGGTGCTCTCGCCGATGCCGCGCACCAGCATCAGGTCCTTGGCTGCCTTGAACGGGCCGTCGCTCTTGCGCAGGGCGACGATCCGCTGGGCGATGGCGGGCCCGATGCGGGGCAGGAGAACGAGCTGAGCGGCGGTGGCGGTGTTGACGTTGACCACGCCGGCCTCGGCCTTGGCGGGAGCCTGGGCTGGGGCCTGGGCTGGGGCCTTGGTGGGCGTGCTTGCGGCGGCCGCCGGCAGGGTGGCGAGGACGGCGAGGAGAACGAGCGCCGAAGCGGCGCGGAGAACGGTGGTGCTCAGGTTCTGAGTGGTCATGAAATCTGTCCTTTCGGTTCAAGTGGTTCGGTGGGTGTTGGACTGCGCGAAAGATGTGGGCCCCCGAAGGGGCCCGTTGCCTTACCAGCGTTCATCGTGCGTTCGGTCCGTCGTGGGCTCTCACCTCCTCTCTCCGGTTTCGCGGCCCGGAGAGATCAAGCTCCACGCCAGCCGTGCCATGACCTGGCAACTCACTGAACAGAAAGGGGTTAGAAGAATTCGAACGGGATCGGCGAGGGCCGCCGATGTCAAAGGATTCTGCGCTCGGCGGAACCCGGCGGAGAGTGGAACAGGGACACGGAGCGATTTCCGACCGGCTCCCAGATGTCAAGCGATTAGGACAGCCGCCAAATCACTGGACATCGGGCGACACTCAGGCTGAGGTGGTGCAAGCAACGCCGGTTCGGGCCGATGGCATGGCCCGTCGGAGGGGCTCAAGACAGCTTGACGAAGAGACCTCTGGACGCTTCAACTCGGCGACTTGGCCTCGTCGATCGTCACCCGGTCCTGGAATGGGACCGTGAAGTTCGTGCGGAGCGCGCGGTTCCGCTTTCACTCCACCGGCATTGAGAGCATCAGGCGGCGTTCTGGGAGTCCACACCCAGAGCTTCCCGGGTCTCCGCGCCCACCCGCCGGACCGGCTCGGCCCACGCTTCGGCCCAGCGGCAGAGCGGGAGCAGTTCCCGGGAAACGCAGCTCGCGGCCGGTGCGTCCATCACCTCTTCCAGGCAGGCGCCGAGGGAATCGAAGTCATCGGCGATGGCAACGAGACTCCCCGGCACGTCGGAGCCCCACATACCCGCTTCCCGACCGTAGTCGGCGACTGCGGCGCCGATCTTCTCGAAGGCGGTCAGCGGTTCCGGGCTGTCGAAGCCGCAGAGCCAGGTGTGCCGAAGCACCCGGTCGGGCTTCGGCGGGGTTTCGGGGGGGGACGGGTAGAATCCGCAGGGTCACTCATGGACTGGCCTCCTTGAGTGGTCAGGCCGGTTCGGAGATGCACTCTCCGGGCCGGCCGTTCGCCGTTTTGGGCCACCTTATAGTTCGGGACGTAACGATGCCATCACGACAGGACTTCATGGCGCGCCGATGCACTCGCGCCATTCCGCAAAGGCGTGCGGGACCAAAGCGTGGGAAGACCACCCGGACTCCGGGAGGACTCGTGAGGAAGCCCATCCTCCTCACCGAGGAACTGTCTAAGGTACTACGGGAGCGGGCTCACCGGAAGCGGCGGAGCGAGGGCGAGATCGTCCCGGACGCGGTAGCGGCGTGGCTCTTTCCGGACGATGAGGCGCCGACCTAAGGATTGCACGAGATGAGCTACGCGCTCCGGAAGCTGGAGCGGCAGGGGAGGGTGGAGCGAGTGACGGCAAGGGGTGGAGCGGCGCGGTGTCTCTGGCGGGCGACTGACTAGTGAGACCCTCCCCGAATTGCGCCGCGCTGCCTGTAGAAGCGATCTCCAGGTCCATAGGCGTCCGTGGGGTCCAGCGGGGTGCTGACCGGCAACAGCATGAGTTGCGCCGGCTTGTCCTGCTCTGCCCTGAGTTCGTAGGGAGTTCTACTGAGGTTCACCATCTCTAGGACGATGTTCCCCTCGAACCCTGGATCAATCTTGGGCGCCGTCACGTGGGTCGTCACCCCCATGCGTCCCCAACTGCTTCTGCCTTCGACCAAACCCATCAGGTGGTAGGGCAGGGTTACATACTCGAGCGTCTGCGCAAGGACGAGCTCATGGGGGTTGAGCCGGAAGGAATCAGCGTCGACGACCTCCCAGAGTTCCGGATGATCAAAGACACTTGTGTCGACATAGAGGGCCGGTATGTACCCCTCAAGACTCTTGAAACGCGTGAACCTTCGCCCGAGTCGTAGGTCGATGGAGACTTGCTCGACCGCCTTGCCAACATCTATCGGCGGGTCAAACTTCACTTCGCCCTTGGCGATCGCTTCGAGGATGTCAGGCTTGGATAGCACTTAGGGAGACCTGGCCGCGTTCGCTCCGCAGAACGCTGTCCGATAGCGATGGCCCTGGGAATTTGATGCTGATGCAGTTTTCGTCTGCCTCTACGACCTGGGCGCTCACCCATCCCTCACCTTGAGTCTGGTCGGGGTCTTGCAGCGCCCGAGCGGGAATGAATCCGACCCACCAATTGCCGGGTTGACCAACTCGCACCAGACGTTCATTGGTGAAGGGACCAGGCTTGACTTCACACTTGACCCAAACCATGTCTCCGGGCCCGAAGCTCTCCATCGTGCCTCCTCTCCATTCCCTTCGTTCCACGTGTGCGACCGACGCTCCTTGTGCGGCCGGCTCCATCGGTTCGTTTCGTCACCTGTGTCTCGCTTCTACAGATGTCGGAAAGGTCTGTCAACTCCATGAATCGCCGAATTCAACTGCCTCCGCTGGGCTCAGACTTGATTTCTGTACACCCCTATCACCGGGTGCCCTGCTATACCGGCGGGTGGCCCTGACCACGACACTTAGCGTACTGGTGCGACCAACTGCACAAGATGGAGATGTCATTCGAGAGCCTCTGAGGGCGGTGGGGATACACTGCGCGCAGTCGCTCATGACGCCAACGTCCTCGGGTGGCGGGGCCCTGTCGCCGGCGCACTTCGTGGGTGCGGTGGCTGGGAATCGAGGACTGGAGAAGCAACTCTGGCTCGGAGGCAAGATGGCGGGTACTGGAGAGAAGCCACATACGCCGGGCCGGGCGGTCGCGGGAGTGTTCGGTCTCCTGCTGACCCTCGCGCTCGTCGCTCCCCTCTGGGCTCGCCTCCTTCGGCTCTTCATCCACTCGTGGGTCGCGGTGCTCGTCGGCGTCATCCTCGGCCTGTTCCTGGTGACGTACTTCCTGGAGAGGCTCCTCGGCGTCGGCCTCGGCCTGGGATTGGGAAGCCGCAAGCGAGGCAAGCGGCACTGACCCCGCCGCGTCGGCGGTCCATCTCGCCGTCGCTCCTGGGATCTAGGAGTCTGCGTTGGACTACATCTGCTTGGGCTGCAACACGATCATCCGGAACGGTGACCTGTGCCCCCGGTGCGGCGTCCGCTCGACCACTCCACGCGTCGAGGAGATGGACGACGACGGGCCGTCGCCCTCGGCCGCTGCGGCCAGCAGCTCCCGGAAACGTGGGCCGGAGACCCGGCCGCTCAGGCTGGATGCGCCTTCACCTTCCCTGACACGGTGGCTCCGCGGCTCCGCGACCGACGAACGCTACGCGCTCCTCTACACCCTGGGCCGTTGCCGGCTCGACACACTCGGGGGAGACGGCGCCTACGCGAGCTGGCTCCACCGGTTCTTCGAGGCGAACCGATCAGTCGGTGGGTGCGTCGCGGTGGCGGGATTGCTCTACGAGGGGAGCGTGGGGAGCGCGAGCAAGGCCGCCGCGGCTCGCCAGTTTCGGAACGCCTGCAAGGGCGCGTTCGTCACGTTCTGCCAGCGACCCGAGCTGGCTCACACGAACGTGATCATCCTCAACTGGCACCTTCGGTTCACCGGAACTCCCAACGGTTGGACCGGGCGGGGCATCAGCCCAGCGGCGATCTAGTGGCTCCAGGAGACAGCCCGAGCGGCCGGCAAGCTCTTGGTGGTGGTCTACACGGTTCACGAGTACACCCGCCTCCTCGGGCACCTGGTGGATCCCAGGGCATTGGTGGCGCTCAATCCGAACGTACAGCTCCGGCTGAGCGCTGACTTCCCCGGGGTGGAGACCGAGCGCTCGAGGGTGCCGGGGCTCATGACCTCGTTGCACACCTCGTGTGTCGATCGGGTCCTGCGCTACATCGGCGAGTTCGCTGAGCCGGAGCCACTTCCGGGGTCTTCGGCGGAGGTTCGGGAGGAGTGGAGGCGAAGGAGGCACCTGTTCGAGGAGAGCCGTGGCACCGCGGGTGCCTGCCTGCTCCAGGAGCTGCGCCTCCGCAACCCCCTCGGCGATCCCGCTGCGCATCATCGCACCGGGATCGCCGTCTTCGGAATGATCACTCCGCGCCACGGAACCACCGCCGAGGCCATCGGAGCCCTGTGCGGTGCGCTCGATGAGGCGGGCCTGGCGCCGACTCTCCAGGTCATCGTCGCGGGCAAGCCGCACGACGCGGACCTCGTGCGCGCACTCCGAGCGTTGAGCGCCCGCCAACCCCGGCTGGTGGTCCAAGGCGCGATCGGAACCCTCGACGATCTCTCTTCTTGCCGATACGCAGTCTCATTCGACCCGGCCGGATACCGCGAAAATGCATCGGCCATGGTGAACGTCACCCGCGCGGGCTGCGTGCTGTTCTCGAGGATCGGCCGCGAGAGCGACGGGGAGCTGATCGCCCGCGCGGTCGGTTGGATTGCACGGTGCGAGGGGCGGCTACCCGACCCGCGGCAGTCCGGCCTTTTCATCCTCCAATCTGCCGCCCAGCAGCAGCGGTACCGAGAGACCTCCGGGGAGGTGGTCGGTGCCGAGCTCGACCGGTTCTTCCGGCGCGTTGCAAGGAACCGCAGGGCCGTTGCCGACGCCCCGGGCGGCCTCTTCTCGAGCAGCTCGTCTTCCGGCTCCTCGGCCAGCAGCTCCAGCTCGTCCAGCTCTTCGAGCAGCAGCTCCAGCGACTCCTCCGGCGGGTTCTGACCGCCGCTCCGCGCCGGCGATTGGTGTCCCGCCGGCTTCTCCGGTACAGTACCCCGGCCATGGCCGAGACTCGCATCCGGAGGCCCTACCGGGAGACCCTCGAGGCGCTCATCATCGCGGCGATTTTCCTGCGCTTCGCCAACACCTTCGTCGTGCAGACCTTCTACATCCCGAGCGGGTCGATGGAGAACACGCTCCTGATCGGCGACCACCTCTTCGTCAACCGCTACATCTACGGCCCGGTCAAGGCCTGGTGGGGGGACTCGTTCCTGCCGGCTCGGGCCGTGCACCGCGGCGACATCGTGATCTTCCGCTCGCCCGAGGACCCGACGATCGACATCGTCAAGCGCTGTATCGGGCTTCCCGGGGACACGATCGAGGTCTCGGACAAGCAGCTCTACATCAACGGCAAGCGGGTGCACGACTCCTCGTACGCGATCCACAAGGACCCGACGACCTACCCGGACCTGGCGAACCTTCCCGACCAGTACCGGCGGCGCGACCAGTTCGGCCCTTACACGGTCCCCGCGGACAACTACTTCTGCATGGGGGACAACCGGGACTCCTCGTACGACAGCCGGTTCTGGGGGCCGTTGCCGCGTAAGCTGCTCAAGGGGCGTGCCTTCATGATCTATTGGTCGTGGGGTGGCCAGACCCCGAACGGGAGCTGGCAGGGTTGGGGCCGAACGCTCGGCCACATCGTCAAGACCCTCGTCGGCTTCCCGTTCAAGTCGCGATGGGGACGGACGTTCCAGATCATCCGCTGATGCCCCGCCGCCGGTCCGCCTTGAAGGAGGCCCTCGAGGCGGTCCTGGTCGCGGCGATCTTCGCGCTCTTCGTCCGCACCTGGATTTTCCAGGCGTTCGAGATCCCCAGCGGGTCGATGGAGCAGAACCTCCTGATCGGCGACCACATCCTGGTCAACAAGTTCATCTATGGGCCTGCCCGCTGGCCCCTCGAGCGCCGGCTCCTGCCCGAGCGCCCCGTGCGCCGCGGCGACATCGTGGTCTTCAAGTTCCCAGAGGACCCGGAGCGCGACTTCATCAAGCGTTGCATCGGGCTCCCCGGCGAGCGGATCGAGCTGGTGGACAAGGTGCTCCACGTCGACGGGACGGCGGTCGACGAGAGCGGCTACACCTTCTTCACCGACCCCATCACCTATCCGGACTCGCCCTTCGTGCCCGCGCACTACCGGGCTCGGGACAACTTCGGTCCGTACACGGTGCCGGCAGCCCACTACTTCTGCATGGGGGACAACCGGGACAACTCCCACGACTCGCGCTTCTGGGGACCGGTGCCCGTTGAATACCTGAAGGGCCGGGCGCTGCTCGTGTACTGGTCGCTGGAGGGCAGGGGCGAGGACGGCGGTGAGTCTCCCGCTTCTCGGGCTCCCGCGGCGGCGCATCCCTGGTGGCGACGCCTCGCCTCCCGCGCCCGCGAGCTGGCTGAGGACACGCGCTGGCGGCGCACCTTCCGGCTGGTGCGGTAGACTGCCCGGAACGACGCCGTGCAGAGAACGGAGGAAGGGCCGCCATGAGGGGTCATCGATGGGAGCGAGGCGAGGGCAACCTGGGTTGCATCATCTGGGCCCTGGTCGTCGTGCTGATCTTCTACGTTGGCTGGAAGATGATCCCGGTCAAGATGAAGAACGCCGAGCTCCAGGACTTCATCGTGGATCAGGCGAAGTTCGCCGAGCACCGGGGCGCCCACCGGACCAAGGAGGCGATCCTCTACAAGGCCAAGGATCTGGGGATTCCCCTGGACGCCAAGCACGTCTCCGTCGAGCGCCGGGGCGACCACATCTACATGAAGGCCGAGTACACCATCCCGATCCACTTCGTGGGCGGCTACACGTACGAATGGCACTTCCTGCACGACGTCGATCGACCTTTGTTCATCTTCTAGCATCCGAATGGCCGCGGGGATATCACCTTCGGCCTCGCGCCCTGGGCGGGCCCTGGCGGCTCTCGCGCTCTTCGCGCCCGGGTTTCTCCTGGGAGTGCACCTCGCCGGGCTGCTGTTCTTCCTGAACCCGGAGCTTCCGTTCGCGGCGCTGCCGGTGGCGCGGGCCGCGCTGGTCTACGGCACGTTGCTCGGCGCCGCCAGCGCCCTCGTCGGTCTGCCGTTCGCCCTCCGCAGACCGCGCCGGGCGGTCCGCTTCCTGCCGTGGGGCGTGACGGTCGCTCTTGCCCTGGCCGCCGTCCTGGACTCGGCCCACGCCTCCCACTTCGCGTTCTACCTGCCGCCGGGAATCAACGAGCGGCTGATCAAGGCCGCCCTGTGGATGGCCCTCGCAGCCCTGATCGCCTTCTACACGGCCTTGCTCCACTCCTTGCGTCACCGGCGCTACGGCAGGCGGTCACGCATGGCGTTCTGGTTCCTGGCCCTGGTCTCCGTGTACCTGATGGTCGAGCGGCGCGAGGCCTTCACCCCCCGCCCGGACAGCGCCCGCCCCACCGGCATCGAGGCTGCCCAGCGGCCGTTCCTGCTGGTCGTCGGCCTGGACAGCGCGACCCTCGACGCCCTTCTGCCCATGGCCGAGGAGGGCCGGCTTCCCTTCTTCGCCGCCCTGCTTCGAGAAGGGGCCTACGGCCGGCTGGGCACCTTCGCCCCGGACCGTACCCCGACGGTGTGGGCGACCCTGGCCACGGGCAAGTATCCTTACAAGACCGGCGTCGTGGGGAATCGGGCCTACCCCGCTTCCTTCGTGGCGCCGGGAGCCAGGCTCCACCTTTTGCCGGCCGGGCTGGGTTTCGAGCACTGGGGTCTGTTCGGCGAGCGGGGGTGGCCTGAGGACGGGGGCTCGGTCCGGAGGGTCCAGGCGCTCTGGGAGATCCTGCCCAAGCTGGGGGTCTCGAGCGGCGTGGTGGGTTGGCCGGCGGCCTCGGCCTCGGCGCCCGGTCCGGAGTTCGTCTTCACTGACCGGTTCTTCGGGAGCAGCTTCCAGCCCGACCAGGCGCGGCCCGAGACCCTGGCCGAGCGGGCGTGGATCTTCCGGATCGGCGTCGGCGAGCTCGACCCGGCATACCGCTCGCGTTTCGCCCCTGTGGCCCCACCGGCGCTGCTCCGCGCCCTGGCCCTCGACGTCTGGCGCGAGAGCCTGACGCGGTTTCTCGACCAGCAGCAGGAGGCCCGTGCCGTCTTTCTCCGCCTGCCGGGGCTGGCGGTCGCCTCGAAGCGTTACTTCGGCGGGTACTCGGAGTACCGCTTCGCGGCCCACCACGCGCCGGTCTATGAGCGCTCTGCGGCGGCCCTGGGCGCCTACTACGCGCAGCTCGATTCGATGCTCTCCGATCTGTGGGGACAGATCGACGGGCCGCGCCTGCTAGCCGTGGTCTCGGGCTCGGGGGTGGACGAGCCGGGCTGGCTCTCCCGCGCGTGGCTCGCGGTGCGCGGCCAGCCGGCGGTGGGCGGGGACCTGCGCGGCGCGCCCGACGGCGTCGTGCTCCTCCTCGGGGAGGGGATCCGGGCCGACACGCTCATCACGGGCGCCGACCTCGTGGACGTGGCGCCGACCCTCCTGTACGGCCTGGGGCTGCCGGTGGCCCGCGACCTCGACGGCCGGGTGCTCACCGAGGCGTTCAGCCGTGAGTTCCTGAAGCAGCACCCACTGACCTTCGTTCCCTCCTACGAGACGCTGGAGAGCGAGCCGCGCCGGGGCGTCCCGGCTCCGTAGCCGCCGGGCCTCGTCGAGGGGTTACCGCTCTTTGCGCACAGGCAGGGGCTGGATCGCCGGCACCGCCGCCGGCCGGGCCGGGCCGGCGACTTGAGAGGTCTCGGCCGGGCGCTCGCGGCTCATGACGCAGCGACCGTCGAAGATCGCCCCGTCCTCGATCACCAGGGCCGGGGTTTCGAGGTCGGCGAAGATCTTGCCCGCAGCGCAGAGCTGGATCTTGCGGCTCGCCTGGACCGAGCCCCGGACGGTCCCGGAGATGAAAATCTGGCCGACCCGGACCTCGCCGTCGATCTCGCCGCCCTCGCCCACCACCAGCGTGCCGCTCGAAACGATGCTGCCCTCGACCTTGCCGTCGACGCGGAAGGTGGTCTCGAACCGGAGCTCCCCTCGGAAATGGCTTCCCGCGTCCACGAACCCGTTGAGCTCGCCTTCCGGATTGTCCGCCCTGAAGATCATCGGCTCTCTCCTCGCTCCATGAGCTGGTCGTAGAGGCGGATCAGCTCCTCCTCCGAGTGGAAATGGATCTGGATCTCGCCCCGCGGTGGGCTGCGGCGGATCTCGACCTTGGTCTGGTACCGCTTGGTGAGCTTCTCGGCCGCGGCGGCGGCGAAGACTTCCGGCTCCTGCGGCCCCTCGAGGTCGACCTTGCGGCGAGCCTTGGGGCCGCGGCCGGGGCTCGAGCGGCGCTCGAGCTCGCGGGCGGTGAGGTTGTTCTCGGCGGCTTCCCGCGCCAGCGCGAGCTGGCGGGCGCGGTCCTTGATGGCGAGGAGAGGCCGGGCCTGGCCGGCGGAGAGGCGACCGGCTCGGAGCTCGTCGAGGATCTCCGCGGGGAGGTTGAGCAGCCGCAGGGCATTGGTCACGGTGGTCCGGCTCTTCCCCACCCGGACGGCGATCTCCTCCTGCGACAGGTCGAAGCTCGCGGCCAGGGTGCGGTAGGCCTCGGCCTCCTCGACCGGATTCAGGTCGCTGCGCTGGACGTTCTCGACCAGGGCGAGCTCGAGGAGCTCACGGTCGCCGGAGACCTCGCGCACCGCCACCGGGACCTCGGTCAGACCGGCCTTGCGCGCCGCCCGCCAGCGGCGCTCGCCGGCGATGATCGAGAAGTTGCCGCCGCCGTCGGGCGTCACCACGATGGGCTGGACCACGCCCTGGGAACGGATCGACTCGGCCAGCTCGTCGAGCTTTGCGTCGTCGAAATCGGCCCGGGGCTGGAACCGGTTGGGCCGGAGGCGGTCGACCGGCAGGCTGCGCGCCGGCTCGTCCTCGAGGAGGGCGTCGAGGCCGCGGCCGAGGCCGCGCTTCTTGGCGGCGCTCACGCGGCGCCCCGCATGTACTCGCGGGCGAGGTCGAGGTAGGCCTCGGCGCCCCGACACTTGATGTCGTACTCGAAGATCGGCAAACCGTGACTGGGCGCCTCTGCGAGGCGCACGTTCCGCGGCACGACCGCGTCGAAGACTCGCTCACCGAAGTGGCGGCGGATCTCGGCGGCCACGTCCTTGGAGAGATTGGTCCGGTCGTCGTACATGGTGAGCAGAATCCCCGCAATCTCCAGGTCCGGGTTGATCGTCGCCTTGACCCGGCGCACCGTGGCCATCAGCTCGCTGACCCCCTCGAGGGCGAAGTACTCGCACTGGAGCGGAACCAGAACGCCGTCGGCCGCCGCCAGGGCGTTGACCGTCAGATGCCCGAGCGACGGCGGACAATCGAGGAGGATCACGTCGTAGTCGCCGTCGATCTCGCCGAGTACCCGCTTGAGGCGAAGCTGCCAACCCTCGACGCCGACGAACTCTACCTCGACACCCACCAGGTCGCGGTCCGACGGGAGGATGTCGAGGTTCGGAAAGCCCGAGGGTCGAATCGCCGTGGCCGGCGGAGCCTCCCCGCTCAAGACCTGATACAGGTGGGGCGCGGCAGCCCGAAGGCCCACGCCTCTCGTGGCGTTGCCCTGGGGGTCGCAGTCCACCAGCAGAACCCGCCGCTCGAAAGCTCCGAGGGCGGCGCCCAGGTTGATCGCGGTGGTCGTTTTGCCGACTCCACCCTTCTGGTTGGCGATTGCGACGATCTTGGCCATTCGATGTCCGCCCCGAGATGGTGCTGCGTGGGCCACCTGTGCTACTTGTCCGCGGCCTCCGTGCAAGCCGGCCGACCGAGCTCGACAATCCGCCGGCGCTGGCTTCCCGCCAGGGGCCGCGCGGTCTTCAGCTCGAGCGCCGGAGGGATCGGCGGGTCGGCCTCGCCGGCCCAGATCAGGACCCGGCCCTCCGCGGTGAGCCGGCCGGAAAGCGCGTCGAGAACCTCGATGGGGAGCTTGAGCGCCCGGGTGGTGATCACGTCGATCCTCTCCGGAAGACCCGGGGGCAACGGGCTGTCGACTCTAGCATTCAGGCACCGGCAGGGCAACGCGGCTCGGCGGCAGGCGCTGAGAAGGAAGGCCCAGCGCTTCTCGCGGGGCTCGACGAGCGTCACCGCGAGATCCGGCCGCGCCGCCGCGAGGACGATTCCCGGGAACCCCGCACCCGAGCCGATGTCGACCAGGGTCCGGGCTCCCGGCGGGATCGATTCCAGACCCTCCAGGGCTTCCGCGTAGTGCCGCTCGACGACTTCGTCCGCCGTGCCCGGCCCGATGAGCGACAGCGACGGGGCCCAGCGCCGGAGCTCCTGGTAGTGGGCATAGAGGGCGTCGAAGGCCTGGGCCGAGAGCTCCACTGACGAGCTTCTGGAGAGGCGGCTGGCGAAGGCGCTTCGGGAGAGGTCGGGCAGGTTCCGATCCATGGCCAGGGAATTATCTCCTTCCTCCGAGCCTGGCGCGCTCGTCTTGACCACGGCTACGTTTCACGGGAAACTCGACGGTGAAACAACCCTCCGCGACCAGCTCGGGCCGCCGGAGGTTTCACGGGAAACTCGACGGTGAAACAACACGACACTCCCTCGCGCACAGCTCCTTCGCCCTTCGAAGAGGGCGTACTGGTGGGGATCCTCGTAGGAGAGGGTCATTTCGGCGGAGACGGCCGGCAGCCCCAGATCACCCTGCGGATGCACACCGACCACGAAACACTCTTCCACTGGATCGAGGCGACCTTCCCAGGAGGAAAGCTTTACGGGCCCTACCACCACGGGGGCCGAAGCTATTACCAGTGGATGGCCCGGGGCGGGTTCCTGCGCGAAGAGATCCTGCCGCTCCTCGAGCGCCACCTGACGCCCGACCTCGACGCCAAGGCCCACCGGCGCCTCCGCGAGATGAAAGAGCGCTACGGCGTCTGAGCCGCCGCGCACCGGGGGAAAACGACCCCCGGCACGCCACAGACGCCAGGCTTGGAGTCTGCGCTCCCCCCTCGGGGATGGAAAAGGGGCGACGAATTGTGAGGGTGGGAAGAAGGTCGAGCGGCCAACTGCTAGCCGAACCCGAAGGAAGCAAGAGATCGGAGGCGAGGGCCCTCCCTCGCCTCCGGCTCCGCCGTGCAGACTCCTAGCCTGAACTCTTCATGCTCCGTCTAGGCGGGCAAAACCCTGAGCTTCTTGTAGAACCCGTCGCCCAGGCTCTCGGTCGTCACGGTTGGGTCGTCCTCCAGGCTGATGTGGACGATTCGCCGCTCGGCCGGGTCCATCTCTCCGAGCGTCCGCGCCCGGCCCCGCCGGCGCACCTCGTCCGCCGTCCGGCGCGCGAGCTCCCGCAACCGCTCCTCGCGATCCGCGTGGAAGTCGTTGCAGTCGACCCTCACCGGCAGGGCGTCGCCGTAAATGCCCCGGATCATCCTCGGTAGAAGGTGCTCGATGGCCAGCAAGAGTTGCCCTTCCTCCTCCAAGAGCACGTGATCGTCCGGACCCCACAGCTCGATCTCCAGTCGCTCGTCGTCGCGGTAGAAGTCCGCCTCAGCCTCCACCCCGACGAAGTCCAGGAGACGCCCGAGAGCCTCTCGCGCGGCATCCGCCAGCTCACCCTCTTCCCGTGGCAGCCGCTCCGAGCGCGGGATCCGCGGCTCGGGGGGTGCCGGCGGCGGTGGCGGTGGCGGCTCCGCCTCCCGGCCCCTGCCGCCGCGAGGCCGCGGCGCGCCTGCAGCCTCGGGACCGCGACCCCGCCGCCCCCGGCCGCGAGGCCGATCGCCGCCTCGCCGCTCCTCCCCGGCGCCGCCGGCGACTGCCGGCTCGTCTTCCGCCGGGCTCCGCCGGCGCAGGCCCTCCGAGCGCCGAACGTGCCGGAACCGCTCCCCGCGCCGCCCGCCGCCCGCCTCGTCCCGAGCCCCTTCCTGGGCGCTCTGCTGAGAGCCCACCTCCCCGGTGTCCTCCTCCTCGTCCAACTCTTCGGACTCCTCGGACTCCTCGGGCTCCTCCGGCTCGCGCTCCGTCGTCTCTTCGACCGGCTCGGCGAGCCACCAGGGCGGAGTCGGAGCCGCCGCCTCGGTCGGCCCCTTCGCCCCTCCGGAGCGCGCGTCCCGGTGCCGCCCCTCTCCGCCTCCCCGCCGGCCGCCGCGCCCACCCCGCCCACCCCGCTCCCGGCGCGGCCTCTCCGCGGGCCGCTCTTCCCCGGCGCCCTCATCCTCACCGGCCGCCGCTTCCTTCGTTTCGACCGCTCGCTCCGGCTCCGCCTCTCGCTCACGCGCCGGCTCGCGCCCCGCACCCGGGGCGGACGTGGGCTCTGCCGGTCTCCGCTCCCGCCGAGTCTCCGCGCGAGCTTCGCGCGGGGGCTCCTTCGGGCTCGGTGCAGCGGCCTTCCGCGGGTGGTCCGGGTCGACGGCGATTACGGCGTTGCGCCGCGTCCGGACGAAGCCGTGCCGCTTCTCGATCTCCCGATAGTCGACCTCGCTCGGGTCGATGCCGTGATAGTTCGCGGCCGCCACCACCGCCTGCTCCACCGAGCGGCCGGAGAAGAACTTCCGTGTACGTTCGTCAGCCATCTTCAGGTTCCCTCTTCACGAAGCCGCCTGGCCTTCGGCCGCGGCGGCCTTCTTGGCCTTCATTCGCTGATAGAGCCCCTGCTGGAGGAGCGTCAGGAGGTTGTTGGTGAGCCAGTACAGCACGAGCCCGCTCGGGAAGCCCAGGAAGAGCACAGTGAAGAAGATGGGCATGAGCATCATCATCTTCCGCTGCTTCGGGTCCCCGCCCGACGGTGCCATCCACTGCTGAAGGAGCTGGGCGCCGCCCATGACCAGCGGCAGTATGTACGTCGGGTCGTGCATCGAAAGGTCTTTGACCCAGAAGATCCACGGCGCGCCCCGCAGCTCCACGGCGTGGGACAGCAGCCGGTAGAACGCGATCAGCACCGGGAACTGGATCACCATCGGGAGGCACCCGCCGGCCGGGTTCACACCCTCCTTGCGGTAGAGGGCGGCGACCTCCTCGTTCATCTTCCGCTGGGCCTCGAGGTCGGGCCGGCCCTTCTTGTCCTTCTTTCCCTTGTACTTATTGCGGATCGCCTTGATCTGGGGAGCCACCTCCTGCATCTTCTGCATGGAGACGTAGCTCTTGTGGGTGAGCGGCAGGAGGACCAGCTTGATGAGCAGTGTCATCAGCACGATCGCCCAGCCGTAGTTCGGCACCACGTTGGCGTAGATCCACTTGAGCCCGACCAGGAAGCCCCGCGCGAGGAAGCCGAACATGCCGAGCTGCACCGTTTCGTCGAGGTGCGCCGGCAGCTTGCCCAGGAACTCGAGGTCCTTGGCTCCGAAGTAGGCCCGGCCGGCGAAGGTCGTGCCGTCCGGGGTCAGAGTGACCCTCAGCTCCCGCCGCAGGTGCTTCTGCTCGTCGTTCGGCCCTCCCGCCGGTACCGGTTCGAAGGCGGGGGGACCACCCCGCTCTTTCGGGACCACCAGCCAAGGTGTGATCGTCGCCTGGCGGACCGGCGTCTCGGGAATCACCGCGGCCAGGAAGTACGTGTCCTGGAGCCCCACCCACGACAGGCCCGCGCCCGAGATCTCCTCCGCCTCCTTCTGCTTCTCGGGCGCCACCGTCTTGACCTTCCCGTCGAGCCGGTAGACCGCGCCGCGGTACTTGAACTTCCGCGCCTCGTCCGAGGCCGTCGGGTTGCGCAGGCCCGGGCCGAGCACCAAGCTCCACGGCGTCTTCGTCTCGGCGTCGACCTCCACGCCCAACAGGCCCATGGGAAGCGCCGTGAAGCGCTTGGTCACCCTCCCCGCCGGGCCCGAGTACGTGAAGCTCACCGACGGATGGCCCTCCTTGTCCTTGCCCTCGTCGACGGCGAAGAGCTCGCGGTCCACGTCGAGCGCCCGGCCCTCCGCGTCGACCAGGGCGAACGGGAAGGGGAAGCCCGAGCGCTCGCGCACCAGGTCCACCGGCGCGCCCGCCTCCGCCTCGTAGCGCGGGAGCTCGTAGGAGACCAGGGTCGCGCCCCGGTTGCTGAACACCGCCCGGTAGCCCGGTCCCGCCAGAATGCTCCGGCTCTCGCTCGCGGCGCCGACCGGCTCCGTGGGCAACGCCTCGACCGGCGCCGCGGAGGCTTCCTCCACCGCCGACGAAGATCCCGCTCCCTCCGGGGCCGTCGCGCCCGCCTCCGAGCCCTCGCGGCCCGGCGCCTCCCCGCCGGACTCGCCCGCGGCCGGCGTCTCGCCGGCCTTGCCGGCCGCCGGCGTCAGCTCGGCCGGCTTCGATGGCTTGGGAGGGGGGAAGACTAATTGCCAGCCGACGATGATCACCACCGACAGGAGAATCGCCAGCAGTACGCGCTTGTTATCCACTCGTTTCTTCCTTCGGTCGTGAGCGAGGTGGCAGGACGGCCGGGCCCCGGTTCATTCGGTTCCGGTTGGACTCACGGCAGATCGATTCCGCCGGCGCCCAGGGGTTGGCAGCGCAAGAGCCGCCACAGGGCGAGACCGCTCCCCTTGAGGAGCCCGTGTTCCAGGATCGCGAGGCCCGCGTACTCCGAGCAGGTCGGAGAGAATCGGCACGAGCGGGGAAGGATTGGGGACACCAGGCCCTTGTAGGCCGCGAGCAGCCGAAGCGCAGCCCGCACAACAAGGCCCGGGCCTCGGCTCACCGGCGGCTCCTCTCCGCCAGACGGCCCAGAAGGTCCCCGAGCTCGCCCGCCAGCGCCGCATAGGAGGCCTTCGCAGCGGCCGGCTCCAGGTGCACCACCACGTCCAGCGCCGGAAGCTCCGCGCGAGCCGGCCACCGGCGGAAGATCTCCCGCACCCGCCGTTTCAGGAGGTTGCGCACCACCGCCTTGCCCACCTTGCGGCTGGCGGTGATCCCCAGCCGTGGACGGCCCGGGGGGCTCGGAGCGAAGTGCAACCGCAAGAGCGAGCCCCGCAGCCGCCGTCCCCGGCGATAGCACCGGAGGTAGTCGGCGCTCCGGAGGAGCTTCTGCTCCCGCGCCAGGCCCTCCCCATCGGCGGCCGCCGCGGAAACTGCCCGCCGGGGCGGCATCACACACAGAGGCGCTTGCGGCCCTTTCTGCGACGCCGGGAGAGTACGGCCCGGCCGTTCTTGGTCCGCATCCGCAGGCGAAACCCGTGCTTCTTCTTGCGGCGGCGGTTGTTCGGTTGGTAGGTCCGTTTCACTGTCGTTGCCTCGTCGCGGTTACAGGGTATGTCGAATTCAGCCCCGCCGGCGGCGTTCGCGCTCCCGGCGAGGCACTGCGCTGCTCAGTACGACCGGCCCTCGCCCGGGGCGCGAGCCGGCGGTCCGGCGGTCCGGCGGCTCCCCATCCTCCGGGTTCCGGCCGGCCCACCGCGAGATTGGCGGAGAGGGTGGGATTCGAACCCACGGACCGCTTGCACGGTCAACGGTTTTCGAGACCGCCCCATTCAACCGCTCTGGCACCTCTCCGTTGCGTCGTCTTTGTCAATGGCGGAGAGGGTGGGATTCGAACCCACGGTAGGGTTTGTGCCCTACACACGCTTTCCAAGCGTGCACCTTAAACCGCTCGGACACCTCTCCGCGCTGGTGCTGCCACTTCCGAATCGTCAAAGAGCACGCCCGCCCGGTCGGCCGGGGCCGCCCGCGCGAAGCGCCTGAAAGAACAACCGCAACCGCCGGCCGCATTCCTCGGCCAGCACACCGCCCGTGACCTCCAGGCGGTGGTTCAGCCGCGGGTCCCGAACCAGGTCTCCCAGGCTCCCGCAATATCCGGCCTTCGGGTCCGCGGCGCCGAACACCAAGCGCTCGACCCGGCTGTTGACCAGGGCGCCGGCGCACATGGCGCACGGCTCGAGCGTCACGTACAGGGTGCAGCCGACGAGCCGCCAGCTCGCCAGGCTTCGCGCCGCCTCGGCGATCGCCGAGAGCTCGGCATGGGCCAGGGGATCCTGGTCGCTCTCCCGCCGGTTGTAGCCCCGGCCCACGATCTCGCCCGCGCACACGACCACGGCGCCGACCGGTACCTCACCGAGCTCGGCAGCACGCTCGGCCTCGGCAAGCGCCGCTTCCATCCACTGGCGATCCATTCTGCTCGGCGAGCCCGCCGGAGCGCCCGCGGGCAGCATACGATCTTACCGGATGCGCCGGCCACGAGCAAACCCGCCTCCAAGGCCCACTCCCAAGGTAGGTCCGGAGCAGCTCCGGGCCGGCCCCGTCCAGCTTTACATCCGCGGCCCAGAGCCCTTACCATGGTCGGGAGCGGGTAGCGACCGACGAAGGGTTCGGGTCCTGTGCATCGGCTGCGACCGAACCTCGTCAGGCCCGGAAGGGAGCAGCGATAAGGTCTGTGGGCCGAGTGCCGCAGATCAACCGGAACCCTTCGTCGGTCGCTGGCCGCTCTCTTTCCCTGAGCTCCGAGACCATGGCCTACCAGGTACTCGCCCGCAAGTGGCGCCCGCAGGACTTCGAGAGCGTCGTCGGCCAGGAGCCGATCGTCACCGCTCTACGCAACGCGCTCACCGAGGGCCGCATCGCCCAGGCCTACCTCTTCTCGGGCATCCGCGGCGTGGGAAAGACCTCGGCCGCGCGCGTGCTGGCCAAGGCCCTGAACTGCGAGCGCGGACCCGCCGCCGACCCGTGCAACGAGTGCACGGCCTGCCTGGAGATCACCGCCGGCTCGGACCTGGACGTCATCGAGGTCGACGCCGCCACCTACTCGAAGGTCGAGCAGGTCCGGGAGCTGACCGAGGGCCTCAAGTACGGTCCGGCCCGGGACAGGTACAAGGTGGTGGTGATCGACGAGATCCACCGTCTCTCGCGCCAGGCATTCGACGCCTTGCTCAAGATCGTCGAGGAGCCGCCGCCCCACCTGGTCTTCATCTTCGCCACCACCGAGATCGACGCCGTTCCGGCGACCGTGCTCTCCCGGTGCCAGGAGCTCCACTTCCGCCGGGTGCCTTCCGAGGTGCTGGCCTCCCACCTGCACGCCATCGCCGAGAGTGAGGAGATCGAGGCGAGCGACGCGGCCTTGCGCCTGATCGCCCGCGCCGGCGAGGGAAGCGTTCGCGACTCGGTCGCCCTCCTCGATCAGCTCGCCACGTTCGGCTCCGGCACGATCGCCGACCAGGACGCAGTCCGCCTCCTGGGAGGCCTCGACACCGCCCTGTTCGAGAAGCTCCTCGGCGCTGTGCTGGCGGGCGATCGGACCACGATCTCGGCCGTCGTCGGGGAGATCGAGAACGAAGGCTGGGACCCGCGCCACGTCTACGCCCAGTACCTCGCCTACTGCCGCGACGCCATTCACCTCGCCATGGGAACCGACCCCGGCCGGGTCGACCTGCCTCGCGAGGAGGCCGACCGCCTCGCCGAGCGCTCCCGCGCCGCCGGCTTCGAGAACCTGCTGCGCCTCCTCCAACAGCTTCTCGCCAGCGAGGAGACCGTGCGGCGGAGCGACTCCGCCCTGCTCGCCGTCGAGATCGCCTGGCTGCGCGCGGCCGAGCTCCCGCGCCTGACCCGCATCGAGGCGCTCCTGGCGGGACAGCCGCTCCCGGCGGGCCCCTCCGCAGGCGCGAAGGCGAGCCGGCCGCCGGCGGCGCCCGGTAGCACGGCAGCGCCGGACCCCGAACCGGCCCGTCCTCCCGCCCGGGCCCAGCGCCCGCCGAAGCCGCCGGAGCCGCCGGGCGCGTCCGAGCCACCCGCTCGGACCTCGCCGTCCGCTCCGGCCCGCGGATCGGTCGACTCCTTCCTGGAGCAGGTCAGCGTCGCCAAGCCGCCCCTGGCCAGCCACCTCCGCCAGGCCCAGGCCCTGAGGTTCGCCGACGGACGCTTCGAGATCGTGGTCGAGGAAGGGGACGACCTGCTCTGGAACCGGCTCCACAAGGCCGCCAACCGCGAGCTCGTCGACCGGGCGGTGGCCGCTGTCTGGGGCCCGGAAGCCCGCTGGAGCCCGGTGCGCGATGCCGCGGCCGCGCCGGCTCCGAAAGCCGCCGACGAGCCAGAGGCCGCCGGCCCGGAAACCCCGGACAACCCCACGGTCCAGACCGTGCTCGAGATCTTCCAGGACACCGTCGAACGGGTCGAGACCGAGCCGACCCCGAACGAGACGCACGAGGAGAGCTAGATGACCAACATCCGCCAACTGATGAAGCAGGCGCAGCAGATGCAGGAGAAGATGCAGCGCGAGCTCGCCGAGCTCGTGGTCGAGACCAGCGTAGGCGGCGGCATGGTGACCGTGAAGATGAGCGGCCACAAGGAGCTCCTCGCCGTCGCCATCGACCCCGAGGTCCTCGATCCCGAGGACCCCGAGATGGTCCAAGACCTGATCGTCGCCGCGGTCAACCAGGCGGGCCGCCAGGTCGACGAGCAGCTTCAGAGCCGGATGGGCTCGCTCGCCGGCGGCATTCCCGGGATGCCCGACATCCTCTAGATGCCACGCGCCGCGACCAGCGAGCCCAGGACTCGACCTGAGCCTCCCCCGACGGGGTGGGAATGGGATCGAGGGGTAGCGGAGAAGATCCGGTGAATCCCGATCCTCTGGCCCGCCTCGTCGGCGAGCTCTCCCGCCTCCCGGGGATCGGCACCAAGACGGCGACCCGCCTCGCCCATCACCTCCTGCGCGTCCCGCGCTCCGAAGCCGAGGCCCTCTCGAGCTCCATCCTCGAGGTCAAGGACCGTCTCTTCCACTGCTCGACCTGCAACGCCATCACCGCCGTCGACCCCTGCCGCTTCTGTTCCGATCCCGAGCGCAACCGCCGCGCCATCTGCGTCGTCGAGGAGCCCTTCAACATTGCCCCGATCGAGCGCACGGGAGAGTACCGAGGCCTCTACCACGTCCTCCTCGGGGCTCTCTCGCCGCAGCGCGGAGTCGGCCCGGACCAACTCGCCGTCGACTCCCTCATGGCCCGCCTCGCCGGCATCGACGAGGTGATCCTGGCCACCAACCCCAACGTCGAGGGGGAGGCCACCGCCCTCTACCTCGCCCGTCTGCTCAAGCCGCGGGGCCCAAAGGTGACCCGCCTCGCCTTCGGCATGCCGGTGGGCGGTGACATCGAGTACACCGACGAGGTCACCCTCGGGCGTTCCCTCGCCGGCCGCCGCGAGCTGTGAGCCGCCGGGCCTTCGGCGAAGGAGCCGGGCGGGAGGCGGCGTACCTCGTCTCCGGCGACTCCCTCCCCGACCTTCCCGTCCCCCCACCCGGGCCCCGCTCCCGGGCGCTCTGGCGTGAGCTCGCCGCCACGGAGGCCCCGGGGGTCAACACCCTGGTCGCCGGCGAGGGAACCGTCGTCTGGGCCGAGGCCCTGGGCGCCAACGTCCTCGACGTGGACGGCAACCTCTACGTCGACCTCACCGCCGGATTCGGCGTGGCGGCCGTGGGCCACCGGAACCCGCGGGTGCTGGAAGCGGCGAGCGCCCAGGCCGACCGCCTCCTCCACGGCCTGGGGGACGTGGCCGCCCATCCGGTTCGGATCGAGCTCGCCCGCCGGCTGACCCGCCTCGCTCCGGTCGACGACGCTCGAGCCCACTTCGCCATCTCCGGCGCCGACGCGGTGGAGGTCGCCCTCAAGAGCGCTCTGCTCGCCACCGGCCGCCCCGGCGTCGTGGCCTTCGACCCCTCCTACCACGGGGTGACCCTCGGCGCCCTGGCCGCGACCTCCCGTCCGGCCTTCCGGAACCCCTTCCACGCCCACCTCCACGCCCATCTCCACCGCCTCCCCTACGGTGCCGAGCCATGGACCCTCGACCGCCTGATGCGCCGCGTCCGCCCCGGTGCCGTCGTGCTCGAGCCGGTGGTCGGACGGGAAGGAGTGATTCCGCCGCCCGCCGGCTGGCTCCGGGAGGTGGCGCGCCTCTGCCGCGCTCACGACGTGCTCCTGGTCGCCGACGAGGTCTTCACCGGCTTCGGCCGCACCGGCCACCTGTTCGCCGTCCACCCCGAGGAGGTTCGCCCGGATCTCCTCTGCTGCGGCAAGGCCCTGGGCGGAGGCCTGCCCATCGCGGTGACCCTCGGACGTCGCGAGGTGATGGAGCACTGGGAGGCGGGAGGTGAGGCCCTCCACACCGCCACGTTCCTAGCCCATCCTCCCGCCTGCGCCGCCGCCCTCGCGGTCCTCGACCTTCTAGAAGAGGAAGACCTCCCCGGCCGAGCGAGGCGCCTCGGCGAAGAGGTCGGCGCCCGCCTCGCCCCCTGGCCCGAGCGCTACGAGCAAGTCGAAGAGGTCCGGGGCCGAGGCCTCCTGTGGGGCGTGGAGCTCCAGGACGCCGCCACCGCCAAACGAGTCACCCGAGGCCTCCTCGAACGAGGCATCCTGGCCCTCGCCGGAGGCCCGGAAGGAAAGGTCCTGGAGCTCACCCCCCCGCTCACCATCGCCGAAGCGCAGCTCACGACGGCACTGGAGATTCTGGAGGAAGTGCTCGCCGAGCGGTGACGCCAGACTCGGCCGGCCGAGGCAGAGCTCGGCCGCTTCAAAACAGGGATGGAGCGCCCCAACGGGCAACCCCGCCGATTTCCCCATCTCCCCACACTCCGAAGGCAACGGGCCCGACCGTCCGCAGGCCGGTCCTACGCAGGCGCGGGGGGACGCGTGACTCTTCGCCGGAGCAGTTTGCCGCCGAAGAGTCACCGCCCACCGCGCCGTGTCCCCTCGCTCCACGGCCCCAACAACCTCCGCCCCGCCTCCTTCGGATACACTTCCAGGCACCGTGAAGGTACCCCAGCGCCTACGCCGGTGGGAGGCGTTCTCCCACTTCACCAACGAGCAACTCGAAGGCCTCGACGGCTGCGTCTCGCTCACCCGCTACCCTCCCGGCGTCACCGTCCTCAAAGAGGGCGACTCCACCTTCGACGCCTACTTCATCGAGGCCGGCAAGGTGAAGATCCACCGCCACACCCCCTACGGCGAATACCCTCTCGCCACCCTCGGACCCGGCGACCTCTTCGGCGAGACCTCCTTCATCGACCGCAACACCCGCTCCGGCGACGCCGTCACCGAGGCGGATACCGAGCTGCTGGGGTTCAACCCGCTGGCCCTCTCCTCCATCCTCGAGGCCGAGCGCCGCCTCGCCCTCGCCCTCTACTGGACCTTCTGGAAGAGCCTGTCGCGCAAGCTCCGCTCCACCAACACCCGCTTGGAGCAGTTCTTCTCCCAGGGCGCCCACCCGCCCAGCGAAGCCCCGCCCGCCGAGGGCGTGGTGGCCGGCGAGTTCCGGGTCGACCTCGCCTCGAAGCGCAAGCTCTTCGAGGAGCAGCGCCTCTCGAGCCTGGAGATCAACTTCCTCACCAGCCTCTCCCAGGAGCGCAAGCTCGGGCCCAACGAGGTGCTCTTCCGCGAGGGCGACCCGGGCGACGAGATGTACGTGGTGCTCGAGGGGCGGGTGATGATCTCCAAGTACATCGCCGGCGCCGGCGAGGAGGCCCTCGCCTTCCTGGAGCGGGGGGACTACTTCGGCGAGATGGCGCTCATCGACCGGGAGCCCCGCTCCGCCGACGCCCGCGCCGACGAGGCCGGGGCCGTGGTCCTCACCATCCCCGGCGAGGTCCTGGGCGGCATCCTCGACATCAGCAAGGTCTCCTCCCTGCCGCTCCTGAAGCTCCTGTGCTCCCTGGTCGCCAAGCGCCTTCGCGAGCTCGACGACAAGCTGATCGGCTGGTACATCCTGGCGGGCGGCGGCGGGACGGAGGACACGAAAGCCTAACCCGCCGCGCCTACCCGCCGGCTTCGACCTCCTCGGGTGTCTCCGAGCCCTGCGGCGCCACCACCGCCAGCACCTTGCCCACCATCGACGAAGTGGGGACGGCCTCGAGCTCCTCGGCGCTGAACCATCCGGCCTCCGGGCCCTCGGCTACCGTCTCGTCCCGATCGAGCCCGGCCCGGCACACCTCGAGCTCCATCGCCCGGAAGGTGATGGAGTGCCGCGCCCGGCCCATCACCTCCCCCAGCTCCCAGCGGCCCCCGTAGCGCCTGCCGAGGGCCGCCGCCGCCGCCGCCCGCTCGAGAGCCTCCCCAGGTACCTCGCTCCACGGCAGCTCCCAGAGGCCGGCCAGAAGCTCTTCGCCGTCCCGCCGCCGAAAGAGCAGGTGCCGTCCGTCGTGCTCGACCAGGGCCACCACGCGCCTCACCCGTACCGGCGCCCTCCGCTTGCGGGCCGTGGGATAGCGCTCCGCGTCCCCCTCCCGCAGCGCCCGGCATCCCGCCGCCAGGGGACAGAGCAGGCACCGCGGGGCACGCGGCGCGCAGATCGTCGCTCCCACCTCCATCAGAGCCTGGTTGCTGTCGCCCGGCCGCCCCGGGTCGATCAGCTCGCCGGCGGCGGCCCGGATGCGCCGGGACAGGGCGGAACGCTTCGGGTCCCCGGCCAGGGCCAGCCGCCGTGCCACGACGCGCTCGACGTTGCCGTCGACCACCGGCACCGCCTCTCCGAAGGCGATGGACGCGATCGCCGCCGCCGTGTAGGGCCCGATTCCGGGCAGGGCGGTCAGGGCGGCGGCGCTGTCGGGAAACCCCTCCCGGACGATCCGGCCGGCGGCGGCATGGAGCTGCCGAGCCCGCCGGTAGTACCCCAGGCCCGACCACCGCGCCAGCACCTCTTCGATCGGTGCGGCCGCCAGGGCCTCGACGGTGGGGAAGCTCTCGAGGAAGCGCTCGTAGTACGGGAGGACCGTCTCCACCCGGGTCTGCTGGAGCATGATCTCCGAGATCCAGACCCGGTAGGGGTCCCGATTCCGGCGCCAAGGGAGCTCCCTGCGGTGACGGTCGTACCAGGCGAGGAGATCAGCCGATGCAGACACGGGCCGGATTGTAACGAGGCTACGCCTCAGAGCCTGTGAAGAACTCTCCGCCCGACGCCAATCTGGCGGCCGCGCCACCACTCGCTGCCGATTCGGCCGTCGGTCGGATCCGGCCCAATGGCCGGTTGGCCGGTTGGCCGGTAAGGCACGGCCATGCCGCAGCGCGACTAGACCGCGCGGCTCAATTCGGTGATGATTCGGTGCAACCGGAGGGGGTGAAGCGGAAGGGGAAGGCTCCGGTTCGGGGTGGGATCTAGGAATCTACCCCTGTCTCGTTAGGGGGATGGGGTGAGCGCTGTAGGTTGGGCTGAGATGGTAGGCATGTGGTGGTTGGAGGAACCTTCCCGCTTCCAGTCGTTGACTGTCTTTCATCCCTGCAAACCATGTGCCAGGGTGATTCATTCCCGCGTGGCCGCCCACAGCTGAGGCGCTGATCCCCTGGTGGCGGGCTTTTCGCGCCCGGCGGCCCGCCCCGGGGACCGTCCGCGCCCCGAACGGTCAGGCTCCTCTTTCTGCCAAACGGGCATCCATCTCTGCCACGTGCTGGTAGCATTGTCCGAATGACCACGCCCGCGGAGGGGGCCCCCGTACTCATCGGATGGAAGGAGTACGTGGCGCTGCCCGACCTCGGGGTCCCCGCCCTCAAGGCCAAGGTCGATACCGGCGCCCGCACCTCGTCCCTCCACGTGGCCGAGCTCCGAACCCTCGCCGAGCTCCCCGGCGGCGAGGCCGACCTCGAGATTGTCCTGGCGCCCGACCGCCGGCGCTCCGATCGTCGTCTCACGGCGCGGGTCCGCCAGCTCGCCCGCATCGAGGTCGTGGACTCGGGAGGCCACTCCGAGATCCGCCCTCTGATCGAGACGCGACTAGTCCTCGGACCGGTGGAGAAGCGGATCCGGGTCACCCTCACCGACCGATCCGGCATGCTCTTTCGTATGATCCTGGGCCGCAAAGCCCTCGAGGGCGACTTCGTCGTCGACGTCGCCCGCAAGTACCTCCATTCCCGACCCGTGATCCAGGAGTCCTGATGTCTAAGATCGCCGTCCTCTCGCGCAACCCGCAGCTCTACTCCACCGCCCGCCTCGTCGAGGCCGCGGGGAGCCGAGGAGCCGACGTGGTCGTGATCGACCCGCTCGAGTGCGTGGTGAACCTCTCCAAGAGGCGTCCGGAGATCGACCTCCACGGCCGGGCGGTCAAGGACATCGACGGGGTGATCCCGCGGATCGGGGCCTCCATCACCTTCTACGGCCTGTCCGTGCTGCGCCAGTTCGAGATGATGGGCGTCTTCGCCGCCAACGAGAGCCAGGCCGTGGCCCGCAGCCGCGACAAGCTGCGCACCCTCCAGCTCTTCTCCCGCCACGACATCGGCATCCCCCCCACCGCCTTCGCCCGTCGCCGGGAGGACCTGCGGGACGCCATCAAGAGAGTGGGCGGCGCGCCCGTGGTCCTCAAGCTCCTGGAAGGAACGCAAGGGGTCGGGGTCATCCTGGCCGAATCCGTCGGGTCGGCGGAGTCTGTCCTCGACGCCATGCGCTCTCTCAAGCAGAACATCCTGATCCAGGCCTTCATCCGCGAGGCCAAGGGGCAGGACATCCGGGCGATCGTGGTGGGCGACCGGGTGGTCGCCGCCATGCGCCGCCAGGCCGCCGAGGGGGAGTTCCGTTCCAACGTCCACCGCGGCGCCTCCACCGCCGCCGTCGAGCTCGACGCCGAGTACGAGAGGACCGCCATCGAGGCCTCCCAGGTGCTGGGGCTGAACATCGCCGGCGTCGACCTCATGCCCTCCGACGACGGCCCCATGGTTCTGGAGGTCAACAGCTCCCCGGGCCTCCAGGGCATCGAGGCCGCCACCGGCATCGACGTCGCCGGCGCCATGATCCAGTTCGTCCTCGACCACCTGGACGTAAGGAGCCCGTGAGCACCCCCGAACGCGCCTGGGGCCCCCTTCGCTTCGCCGGCCGCACCGTCGCGCCCGGAAAGGCGGTGGAGGTCCGTCTGGAGGTCAGCGAGCTCTACACCGCCGAGCCCCTTCACATCCCCCTGACCGTGGTGCGGGGCGCCCGGCCCGGCCCCACCCTCTTCCTGACCGCTGCCGTCCACGGCGACGAGCTCAACGGCGTGGCGGTGATCCGTGACCTGCTCATCGATGAGGACCTCTCCCAGCTCGCCGGCTGCGTCATCGCGGTTCCGGTGGTCAACGTGCCCGGCTTCCTCAACCAGACGCGCGCCCTGCCCGACGGCCGCGACCTCAACCGCTCCTTCCCGGGAAACGCCGACGGCTCATTCACCGCCCGCCTCGCCCACCAGATCTTCCAGGACGTCGTGCGCCGGAGCGACTACGGCGTCGACTTCCACACCGCCGGTGGAGACCGGGCGAATTTCCCCCACGTCCGGGCCGATCTGGGCCATCCCGGGGTCGCCGAGCTCGCCGCCGCCTTCGGCTGTCCCCTGATCATCCACGGCCGGGGTCCGGCCGGCGCCCTGCGCCGGGCCGCAATGGAGGCCGGTGTACCGACGATCGTCTACGAGGCCGGGAGCGCCCGGGTGTTCGAGCGCCGCTGGATCGACCTGGGCATCGCCGGTGTGCTGCGCGTGCTCCGCCATCTCGGCATGCTTCCGGGCGGTGACGGCGAGGCGCCGCCCCTGCGCTTCGAGGTCAAGAAGAGTACCTGGCTCCGGGCCGACGCGGGAGGTATCCTCGACCTCAAGGTCTCCCTCGGGGACCCCATACGCCGCGGCCAGGTGATCTCGATCAACACCAACCCCTTCGGCCGCGAGCGCAACCAGCTCGAGGCGCCTGCCGGCGGTATCGTCATCGGGCTGACCCGCTCTCCCCTGGTTCACCCCGGGGACGCGGTCTGCCACCTGGCTCGCCTCAGGGCCCGCGACGTCGCCCGCTGGCGCGAGCACCGCTGCGCGGAGGAGACACCCCGTCCATGAAGAAGCTCCTCATCGTCTTCGCCGTCCTCGTCCTCCTCGCGGTCACCGCCACCGTCGCCGCGATCCTCCTGTCCAAGGGGCAGGGACCCCGGTTCGGCGGCTCGACAGTGCTGGTCTGGCGGGTCCAGGGGCCGGTGCCGGAGCGGAGCCCCGCCTCCCTGCCCTTCTTCGCCGGCTCCACCCCGAGCGTCAGCGTAGCCAACCTCTACCGGGCCTTCCACGCGGCCCGCAGCGACTCTTCGGTCGCCGGGGTCGCCCTCTACATCCGAACCACCGGCTTCGGCCTGGCCAAGGCCCAGGAGTTCCGCCACCAGCTCCGGGAGCTCTCCGCAGCCGGAAAGTTCGTCGAGTGCTACTTCGAGACCGTCGGCGAGGGCGGCAACGGTACCCTCGGCTATTACCTCGCCACCGCCTGCGATCACATCCACATGGCTCCGGTGGGTGCGGTCAACCTGATGGGCCTCTACGCCGACTCCTACTTCCTCCGGGGCACCCTCGACAAGCTCAAGGTCGAGCCCGAGTTCCTCACTGTCGGCGAGTACAAGAGCGCCGGCGAGCAGTACACCCGCACCGACCACAGCCCGCCCGCCCGCCAAGCCCTGGGCACCGTGCTCGACGGCGAGTACGGCCAGATCGTCGACGCCATCGCCGAGCGACGGAAGCTCGAGCCGGCCGCCGTCCGCGCCCTCATCGACCGGGCACCCCTCGGCGCCCAGGAGGCGGTCGACGCCGGACTCATCGACTCGCTGATCTACCCCGATCAGTTCCGGGACCTGGTCGAGACACGGGCGGGGGGCGACCCGCGCCTGGTTCCGCTCGAGACCTGGGGATCCACCTGGGGCCAGGGGCCCGCCTTCTCGGGCCGCCAGATCGCCGTGGTCTTCGCCTCCGGCACCATCGTGCGCGGCGCCGGGGGCACCCAGCCCTGGACCCAGGAGACCTTCGTCGGCTCCGACCAGATGAGCCAGATCTTCCGGGAACTGGCCCAGGACTCGTCGCTGGCGGCCGTGGTGCTGCGTATCGACAGCCCCGGCGGCTCGGCTCTGGGCTCGGACCTCATCCTCCGCGAGCTCGAGCTGCTCGAGAAGCACAAGCCGGTCATCGTCTCCATGTCCGACCTCGCGGCCTCCGGCGGGTACTACATCGCCTCGAAGGCCACCAAGATCGTCGCCGAGCCCGCCACCCTCACCGGCTCGATCGGGGTGATCAGCGGGCGCTTCGCCACCGAGGGTTTCGAGCGCGACCTCCTCGGGGTGACCCACGACCCATTGAGCCGTGGAGCCCACGCCGACCTGTGGTCGAGCCCCGCGCCTTTGACCGACGAGCAGCGGGCCGTGATCCAGCGCCAGATGGACCAGGTCTACCAGGCGTTCGTGGGTCACGTCGCCCAGGGCCGGCGCATGACCACGACGGCGGTGGACAAGATCGGCCGCGGCAGGGTGTGGCTGGGCAGCGACGCCCTTCGCCTCGGCCTGGTCGACGAGCTCGGTGGCCTCGACCGAGCGATCGACCTGGCCAAGAAGGAGGCCGGTCTCTCCGCCGGGCAATCGATTCGCCTCACCTACTACCCCGAGCCTCAGAGTTGGTTCGATCTCTTCCGACAGTCACGCCGGCCGTTGCTTCCGGCCTCCCTGCTTCGCCTCACCAGGGCTCTTGCACCTCCGGTGCGGGGCGCCCTGGAGCTCACTCCCGAGGCCCGCTCCCTGGCCGCTCCATTCTAACGTAAAGCACTATAAACAAAGAGTTTAATTTGATCGCGCGAAATCCTACGCCGCCCCTTGCAGAACCCTCGCTCTGTGGTACCATACCGCTCGCCCTAGTTCGGCAAGATTCGCCCCGCCGTCCCCCCTCCACGGCGGATACCTTTTCCACAATCTGTGGAAATCTTGTGGAAATTCGCCCTCGCTCCTTTGCCTGAACCGTGACGCAGAGCCACTGGGATCGCCTTCGAAGACAGCTCGCCGATCAGCTCGAGCCCGAGGAGTACGCCACCTGGTTCAAGCCGCTCAAGGTCCGTTCGGAAGAGCCTGAGCGCCTGGTCCTGCTGGCGCCCGACTCCCGGTTCCTCCACACCCTCGAAGAGAGCTACCGACCGGCCGTCGACCGGGCCATGGCCGGGCTCGCGGGCTCCTCGTTCGAGGTTCTCTTCTCGGTCGAGAACGAAGCCCAACCCAACCGCTCCGGCCGGGCCTCCACTACCGTGGCCCCCGGATCGAACGGCTTCGACCCGAAGTACACCTTCGAGACTTTCGTCGTCGGCAAGTCGAACGAGTTCGCCCACGCCGCCGCCCAGGCGGTCGCTGCGAACCCCTCGCGCAGCTATAACCCCCTCTTCCTCTACGGCGGCGTCGGCCTGGGCAAGACCCACCTGCTCCACGCCATCGGCCATCACATCCTCCGGCACCAACCGGGCCTCCAGGTGATGTACCTGGCCGCTGAGCAGTTCGTCAACGAGCTGATCAACTCCATCCGCTTCGACCGAATGCCGGTCTTCCGGGAGCGCTACCGCACCATCGACGTGCTGCTGGTCGACGACGTCCAGTTCCTGGCCAACAAAGAGCGTACTCAGGAAGAGTTCTTCCACACCTTCAACACGCTCTACACCAGCCAGCGCCAGATCATCCTCTCCTCGGACTCCTCGCCGCGCCAGATCCCGACTCTCGAGGAGCGCCTCCGAAGCCGCTTCGAGTGGGGGCTGATCACCGACATCCAACCCCCCGACCTGGAAACCAAGGTCGCGATCCTCCGGCGCAAGGCGGAGATCGAAGGGGTCGAGCTGCCCCAAGGGGTCGCCTACTTCATCGCCCGCCAGGTGCGCTCGAACATCCGCGAGCTGGAAGGCCTCCTCAACCGGGTGATCGCCTTCGCCTCCCTGACCGGCAAGCCCCTCTCCCTGGACCTCACCAAAGAGACCCTGAAGGACATCCTGCCCCAGGACGACCACCGGGGCTCGGCGGCCGAGATCATCAAGTTCGTGGCCCGCCACTACGGCCTCAAGGTCAGCGAGATCAAGAGCCGCAACAACTCCAAGCAGATCGCCTTCCCGCGCCAGGTCGCCATGTACCTGTGCAAGAAGCTCACGGAGCTCTCCTACCCCGAGATCGGCAAGCAGTTCAACAACAAGCACCACTCGACCGTCATGTACGCGGTGGACAAGATCGAGCAGCTCCGCACCTCCGACGAAGACCTCGACCGGACCGTCCGCCTGATCCAGGAGCACTTCTCCTGACGTCCACCACCTCCGGACCCCCTGTGGAGAACCCTGTGGCCCGGGTTCCGGATCGCCTGTGGACGAGCTGCGGAAAGCGCCGGCATCCCGAGTTTTCCACCTCCTGTCCACAGGACCTCGACAACCATCCATCCGCGGACTGCGGAACACTCAACCCTCTAGATCCATGGCACTTACAGACACCATCCACCGTTCCACAGGGCCTATGTACTACTCCTTCTGTGCTATACATTCCATGGTTCTCCTAAGGAAGGAGTAGAGCGATGGACGTCCGAGTCGAGCGCAATCAATTTCTCGCCGAGCTGGCACCGATGCAGGGCATCGTCGAGCGCAAGACGACGATCCCCGTGCTCGCCCATCTGCTCCTCACCGCCCGGGGCGACCGGTTGAGCCTGGCAGCCACCGATCTCGACGTCTCGTTGACCTCATACTGCGAGGCCGACGTGGCGGGCGAAGGGGCGATCGCCGTGCAGGCGAAGAAGTTCATGGAGATCATCCGCTCCCTGGTGGGCCAGGAGGTCCACCTGCTCCAGGAGGAACCGCGCGAGCTCACCATCCGGGCGGGCAACTCCCGCTTCAAGATCCACGGCCTGCCCCCCGAGGACTTTCCCACCCTGCCCACGGTCGACGAGGAGTACCGGGTGGAGATCCCCTTCGCCGACGTCAGGAAGATGATCTCGAAGATCCTCTTCGCGGTCTCCGCCGAGGAGTCGCGCTTTCAGCTCAACGGCGCGCTGCTGAAGTTCAAGGCGTCCTCCATCGAGATGGTGGCGACCGACGGCCACCGCCTGGCCCTGGTCGAGTCGCCTCTCGAGGGCTTGACCGAGGGGGATGGGTCCGAGGAGGACTCTGTGCTGGTGCCGCGCAAGGCGCTCCAGGAGCTCCAGCGCTTCGAGAGCGATGCGCCGGTGGGCTACCGGCGCGGTGAGCACCATCTCTCCTTTCGCCTCGGGCGCCGGGAGCTGATCTGCCGGATCCTCGAGGGCACTTTCCCGGACTATGAGCGGGTGATCGCCAAGGACAACGAGAAGAAGGCGGTCTTCGACCGCCGAAGCCTGGGCGATGCGGTCAAGCGCGTGGCTCTCCTGACCGGAGACCGGGCCCGGGCCGTGCGCCTGTCCTTTGCCCCCGATGAGATGGTGGTCTCGGCGGTCAACCCCGATCTCGGAGAAGCCACCGAGCGGATCGAGTGCGACTACGACGGCCCCGAGTTCAAGATCGGCATCAACCCGGACTACCTGGACCAGTTTCTGGGCGCGGTGGAGGTGGACAAGGTGCGCCTAGAGCTCAAGGACGAGAACACGCAGACGGTGGGCTACCCGGAAGACGGCGAAGCCGAGGGCCGGTACCTCTGCGTGATCATGCCGATGCGGATCTGATCCGCTTGCTCGAGACCCTCCGCGCCGAGCGCTTCCGGAACCTCGAGGCACTGACCTGGAGTCCCGGTCCGGGGCGCCACCTCCTTCTCGGCGGCAATGGCGCCGGCAAGACGAGTCTCCTCGAAGCCGTCTACGCCGTCGCCACCACCCGCAGCTTCCGCACCCCCCGTTTGTCCGAGTGCGTGCGCCACGGCGAGGAGTCGTTCCACCTGGCGGCGGAGGTGGACAGCACCGCCCGAGTCACCCTCGAGGTGTCCTGGGGCGGGTCTGGCCGGGAGCGAGCGGTGAACGGTAGCCGTGGGCCCCTGGCCGAGCACCTCGCCGTCCTGCCGGTGGTCGCCTGGGCTTCAGATGACGTCCAGGTGATCGCCGGAGCTCCCGCCCGTCGCCGGCGCTTTCTGGACCGGGGCGTCGTAAGCCTTCGCCCCGGGGCCCTGGGTGCTCTACGCCGTTACCGGGAGGCCCTGGGGGAGAAGCGAGGCCTCCTCGCCGCGGGAGCGCGGAGGGGAGCCGGCCCTCGCGCGGAGGGGAGCCTCGAGGTCTGGAACCGGGTTCTCGCGGAGGCGGCCGTCGAGGTCGCCCGCCTCCGCTCCTCCTACGCCCGCTCCCTGAGCCGCGCCCTCACAGGGATCCTCGAAGAGATCTCCTTGCCGACGCCGGGCGTCGTCCTCGCCTACCGGCCCTCCCCGGCGGCCGTGCTCGACGGCCTGGACGAAACGGTCCGCCAGCTCGAGCGCAGCTCCGCCGCCGAGCGTCGCCGCGGGATGCCCCTCGTCGGACCGCACCGCGACGAGCTCGAGATCCTTTGGGGCGCCCATGCCGCCGCCGAGGTCACCTCGGCGGGCGAGCGCAAGCTTCTCTCCCTGGCCCTCGCCGCGGCCCACGGGAGGGTGATCGAGGAGGCCGGCCGAGACCCGGTCTATCTCCTCGACGACCTCGACGCAGAGCTCGCCGCCGAGAGTCTCGCGGCGATCTGGCGCGTCTTCGCCGGGGCCCGCCAGCTCCTCGCCAGCTCCAACCGGCCGGCGGTGTGGGAGCCTCTCGAAACCACCGCGCGCTGGAACCTCGAGAGCGGTCGTCTGGGTGCGCACTGAGCCGTTGGCTCCCGCCGGTGCGATTCCGCCTCGTAACTCATTGATTCGGCTGAACCTAGCGCTTCTTTTTAGCGAGTCTTTGTGGTATAGTCCGCTCAACGCGTAACGTCCCGCTCGCGCGCGCGAAACATCCAGGGACGAAACAACCTGCCGCACAGACCGCACAGGTACCGACACCCGGTTGACGGCGGCCTACCGCCGTTCCGGTAAGCGGCATGAGACCGGAGCGGGCTGGACCCGAGTAGACCCCGAGCGGGGCCCGGTCGCACCGGTCGAGGAGACGCATCGTTGGACGACATCGAAGAACAGACGAAGGGTGACGCCACCCGTCCGACCGCCGCCGAAGCCGAGGCCGCCCCAGCGCCGATTCAGGACCAAGTCCAGGCTCAGGTCCAGGCTCAGGTCCAAACCCAGGCCGAGAGCCTGCCGCCCGAGCTGGTGGAGAAGAACGGCACGCCGGCCGAGCTCCTCGGCCCAGGCTCCGCCTACACGGCCGAGAACATCAAGGTCCTCAAAGGCCTGGAGGCTGTGCGCAAGCGTCCCGGGATGTACATCGGCGACACCGACGACACCTCCGGCCTCCACCACATGGTCTTCGAGCTGGTCGACAACTCCATCGACGAGGCGCAGGCCGGATTCGCCACGCGGGTCGACGTGGTGATCCACAGCGATGCCTCAGTCTCCGTGCACGACGACGGCCGTGGCATCCCGGTCGACTTCCACAGGAGCGAAGGGCGCTCGGCCGCCGAGGTCATCATGACCGAGCTCCACTCCGGCGGGAAGTTCGACAAAAACTCCTACAAAGTTTCGGGCGGCCTCCACGGGGTCGGCGTCTCGGTGGTCAACGCCCTGTCCGAGAAGCTCGAGCTCGATATCCGCCGCGACGGCAAGATCTGGCTCCAGACCTATCACCGCGGCATTCCCGAGGCACCGATCCGCGAGACCGGCGACATCCCGGCAGGCGCGGGCACCGGGACGACGGTGCGGTTCTGGCCCGACGCCGAGATCTTCGCCGTCCTCGACTTTCACTACGACACCCTGGCCCAGCGCCTGCGCGAGCTGTCATTCCTCAACAAAGGCGTACGCATCCGCCTCACCGACGAGCGCACCGGCCAAGAGGCCGAGTTCGCCTTCGCCGGCGGCATCTCGAGCTTCGTCGAGCACCTGAACCGGAACAAGGCGTCCCTCCACGAGCCGCCGATCCACCTCGAGGAGAACCGCGACGACGACTCGGAGACCGTGGAGGTGGCACTGCAGTGGAACGAGGGCTACCAGGAAGCGCTCTACTGCTTCACCAACACGATCAAGAACCGCGACGGCGGCACCCACCTGTCGGGTTTCAAGGCGGCCCTGACCCGGACCATCAACAACTACGCCTCCTCGACCGGCCTGGCCAAGAACCTCAAAGAGAACCTCTCCGGCGACGACGTCCGCGAGGGCCTGACCGCCGTCGTGTCGGTGAAGATCAAGGACCCCAAGTTCTCCAGCCAGACCAAGGACAAGCTGGTCTCTTCCGAGATCAAGGGGTGGGTCGAGCAGGTGGTGGGAGAGCGCCTCGGCTGGTACCTCGAGGAGAACCCGCGCGAGGCCCGGCGCATCGTCGAGAAGTGCGTCGAGGCGGCCCGCGCCCGCGAGGCGGCGCGCAAGGCCCGCGACCTCACCCGTCGCAAGGGCGCACTCGACGCCTCCAACCTCCCCGGCAAGCTCGCCGACTGCTCGGAGCGAGACCCCGAGCACGCCGAGCTCTTCCTGGTGGAGGGCGATTCGGCCGGCGGCTCGGCCAAGCAGGGGCGCAACCGGAAGTTCCAGGCCGTCCTGCCCCTGAAGGGCAAGATCCTCAACGTCGAAAAGGCGCGCTTCGACAAGATGCTCTCCTCCGACGAGATCAAGACCATGATCACGGCCCTGGGCACGGGCATCGGCAAGGACGACTTCGACGTCTCCAGGTTGCGCTACCACAAGCTGATCATCATGTGCGACGCCGACGTCGACGGCAGCCACATCCGCACCCTGATCCTCACCTTCTTCTTCCGCCAGATGAAAGAGATCATCGAGCGCGGCTACCTCTACATCGCCCAGCCGCCGCTGTTCAAGGTGAGCCACGGCCGTAGCGAAACCTACCTCAAGGACGAGAAGGAGTACCGTCAGTACCTGCTCGGCCGCATCCAGGACAGCTACCAGCTCACCATCGGCACCGACGGCGGACGTACCGTCGAAGGGCCGGAGCTGACCCGCCACGTGGAGCGCCTCGAAACCTTCCGCGCCAACCTCGACCGCCTGGTCACCCACGGCTACCCGAAGGAGGCCCTGGAGCTCGCCCTCAAGGCCGGCGTCCGCGACAAGGACTCCCTTTCCAACCGAGAGCGCCTCGCGGCCCTGGCCGCCGACCTCGAGGCCGCGGGCTTTCTCGACATCGAGGTGGGCGACGACCCCGAGCACGGCACCGGCGTCCTCACCTTCGTCGCCAAGCGCGACGGCGTGGCCCGGCAGGTGCGCCTCGATTGGAACCTGGCGGCGAGCGCCGAGTACCGCTCCATCGCGGCCAACCCGGCGGGCCTCGAAGCGGTCGCCGCCGGCGCCTTCACCCTCACCAAGGGCGAGGACGTATCCATCCACGAGACCCTCGACGCACTGCTCGAAAGCCTCTACGCCGGCGCCAAGCGCGGCCTCTCGATCCAGCGCTACAAGGGCCTCGGCGAGATGAACCCGGAACAGCTCTGGGAGACCACCATGAATCCGGAGACCCGGCGCCTGCTGCGGGTGATGATCGAGGACGACGTCGCCGCCGACGAGATCTTCTCGATCCTCATGGGCGACCAGGTCGAGCCGCGCCGCGAGTTCATCGAGACCAACGCGCTCCACGCCACCAACATCGACATCTGAGATCGATTCGAATCCTATGAGCGACGAACACGAGATGCCTCCCGTGCCGATCCCCCCCGGGGTCGACATCGAGGAGGAGATGAAGTCGAGCTACATCGACTACGCCATGAGCGTGATCATCGGGCGCGCCCTGCCCGACGTCCGCGACGGCCTGAAGCCGGTCCACCGCCGCGTGCTCTACGGCATGTGGGAGAGCGGCAACACCTCGGGCAAGCCCTACAAGAAGTCGGCGCGCATCGTCGGCGAGGTCATGGGCAAGTACCACCCCCACGGCGACGCGGCCATCTACGACACCGTGGTGCGCCTGGCCCAGGACTTCTCCATGCGTTACCCGCTGGTGGACGGCCAGGGCAACTTCGGCTCCATCGACGGCGACAACCCGGCGGCCATGCGCTACACCGAGGTCCGCCTGACCAAGCTCGCCGAGGAGATGATCCGCGACGACATCGACAAGGAGACCGTCGAGTGGGTGCCCAACTACGACGGCTCCGAGAGCGAGCCGGCGGTGCTGCCCGCACGGGTGCCCAACCTCCTGGTCAACGGCGCCTCCGGCATCGCCGTCGGCATGGCGACCAACATCCCGCCCCACAACCTGGGAGAGGTCCTCGACGCTCTCGAGCTCGTGATCGAGCAGCCCCAGGCCGGCCTCGACGAGCTGATGGCTGTGCTGCCGGGCCCCGACTTTCCCACCGCCGGCTTCATCCACGGCGTCGACGGCATCCGCTCGGCCTACTCCACCGGTCGCGGCATCGTCCAGGTCCGGGCGCGCGCGGAGATCGAGACCGACCCATCGAGGGACAAGCAGTCGATCGTGGTCACCGAGCTGCCCTACCAGGTCAACAAGGCACGCCTGTTGGAGCGGATGGCCGAGCTCGTGCGGGAGAAGAAGCTCGACGGCATCACCGACCTGCGCGACGAGTCGGACCGGGACGGCATCCGGATCGTCCTCGAGGTGCGCCGGGGCGAGGTGGCGGAGATCCTCCTCAACTCGCTCTACAAGATGACCCAGATGCAGACCACCTTCGGCATCATCCTGCTGGCCATCGTCGACAGCCAGCCGAAGGTGATGAACCTGCGCGAGCTCCTCGAGCACTTCCTGAACCACAGGAAGCAGGTGATCATCCGCCGCACCCGCTACGACCTGCGCAAGGCCGAGGAGCGGGCCCACATCCTCGAGGGCATCCTCAAGGCGCTGGACATCCTGGACGAGATCATCGCCACCATCCGGGCGAGCTCGAGCCCGTCCGAAGCCCGCACCCGTCTGATGGACGACTACTCCTTCACCGAGCCCCAGGCCCAGGCGATCCTCGACATGCGCCTCCAGAAGCTCACCGGCATCGAGCGCGAGAAGGTGGTGGAGGAGTACAAGGGCCTCATGGAGCTCGTCGAGCGGCTGCGGGCGATCCTCGGCTCGGAGGCCCTGCTGCTCGCCGAGATCCGCAAAGAGTTCCGCGAGCTACGCGAGACCTTCGACGACGAGCGCCGCACGGAGATCCTGCCCTTCACCCACGAGATCACCATCGAGGACCTGATCGCCGACGAGGACATGGTGATCACCGTCACCCGCACCGGCTACGTCAAGCGCTCGCCGCTCGCCCTCTACCGCGCCCAGCGCCGAGGCGGCAAGGGGCGCACCGGCATGGTCACCCGCGACGAGGACCTGGTCGAGCACCTCTACGTGGCCTCGGCCCACAGCTACGTGCTGGTCTTCACCGAGAGCGGCCGGGTGCACTGGCTCAAGGTGCACGAGATCCCGGAGCTGGGCCCCGCCGCCAAGGGCAAGGCGATCGTCAACCTGCTCAACCTCGAGCCCGACGAGAAGATCGCCACCACGGTGGCCGTGCGCGAGTTCGCCGACGACCGATTCCTGGTCTTCGCCACCGAGCGCGGAGTGGTCAAGAAGACCGAGCTCTCGGCCTACTCGAACCCCCGGGTCGGCGGCATCAACGCCATCAACGTCGACGAGGACGACCGCCTGCTCCAGGTGCGGGTGACCGACGGCGGCCACGACGTGCTCCTGGCCACCGCCAAGGGCTACTCGATCCGCTTCTCCGAGGACGACGCCCGCCCCATGGGCCGGGTGACCCGCGGCGTCCGGGGCATCAAGCTGCGCTCCGGCGACCGGGTGGTGGGCATCGAGGTGCTCGAGGAGGAGGGCGACATCTTCACCGCCTCCGAGCGCGGCTACGGCAAGCGCACCGCCCTCGAGGAGTACCGCCTCCAGGGGCGCGGCGGCCTGGGCATCATCAACCTCAAGGTCGGCAAGAAGACCGGCGAGGTGGTGGGCGTCAAGCAGGTCCACGAGGGCGACGGCCTGATCATGATCACCCGCGAGGGCAAGATCATCCGCATCGGGATCGACGGGGTGCGCACCATCGGGCGCTCGACCCAGGGCGTCAAGATCATGGACCTCGACGACGACGACCGCCTGGTCGCGCTGGCCAAGGTGGTCGAGGACGACGAGGACGAGGACGAAGACGACGGCGGCGACGGAGACGGAGACGAGCCCGTCGACGAAGTGGTGAACTGACGCGGCAGCGATCACGGCGCGAGGAGAGCCGAAACCGATGAAATTCTTTCTCGACACCGCCGACCTCCGGCAGATCGAGCAGGGCCTCGAGTGGGGGATGGTGGACGGCGTCACCACCAACCCGAGCCTGATCGCCAAGCAGGGCAAGCCGTACTTGCCCACCGTGCGCCAGATCGCGGAGCTGGTGCCGGGCCCGGTCTCGGGCGAGGTCCTGGCCACCGAGCACGCCGAGATCATGGAGCAGGCCCGGCGCCTCGCCGGCCTGGCGCCGAACGTCGTGGTCAAGGTGCCGCTCTCGCCCGCCGGCCTCCAGGCGGTACGCGACCTCGCGGCCGAGGGCATCCGCACCAACGTCACCCTTTGTTTCTCCGCCGCCCAGGCCCTCCTCGCCGCCAAGGCGGGGGCGGCCTACATCTCCCCGTTCGTCGGGCGGATCGACGACGTGGGAGGCGCCGGCATGGAGCTCATCGAGCAGCTCGTGACGATCTACGCCAACTACGACTTCGCCACCGAAGTGCTCGTCGCCTCCGTCCGCCACCCGCTCCACGTCGTCCAGGCCGCCCTACTGGGAGCCCACGTCGCCACCATCCCCTTCGGAACGCTGGAGAAGCTCTACCACCACCCGCTGACCGACGTAGGCCTCGATCGCTTCCTCGCGGATTGGAAAACAACGGGAAAGACATTCGACGAGTAAGGGGCCCAAGCCGCGCGGCGGCAGGCACCGAACGCCGATCCCCCTCCCCTCCCCCACCGAGGCGCGGTCGTCCGCCCCAACCGCCGAGCGGGCAGTCCGCGGAGCCGCGTGGTTTCTCGCTGGCGCAGTTCGCCGCCGAGAAAGCCACCCACCCGCGGACCTGTGCTCCCCATGACCCCTGACGAACCGCGCATCGGCCCCCACCGCCTCTATCGCATCGCCTGGACGGTCTACCTCATCCTCGCGATCGCCGGCGCCGTCTGGATGGGCATCGCCCGCGGCGGCCTCGCCCTCTACCAGCTCGCGAGCCCCGACCGCTGGCCCCTCGAGCTCGCCGCGGGCGTCGGCACCGGCCTCGCCCTCGTCGGCCTCTGGGAGCTCGGCCGCCACACCCTCCCCCTCGCCCGCGAGCTCGAACGCGTCCTCTCCGACGTCCTCACCGGCCTCCCCGCGGCCGACGCCCTCGCCCTGGCCCTCATCTCCGCCTTCGCCGAGGAGCTCTTCTTCCGCGGCGCCGTCCAGGGCTCTCTCGGAATCGCCGTCGCCACCGTCCTCTTCGCCCTCCTCCACACCGGGCCGGGCCGGGCATTCTGGCTCTGGAGCTTCTTCGCCGCCGTCGCCGGCCTCGCCTTCGGCCTCCTCGTCCGGGAGCTCGGCACCCTCCTCGCGCCCATGACCGCCCACTTCGTCGTCAACGCCGTCAACCTGACGCGGATCGCCCGCAGCCGACCCGATAGGCCCGATAGGCCCGAGAGGCCCGAGCGGCCCGAGCCACCCGCGGAGGGACCGCCCGCCGGCGGCACCGCCTGAGCCGCGCCGGGGCAAGAGGCCGAGTCCCTGCACGGGGTTTGCAGGGTCGCCGAAGGACAGCGTATGCTCTGGCACCCGGATCGGCGACCCGACCGGCCACCCTCTCGAACCATTCCGGGCCGCGTCACCACCCGTCGCCGCCGTCGGCCGAGCGCAGGAAGGAGAAACCACGACCATGAGCCACGACAGCCAGGACGTCCTCGACCGCATCGACCGCGAGAAGAGCCGCTACCTCGGGGAGCTCGAGGACTACTTGCGGATCCCGTCGATCTCCACCGACCCTGACTACGCCGCCGAGGTGCGCCGGGCCAGCGAGTTCCTGATCGGCCAGATGAAGGCCGCCGGCCTCTCGGCCGAGGCCGTCGACGCTGGCGGCCACCCCCTGGTCTACGGCGAGTGGAACGGCGCCCCGGGCAAGCCCACGGCGCTCTTCTACGGCCACTACGACGTCCAGCCCGCCGACCCCCTCGAGCTCTGGAAGAGCCCTCCCTTCGAACCGACCGTCGAGGACGGCTTCCTGGTCGCCCGCGGCGCGACCGACGACAAGGGCCAGTCTTTCGCCCACGTCAAGGCGGTCCAGGCGATCCTCGCCGAGCGCGGCTCGCTGCCGGTCAACGTCAAGTTCCTGGTCGAGGGCGAGGAGGAGTCCGGCGGCGAGTCGATCGAGCGCTACGTGCGCCAGGACGGCGGCAAGCGCCTGGCCGCCGACTGCGTCGTCATCTCCGACACCTCCATGTACGCCCCGGGCCAGCCGTCGCTCATCTACGGTCTCAAGGGCCTGACCTACATGGAGATCAAGGTCACCGGCCCCGACAAGGACCTCCACTCGGGCACCTTCGGCGGCGGCCTCACCAACCCCCTCAACGCCCTTTGCCACATCATCAGCCGCCTCTGGGATGCCGAGACCGGCCGGGTCCTCATCCCCGGGTTCTACGACGACGTGCAGCCGCTGGCCGACTGGGAGCGCAAGGAGTTCGCCTCCCTGCCTTTCGACGAGGCGGAGTACGCCGCCTCGATCGGCGTCTCCGAGACCTTTGGCGAGGAGGGCTACACCACCCGCGAGCGCACCTGGGCGCGGCCGACCTGCGACGTCAATGGCATCTTCGGCGGCTACGAGGGCAAGGGGGCCAAGACCGTCATCGCCTCCTGGGGCGGCGCCAAGGTCTCCATGCGCCTGGTGCCCGATCAGGACCCCAAGAAGATCGCGCGGCTCTTCACCGAGTACGTGCGCCAGGTCGCCCCCGCGGGCGTGACGGTGGAGGTCTCCGAGCTCCACGGTGCCCAGCCAACGGTCATCGAGCCCAAGGGGCCGGCGGTCGACGCCTGCGCCGACGCCATGGAGGCGGTCTGGGGCAAGCGCCCGGTGCTGGTGCGCGAGGGCGGCTCGATCCCCATCGTCTCCACCTTCGCCGAGGTCTTGGAAGTGCCGGTCTTGCTCATGGGATTCGGCCTGCCCGACGACGGCCTCCACTCACCCAACGAGCGGTTCAAGGTGGACAACTTCTACGACGGCATCCGCGCCACCGCCCTCTTCCTCGACCGTCTTTCCGGAAGCTGAAGCCCCGATGGAATCGACCGACGAGCAGAGCATCGAGCGCGAGCTCAAGTTCTCGGGCGTTGAGCACGACCGCCTGCGCGACCGGCTCATCGAGATGGAGGCCGAGCGGGTCTGGGCCTCGTCCCTCGAGGAGAACTGGATCTTCGACCGGAAGGGCGAGCTCGAGGCGGCCGGCTGCGTGCTCCGACTGCGCCGCGACAGCCGCGGCGCCTGGATGACCTACAAGGGCCCGGCGCGCTTCGAGGGCCGCATCAAGATCCGCCAGGAGCACGAGACCGAGGTCACCGATTCCGAACAGGCGCGGCGGCTCTTCGAGAGTCTCGGCTACGCGGTCACCCGGCGCTACGAGAAGCGGCGCGAGATGTGGCGCGTCGGTGGCGTCACGGTCGCCCTGGACCATACGCCGATCGGAGACTTCGCCGAGCTCGAGGGGGACGCCGCCGAGGCCCTCTCCAAGCGCCTCGGCTTCGACCCGGCGCACGCCGAGAGGCGTAACTACCTGCGCCTCTACCAGGACTACCTGCGCGAGCACCCGGACGCTCCGGCCGACATGACCTTCCCCTCGGAGGGGTCGTGAGGGTCTCGCTGCTCGCCCCCGGGTGAAGACACCGATGCGGGTCCGGGCGCTGGTCCTGGCGGCGGGCTACGGCACGCGCCTCGGCCCGCTCACCGACTCCCGGCCCAAGCCCCTCCTGCCGGTGCGCGGCAAGCCGGTGTTGGAGCTGACCCTGGAGCGGCTGGCGGCGGCCGGTTGCGAGGCGATCGCCCTCAACCTGCACCACCTGGGCGGAGCGATCCGCGAGCGCTACGGCGACAGCTTCCGGGACGTCCCGCTCACCTACTCCGAAGAGCCCGAGCTCCTGGGCACCCTGGGGGCCTTCGGCCCGCTCCGAGCCTTCTTCTCCGGGGTCGACGCCATCGTCCTGATCAACGGCGACTCCCTCTGCCGCTGGCCCCTGCGCCGCCTGATCCGGCGCCACGCCAAGGGCCGCGCCGCCGCCACACTGCTTTTCGCCGCCGCCGCCGACCCGGCCCGCTTCGGCGGCGGCGTGGCGGTGGAGCGCAAAGGGGGACGGATTCTCTCGTTCCGGCCCGGACCCGGCGACCCGGAGGCCGAGCGCCGGGACGGGATCCGGCGCCTCGTCTTCGCCGGCGCCCACGTCCTCGACCCGTCGCTTCTCGATCGGGTGGGCGAGGGCTTCGCCGACGTCGTGGGTGACCTCTACCAGCCGCTCCTCGCCGCGGGCGAGCGGCTCCAGGCGGTGGTCACCGGCCGCCCCTGGTACGACCTGGGCACTCCCCGCCGCCTGCGCAACGGCGCCACCGCCGGCGGTGCCGGGCCCCGCCTCGTCCGCTGGCTGCGGCGCAACTGGGTGGCCGCCTCCGCCCGCCTCGCCCCCGGGGTGCGCCTGCGCCGCTCGGTCGTCGAGGCGAACGCCGTGGTGGGGCGGGGAGCGAGCCTCCGCCGGACCGTGCTCCTGCCCGGAGCGCGGGTCGGTCCCGGCGCCGTGCTCGAAGGGTGTGTGGTCGGTTGGGACGCCGACGTTCCGCCGGAGAGCCGGGTCCGCGAGCGGTTGATCTGCCGGCGCACGGCGGGCGGCACGGTGCCGGAGGGAAGCTCGGTGGTGGGCGAGGTGGTGTACTCGAGCTTGGATCCCTGACGGGATCACCCCCTTCACCATCGATCCCTCTCCCACCCTCGCGGGAGAGAGGGACACCCCCGCCCGGATTGGATCTCCCCGGAATTCAGCAGCCCCTACTCGTCCTTCTTCCGGAAGTCGCGGAGGTTGACGACCGGCGCGGTGGCCTCGGGGGAGCCGTGGCCGGGCTCCGTCTCCTCGGTGGGCTCTTCCGCCTCGCCGCCTTCCTCGGCCAGGTCGAAACGGAGGGCGAACTCGGCCGGCGGGTCGACGAAGGTGGTCACGGCCTCCCAGGGGACGAAGATCGGGTGGCGCGAGCCGCCGAACGCCAGGGTCACGGAGAAGCCCTCGTCGTCGATCTCGAGGCCCCAGAACTGGTTCTGGAGCACCACCGTCATCTCCTCCGGGTGGCGCTCGCGCACGAACCCCGGCAACGTCACGCCCGGGTCTGAGGTCCGGAATCCGACGTAGAAGTGGTGATCCTCGGGCAGGCCCACCTCGGCCACCTCGGAGAGAGCCTCCCGGAGCACGCCGCGGAGGGCGCGCTGGACCATGGCCTGGTAGTCGAGGGGGGTATCGGGCACGAGGTGGGCTCCGCGAGCGATCTTACCGCCCGGAGCCCTCGCCGGACGAATTCGGGGAGGTCCCGCGGTCCGGCTTCCGCTCGGGGCCGCCGGCGGGCTTCGCCGCCCCGTCCCAGGCGAGGCGAGCTCGCGCCAAGGTGGCGACTGCCGCCGGGTAGGCGACCAGCTCGCGGCCGAAGGCGCACAGCGCTGCCTCGGCGCGCTTGCGGTAGACGGCCTCGCCGGTCTCCCGGGCGAGGGCGAGGAGGTCGAGAACCGCCACGGCGTTGCCCGAGGGCAGGCCCCCGTCGACGGCGCTCTTGGGCTGGAAGAGCAGGTGGGGCCGGGGCGCCGCCAGGAAGTATCCGCCCACGGGGTCCCGCAGCCGGTCCTCGAGCTCGTCCGCGAGCTGGCGGGCCGAGGCGAGCCAGCGCTCCTCGCCCGTGGCGTCGTCGAGGGCCAGGAGCCCGTCGATCAGGAAGGCGTAGTCGTCCAGGAAAGCGGGGATCTTCGCCGTCCCACCGCGCCAGGAGTGGAGCAGCGAGCGCCGTCCCGACGTTGGGCCCGACTCCGATCGGGGGCGCAGGGACCCCAGAACGAAGCTCGCCGCCCTCCGTGCGGCCTCGAGGTAGCGCGGCTCCCCGAAGGCGTGGCCCGCCCGGGCGAGCCCGCCGATCGCCATGCCGTTCCAGTCGGCGAGCACCTTGTCGTCGATCGCCGGGAAGGGGCGGGCCTCGCGGGCGGCGCGCAGGGCATCCAGCCGGGGCGCGAGGCGGGCCAGGAGCTGACCGCGGGAGACCCCGAGGCGCCGGGCCTGCTCGCCCAGCGGCGCCGTCAGGTAGAGCGTCCGCCGGCCGCCCGAGAGCACGGCTCGTCGTCAAAGCCGAAGATCGGCCCGAGGAGGGCGAATCCCTTTGCGCCCAGGGCCTTCTTCAACTCCGCCGTGGTCCAGGTGGAGTAGGCCCCCTCGACGCCGTCGCTCTCGGCGTCGACCGCCGAGGCGAAGCCGCCCCCGGGCAGGGCCAGGACCCGCAGAAGGAAGTCCGCGGTCCCACGGCCGAGGCGCGCGAGCTCCGGGTCGCCGGCCCGCTCGTAGGCCTCGGACAGGACCCCGAGCAGCAGGCCGTTGTCATAGAGCATCTTCTCGAAGTGGGGGTGGCGCCAGCGCGCGTCGAGAGCGTAACGATGGAAGCCGCCGCCGAGCTGGTCGTAGATCGCCCCCTCGCCCATCCGCTCGAGGGTCGTCAGGAGGTCGCGCCCCGCGGCCCGGTCGCCGCCCCGGGCCGCCGCCTCGAGGAGGGCGAGGCTCCCGGGGACGGGGAACTTGGGAGCCTTGCCGAACCCGCCCCATTCCTCGTCGAACCGGCCCTCGAGCTCCTCGACCGCCCGGCGGGCCGCGGCGCGGGGCGGAACCTCGTCCGTCGGCCGGCGCCGGCCCGCCATCGCCCGCTTCATCTCCTCCGCCACCTGGGCCGCCACCTTGTCGACCTCCGGCCGGCGCGCGGTCCACGCCTCGTGGATCCGTCGCAGCACGGTGGGAAAGCCCGTGCGGTCCGCGGTGTCGGTGGGCGGGAAGGTGCTGCCCGCGAAGAAGGGCTCGAGGTCGGGGGTGAGGAAGACCGAGTTGGGCCAGCCGCCCTCGCCGGTCAGGAGCTGGGTGGCGGTCAGGTAGACCTCGTCCAGGTCCGGCCGCTCCTCCCGGTCCACCTTGACGTTCACGAACCAGCGGTTCATGAGGGCCGCGATCTTCGGATCGGAGAAGACCTCCCGCTCCATGACGTGGCACCAGTAGCAACTGAAGTACCCGATGGAGAGGAAGATGGGCTTGTCGGCGCGCCGGGCGGCTGCGATCGCCTCCGACCCCCAGGGATACCAGTCCACCGGGTTGTGGGCGTGGAGCAGCAGGTAGGGGCTCGACTCCCCCGCCAGTCGGTTGGTCCGGGTCTGGGCCGGGGTCTGGCTCGGGGCCGGTCGCGCGGCCGGGGCGTCGGCCGCCTGAGGAGCCGTGGCCCCGAGCGGGGCGAGAAGACCGGCGAGGGCCAGTGCGTAGAGGGTGAGGCGGGGGCTCATCCCCGCCATCCTACCGACTGCCCGGCCGCGGTACGCTGGACGAGCTCATCACCTCGCGAGGACCATGACCAAGACCACCGCCGCCTGGACCGCCCTCGGCCTTCTCGCCCTCGGCGGCTACTGGCTCGCGGGCCACCCGACGGCCCTCTCGGCCACCCATCCCGTCGACTGGCGCTCCGAGCCGGACCAGTCGCCTACCGACCGCGCCCCCTTCGAGCGCTCGACCCGCCACGGCACGTTCCGGATCGTGCCCCGGGCCGCCTACGAGGTCGGCGCCGTCGTGGCCCACGTCGATCGCTACCGCTTCGACCACCTGGCGCCCCTGGTGCCCCTCGACGCGGTCCTCACCTGGGGCAAGCTGCCCGAGGTGCCCTACCGGGGACGGGTCGCCTACGACCAGATGGCACGCTTCTACCTCTGGTCGACCCACGCCCGGAACCTCGATCTGCGCTACATCGCCACCCACTCTGCCAACACCCACCTGCTGCCCTCCGACTCGAACCTGCGCAAGGCGATCCTGCACCTCGGCCGCGGCGACCGGATCCGGATCCGCGGGCTCCTGGTGGACCTCGTCGACGGCGAGGGGCACACCTTCAAGACCTCCCTCACCCGCACCGACACGGGCGCCGGGGCCTGCGAGGTGCTGTGGGTCCAGGAGCTCCAGGTGGGCGACCGGCTCTACCGCTGAGCCGGCTCCGCCTCTTCCCGGGCCGCCAGGTCCCGCGCCGAGCCCGCCGGGAAGGCCAGGGCCGCCACCAGGAGGACGGCGGCGAGGATCGCGATGCCCACGAAGACGGGGTGAAGGGCGTGGTAAAAAGCGCCCGCCAGCGCCGCCAGGTCCGCGGGGGCGACGGTTCCGCGCATCGCAGGATCGAGGAGGGCGTCGGCGTTCGCGAGATCCAGGCCCGAGGCCGCCGCCGAGGCCGCCAGGCGGTGGTTGAGGATCAGGCCGAACACCGCCACCGCCACCGCGCCGGCGATCGTCCGGAAGAACTGGAGACCGCTGGTGGCCACTCCGCGCAGGCGCCAGGGAACCGCCGTCTGGACCGCCACGAGCTGCGGCGTGTTGATCAGGCCCAGGCCGCAGCCCAGGACCAGCATGGCCACCATCACGTGCACCCGGCCGGCGTCCGGGCCGACCGTGGCCAGGATCAGTCCCCCGGCCACCGCCACCACGCCGCCGACCACCATCAGGCGCCGGTAGCCGGTGCGCAGCAGCAGCCGGCCCGCGACGGTGCTCGCCAGGGGCCATCCGACGGAGATCGGCGCGAGCAGCAGCCCGGCGTCGATGGCCTTGCCCAGCAGGACCCCCTGGCCGTACATGGGGATGTACGCCGAGGCGGCGTAGATGATGGCGCCCAGGCCGGCGCTCGCCGCCGCGGCCAGGCCGACCAACCGGCTGCGGAGCAGCTCGACGGGCAGCATGGGTTCGGCGGCGTGGCGCTCCTGGCGCACGAAGAGGGCCGCGGCCGCCACCGCCAGGGCGAGCATGCCGAGATTCCGCGGATCGCCCCAGCCCCACAGGTGGTGACCCTCGAGCAGGCTGAAGAGCAGCGCGGTGATGGAAGTCACCAGGGCGCCGACACCCAGCAGGTCGAGGCGGTGCTCCCGGGGCTCCGGCCGCTCCTCGAGGTAGAGGGCCAGGATGATCGCCGAAGCAATGCCGGGCGGGATGTTCAGGTAGAAGACCCAGCGCCACGACAAGAGCTGGGTGACCACTCCCCCCAGGGCGGGGCCGATGAGGCTCGCAAGCCCCCACACTCCGGAGAAGACCCCCTGCATCCGGGCGCGCTCCTCGAGATTGAAGATGTCGCCGATGACGGTGACCGCCACCGGGAAGACCCCGCCGGCGCCAAGGCCCTGGAGGGCACGGAAGGCGATGAGCTGGGGCAGGCTCCGGGCGGCGCCGGAGAGGGCCGAGCCGAGGCAGAAGATACCCACGGCGACGGCGTAGATCAGGCGCCGGCCGTGGCGGTCCGAGAGCTTGCCGTACAGGGGAACGGTGACGGTGGTGGCGACGAGGTACGCGGAGAAGACCCAGCTATAGCGGGCCACTCCGCCCAGCTCGCCGACCACCGTCGGCATGGCCGCGGCGACGGCGGTGGCCTCGATGGCGCCCAGGAAAAGGCCCAGGAGCACGGAGGCGGTGACCAGCTTGCGGCGGGGTCCGGCTTCCACGAGGGCTCTCGGAGAGGAGCGGCCCGCGGCGGGAGGCCCCGGGCCCGGGCATTCTATGCCGTCGGGGCGTCTGCTAACCTGCCGCGCAGACTCCTAGCGAGCACACCTTGGAAACCACCCTTCCACCAGCCCAGGAGGCACCGCCCATGCCGATCGTGACCATCCAGCACCAGGGAAAGACCACCCGAACCGAGGTCGCCGAAGGCGCCCGCCTGGTCCTCGCCGTCGAGGGCGCCGGCGTCGACATCGGCCACCGCTGCGGCGGCTGGGCCAACTGCACCACCTGCCGGGTGGAGTTCGAGGCGGGCGAGCCCGAGAGGATGACCGAGGCCGAGGCAGAGCGCCTGGAGGCGAAAGGGCTCAGCGGCGTCCGCCTGTCGTGCCAGATCCCCGTCGACCGGGACATGACCGTGCGCCCCCTGATGTTCGCCTCCGAGCAGGGCTGGAGCGACCCGGGCCCGCCGCCTGAAGAGCAGATCACCCCCGAGCCGGTCTGGGGAAAGGCGGGGGAGTCGTCAGGCGCCTGACGTGCCGGGCGGGTTCGCCTTCAGCGCCTCGGCCCGGCGCTCGCTCGCTTCCGCCTCCGCCCGCGCCGCCGCCTCGTCCCACTCCCCGGCCGGCGGCGCCCAACCCGCCAGGTGCCGCTTCACCAGGTCGGCCAGGAACCGCAGGTGGTCCGGCCGGTCGTTGAGGGCCGGGACGTAGCGGAACCGCTCGCCCCCGGCCTCGGTGAAAAAGCGCCGGTTCTGGACGTTGATCTCTTCGAGGGTCTCCAGGCAGTCGGCCGAGAAGCCGGGACAGACCACGTCCAGGCTTCGGACCCCGGCCCGCCCCAGGGCGGCGACGGTGTCCGCCGTGTACGGCTTGATCCACTCCTCGCGCCCGAAGAGAGACTGGAACGCCAGGATCCACCGGTCCTCGGCGAGCCCCAGCTCGTCGGCCACCAGGCGCGCCGTCTTCTGGCACAGGCAGTGGTAGGGGTCGCCGCCCTCGAAGTAGCGCTTCGGAATGCCGTGGAAGGAGAACAGGAGCTTCTCCGGCTCGCCGCCGCCCTCTCCCGGCGCCGGCCGCTCCCAGGCCTCGCGGATCGACGCGGCGAGGGCGGCCACGTAGCCCGGCTCGTCGTGCCAGCCGTGGATCGTCCTGAGCTCGGGGACCACGCGCCAGGTGGCGAGCTCCCGGGCCACGGCGTCGAAGACCGAGCCGATGGTGGAGCCCGAGTACTGGGGGTACATGGGGAGCACGAGGAGGCGGGTGCAACCGGCCTCGCGGAGCTCGCGGAGCGAGCGGGCCACCGACGGCTCTCCGTAGCTCATGCCTGGGCGCACGTGGACCGGCGGACCCACCTCGGCGCCCAGGATCTCGGCGAGCCCGGCGGCCTGGCGCTCGGTGTAGAGGGCCAGCGGCGAGCCCCGGTCGGTCCAGACGGTCTCGTAGAGGTGGGCGGACTTCTTGGGCCGGGTGGTGAGCACGAAAAGGTTCAGGATCGGCCACCACTTCCAGCGCGGCAGCTCGATGACGCGCGGGTCGGAGAGGAACTGGCGCAGGTAGGGCCGCAGGGCGCGCGCCGTAGGGGCCTCCGGCGTCCCCAGGTTGACCACCAGCACCCCGATGCCGGGAACCTGGTCGTGGGCGAAGCTCTCGCGGGCGGTGAACTCCATGGCGGGCGGAGTCTATCGCCGAGGAGGATCCGGCCGGCCGGCGGGGTGGGAGCGGAGGCGCCGGGACGATAGGCTACGCCCCATGGCCAAGAGCACGACGAGCGCGAAGCGGTCCGGCGGTGGCGAGCCGGCCTGGTCCACCGGGGAGAATCGAAAGCCCGAGCGGCTCGGCGAGATCCTCGACCGGCTCCGGGACGGCTACCCGAACGCCCACCTGCTGCTGGAGTTCGAGAACGCCTTCCAACTCCTGGGCGCCACCATCCTCGCCGCAAGGGCGACCGACGAGAAGGTCAACGAGGTCACGCCGTTGCTCTTCGCCCGGTTTCCCGACGCGAAGTCCCTGGCCGCCGCCGACTTCGACGAGGTGGCCGAGATCGTCCACCCCACCGGCTTCTTCCGCCAGAAGGCCAAGCGCCTGATCGAGGCGAGCCAGGCGCTGGTCGAGAGCTTCGACGGCGAAGTGCCGGCGACGGTTGACGAGCTCACCACTCTGCCCGGCGTCGGGCGCAAGACGGCCATCCTGGTGATCAACCACGCCTTCGCCACGGCCGCCGGAGTGGTGGTGGACACCCACGTGCAGCGGATCGCCGGCCGCCTCGACTGGTCGCACGAGAAGAACGCCGACAAGATGGAGCGGGAGCTCCGCGAGCTCGTCCCCGAGGAGCGCTGGATCGTCTTCCAGGACATCGTCGGCGCCCACGGCCGCGCCCACTGCACGGCCCCCAAGCCGCGCTGCAAGGGCTGCCCGGTGGATGGCCTCTGCTACTTCCCCGACAAGCTCGACCGGTAGGCTGACTGGACCCCCTCGCAACCCCTCGATCCCCTTCCCACCCTCGCGGGGGGAGAGGGATTGAGGGTGAGGGGGTGACCCAGTCAAAACCTGGACGTCGCCCGCTCCTTCGGCGGGAGGACCTCGAGGCAGGTGGTCCACCAGCCGGTCTCGATGGTCTCGACGAACTCCTCGGGCAGGCGCTCGGCCCGCATCTCGGCGGCGAGGGCGCCGTGGTCGTAGGCCAGGGGCAGCAGCTCCACCCTCGGCGCTCCGTCGGGCCGCCCCCCCACCGGAGCTTCGAGCATGGCGTACCAGACCTCGGTCCGGCCGTCGTTGGCCGGCCGGCCGATCACCCCCACGTTCACCGCGTCGCGCCCGGACGGCAGCCGCCGGTGCCAGTGCAGGCCGGTGTGGGTGAGGAGCAGGCCGTCCGCCTCCTCCTGGTCGAGGAGCACCTCGAGGAAGGCGTCCGGCGTGGCCGACGCGAACAGGAACTCGTTGATCCGGCGGGGCGAGCCGTGGACCAGGAGGAGCTCCCGCTCGCCGAGGCGCACCCGGCGGCGCATCGGGAGCCGCCCCATCCAGGCCTTGAAGGCCTCCGAAGTGTTCTCCTCGGTGTAGCGGTAGGAGATGTCGGCGAAGTGGTTGTCCCGCGGGTCGGTGTAGCCGCAGTTGCAGTCGGGGGCGTCGTTGGCCAGGGACTCCTCGTAGTTGCCCTGGATCGAGGCCACCCCACCCTCTTCCAGGAGCGGGCGCACCTTCTCCGGATGGGGCCCGAAGGCCCCCAGGTCGCCCAGGCAGTAAATCGCCTCGGCGCCGCGCCGCCGGGCGTCCTCGAGAAGGGCGGCGAGGGCCAGGTGGTTCGAGTAGACGCCGCCGAAAACCGCGATCTTGCCGTACGGGCCCTCGACCGGGGTCGGGTCCCGCCGGCCCCCCTCGGAGCGGGCCGCGCCGTAGGCCCGCCGCGCCGCCCGCCGCTCGTCCTCGGAGAGCCGGCGGCCCACGGCGCTCGCGGCCTCGCGGAACTCGCCGAGGGGCACGAGCTTCTCCCCCCAGGTCGCCATGCCCCGGTGGGCCGTGAGCTTCTCCCGGGCGATGCGGCGTTGCTCTTCCAGCGCCAAGCGCTGCGTCTCCTCGCGGGACTGCGGGGGTCGTTGGGCCATAGGTCGAGGGTCTCCCCTTCGGGTCGAGTCGGGACGGGTCAGGTCCGGCAGCTCACGCCGTAGACGTGGCAGGTCCAGCACGCCGGGTGGGCCAGGGGATAAGTGGTGAGGGAGTCGGCCAGGGTCTCGCCCATCCGGCCCTCGGGCTCGTTGACCAGGATCGGGCACACCCACACGCCCTGGTCGGTGACCATGCGGCAGCTCGAGCACTGGAGGTGGTCCCACGAGCCGTCGGGCACGTCGCCCTCGGAGAGGCGCTGCCAGCGCTCGTAGGCGCCGCCGCGCTCGGCCTCGGCGCCGATCTGGAAGATGGGCAGCACCTTGAGCCGGGGCTTGGTGATGCCGAGCCCCCGGAGCAGCTCGAAGAAGCGCGCCTTGCCCTCGTCCGAGGCGTTCTCCTGGTGCACCTCGGTCACGGTGAGCACCGGGGTGAGGCCCGCCGCCACGAGATTCCGGATGCCCGCCATCGCTCGGTCGAAGACACCGTCGCCGCGGATCGAGTCGTTGGACTCGGCCGAGAAGCCGTCCAGGGAGACCCGCACGTCGAGGGAGTAGGGCGAGGCTTCGGCGAGGGCGGCCAGGCGGCGGCAGCGCGCCTCGTCGAGGAGCAGGCCGTTGGTCAGCACCGTCGTCGGCCCGGCGGCCAGCGCCGCTTCCAGGATCGCCTCCATGTCGGGGTTCAGGAAGCTCTCGCCGCCGGTGAAGTAGTACTCCTTCACCCCCAGCTCCCGGGCCTCGGCGAGGTAGCGCTCGACCGTCTCGAGGTCCAGGTACTCGTGGGTGTGGTTGGTCGGCGAGCACGACACGAAGCAGTGGGTGCACGCCAGGTTGCAGACCGTCCCCGCCACCTGGAACCAGAGGGTGTCGAGGGACTTCAGCTCGACCCGCGGGGCGTCCAGGGGCTCGATCCCGGCATGGGGCTCGACGGGGGTCGCTCGGGGCTGGGTGGCCGGCTCGCTCATGAGGTCTCCTCTCGGTACGGGATGCTCTCTCCGGAACCGGAGCCGGAGCTGGGCACGGCGTCGGGTTCGGCGTCCGTAGGGGGTTCCGGGGGCAGCAAGACGCTGCGGCGAAAGTCGATGGTCAGGGGCAGGACCTCGCCCGGCCGGGCGACGAGGGCGGCGGGCAGGTCGACCTGGAGCTCCGGAGCGTCGCCGTCGCCGGCCTCCGAGCCGATCCAGGCGGCGTCCCCCAGGGCGTTCTCCGGCCGGGGGCGACAGGCCCGCACCCGCAGCCGCCGGCGGCCACCGAGGAAGGTCGAGCTGACCACCTCGGCGAGCAGGTGCGCGGCCTCCGGGGCGGAAGGCGCCAGGTCCTCCGGGCGCACCATGAGGCGTCCGGGGATCCGCGCCCCGATCTCCGGACTGGCCTCCGCCTCGATCCTCCAGGCGGCCGAGCCGTTCGTTCCGACGAGGGCGCCGGCGTCGGCGCCGTCCAGGTCCCAGCAGCCCAGGGGGCCGGAGAGCGTTCCGCGGCCTCGGTCCCCGCTCTTGTGCCAGGTGACCGGCAGGAAGTTGGCCTCGCCGATGAACGAGGCCACGAACGGCGTGGCGGGCCGGCGGTAGAGCTCCTCGGGCGTCCCCACCTGCTCGAGACGGCCCGCGCGGAGCACCGCCACCCGGTCGCCGAGGGCCATCGCCTCCTCCTGGTCGTGGGTCACGTAGAGGGCGGTCACCCCCGACTCCGCCAGGCGCTCGGCGAGCTCGGCCCGGAGCGCCAGGCGCAGCCGGGCGTCCAGGGCCGCCAGGGGCTCGTCCAGGAGCAGCGCCCGGGGCTCGGAGGCGAGGGCCCGGGCCAGGGCCACGCGCTGGCGCTCGCCTCCCGAGAGCTGGCTCGGGTAGCGGCGGGCGAGGGGCGCGATCTCGAAGCGTTCGAGCAGCGCCGCCACCCGGGCGCGGGCGGCGCGCCGCCGGAGCCTAGGCCGAGAGCGTCTCCCGCGGCGAACGCGCAGAGGGAACGAGACGTTGTCCTCCACCGTCATGTGGGCGAACAGGGCGTAGCTCTGGAAGACCACCCCCAGGCGCCGCTTCTCGGGGGGCACACCGAGGATCGAGCGGCCGTCGAAGCGCACGTCGCCCCGGTCCGGCGCCAGGAGGCCGGCGACGATGGCGAGGAGGGTCGACTTGCCGGCGCCCGAGGGGCCGAGGACCGCGGTCACCCGGCCGGCCGGGGCCTCCAGGTCCAGGTCGGCGAGGCCGGCCACCGCTCGGGCGCCTCCGGCTCCGGGCCGGGCGCCTCCCGGAGGTGGAGCCGCGGCGCCGTAGGCGAAGCCCACCCGGTCGAGGGCGATCTCCACACCCCGGTCTTCGCCCGCGCCGCCCGCGCCGGCCGGCCGCACCCGCGGGCCCGCGGTGCTCACGCCCCCTGCCTCACGGCCATCAGGTCGCGCCGGCCCAGGCGCTCGATGGCGACGAGCAGCGGCAGGATGCCGGCGAGGAAGAGGGTGGTCGCCGCCGAGGAGACGGCGAAGCTGTTGGAGGTGTAGGTGGCGAAGAGGGCTGCCGGGAAGGGCTGGTGAAGGGGCGTCGCGAGCAGGAAGCTGGCGTTGAACTCCCCCCACGAGACCGCCGCCACGATCAGCGCCCCCAGGCTCGCCGGCCGGCGAAGGCGCGGCCAGGTGATGCGGGCGAAGCGCGCCAGCGGCCCGGCGCCCAGGGTGGCCGCCGCCCGCTCCTCGTCGAAGACCTCGCCGCGCAGGGCGTGGAGGAGCGTGCGCAAGAGGAGCGGCACGGTGTAGAGCAGGTGGCCCACCGCCACGAACCACCACTCGCCCCGCACCAGGTACCAGGTCTGGATGAGGGCGATGGCCACGGCGATGCCGGGCACCGCCAGGGGCAGCAGGGCGAGCTCCTCGAGAAGCTTGGCTCCGGGGAACGGGTGGCGCACCAGGCCGTAGGCCGCCGGCAGCGAGAGGGCCAAGCCCGCGCCCACCGCCACGCCGGCCAGCGCCACCGAGTAGAGGAGCGACGAGCCGTAGAGGTGGAGCACGTAGGCGAACCACTTGAGCGACACCACCGACTCGTGGCCCCGCACCCACCCTTCGCTCGCCATACCCAGGCGCGCGGCGGGCAGGAAGGCGCCGGCCACCACCACCGCCACCGGCAGGAGCACCAGCGTGCCGAGGACCCAGCAATAGGTCACCCCCAGCCGGCGGCCGAGGGCCCCGCGACCTTCGTGGGAGTGCGCCGTCATCCGTAGATCCATTCGTCGCCCCGGGTCAGCCAGCGCAGCAGCCCCGCCGCCGCCAGGGTCCCGGCGGCCAGCAGCAGGCAGAGCGCCGCGGCGTAGCCCGAGTCCAGGAAGCCGGTGTACTCGGTGTAGATGGCCAGGGGCACGAGCTGGAGCTTGCGCGCCAGGATCAGGGCGACCCCGAACGAGCCCATGGAGGCGGCGAAGGTCACCGCCAGGGTCGAGACCAGGGCCGGCCAGAGCTGGGGCAGGGTGATCCGCCAGAGCCGGTCGAGCCAGCCGGCGCCCAGGGTGGCGGCGGCCCGCTCCTGGTCCGGGTCGAGGCGCCCGAAGGCGGCCTCCAGGGTGAGGGTGGCGCGGGGCACCTCGAAGTAGACGTACGCCGCGACCAGGCCGCCGAGGGTGTAGGCGCTGCCGGCGAGGAGCGGCCGGCCGGTAAGCAGCCGCAGCACCGCCGGCAGCAGCCCCAGGCGCCCGAGCACCAGGATCGCCAGGAACCCCACGATCACGCCGGAGAAGGTGAGGGGCAGGGCGAGCACCGTGCGCAGGGCCGAGCGTCCCGGGAACGAGTGCCGGGCCAGCATCCACGCCGGCGGCAGGCAGAGCACGATAGAAGCCGCGGCCACCGACAGGGAGAGGACCAGGCTGTTACGGAAGGCGGCCAGCTCGCCCGACGCCCGGAAGGCCCGGGCGTAGTTGGCGAGGGTCGAGGCGCCGGCCTCGTGCGCCGGGCTCTCCGAGCTGTCCGCAACGGGCCGTCCCAGGATCCCCGGGGTCAGGTGGAGGCTGGCGGGCAGGAGGCCGGCCAGGGGCACGACGAAGGCCGCGAGGAGGAAGAGCCCCAGGGGCAGGCACAGGAGCACCCCCGCCCACGGCTTCGCCCCCCGCGGCCCGGCGCTCGGAGCCCGTGAAGACCTCTCCGCCCGTCGCGAGGGCGTCTTCCGGGCGCCCCTCGCAAGGCGCGCCGACGCAGGCGTAGCAGAGCCTACGTCGAGGAGGCGCAACGCCGCGAGGGGTGATTCGGAGACACCCGCAGCAGGGCTGGAGAGGTCTTCACGGGCTCTCACTCGGCCGTCCCCTCGCCGTGGCGGATCCGCTCCTGCCAGGCCCGCTTGAGGGCGTCCGAGGCCGCGGCCATCTCGCCCAGGTCCAGGTTCTGGACCCGCGCGTAGTCGGACTCCGGGAGGAAGTTCTTCGCCACCTCCGCGGGCATGGCGCCGGGGATCACCGGCCGGAAGTAGGAGCGGGCGAACTCGGCCTGGGCGGGCTCGGTGAGGAGCCAGTCCAGGTACTTCTTGGCCGCCGCCTCGTGGGGCGCTCCGGTCACCAGCCCCATGACCAGGGGCATGGAGACCGATCCCTCCTGGGGGATCACCACCTGGACCTGTCCGCCGTCGACGTAGCGCATCTTGTAGCCGTTGCCGTCGGCGTTGATCCAGATGGGGATCTCGCCGCGCAGCACGTCGTTGTAGATCGACTCGCGCGGGTAGGACTGGATGTTGGCGTCCAGCTTCTCGAGGTAGTCGAGGCCGGGCCCGAAGTCCGTGGAGGTTCCGCCCAGGATGTGGTTGATGCCGTAGACGAAGGTGTAGGCGGTGCCGCCCCAGGTCGGATCGTCGTAGGCGATGAGCCCCTTGTACTGGGGGGAGAGCAGGTCGTGCCAGCTCTTCGGCACCGGCTTGTCGCCGAGCGCGGCGGTGTTGACGATCAGCGCGATGGCTCCGGTATGGACCGTCCACCACTTGCCGTCCGGGTCCTTCAGGGCGTCGGGGATCTGGTCCCAGCCGGCCGGCTTGTAGGCCTGGTGGAGGCCGCGGCGCGCCGCCTCGTAGCCGATCGCCCCCGAGTAGTAGGCGGTGTCGGCCTGGGGGTTGGCCTTCTCGGCCTCGAGGGCCGCCATGGCCGCCGACGAGCCCTTCATGTCCGGCGGCACCTTGACGCCGGTGGTCTTCTGGTAGAGGTCGGTCACCGCCCCCCAATTGGCGTAGTTCGGGATGCAGTCGTACTGCACCACCACGTCGGAGGTCTTGGCCGCCTCCGGCTTCGCCGTCGCCTCTCGGCTCCCGGGCTGGGAGCAGGCGGCGGTCATTCCCGCGAGGAGCAGCACCGCCACTCCCATCGTCCCCATCTGCGATCTCAAGGTTCGGCTCTCCCTCGGTTGTGCTCTCGGTTGCCGCGCCCCTCCGGCGCACCCGGCGGGCGGCGACTCTCCCGGAGTCCGGCTCCGCGGCCGGTCCGGGCAGTCGCGTCAGACTCTGTGTCTCAGGGCTTAGTGGTGGGGGCCGCGCGGCGGCGAGCGTCCGCTCGCCACGGGCAGGTACGCGAGGCACGGCCGGGGAGTGGGCCGGGCCACGACCGGGCGGCGCCAGGCGGCGAGGAGGCGGCCGAGAATCGTTGTCAGGCGCGCCACCTGTCCGTCGCGGCCGTCGTCGCCGTCGTCGCCGGCCAGGGCGCGCCGGGCGAGCCAGCGCTCGAGGTCCGCCGGCCGATCCAGGTCGGCGAGGGGCTCCATCAGCTCGACGGCGAGGCCCGCGGCGTCCAGGACCGCGAGCAGGCTCGCCAGGGTCGCTTTCCGGCACCAGACGACCCGGCGGAGGAGATCGCCCAGGGGGCGGCGGGCGGCCAGGAGGTAGAGGCCGCCGTCGGGCGAGGGGCCCACCACCACGCGGCGAGCGGCCTGCGGGCCGTCGCCCAGGAGCTCCAGGGACCGCGCCACGTGCTCGCGGCGGATGCCCGGTGTGTCGGTGCCCACGGCCACCAGCGCCCGCCCGTCCGGATCCCCATCCGGATCGAAAGCCTCGTCGAAGGCTGCGGCCAGTCGCTCGCCGAAGCCGGCGCCCCGCTGGGCCACCCGGTGCGTCCCCTCCGGGAGCTCGAGCGGTGCCGGAGAGGAGACGGCGAGGCGGCAGCCGGCGCCTTCGCCGGCGGCCAGGGCCTCGTCGAGGCAGAGGCGGTGGAGAGCCCTCTCCCGGTCGCCGAAGCGCCGGGGCAGGAGGCGCCTCCGCCGGCCCTCGACGTCGGGCCCGAGGGTGAAGACGAGCAGGGTCGCGCCGCCGCCACCGGAGTGGGCGTCGGAGGTCGGAAGCTGGCTCTCGGGGCGGGCGTCCATCGGGTTCCGATTCCCTATACGGCCGGGGCCGGCGACCGGATCCTCGATTCGGCATCGATCCGGATCGATGGCTCTCGGTGAAGCTCGGCCCGGCATCGGGCCGGAGCGCGGCAGCCGGCGCACCGGCGGGGAGGGATCACGACTTTAGCACCTGACGCTGGGGTATCATCTTCAGACCTTGATCCGCTTCCTCGTGCTCGCGCTGCCCCTCGTGATCTTGGCTCGGGCGCTCTTTCACTTCGGCGTCGAGGCCCTCGACCTGGCGCGTCCCGAGGGCCTTCCCGCCCCCTACCTTCTCGGCCTCTGGGTGCTCGAGGGGCTGGGCCTGGTGGCGCTCTACGCCCTGGTGCGCGAGCGGAGCCTCAACCGCTGGATCGCGGGCCTGGCGGCGGCCTGGACGGCGTGGATCTTCCGGGGGCCGGTGCTGGCGCTCACCGTCGCCGGCGCTTCGACGCTCTCGAGCCACGCCTGGTGGAACCTGGTCCTGGGCTGGTTCGGCCTGTACACGGTCTGCGGTCTGCTCATGGCGGCGGTGGCCGGGCCCGACGGGGAGCGCGGGTGAGACTCGCCGCCGTCGGCCACGCCTTCCCGCCCAACTACTACGACCAAGAGGAGCTCCTCGGGACGCTCCGCCGCCACTGGGCGAAGCGCCACCACAACCTGGCGCGCCTCGAGCAGCTCCACCGCAACGTCCTGGTGGGCGGGCGTCACCTCGCCCTTCCCATCGAGGAGTACGAAGCCCTCGAGACCTGGGGGCAGGCCAACGACGCCTGGATCCGGGTGGCCCAGGAGGTGGGCGGCGAGGCCGTGGAAGACGCCCTGGCGCGGGCCGGGCTCGAGCCCGGTGAGGTCGACAGCCTGATCACGGTCTCGGTCACCGGCATCGCGACGCCCTCCCTCGACGCCCGGCTGGTGGGCCGGCTGGGCCTGCCACCGCGCCTCAAGCGGGTGCCGATCTTCGGCCTCGGCTGCGTGGCGGGAGCCGCCGGCATCGCCCGGGCGGCGGACTACGTGCGCGCCTTCCCCGACCAGGTGGCGGTGCTCCTTTCGGTGGAGCTCTGCAGCCTGACCCTGCAGCTCCAGGACCTCTCGATCCCCAACCTGATCGCCTCCGGCCTGTTCGGCGACGGAGCGGCGGCGGTGGTGGTGGCGGGGGCGGAGCGGTCGCTCCCGGGGGAGTCGGGCGGCCGGCCCGGCCCGCGGGTGGTGGCCACCCGCTCGGTCTTCTACCCCGACTCGGAGCGGGTGATGGGGTGGGACATCTCGGAGCGCGGTTTCCAGATCGTCCTGACGGCGGAGGTGCCGGACGTGGTCCGGCGCTACCTGCGGCGCGACGTGGACGCCTTTCTGGCGGAGCGGGGGCTCACGCGCTCGGAGATCGGCTGCTGGGTCTGCCACCCGGGCGGGCCGAAGGTGCTGGAGGCGATGGAGGAGACGCTGGAGCTGCCGGAGGGGGCGCTTGAAGTCACCTGGCGGAGTCTCCGGGAGGTTGGGAACCTGTCGTCGACCTCGGTGCTCCTGGTCCTGGAGGAGACGATGACGAACCACCGGCCGGCGCCCGGGACGCCGGGGATGATCCTGGCGATGGGGCCTGGGTTTTGCTCTGAGCTGGTGTTGGTGGAGTGGTGAGGGGAGCGAGGAGCGAGAAGGCGGGGGCGGGGGCGGGGGTTCGTTGCCGGGGCGGGCCTCCCGCGTGCCTGGGAACGGCGGGCGCTTGTCGGACAGTGGGGCGTCGGCGCCCGCCTCGGCTTCGCCTCCCCTTGGGGAGCTCGACGGACTTCATGGGCTCGTTGCGCGGGGTCGGCTCAGACGTCCCTGGCACGCGGGAGGCGCGCCCCGTTGGGGCTGGTCGGCTGCCAGGGGCTCCTCGCTGGGATGTGAAGTGGGGGGGAATCGGCTGCCCGGCAGTTGACGAAACCACGTTCCAGACGTGACCGGTCCTTGAGAGGCTCGCTCCGTAGGGATGGGTCTCGCGGCTCCGTAGCTTGAGGAGATCCGCCTTGCCTCAGACGTCCCTGGCACGCGGGAGGCGCGCCCCGTTGGGGCTGGTCGGCTGCCAGGGGCTCCTCGCTGGGATGTGAAGTGGGGGGAATCGGCTGCCCGGCAGTTGACGAAACCACGTTCCAGACGTGACCGGTCCTTGAGAGGCTACGCTCCGTAGGGATGGGTCTCGCGGCTCCGTAGCTTGAGGAGATCCGCCTTGCCGCAACTCCTCGCCTGGCGGTTCTGGGGAAGCGGTAGGATCTCGGTCAATGTGGGGGATCGATAGCCGCTGGTTGTTTACCGGCCTCGTGGGCTTGATCGCGGTGCAGCGGCTGTTGGAGCTTGGGCTGGCGCGGCGGAGCTCCCGGTGGCTCCTGGCTCGGGGCGGCGTGGAGGTGGGGGCCGGGCACTACCCCTGGATGGTGGCGCTCCACACCTGCTTTCTCGCCTCCTGCCTGGCCGAGGTCTGGCTTCTCGGACGGCCCTTCGTTCCGTCGCTGGCCGCGGCGGCCCTCCTCGCCCTGGGCGCCGCTTCGGCGCTTCGCTACTGGACGGTCCGGGCCCTCGGGGAGCGCTGGACGACGCGGGTCATCGTGGTGCCCGGGGCGCCCCTCGTCACCTCCGGGCCGTACCGTCTCTTGCGCCACCCCAACTACGTGGCCGTGGCGTTGGAAGTCGCCGCCCTCCCCCTGGTTCACGGGGCCTGGCTCACTGCCACGTTCTTCTCCGCCGCGAACGGAGTGCTCCTGGCCCACCGGATCCGCACCGAGGACGGCGCCCTGGCCCGATCAACCCGATCAACCCGATCAACCCGAGCGGCCCGACCGGCGGGTGCCGGACCGGCACGGTCCCGGGCCGCCGCCGGCGGGCGCCCCGCCCCCCGCGGCGCGGGGCCGGTGCCCGGGGAGGGCCGTTGAGGCGGGAGGAGATTCTGCGGGTCATCCGGGAGGTGGCCCGGGAGCACCTGTCCTACGAAGGTCGCATCGAGCCCAGAATGCGCCTGGTGGAGGACCTGGCCCTCGACTCGATCCGGCTCCTGACCCTGGCGGTGGAGGTGGAGGACCGGTTCGAGGTCTGCCTGGACCCGGAGGACGAGGAGGCCATCGCCACCGTGGGCGACCTGGCGGACGCGGTCGGGAGGAAGCTTGAGGGCGCCTGACTCCGCGGCGTCCGCCCCGGAGGCCGCGCGGACCCTCCTCGACCTCCTGGATCGCGCCTCGAGGATCGAGGAACGGGGCCTGACCCTCCTCGACCGGCGGGAACGGCCGACCTTCCTGTCCTGGCGCCGGGTAAGCGAAGGCGCCGCCCGGATCGCCGCCGCCCTCGGCGCCCTGGGCGTCGAACCGGGCGAGCGGGTGGCCCTGATCTTTCCCACGTGCGCCGAGTTCTTCGACGCCTTCTTCGGCATCCTCGTGGCAGGCGCGGTTCCCGCCCCCCTCTACCCGCCGGTCCGACTGGGCCGGCTGGCCGAGTACCACCGCCGGACCGCCCGCATGATCGAGGCCGCCGGCGCGCGCCTGGTGCTCGCCGACCGGCGCGTGCGCCGCCTCCTGGGCGAAGCGATGGAGCTCGCCCGGCCGGCCCTCGGGTGCAGAACCCTGGACGGCCTGCCTGCTCCGGCGTCGGCCGGCTCTCCCACCGCCCGTCCCACCGCCTCGGACCTGGCCCTGGTCCAGTTCTCCTCCGGCACCACCGTCGACCCTAAGCCGGTGGCCCTCTCCCACGGGGCGATCGTCGCTCAGGCGGCGACCCTCAACGGCTTCTGGCCCGACACCGAGGAGGTCACCCACCGCGGCGCCTCCTGGCTCCCGCTCTACCACGACATGGGGCTGATCGGCTGCGTCCTGCCGGCCCTCGAGCGCCGTACGGACCTGACCCTCCTCGGGCCGGAGGTCTTCGTGGCCCGCCCGGCGGCCTGGCTTCGCGCCATCTCCCGCTTCCGCGCCACCGTCTCGCCGGCCCCGAACTTCGCCTACGGCCTGTGCGTCGAGAAGGTGCGCGACGAGGAGCTCGACGGGGTCGACCTCTCCTCCTGGCGTGTGGCCCTGAACGGCGCCGAGGCGGTCTCGGCCCGGACCCTGCGCGCCTTCGCCGAGCGCTTCCGGCGCTGGGGCTTCCGCGCCGAGGCCCTGACTCCGGTCTACGGGCTCTCGGAGGCAGCCCTGGCGGTGACCTTCTCCTCCCTCGGCCGCCCCTTCACCTCGGCGCGCTTCGAGCGCCCCTCCCTGGAGCCGGGCCAAACACCGCGTAAATTGCCGCGCGAGGCCTCCGGCGCGAACGCCGCCGACGCGCCGGCGGGCCGGGAGATCGTCTCGGTGGGCTCGCCGCTGCCCGGCTTCGAGATCGAGGTGCGGGGCGAGGAGGGCCGCGCCCTGCCCGCGGGCCGGGTGGGACGCATCTGGGTTCGCGGGCCCTCGCTGATGGCGGGCTACCTCGGCCGCCCCGAGGCCACAGCCCGCGCCCTGGTGGACGGATGGCTCGACACCGGCGACCTGGGCTTCCTCTCCGGCGGCGAGCTCTACCTCACCGGTCGTGCCAAGGACCAGGTGATCCTGCGTGGCCGCAACTACGGACCGGAGGAGATCGAGGCCGCCGCCTGCACCGTCCCGGGCGCGCGCGCCGGCTGCGCCGTGGCCGCGAGCTATCTGCCCGAGGAGGCGGAGCAGGAGGAGCTGGTGGTCCTGGTGGAGGCCGCGCGAGACGCTTCCGAATCGGAGCGGCGGGCGCTGCCGGCGATGGCCCGGGAAGCGGTGCTCGCCGGCACCGGCCTCGCGGCCGACCGGGTGGTGGTGCTCGAGCCCGGTACCCTGCCCCGGACCTCCTCGGGAAAGCTGCGCCGTGGCGAGGCCCTGCGCCTCTGGCTGAGCGGCACCCTCGAGGCCCCGGCGCCGGTCACCCCCCTGAGGCTCGCCGCCGCCGTGACCCGTTCGAGCCTCGCCCACGCCCGCTCGAGGCGGAAATGATCGGAAATGATCGGATCACCCCCCTCACCCTCGATCCCTCTCCCACCCTCGAGGTGGGCGAGGGACGACAGCACCCGCCCGTGAGGAGTCCGCGGTGAGGGTGGGCTCGGCGCGGGTGGACGACCTCCTGGTCGTGGGCGGCGGGCCGGCGGGGCTGGCGGTGGCCATCCGGGCGCGGCTCGCGGGGCTGGCGGTCACCGTCCTCGACCGCGCCCGGCCGCCCATCGACAAGGCGTGCGGAGAAGGCCTCATGCCCGACGGCCTGGCGCGCCTCGCCGAGCTGGGCGTCGAGCTCCCGGGCGAGGCGGATGCCACGCCCTTCACCGGCATTCGCTACCTGGACGGCGCCGCGGTGGCCGACGCCGGCTTCCCGCGCGGGGCCGCCGGCCTCGGGGTGCGCCGCACCGCCCTCCAGAGCGCCATGGCCGCGCGCGCCGAAGCCGTGGGCGCGCGGCTCCTCTGGGGCGAGCGGGCGACCGGTCTCGTCCGCGGCGGGCCGTCGGAGCCCGGCGCGGGATTCCCCTCGCTCCGCACCGCGAGCGGGGTCACCTTAACGGCGCGCTGGCTGGTGGGCGCCGACGGCCTGCGCTCGAAGGTGCGGGCCTGGGCCGGCCTCGGGGACCCCCGGGCGGGCGCCGGCGCCGCAGCAGGGGCGGCCTCGGGGGTATCGGGGGCGAGGGGACCGAGGGGCGGCGGGCGCTTCGGTGTGCGGCGCCATTTCCGGATCGAGCCCTGGACCGATCGGGTGGAGGTCTACTGGGCCGACCGGTGCGAGGCCTACGTGACGCCGGTGGGGCGGGAGCGAGTGGGAGTGGCCATGCTCTGGAGCGGCGGAACCGCCAACTTCGACGCCCTGCTCGCGCGGATGCCGACCCTGGCCGCGCGACTCGAGGGGGCGCCCCGCGACTCCCGCGACTCCCGTGACTTGGGCTGCGGCCCCCTCGCCCACCGCCCCCGGGCCGTCGTGAGGGGGCGGGTGGCCCTGGTCGGCGACGCCTCCGGATACCTCGACGCCATCACCGGCGAGGGGTTGACCCTCGCCTTCCACCAGGCCTTCGCACTGGTGGAGTCGATCGCGGCCCTCCGGGAAGACGCCGCCGAGGCGATCCCCGACGGCCGGGAGCCCCTCGCGGCCTACACCCGGGCCCACCGGCGCCAGCGCCGCCTGCCCGAGGCCTTCATCCGGACGCTGCTCGCGGTCGAGCGCCGGCCGTGGCTGCGCCATCGCATGGTCCGGGCTCTGGCGGCGGACCCCGAGCTCTTCGAGCGCCTCCTGGGAGTCCACGCCGGCACCCTGGCGCTCCGGGACCTGGGCGTCGGTGGTGCCCTCCGTCTCGCCTGGCGGCTGGCTGCGTCGTAGGCCGCGAGTTGACAGCGCCGTCGCCGGGGCGATAGGAATTCATCAGCTTCCCAACCGTACGTTGCAGGGAACGGGTCGGCGGCCACGGAGCCCGCGGTCGCGCCCCCGAAGAGAAAGGTGCGCCATGCCCGTGAGCCCCACCTGCTGCTCCGTCCACCCCGACCGACCGGCCTCCTACCGGTGCGACGGCTGCGGCCGGGAGTTGTGCGACGCCTGCGTGAAGCCCAGCCACCGCCTGATCCTTTGCGGTCTGTGCGGCGAGCTGGCCGTGCCCCTGGAGGGGGGCTCGTCCGCCGGAGCCGCAGCCCCGCGGACCGCGCCGGCCTTTCGCCGCACCCGGGCCCAGAAGTCGCCCTACTCGCTCGGCGAGGCATTCCTGTACCCGTTCCGGGGCAAGGGGGCCTCGGTCTTCTGGAGCTACGCGGTGCTCCTGGTGCTCTTCGCCGCCCTGCCCGCCATCCTGCCGGTGATCGGTTGCATCGTCTTCATCCCGGCCCTCTTCGTCGCCGTCATGGTGCCCCGGCTCCTCTTCACCATCGTTCGCACCACGGCCGAGGGGGACGACGAGCTGCCCGACTGGCCCGACTGGGACTTCTTCGCCCGCGTGGCGGATCTCTTCGCCATGATCGTCATGACGCTGATCGCCCTAATCCCTCTTTTCGTCCTGGTGTACCTGTCGGGCTGCGGAGACGCCGAGGCGCTGGGCGCCGGCACGGCGCCGAGCTGCTTCCCACCCCTGGTAGGAGGGTTCTTGCTCGGAGTCGCGTTGTGGATGCCCACCCTCGGCGCGACGGCGGTCTTCGAGAGCTTCTGGCTCCTGCCCCGGGTGGACCTCCACGTGCGGGCGCTCCTGGTGGCTCCGGCCGAGGCCCTGGTCATGACCCTCCTGCTGGGCGGCCTCCTGATCGCCAGCACCTTCCTGCGCTACGTGACGCTCTTCATCCCGCTGGCGGGCGTCGCTGCCTCGATCCTGATCGGGGTGTACGGCCTGTTCACGGGAGCCCACCTGGTGGGGGTCTACTTCCGGCGCCACTACGACCGCCTGGAGCGGCTCTACGTGGGTTGAGGTAGCGCCTCCGGGAGCCGGCGCCGATCCGCCGAAGAGCGCTCGCCGTATAGGAACGGCGAGGACGCTATAAAATCCCCGCCTTTGCCACCCGACCCGGAGGAGACCCCTGTGTCCCGAACCATGAGAGCCTGTGAAGAAATCTCCGACCCTGCTGCGGGCGCCCCCGAATCACCCCTCGCGACGTTGCGCCGCCTCGACGTAGGCCCCGCTACGCCTGCGTCGGCGCGCCTTGCGAGGGGCGCCGGCGCCCGGAGGACGCCCTCGCGACGGGCGGAGAGTTCTTCACAGGCTCTGAGACTCCCACTCGCCGCGGCCGTTGCCACCCTGCTCGTCCTGCTCTCGGGCGGCGCCGCCCGGCCGGCCCACGCCGCCGCCACCGCCGCCACCGCTGAAGCCCACTTCGACCTCACCGGATCGATCTACCTCTTCGAGTACCTGCCGCAGCTCGAAGGCGCGCAGGAGAAGTTCGAGATCTACGCCTTCGTCCTGAACTTCGACGGCGCCACCGAGGACGGCCGCTACGGCCTCCACGTCCAGACCCGGGCGCGCGACTCGAAGCTGCGCTCCTACTATGTCTCTGACGTCTGGTTCCAGGAGGCCTATGCCTGGGCGAAGACGCCGGTGGGAGACGTGCACGTGGGCAAGGTGTACCGCAAGGTCGGCGTCTTCTGGGACGACTCTTTCTTCGGCAACGTCCAGTACTTCAACGGCCTGAAGCTCAACCCGGACTACGGCGCGGAGCTCGTGGGCAGTCGGCCGGTGGGCGACGGCTTTCACCTGGACTATTCGACCCAGTACTTCGTGAACAACGACAGGGTCGCGGGGTCGCTGCCCGGCCGCGACGTGGAGAGCGACACCACGGCGGAGCAGCGCAACACGGTGACCGCCCGGGCCGTCCCCACCTGGACCTTCGGCGAGGGGCGCTCCCTCGCCCTGGGGCTCTCGGGCCTCTCGGGCCGGATCGCCCGCCACGACGTGCCCGCCGAGAGCTTCCGCCTCCAGCAGGTGGCCGGCGACGCCACGCTAACCCTGGGGCCCTGGACCGGCTACGCCGAAGTGCTCGACCAGACCGGCGAGCGGGCCGACGCGGCCCACCCCTACTCGCGCCTGGGCTACGACGACTCGACCTACTACCTGGTGGGCACCCGCTGGCGCCCCGTCGCCCCGCTCCAGCTCCGCCTCAACTGGAGCCAGGTGGCCTACGACGGCGCCCAGGCCACGGAGACCGAGATCCTCCCCGGCCTCACCTACAGCGTGAACGACAACCTGAATCTGATCCTCGAGTACGACTACTGGAAGACCAAGCCTGACCACGGCCCGGAGACCTTCATCGACAAGAGCTGGAGCTTCGTGGTGAATTACGTGTTTTGATCGGACCACCCCCGCATCCCCGCGTTCCCCTTCCCACCCTCGCGGGGGGAAGGGGACGATTCATCGCATCCCCCCCGCAACCCCTCGATCCCCTTCCCACCCTCGCGGGGGGAAGGGGACGCCCCCGCCCGATCGGATCGCACCGCCTCACCCCGGCCCTCCCCTCACCTACGTGGGAGAGAGGGCGCCGCGCTGCTCTGGATGAGACCAGCTATGAAGGAGATGGCTTCTGGGACCGGCACCTGAGCTCGCCGCACCGCCCCGGCTCAGCCCGCGCCTCAGAGACCTCGAACTCCAAATTTGACTTGATGGTCTCGAAGCCGGTCCAGTACTCCTCCAGGCGTCCTTTGCGTCGGACCTTCACGAGGCCGGAGAGGATCTTCGTGTCGACGACGAAGACCACCTCGCCCCTCTTGAAGAGCGTGCATTCGCCGAGGAGAATCCCGGCCGTAAGGCCCTGCTTGAATGCCTCGAGGTCCTTGTCGACCGCATACTGCCTCAACCGGTTGTAGAATTCCAGCGTCTTGCAGCCCACTCGATGATCGTCTGCGACTCGGTGGCTTGACTGTGCCAGCGACGGGCCCGCGACTACGAATAATGAGAACAACACTGCGAGAACACATCGAGGCACGGTTCCCGCTGTGTTTGTCGACCTCCATGTAGTCCAAGACACGCCGTGTCCGGGATAGGGTGAGCGTCGACCAACGAACAGGAGTAGCTTGCGAACGCCCTCCAACGCGCTTCCTCGCGCGATAGCTCATGTAGCCAGTCATGTTCCTTTCGGGAGAGCGACGGCCTATGCCCCGGGCGATCCAGGCTCATCGGAGTGGTTCCATCAAAGCGCGATACTCTAGAGGCATGGAGCGCCGAGGACAGGGCGTCGATCGCTACGGCAAGACGTGGACCGCCACCATCGTCTCCAAAGACGAGGCAGAGGCCGAGGACTTCCGGTTCTGGTACGAGGAGCTCTCGCCGGAGGACCGTGTCGCGGCCGTCGAAGACTGCCTCCTCAGCAGCCTCAAGGCCCAGGGCATCGATGAAATCCCGCGAATACGAAGAGTTTCTCGAGTCGTTAAACGGGCACGCGGTTAGATACCTCGTGGTCGGGGCCCACGCCGTAGCTTTCCATGCTCGGCCGCGAGCCACCAAAGACCTCGACATCCTCATCGAGCCGACCCTCGAGAACGCAGAGAGGACCCTCGCGGCGATCCGGGACTTCTTCGGCGGCAGCGACCTCGGCCTCACCGCGGAGGATGTGGTCGAGCCCGATTCCATTATCCAACTGGGCATCGCCCCCTCTCGGATCGACCTTCTCTCCAGCCTGGCGGGCGGTTCGGATTTCGACTCCCTCTGGCAAGCACGGTCCCGGGCCCGGTTCGGCAGCGTAGATACCCAATACCTCTCCCTCGACGACTTGATTCGTGAGAAGGAAGAATCCGGACGCGACCAGGATCGGGCCGACGTCAACGAGCTCCGAAAGGCGCGAAAACCGGAGCGATGAAAGATCTTGCCGAAGGCCCTCGACATCTACAAAGCTGCAGTTCGTGACAGGTGAGTCAAGTTTCCAGAGAAGCCGTAGACACTCCAGATTCCTCGGCGGTGTGAGGCGGAGCTTTGCTAGGAGCCTGCTCGTTCACGACAACCCGGGCTGGACAAGTCTCGCGCAGAGGCGCAGAGGCGCGACTTCATTTGACGTGGCGGAGGATGCCCTCCTTGATCCGATGCGTGCCGGAGATCAAGAGCACGCACTCGGCGCTCTACCTCGTGCCCTCGTGCCGTGAGCTAGGAGCTTGTGAATGAACCTCCGACCTACTGCGGCCGTCCCCGCATCACCCCTCGCGGCGTTGCGCCTCCTCGACGTAGGCCCCGCTACGTCTGCGTCGGCGCGCCTTGCGAGCGGCGCCCCGGAACGCCCTCGCGACGGCCGGAGATTCATTCACAAGCTCTGAGGTGCGGGGACCGCCTCGTCGACCGACTCCAGCAGCACCGGCCCGAACCGCGTGTGGATCTTGTACGCCCAGTCAACGGCGCCCCGGAAACGCGGCTCTCCCGGTCTCCGCCCATCGATCGCCCTCCTCTGCGCCTCTGTGCCTCTGCGCGAGAACCTACGTGCCGGATCCCAGCCCCCTGCCGGCTCGAAGGCACAGTCGGTGGGAGCTCCCGACCCGCGTTCGGGCCTGCCGACAACCGCCGCCCAGGCAACACGCAACGGTTGATAGTCTGTTCCTCTTGGAGCACCGGGGACAGGGCGTCGATCGCCACGGCGAGACCTGGACCGCCACCATTGTCTCCAACGACGAGGCGGCGGAGGAAGACTTCCGCTTCTGGTACGAAGGCCTCTCAACGGAGGAGCGCGTCGCGGCCGTAGAAGACTGCCTCCTCAGCAGCCTGAAAGCCCAGGGCATCCATGAGATCCCGCGAGTTCAACCAGTCCTTCGAATCGTCAAGCGGACACGCGGGCCTCATGACGGAGCTTGAGTTTCAGGCTCTACGCCTTGAAATCCGGATCTTGGCTCGCGTGACAGTCACGATGGATTCGGCTTCTAGCTCTGAAGTTTGGAGGCCCAGCTCGGAAGCCTCGACGACGTCGTGGCCCTAACTCTCGAGCCACTCCGCCAGTCGTCGGCCGGCACAGCGGTCGATGAGAAACCGCACCTACGCCGAAACCCGGACCGCGTCCAGGGAGTCATGGGAAATCGCTGCGTGCGCGTAGGCGAGGCACGCCCGGACGTCCTCGGGCTCGAGGTCCGGATAGTCGCCGAGGATCGCCTCCACCGACTCCCCCTGGGCCAGGAGGCTGAGGATCAGCTCGACCGAGATCCGCATGCCACGGACGATCGGCTTGCCGCCGAAAATTTCCGGGTCGGCGGTGATTCGAGAGAGCAAGGGGTCCAGGGTTGCCACGATCTTCACCTCCCGGGTCGATTGTACCGCCCCATCCCGGGCGAAAGTGCCGCACTCTGAGATTCCGCGGCCGCGAGGCAGGGGGTCGGGGCTCCGAGCCGACGACCGGGCGGAGCCCCGGCCCCCTGCCGGATCGAAGGCACCCTCGCCTGGAGACGCCGCCCAGGGCTCGGGCCCTATGCCGACCGCCACGTCGGCGGGAACAGGGGTCGAAGCCCCGGAATTCGCCTTCGTGAGCCCTCTGTTCTAGCTTCCGCCATGGGTGCCTCTGCACAGGACTGGGCTCCGTTTCGGGCGGACGAGCGCCTGGTCGACGAGGTGCCCCGCCACGGGACCTGGCGCCTCGCCCTCGCCTACGGCAACACCTACCACGTGGGCATGTCCAGCCTCGGCTTCCAGCGCACGTGGCGCCTGGTGGCCGACCGGCCCGGCTGGGTGGCCGAGCGCTTCTTCACCGACGGCGGCGGCGCCCCCGTCTCCGTCGAGTCGGGCCGCCCCCTCTCGGATTTCGGCTGCGTCGCCTTCTCGGTCTCCTTCGAAGAGGACTACGTCAACCTCCTCCGCCTCCTCGACCGCGCGGGGATCCCCCTGCGGCGCGCCGAGCGTGGGCCCTGGCACCCGCTGGTGGTGATGGGCGGCGCGTGCGCCGCCATCAACCCCCTCCCCATGGCCGAATTCGTCGACGTCTTCGCCCTGGGCGCGGCCGAGAACCTCCTGCCCGACCTCCTCGCCGCCCTCGAAGAAGAGTCGAGCGCCGAGGCGGTCGCCGAGCGCCTGGCCGCGCGCCACGGCTTTTACGTGCCGGCCCACCACCGACCGGAGGAGGGCGACGAGCTCCACGGGCTCCTGGGCCCCTCGGGAGAAGGCAAGCTCCACAAGCTCGAGCTCACCGCCGAGCAGATGCGTCGCCCCGGCCACCTCCCGACCACGGCCATCGTCACCCCGCGCACCGAGTTCTCGGAAAAGTTCCTGATCGAGATGTCCCGGGGCTGCCCCGAAAAGTGCAAGTACTGCTGGGCGACCTTCGGCATGGGCAAGTTCCGCTGGCACCCGACCGACGCCATCCTGGCCTCCCTCGAACGCGCCCGCCCGGTCACCGACCAGCTCGGCTTCGTCGCCACCGCCGTCGGCGACCACCCGGAGATCGAGCGAATCCTCCAGGAGGGCAACCGCCTGGGCTTCCGCACCTCGGTCTCCTCGATCCGCATCCCGGCGGTGACCCCGGGCGTGCTGGCGGCGCTCCAAGCCTCGGGCGACCGCTCCATCACGCTGGCCCCCGAGACCGGCAGCGACGAGCTACGGGTCAAGCTCAACAAGCCGATCCCCAACGCCCTCTTGCTCGAGAAGGTGCGGATGATCTTCGAGCACGGCTTCACCCAGCTCAAGCTCTACTTCCTGGTCGGCATCCCGGACGAGACGCTGGGCGACGTCCAAGCGATCCTCGAGCTCATCGCCGAGTGCCGGTCGGTCATGCTCGAGGAGGCGCGCAAGACCGGCCGCATCGGCTCGATCCACGCCGGCGTCAACATCCTCATCCCGAAGCCCTACACCGCGTGGCAGCGCGCCCCCATGGACGACGAGAGAAGCCTCAAAGAAAAGCTCTCGATCCTCAAGAAGGGCGCCGCCCGCCTGCCCAACGTGCACCTCTCGGGCGGCATCTCGATCCGCCAGGCGATCTGGCAGACCTACATCACGAAGGCGGGCTCCGACGCGGCCGAGGCCCTGGAGCGGGCCGCCCGCGGCGAGCACCTGGCCTCGATCCTCCGGGACTTAGGCCCCAAGATCCGCCCGGAGGTCTTCCAGCCGGTCGAAGGCGCCTGCCGCTGGCACTTCATGCGCACCGGGTAGGTGCCAAGTCGCCCCGGGCCGGGCGGGTCCGCCGCCGCCGCCGCAGGCCCGGGCTCCTTCCGACAGATCGCTCGCGCCCCGGAGCCCTTCACTCCTTCTTGAAGGCGAAGTACAGCTTCTCGAGATCTCGCAGGAGGTGGATTCCCTCGTCGATCGTCTTCGTCCAGTCCGTGACCCGCACGGCGAGGGAACGGATCACCGTGATCGAAGAGCTGCTCTCGATCTGGTGGAACAGGACGAAGCCCTCCGTCTCGATGAGGTAGGAGACACTCTCGAACCGCTCGAAGTGGTAGATCTCTACGACCGAGAGCTCCACTGTGGGTACGCGCCTCAGCGCGTCGACGAAGTGGATCACTCCCAGGCCGGTGTGCTCGAGGGCCTCCAGCTTCTCGGTGACCTCGTGAAGGCTGTGGATGAACTCTGCGCCGAGCACGATGAGCTCCTGGCCATTCTCGTAGACCTCGGTCGCCGCTTCCCACATCTCCTCGTCGAGCGCCCGCTCCATGAGATGGAGGCCGAGGTTGCGCAGCTCGAAGCCGGGCCGGAAGAAGATCTCGACGCCGCCCAGGACGACCGCGCCCTGGATGAAGGTGGGCTGGATCGTCTCTAGGATCGTGTTGAGCTCGACCGCCTCCGTCAGGCCCACGACGGTGGCGAAGTGGCCGCTCGGGTCGACGTTGTCCACGGGATCGTTCGCCGCGTAGACATAGCGGTGGAGGGTCTCCGGGTCGAAGAGATCGGGCGGGAAGGTGTCGGCGGTGGTGAAGCGGCCGACGTGGGGGTCGTAGTAGCGGGCCCTGAGGTAGTAGAAGCCCACGTTCGCGTCGAGCTGCTCGCCGGCGAAGCGGAAGTCGTTGGGGGTGCTCCCGGTCGAGGCGAGGAGCTCGCCGAAGGCGTCGTAGTCGTACGTGTCGGTCACCGCCCCGGCCGGGTCGGTCAAGGCCCTGACGCTCCCCAGGCCGTCGAGCCCGTAATAGGAGACGCCGCCGGCGCGCACCTGGGCGATCGGCCCGAGCCCCTGGACGTAGGCCGCAGTGAGCGCTCCGGCGCCGTCGCGCTCCTCGAGGACCTGGGGCTCCCCGCGGTTTGAGTCCACCAGGAAGCGGGTGACGACGCCGTCGACCGTGCGGCTCGCCCGATCGCCGTTCGAGTCGTAGGTGAGCACGACCAGCCGGCCCGGCGCCGAGGCGCGCACCATGCGGTGGAACCCGTCGTAGGCGTACGTGGTCGTCACGCCGCCGGCGGTGCGGGTGGCGAGATCGCCGTCCTGGTCGTAGGTGTAGACGGAGGCGCCCTCGGTGAGCAGGCGGTCGTCGGCGTCGTAGGTGGAGGCGGTCGTCGCGCCGCCCTCGCTGCGCGTCAAGCGGTTGCCCACGGCATCGTAGGTGTAGGCGAGGGTCGTGGGATCGGCTCCCGTCACCGTCTCGCCGGTCAGGCGGTAGAGGTCGTCGTAGGTATAGCTCACCGTGCGGCGGGAGCCCTCGACCACCTGCAGGCGGTTCCCGGCGGGCCCCAGGGTGTAGGCGTAGCTCGAGATCACGGTGCCGTCGGAGCGCAGGTTCTCGAGGCCCACGAGGCGGTTCAGCCGGTCGTAGGTGTGGACGGCCCGGGTGCCGTTCGGGAAGGTGACCGTCGCCAGGTTGCCCACGGCGTCGTAGGTGTAAGTGGTCGTGCCTCCCGTCGGGTCGGTGACCGAGGCGAGGCGGCTCAGGGCGTCGTAGGTGCGCGTCGTGGTGCCCGAGGGCGTCGTGCCCGAGAGCACGTTGCCGGCGGGGTCGTAGGTGTAGGCGACGAAGGTGCCGTCCGGGTTGTCGCGGCGCGTCAGCCGGTCCCGGGCGTCGTAGGCGTAGGCGGTCACGCCGCGGGCGTCGGTCTGGGTGGCGATCTTCCCCGTGGCCGTGTAGGTCGTCTCGGTGACCGCGCCGTCCGCCGTCGTCACGCGCACCAGGCGGTTGTCCTCGTCGTACTCGTAGAGGGTCTCGGCGCCCGCGGCGTCCACCTTCCGCACCAGGTTCCCCGCGGCGTCGTACTCCCGGGTCCGGATCTCGCCCATGGGTAGGACGCGCCGCACCTCCCGGCCCGCGCCGTCGTAGGCGAAGGTCGTCACGTGGCCGTTGGCGTCGGTGATCGAGGTCCGGTTGCCGGCCTCGTCGTAGCCGTAGCTCGTCACGCCGCCCAGGGCGTCGGTCACCTGGACCACGTGCCCGAGGCCGTCGTAGGCGTAGCGGGTGGTGTTGCCGGCGGCGTCGGTCTCGGAGATCTTGTGACCTACGGCGTCGTAGGCGAAGGCGACCTCGCTCCCGTCGGGTGAGGTCTTGCGGGTCATCCGTCCGGCCGCGTCGTACTCGAACGAGGTGGTATTGCCGGCGGCGTCGGTCTCGGAGGTCTTGTGGCCCGCGGCGTCGTAGGCGAAGCGCGTCACGTGCCCCAGGGGGTCGGTCACTGCGGTCCTCCGTCCGGCCGCGTCGTACTCGTAGCTGGTGGTGTTGCCGCGGGCGTCGGTCTCCGAGATCTTGCGCCCGGCGGCGTCGTAGGTCGCCGACTCGGTGGCGCCGTCCGGGTAGACGGTCGAGAGCACGTGTCCCTCGGCGTCGAGGACGAAGCGGGTCGTGCGTCCGGCGCGGTCGGTCGAGGCGACCTTTCGCCCCTCGGCGTCGTACTCGAAGCCGCCCGTGGTGCCGTCCGGGTAGTCGATCTCGGCGAGGTGGCCCTCGAAGTCGTAGGCGAGATCGGTCCGGTTCCCCAGGGGGTCGATCCGGGCGGCGATCTTGCCGACGACGTCGTACTCGGTCCGCGAGGTGGCGCCCGTGGGGTTGGTCTGCGTGATCACGCGGCCCTCGGCGTCGTAGGCGGTGGTCGAGGTCTCGGTGACGGCGGCGCCGCCGACCGTCCGGGTCCGGCTCTCGCTCAGCAGGTCGCCCTTGGCGTCGTAGGCTTCGGTGACCGTGTGGCCCAGGGCGTCGGTGACGGAGGTCTCCCGTCCGCTGGCGTCGAAGGTCCGAGTGGTGACGAAGCCCAGGGCGTCGGTCGTGGTCAGCGGGTTGCCCGCCCCGTCCCGGGTATACGCCGTCTCGTGTCCCAGCGGGTCGGTGGTCGTCAGCAGGTTGCCGCTGCCATCGTAGGTGTGGTGCGTCGTTTGGCCCAGCAGATCGGTCTCGGTGAGCGGCACGCCCAAGGGGCCGTAGGTCGTCGACCGGGTGTTGCCCAGGGGGTCGGTCTCGGTGAGCAGGTTCCCGTCGTCGTCGTAGGTCCGGGTGGTCGTGTTGCCGAGGGGGTCGGAGTGGCTGAGCCAGCGCCCCGCGTCGTCGTAGCTCGTGGTGCTCGTGTTGCCGAGCTTGTCGGTCTCGGAGACGACGTTCCCCGCGTCGTCGTAGACCAGCACCTGGACGTTGCCGAGGCGGTCGCGCACCACCTCCTGGTTGGCCGCCAGGTCGTGGGTGAAGTCCACCTCGTTGCCGGCGGCGTCGGTGGTGGAGATCAGCCGGCCGTCGTCGTCGTACTCGTTCCGGGCGAGGGGGCGGCCGAGCGGGTCGAAGATGTCGGTCAGAAGGTGGTCGCCGTCATAGGCGAAGGTGGTGGTCGCACCGCTCGCGTCGGTGAACGCCACCAGGTCCCCCGCCGCGTCGTAGCCGTAGGTCCTGACCCCGCCGTCGGGATCGGTGATCGCCGTGATCCGGCCCAGGCCGTCGCGGGTGAAGACCACGCCGGCGCCCGACGAGCTGGTGATGCCGCCGGGGCCGACCTCGAGGGTGTTGCCGTTCGGGTCGCTCACCCGGCGCACGCCGTCGGTCTTGTCGATCAGCCACTCGCGGCCGTCCGGTCCGGTGTAGACGAAGGTCTGCGGGTCGTAGTCGTCGACCGTGTCGAGGTCGAGGACCTCCACGTCGCCTGGCTGGTTGCCGATCACCTGGAGGGTGGTGTCCGCCGCCAGCCGGAGGCTTCCCCTCGTCCCCGGGCGGGCGGTGTAGGCGGGGGTCAGGTAGCGCAGGGGCACGAGGGCTTGGCTCGCCGGAGTGGGCGTGAAGTCGAACTTCGCCACCTGCCCCCCGGGGAGCCGGAGCGAGACCGCGTGAGCGCGGGTTCCCCGGAGCGAGTAGAAGGGGAACGCGCCGCCGCTCTGGTCGACGTGCCAGCCGACCCCCTCGAGGCCGCTGTCGCGGATGGCGAGCGTCCGGAGGTCGAGCCGCCAGCCGACGCCGAAGTCGCCGCGGCCTTTGTCCCGGCTGTCGTAGGTGCGGGTCACCGTCACCGGCAACCCGGAGACCGGGATCGCCACGTCGACGAACGAGAGCGTGAAGTTGCCGATCTTGAGCTGGCCCTCGACCTGGACCGTCACCAAGCTCGTCGCCATCTGGCCGGCGGTGTCGAAGACCGTGAGCCGCAGGGTGTAGAGGTCGTTGGGCAGGACGGTCGGGTCGAGGGTGCCGAGGACGCCGCCAGCGACCGGGTCCGTGCCGCGGGCGATCTCGGTGAAGGCGGTCTCGCCGGCGGGGCCGATCTCGAGCACGAAGTGGTCGAAGTCGCCGGCCGTGGCGGTTCCGACGACCTCGGTCGGGGCGGTGACGCTGGCGTCGTCGGCCGGCGCTGTGATCTCGGCGGTGGGCGGCGTGCCCGACGGCACCGGGTCGACGCCCAGGGTGATCGAGAGGGTCGTGGCGTCGAGGGTCGCCGAGAGCGACACGTCGGTGGGTGCCGCGACCGCGCTCGTCGAGATCGCGAACGTGGCGCTCGTGGCGCCCTCGGCCACCACGACCTGGGTGGGAACCGTCGCCGTCGCCGGGTCGCTGCTCGCGAGCTCGACGGTCGCGCCGCCGGCCGCGGCGGGGCCGGTGAGGGTCACCGTGCCGGTGGTGCCGGTGCCGCCGATCACCCGCCCCGCGTTGACCGCCAGCGACGACAGGCCCACGACTCCCGGCGGCTCCGGCGTCACCGCGTTCGACGGCTCCGACGGCGGGCTGTCGCCGACGGCGTTGGTGGCGGTCACCGTGAACGTGTAGGAGGTGCCGTTGTCGAGGCCGGTGACCGTGGCCGTGGTCTCGGGCGTGGAGACCACCACGTCGATGGCGCCGGGGTCCGAGACCACGCGATAGGAGAGCACCGGCCCGCCCCCCTGGTCCGCCGGAGCGGTCCAGGAGACGGTGGCCTCGGCGTCGCCGGCGGTGGCGGCGACGTCGGTGGGCGGATCGGGCACCGCCACCGCGGTCACCGCGTTCGAAGGCGCCGACGGTGGCCCTTCGCCGCGCCGGTTGGTGGCGGTGACGGTGAAGGTGTACGCCCCACCGAGGACGAGGCCGTGGACCGTCGCGTCGTCGGCCTCTCCGTCCACGATGACGGTGAGGCCTCCCGGGTTGGAGAGCACGGTGTAGGCGGTGATCGCCGCTCCGCCATCCGCCGCGGGCGGAGCCCACTGCACCCGGGCAGCCGCGTCGCCTCCGACCTCGGCCGTCACGGCCAGGGGGGCGCCGGGTACCGTCGCCGGCGTGACCTCGTTCGAAGGCGCCGAGAGCGGCCCTTCGCCGATGGCGTTGGACGCCGCGACGGTGAAGGTGTAGGTGGTGCCGTTGGCGAGGCCCTGGACCCGGGCGCTCGCCGCGTCGCCGTCGACCGAGACCGCGATCCCGCCGGGGCTCGATACCACGCGGTAGGAGGTCACGGGGCTCGCGCCGTCGTCGGCCGGGGCGGTCCAAGAGACGGTCGCCTCGCCGTCGCCGTCGACCGCCGCGACCGCGGTCGGGGCGCCCGGAACGGTGGCCGCAATCACGGCGTTGGACGGCGCCGAGAGCGGCCCCGCGCCCACGGCGTTGGTGGCGCTCACCCGGAAGGTGTAGGCGGTGCCGGGCGTGAGGTCCTCGAACCTGGCCGTGGTCGTGGCGGCGTCCACCGAGACGGTGGCGTCGCCGGGGCTCGCGAGCACCGTGTAGCCGGTGACGGGGCTCGCGCCGTCGTCGGCCGGCGGGCTCCAGGTGACCTCGGCCGCCCGGTCCCCTGCCACGGCCGCCTGGACGTCACCGGGGGCGCCGGGGGCCGTCGCCGGTGTCACTGGGTTCGAGGGCGCCGACGGATCGCTCGACCCGACGGCGTTCGCCGCCCGGACGGCGAAGGTGTAGGCGGTGCCGTTGGCGAGCCCACCCACCACGGCGCTCGTGGTCCCGCCGTCGACGGTCGCGCTGGCACCGCCGGGGGACGCGACCACCACGTAGGAGGAGATCGGGCTGTAGCCGTCGAAGGCCGGCGGCGTCCAGGTGACCGTGGCCCGGCGGTCGCCGCGCACGGCGCTCACCCCGGTGGGGGGATCCGGCACCGTGGCTGCCACCAGGACGTTCGAGGGCGCCGACGGGTCGCTCGCCGCGACCGCATTCTGCGCCACCACCGTGAAGGTGTAGGGGGTGCCGAGGGTCAGGCCCGAGAGGGCCGCGGAGGTGGTCTCGCCGTCGACCGTCGCGCTCAGCCCGTCCGGCTCGCTGGTCACCGTGTAGGAGGCGATGGCGGTGCCCCCGTCGTCGTCCGGCGCGAGCCAGGAGACGGTGGCCGCAGTCGGGGCGCTCGCCACCGCCAGGACGCCGGTGGGCGGGCCGGGAGGCAGCGACGGCGTCACGGGCTCGGCGGGCGGCGACTGGGGCCCGAGGCCCCGGGCGTTCGCCGCCCGGACTGTGACCAGCACCTGGGTGCCCGGGTCGAGCCCCTCGAGGCTCGCCGAGGTCGCCGCCGTCGCCGTGTCGAGACGGGCGGCCACCCCCTCGTCCGGCACGTGGGCCTCGACGCGGTAGCTCTCGACCACGGCCCCGCCGTCGTCCTCGGGCGCCGTCCAGGAAACGCTCAAGGTGCCGTCGGACTCGGCGCTCGCGGCGACCTCGCTCGGAGGGCCGGGCACGGTCGACGGCACCACCGCCTCCGAGGCCTCCGAGGCGGCGCCCGGACCGGCGTCGTTGACCGCGGTCACCGTGAAGCTCCGCGAGGAGCCGTTGGCGAGACCGGTGAGCACGCGCTCGAGCTCGGCGGCCGGGACCGGAGCGCCCGGCGATGCGGAGCCGTCGCCCACCAGGTAACCGGTCACCGGGCGGCCTCCGTGGTCGCCGGGGCCGGACCAGGTGACGCGGGCGCTGGCGTTGCCCGCCTCGCCCGCGACCTGGACCGGCGCCGCCGGCGGCCCGAAGGGCGTAACGCCGGGGGACGGCGCGGAGGCGGGGCCGTCGCCGGCCGGCCCGCTCGCCCGGACCGTGAAGGTGTAGGCGGTGCCGTTGGCCAGCCCCGGGACCTCGGCCCTCGTCCGGTCGCCGGGGACGGCGACGGTGGTCGCGCCGGGGGAAACGGTCACCAGGTAGCTCGTGACGCCGGCGCCCCCGTCCTCAGAGGGAGCGCTCCAGTAGACGACGGCCAGGCCGTCGCCGGGAGCCGCCAGCACCGAGCCGGGGGCGGCCGGCGGGGCAGCCGGAGCGGCGAGCGCGGGCACCGAGGGCGGTCCGCTCCCGAGGGCGTTGACCGCGCGCACGACGACCGCGTAGCGGACGCCGTCGAGAAGGCCGCCGAGGGTCGCGCTCGTGGCGAGGCCGCCGACGGTCAGGCTCGCCCCGCCCGGGCTGGCGCTGATCCGGTAACCGGTGATCGGCGCGCCGCCGTCGTCGCCCGGGGGCTGCCAATGCACCGTCAGCTCGCCGTCACCCCCTTCGGCGGCGACCCCCGAAGGCGCCCCCGGCACGTCCCGGGGCACCGCCGGCCCGACCGTCGCCGAGGGCGTTCCGTCTCCGGCGGCGTTGTGGGCGACGACCGCGAAACTGTAGGGGGTCCCGGCGCTGAGGCCGGGAATCGCCCGGGAGCGGTCCGCGGCGGAGGCGGTGAACGAGACCCCCCCCGGCGAAACCGTCACCGAGTAGCCGCTGACCGGGCTCGAGCCGGCGTCAGCCGGCGGGCTCCAGGAGACGGTGGCGAACCCCGACGACGCGCTCGCCTGGACCTCGCCGGGCGGACCGGGCGGGGTCCGGACGATGGCGTCCGGGCCGCCGGCCGGAAGCAGCGCCAGGAGCTCGCCGTACGCCGGATGCCCGGGATCGGGCAGGTAGGCCGCCGGGTCGGTGACACGCACGATCCCGACGGCCGCCACGTCGCCGGTGATCGTGCTCCCCTCCTTCGCAATGGAAGTGGCGACAATCACCGAGGTGAAGGCCGAGACGGTCGCCGGGGGCGAGCTGGCATTGCCGGTTCGGGCTTCCCAGGCGGTCCCTCCCGGCAGCAGGGTGTCGGCGTACCCCTTGAAGCTCGCATTTGCCGCGTAGCTCCCGCCGGTCACCTGCGCGTCCCACTGGGCGCCCCAGATCGGGTAGACGTCGCCCAGGGAGAGGGCCTCATCGAGGGTCGGCGCGTTGCCGCCCCAGATCACGAACTGCCCCGGCTCGTAGACCACCAGCGAGGGGGCTCGATCGAAGGCGGCCTGGTAGAAGGCGTCGCCGTCGAAGGCCGCCTCGACGGCGTGGACTCCCAGCGGCAGGTCGAGGGCCGCCGTCGCCACGCCCTCGGCGTCGGTGACAGCCTCCACCGCCAGGTCGCCGGCGGTGAAGGTCACGGTCCGTCCGGCGAGGCCCAGGGCGCCGTCCTCGGCCAGGCGCGCCGAGACCGTGGTGGCCTCGACGGGCAGGGCCGGCGGCGCGTCGAGGGCGAGGACCGTCTGCTCGCGGGTGACGGTGAACGGAGCGCTCGTGGCCGCCGCCAGGTCGTCCAGGTCGCCGTCGAAGCTCACGTTCACCTGGGCCGCTCCGGCCGGCGCCTCGATCTCTACCGGGCAGGAGGCGCGGCCGTCCGCCCCGGTGGTTGCGGAGCAACCCTCGCCGGCGAGCTCGAAGTGCAGTCGGGCTCCGGCGACCGGTGTGCCGCCCGCCTCCTCCAGCACCGCGGCGAGCGTCACGGGATCGTGGAAGTCCCCCGCCGAGGCGCCGGTGTAGAGGAGGGCCGTCGTGCGCGGCGCGCGCCAGAGGACCGTGGCCCGGGCTTGAGGCTCGGTCGCTCCCCGCAGGCCGTCGCCGTCCAGGTCGACGAAGGCCACCACGGTGTCCTCGCCCGCCGCCGGCCCGCCCGGGTAGGTCAGCGCCGCCTCGCCCGAGGCGTCGGTCACGCAGAGTCCTCCCGGGCACGACCCCTGGGCGCCGGCGTTCGGGCCGGAAGCCACCCGGAACCGCACCGGCAGACCGTCGCGGTCCGCTCCCCGCGCCAGGAGCCGGGCGGAGACCGTGACCTCGCTCCCGGCGTCAGCCGCCTGCGCCGAGGGGACCAGGACCAGCTCCGGCGCGAGCACCTGGACGGAGCCGGCGACCGAGGCCGGGGCGAGGCGGTCGTCCCCGGCGAAGGCGACCGCGACCGCCTGGGCGCCCGGGGGCAGGGCGAGGTCCGAGGCGGCGGCACCCTGGGCGTCGGTGACCGCCGTGGCCGACAGGGCGCCGGAGGAGAAGGTCACGGTGCGCCCGGCCAGGGGCAGCGCCCCGTCCTCTCGGAGCACGGCTCGGAGCGACGCGCCCGGCCCCGCCTGGACCGACGGCGAGACGAGGACCAGGGCGGTCTGCTCGTGGCGCACTGCGAAGGTCTCCGTGAGGTCGGCCGCGGGATGTCCCACGTCGCCCGCGAACACCACCTCGAGGTCGTGATCTCCGGCCGGCAGGTCGGGGGTCAGGGGACAGGAGGCGCGGCCCTCGGCGTCGGTGGGCGCCTGGCAGCTCCGGTCGCCCAGCGTGAAGGTGACGATCGAGTCCGGGATCGGCGCCGGCGGGTCGCGCTGGTCGTCCATCAGCCGGGCCGCGAGGGTCGCCGGGTCGTCGAAGTCCCCGGCCAGGTCGCCCTCGTAGTCGAGGGTCGCGCCGCCGCCGGTCTCGGGCGGCTGTTCCAGGAGGATCGAGGTCTGCATGCGGAAGTTCGAGCCGCAGCAGTAGCGCTCGGCGAAGAAGAAGTCGAGGTCGTAGGCTCCGCCGGTGGAGAGGCCGAGCTGGTCGGCCACGGAGTCGAGCGCAACGCTCGCCGCGAGCGGACCGTGGACGCCGCCCAGGTCGATCACCAGGTGGTGGTTGACGAACACGAAGACGTCGTCGTCGCCCCGGAACTGGAAGGTCTCGCCTCCCCGGTAGGTGAACCGGGTGTGGAGCTCGAAGGTGAAGGAGTAGTTGTGGTTCTGTCCCTCGTTGCCGAAGAGCTGCCCGTCGATGGGGAAGAACGACGAGCTGTCGAAGGTGTAGATGTCGGGAGCGGCCGCGCTGTTGGTGAGAGTCAGGGGTAGCGGCGCCGCCAGGTTCACCCCCGGAACGTCCCGGTACCACTGGTCGAAGAGATCCCGACCGTGGGTCGTGAGAGTGTAGGGCCTGGAGGTGGTGTAGACCGGCTTGCCGTCCGGCCCCAGGATCGGTTCCACGATGCCGGGATCGACGGCGATCCGGTACTGCATGTCGGGGTGGGACTGGTGGAAGTCTCGAATCGTCCCGAGGAGCTCGATGGTGCTCGGCTGGAACGCCTGGGCCCGGACGGAGGTCGGGGCACCGAGGAGGATGGCGACGGCGAGACCGGCGAGGAGCCGGAACGGCGAACGGGCGAGGGGGGGTCGACTCCGCATCGGGATCTCCTACAAAGAAGACGCCCGCGCGGGCAGGCCCGACGGAGGCGCCCGAGGCAAGGCTCCACATTTCCAGAGCGCAGAGCCGCCGCGAAGCTCGAGAGGACTTCCTTCGTTTCGAACCTTCAGGGGTTCGAGGCGAGGTTACCGTGCCGGAGTCCGAAGAGCAAGACTTCCCTGGAGGGACTTGACGAGCTCGTGTCAGCCCGTTGACGCCACGCTCCCTTGGCAACTTAGACAAACACGTAGCCTCGGGTAGATGCCTCGGCGCTCCGGCGGGCGTAGTCTGGACGCTGCCGGGGCTGCTGCCGCCGCCGGCGCAATCAAGGAGGCTGAACATGAAGTCCCGACCCCACCGACCGCTCTGGATCCTGCCGGCCCTGGCGCTCCTCGCCGCGCTGACGTTTCCCGCCGTCACCGGCGCCGAGGAGCCCGGCGCGCGCCCGGACCTGAAAGGCGTCTGGAAGCTCGACAAAGACCTGAGCGACGACCCCGCCGCCGTGGTGAAGGAGGCCATCGAGCGCCGCCGGAGCTTCGACTCCGGGAGCGCTCCGGGCTTGGGCATGGGCCGGCCGCGGGGTGGATTCGGCGGCGGCACGGGCGGATCGCACGGCGGAGGATGGGGCGGACCCGGGGGTCCGGGAGGCCAGAGCGCCGGGGGTTCCGCCGCGGCGGACAAGGACGCCGCGGGCGAGCGGCCCGCCGGCGCCGAGGTGGGCCCGCGCTTCGACAGCCTGGACATCGGGCCGATCGAGGGGGGCTGGTCGATCCGGTACGCCGACGGCCGGAAGCAGGATCTAGTGGCGGACGACCAGGAGCACTTGATCGACGCGGGAGGCGGCAAGGAGACCGTCCGCGCCCGCTGGGAGGGCGAGACCCTGGTCGTGGTCCGCAAGTCCGACCGCCGGGAGGTCACGGAGCGCTACGACGTCACCGACGACGGCAAGCTCCTCCAGGTGGAGACGACGATGGCCGCAGGTCGCGGCGGCAAGATCCAGTTCCGGCGCCTCTACCGGCCGGCGCCGAGCGAGGGGCGGGAGCCTCCCGGCTGAGCCTCCCGGCTGGACTCCGCTTCGACGGCGTACTCTCCCGAGTCTGACTCGCTTTTCCCCCGGCGGCTCGTCACCGGACCGGCGGCGCTCCGGCGGGCTGGTCGAGGGTGGGATCGAGGCCGCTCTGGTAGCGCAGCCAGGCGACCTGCGCGCACTCATGTAGGTCGGCTCGTAGCCGAGGACGCGGCGAGTGCCGCCTGGAAGGTCCCGGAAGCGGACGATGCCGTGGTCGGCGTGGGGATAGAGGAGGATCCGGATGGGGCGCCCCGCGGCCTGGAGCTTCTCGAGCTGATCCATGGACCAGCCGCTGGGCATGGAGTGGTCCTCGCCACCGAAGATCCAGAGGCTCGGCACGTCGAGGCCGGCCATCGTCGGCACCGGGTCGTAGAAGCGCTCGGAGAACGGTGCGCCGTCGACCGGCCGGAGCTTCCACCAGGCGTAGAGGTGGAGCAGCCCAGAGGGGCACCCGCGGGTGGTCGGCCAGGAAGCCGAGGGCCGAGTCGCTCCCTCGCGCCGCCTCGAACCAGTCCGTGCCCCGCGCCCGGTCGCGGGCCCGCCCCAGCGCGCCCCAGGCGCCCTCCCGGTGGCGGAAGGTGGCGTCGAGAGCGTCTTGGAGCCGGTCCGCCTGCCGGATCGCCTCCTCGCCGAAGCCCTTCTCGCGAAGCTGGTAGACGTAGCCCCAGCGGTCCTCCTGGGCGACCGCGACCATAGGGCCGTAGTCGACCAGGAGGCTCTCGATCCTCCCGTCCTCGGCGGCGGCGAGGGGGATGATCCAGCCCGCCTGGCTGCCGCCTTCGAGCTGGATACGCCCGGCGTCGACCTCCGGCCGGCGGCGGAGCGCCGCCACCGCGGCGACGACGTCCCGCGCCAGGACGTGGAAGTTCTGGGTGTAGGTGCCGTCCGAGCCCCCGGTCCCCCGCTTGTCGAAGACCAGGGTGGCGAGGCCGTGGGCCGCGAACAGATAGGGGTCGGGGTAGAAGTCGACCGCGCTGTAGGCCTCCGAGCCGTGGACCAGGACGACCCCGGGATGGGGACCGGGGCCGAGGGGCACGACGAGCTTGCCCCGCAGGCGGAGGTCCCCGCTGCGAATCCAGATCCCCTCCTCGGGCAGATCGAGGCGGACAGCCGACCGCTCCGCCCAGGTGAAGCCCCGCGGCCGCCCATCCTGCCCCATCTCGAACCGCAGCTCCCCGTCGACCGGCGTGCGCTCGTTCCACCCGGTACCGACCTCGAAACGGAGCTCGCCACCTGAGCCGACCGGGAAGAGGGGCAGGCTCTCGCCAGTGGCGGGGATGCGCAACCGCAGCGTCGGACCCTCCCGGGGGGTGACGATGGCCAGGCGTCCGTCGCCGAGACGGTAGGCGCCCGTGAACCGGGTGTCGGGAGGCTCCGGCCGCGACCGAAACCAGGCCAAGCCGCCTCCGATCCCCACCAAGACGACGAGGAGAGCGAGGAAGACGAGGATCTTCTTGCCGCGCGAGAGCTTCATGGAGGGGCCTCCGGGGTTCACCCGGTCCTACGCAGAAGCGCCGCGCGCGGTTACGGCTTCTCGAGGGTCGCCTCGAAGGTGACGCCCACGGGTCGGAGGCGCTCGACGAGGGGCAGGCCCAGGGCCGAGGCCGGGGTGAGGACTCCGCTCTTCAGACCCTCGGCCTCTCCCCGCGCCAGGCAGAGGGCGGACTCGCCGAGCATGGGTGCGGTGGCGCCGTAGCCGGGGTCGAGCCCGGCCGACACCGCCACCCGGACGCGGAGGGGGCGCCGGGCCGCTCCGGGGCCTTCCTTGCCCTCTTCCTCGGGGCCGGCCGTGGGGAGCCCGTCGCCGAGGATCTCGATCCGGAACCCGCCGCTCTCGCGCTCGGCGGCAGACGGTCCCTCACCGGGGTCGGGAAGGAAGAAGCGGCGCAGCAGCCAGGCGGTGGGGGCCACGGCGGCGCCCGCGGTGAAGGCGGAGAGGCCGGTCGACAGCAGGCGCGCCCGGAGCCGGCCGCGAAACCCCCTCCCGGTATCGACCCGCTCGTCGTAGCGGAAGTCCTCGCCGTAGGGGTAGCCCAGGAGGGCGTTCGAGCGGCGGACCACCCGGGTGTTGATCATGGCCATCAGGAAGGGCGCGGTCCACATCCCGCGGTCCCGGTCGCGCCAGGGGCCGGAGCCCCCGTTGCGGTCCGGGCCGCGGCGCTCGCCCGCGGGGACGAGGGCGTAGGGGTCGAGGAGGATCCTCCGGGCCCCTGGATCGCGCCGCGCCTCCGCCACGGTCTCGAACAGGGTCGCCACCGTGCCGCCGCTCATCCGCCCATCGAGTCGCCGCACCCGGAGCCTCGCCCGGGCGAGGCGTGCGCCCTCCTCGGCGAGGCGCCGGTGGGCGAGCAGCGTGCCGAGATCCGAAGGGATCGAGTCGAAGCCGCAGCAGTGGACGATCCGGGCGCCGCTCCGGCACGCCCGCTCGTGAAACCGGTCGACGTTGCGGCGCATCCAGGCGACCTCGCCGGCGAGGTCGCAGTAGTCGGTGCCGAGCTCGGCACACAGGCTGACGAGGGGGGTGCCGTAGAGGGCGTACGGGCCCACGGTCGTGCACACCACCCGGGCCCGCCGCACGATCGGCTCGAGGGATCGCGCATCGAGGCTGTCGCCCACCACGAGGGGCAGGTCCCGGGCCTCGGGCCGCAGCGCCGCCAGCTCGCCGCGGAGGGCTTCGAGCTTCTCGGGGCTCCGCCCGCCGAGGGCCCAGCGCACGTCCTTGCCGTGGCGTGTCAAGTGGTGGGCCACCAAGCGGCCGGTGAACCCGGTGGCCCCCCACAGGACGAGGTCGAGGTCGCGACCGGCGGCGTCCGTCACACCGTCATCCTATCCGGGAGCGCGCCTGGGGAGGTTGACCCGGCACTCTGCTTTCAGTAGTTTCTGAGAGAATCCCTCCCGGGAGGTGACGACATGGGCGACCTATGGGGTCCGTTGAGCGAGCGCTTCGCCCGGTCCGGTCCCCGCCGTCTGCTGGCCCTGGACGGCGGCGGCATCCGCGGCGCCATGACCCTCGAGACCCTGGCCGAGATCGAGCGCCAGCTCCGCGAGCTCCGCGGTGCAGGGCCGGGGTTTCGCCTCTCGGACTTCTTCGACTACATCGGGGGCACCAGCACCGGAGCGATCATCGCCGCCGGCCTTGCCCGGGGGATGTCGGTCGCCGAGCTCCTGGACTTCTACGTCTCGGTCGGCCCGCAGATGTTCGACAAGGCGGCCCTCTGGCAGCGCTGGAAGCACCTCTACGAGGCTGATCCGCTGAAGAAGAAGCTCCAGGAGGTCTTCGGCGCCGACACCAACCTCTTCCCGGAGAACCTCCGTTGCCTGCTCCTGGTGGTGACCCGCAACGCCACCACCGACTCGCCCTGGCCGATCTCGAGCAACCCCCTCGCCCGCTACAACGACCCGGGGCGCCCCGACTGCAATCTCAAGATCCCCCTCTGGCGCCTGGTGCGGGCGAGCACCGCGGCCCCGGTCTTCTTCCCCCCCGAGGTCATCGAGTGGGACCCCGACGATCCGACCAAGGCGTTCGTCTTCGTCGACGGCGGCGTCACGCCCTACAACAACCCGGCGCTCGTCCTCTACCGGATGGCGACCCAGCCCGAGTACCGCCTCGGGTGGCCCGCGGGCGAGGACAAGCTGATGCTGGTCTCGGTGGGCACCGGCGCGGCGCCGGTCCTGGGCACCACCGCGGACGCCCCCGAGAGCCACCTCCTGGCCACCGGCAAGGGGGTGCTCGGGGCCCTCATGAACGGCGCCGGCATCGAGCAGGACATCAACTGCCGGGTCTTCGGCCGGTGCGTCTACGGCGACGTGATCGACCGGGAGGTAGGTGACCTGATCCCCCGGGACGAGGCGGGCGAGCCGATCCCTCTCGAGCGCAACCTCGGGCGCGCTTTCCTCTACGCCCGCTACCAGCCGGAGCTCACCGCCACCTCACTCGCCGCGCTCGGCCTCTCCGGCATCGAGCCCGAGAAGGTCCAGGCCCTGGACGCCGTCGACCGGATCGACGACCTGCGTCGGATCGGCCGGGTCGCCGCGGCGCGGGACGTGCGGATGGCCGACTTCGGCGCCCTGGCGACGAGCTCCGGATGACGCCTCTGCCCCGGAACGCCTTCATCGTCCGGCCGTTCGGCGTCAAGGAGGGGATCGACTTCGATCGGGTCGAGGCGGAGCTCCTGGCTCCCGCCCTTGTCGAGCTCGGTATCCTCGGGCGCACCACGGCCGAGATCGTCGAGCAGGGCAACATCCGGACCGACATGTTCCAGCGCCTCCTCGCCGCCGACCTGGTGCTGGCCGACATCACCCTCCACAACGCCAACGTCTTTTACGAGCTGGGCATCCGCCAGGCCCTGCGCGAGCGTGTGACCTTCCTCCTCCGAGGCCGGGTCGAGCGCGGCAAGGAGGTGCCCTTCGATCTCAAGACCGACCGCTACTTCGCCTACGACCCGGCCGATCCCGGAGCGCGGCGTGCGGACCTGGTGGAGGCCCTCGGCCGGAGCCTCGCCTCCGGGGACAAGGACAGCCCGGTCTATCAGCTCCTGCCCCGGCTCCCGGCGCCCGAGCTCGAGCAGCTCGTGCCGGTGCCGCGGGGTTTCCAGGAGGCGGTGGAGCGGGCCGGCAAGGAGGGCCAGGCCGGAGACCTGGGGCTCTTCGCCGAGGAGATCGGAGGGCTGGACTGGGAGCGGGCGGGCTTGCGGGAGGTGGGTCGCCGGCAGTTCGAGCTCCGGAACCACGACGACGCGCGGATCACCTGGGAACGGATTCGGGCCGTGACCGACAGCGATGTCGAGGCCGACACGAGGCTCGCCACCGTCTACCAGCGACTGGGCGACCTGGTGAGCTCGGACCAGGCCATGGCGAGGGCCCTCGACGCGCTGGGGCCGGACGACCCCCGGCGGGCCGAGCTCCTGGCTCTCCGGGGAAGCAACGAGAAGACCCGCTGGCGCGCGGAGTGGCAGGGGGCGCCGGAAGGCGAGCGCCGCCGCCGGGCCCTCGAGTCGCCCTTCCTCCACCGCTCTCGGGACGCCTACTTCGAGGGGTTCGAGCACGACCTTCGCCACTACTACCCGGGCCTCAACGCCCTGGCCCTGGCGCGGGTCGAGGCGGAGCTCGCCGGGGCGGAGCCCGAGGTCTGGCAGAGTCTCTGGCCGTCGGAGAAGGAAGCCGGGGAGGCGGAAACTGGGCTCGAGGCCCTGTGCCGAAAGCTGGAGGTGGGGCTCGAGCTCGCCTTCGCCTCCGCGCACCGCTGCGGCAAGGCGGACGTCTGGCTCGGGATCAGCGAAGCCGATTCCGCCCTGCTCGCCGGCAAGGCCGCCGGCTGGGTGGCGAGATGCTATCGGCAGGCCCTTGCGGAGGCGTCGGCCTTCGACGTCGACGCCACGGGCCGGCAGCTCGACCTCTACCGCGATCTGGGAATCCTCGGGCCGGCGGTCGAAGCCGCCGAAGAGGCGATCGCCGAGGCCCGGGCGCGCTTGGGGCCGGTCGCGGAGCCGCCGCCCGGCCCGGCCCGAATCCTGGTCTTCTCCGGCCACCGCCTGGACGCGCCCGGCCGGAAGGTACCCCGCTTCCCGGCCACCCCGGAGGCCGAGGCCGAGGCCCGCCGCATGGTCTCCGAGGCGGTGGAGCGCGAGCACGCGGGCGCCGACGGAGCGGTGGTGGGCCTCGCCGGGGGCGCGAGCGGCGGCGACCTCCTCTTCCACGAGATCTGCGCCGAGCAGGGCATCCCCAGCACCGTCTACCTCGCCGCCCCGAGGGGCGCCTACGTCGCCGCCTCGGTGGCCGACGCCGGGCCGGAGTGGGTGGAGCGCTTCGATCGCCTCCTGGAACGGCTCCCCACCCGCACCTTGGGCGACCGTCTCGAGGTGCCGGACTGGCTCGCCTCCAAGCCGGGCTACTCGGTCTGGCAGCGCTGCAACCTCTGGCTGCTCCACAACGCCCTGGCCCAGGGATCCTCCCGCGTCGTCGTCGTCGCTCTCTGGAACGGCGAGGCGGGCGACGGCCCCGGGGGCACCGCCCACATGGTGGAGACGGTCCGCAGCCGAGGCGGGAGGGCGGTGGTCCTCGACGCCAAGAAGCTTCTCGAGTGAGGAGTCGGTCGAGGTAGAATCGTTTCACAGTTCACGAAGCCACGCACGCCAGGAAGGACGGTCCGAGATGGCGCAGGCCAACGCCGCCGCCACCTATCGCGTCGATGTCTCGAAGCTCGAGAAGCTCCTCGCCGCACTCAAGGACGAGTACGAGAAGGCGAAGCTCTCGAAGTTCCACCGCGTCTGCTTCGGCCTCCTTCGCATCGCGGTCTACACGATCCCGATCGTGCTCGTCGCCGGCTGGCTCTTGTCCGATCCGGCCCTCGACGACTTCTTCGCCAGCGAGCGCCTCTTCTGGACCGGGTGCGCCCTGCTCGTGCTGGCCCTCGCCTCGCTCATCATCCTCATCCCCCTGAACGTCCCTCTCATCCGCCTGGTCGTGCGCCAGGCTCGGCTCGATCGCAGGCTCCGGCGTCTGCTGCCCGAGGAGCGGAGCGTGGTGCCGGCGCCCCGCAGGAGCTCGCGGGCGGAGTACTGGCTCCGGGTCCTCGCGGGCGGCCTCCTGATCTTCGTGGCGCTGAGCGTGGTTCTGGCGATGACCAAAGGCCTCGCCTGGTGGCGGGTGGCCGTCGCGCTCGTCGTCCTCGGCGGGCCGGCGTACCTGATCCGCTCGGGCAAGCGGCTTCCGTTCCAGGTCGCGCGCATCGGCTTCTGGGTGCTCGCCGCGATCATCGTCGCGGTGGCCGTCTTCTTCGGGGTGGCCGTCTCCAGCCTGGGCAGCTCCCGCGCCGAGAGCCCCTGGATGGTCTGGGGCATCTACTACGCCCTGCCGGTCGTCCTGGTGCTGCTGTTGCCGGGTCTCCTGCTGCTGGCGAACCGGTACATCGGCTGGCTGCAGGAGCGCATGCGGCTGATCGAGGACGTGGACCTGCTGGGCCGGTCCCTCGACCGCCGGCGCGGGGAGGGGCGAGAGGCGGGAGAGTCCTTCGTGAGCCTCTCCTCCGCTCAGGCGCTCCGCCTCGAGCGGGTCCAGACGACCCTGATCCGCGAGCAACGAGCGGTGGCGATCGAGGGCGCCCGGGATCGAGGGGCCGCGGGGTTCACCACGTTCAAGACCCTGGCGGCGCGGTCCCAGATCGAGGGACTCGCGGCGCGGGAACGGGTGCTCGTCGAGTCGCTGATCGGCGACCTGTCGGTCGATCCCCGACCCGAGGGAGCGACCGCCGAGTCGTTGAAGGGGCGGTATCGACTCGCCGTGGAGGGGACCGCTCTCGAGATTCGCTACGAGCTGGACGAACCGCTCCAGCAGGTGAGGATTCTCTCCGTCGGACCTCCCGGCGAGGCCGGCGCCGCGCAGCCCGAGGTCGCGACCAATGCCTGATCCCGTAACCCCGAGTGTCGAGTTCACCGCCTACGGCGCGAAGCAGTCGAAGGAGGCCATCGCCTCGCGCAAGCAGCTCCCCCTGGACCTCCAGGTCGTGGTCTTCGACCTGGTGGACGATCTGTGCGCGAACCCGGAGGCCTACGAGAAGCGCTGCCGTTCGATCTCGCGCGACGGCCGGGTGAAGGTCTACATGCATCCCTCGCCACCCGTCGAGATCACTTTCGAGATCGATCCGGACGAGCACGAGATCTACTTCATGCACTTCGCGGCCACGCTCGTCAACGTGCGCAAGAAGGTCTTCATCAGCTACAGCCACGAGGACCGCGAGTGGCTCGAGAAGCTCAAGAAGTGGCTCAAGCCCCTCGAGCAGAGCGGGCTGCTGGACTTCTGGGACGACTCCAAGATCGAGCCGGGCGAGGACTGGCGCCAGGAGATCAAGGACGCCATGGCCTCGGCCAAGATGGCGGTGCTCCTGGTGAGCCAGAACTTCCTGACCTCGGACTTCATCCCCAGCGAGGAGCTGACGCCGGTTCTGGAGCAGGCTGAGAAGGACGGGGTGTCGATCCTCTGGATCGCCCTCAGCGAGAGCACTTACGAAGAGACCCCCATCGAGCGGTTCCAGGCGGTCAACGACCCGAACACCCCCCTCGACAGCCTGCCGCCCGCCGAGCTCAACAAGCAGCTCAAAGAGATCTACAAGAAGCTCAAGGCCCAGGCCGAGGCCTGACGAGCCCGGCGCGCGAGCGCCTCGGTTGCTGCTCTCTCGGGAGCGTTCGTCGAGCCGGGCGAGCCCGTGCTCGACCGCGTAGAGGGCCAGCTCCACCCGGTTCGAGAGATCGAGCCTGGCGTAGAGATGGCTCAGGTGGCTGCGCACCGCGGCCGGGGAGACGCAGAGCCGCTCGGCGATCCGCAAGTTGCTCAGACCCCGGGAGACCAGCCCGAGGACCTGCCCTTCCCGGGGTGTCAGGCACGGCTCGCTTCCGGCTCGGGGACCCGGCCCGCGGCCGTCTGCCGGCGTCTCGAAGGAGCCGAGCACGGCCGCCGTCACCGCCGGCGAGAGGAAGAAGTTGCCCCGGAGGACCTCGCGAATGGCACAGAGTAGTTCCTCCGGCGCGGCGTGCTTCACCACGTAGGCGCGGGCGCCGGCCTGGAGCGCGGCCCGCACGTGGGCCGGGTCGCCGTGCATGCTGAGCATCACCACTGGCAGGCCGGGGTCCTTCTCGACCAGGCGGCGCGTCGCCTCCACGCCGTCCAACCTCGGCATGGAGAGTTCGCAAACGACGACGTCAGGTCGGGCCCCTGCCACCTCCTCCAGCAAGGAGAGGCCTTCGCACACGGTGCCCACCACGTCGACCTCGGTTTCGAGAAGCCGTTCCAGGCTCTTCACGAACAGCAGGTGATCATCCGCCAGCAGGACGCGCGGTCGCACATCGGCCATGGGCCCTCCCCTCCCGGATCACATGCAGATATCTCATTTAGTGTACACTGCATTCGAAGGCACATTGTAATACAATTCTTGGTCGTCCGCGAGGCTGCGAGACCGGCATGAAGAAAGAGCCCACCACTGGTCGCGCTCCCGGCCCGGCCCGGGACGAGCTCCGCCGCCTGGCGGGGAAGCGGATCGAGGCTCGGGAGGAGGAGCGCCGGCGCCTGGGCCGGGAGCTCCACGACGACCTGAGCCAACGGCTGGCGGCCCTGGCGATCGACTCACAGGTGCTGCGGCGGGCGCTGGGGCCGGACGTGGGAACGAGCCCGCTCGGCGAGGGCCTGGAGCGCCTGATCCGCCAGCTCCGGGCGCTCGCCGAAGACGTGCGCCGCCTGTCCCATCGCCTCAACCCCGGGACCCTCGAGAGCCTCGGGCTGGCGCCGGCGCTCGAGGCGCTGGCGGCGGAGCTGGAGGGGAGCCGGGGCTTCCGGGTCGAGCTCTCGGTCGAAGGCGGCGTCCAGCCGTTGCCTCCGGCCGTCGCCTTGTGTCTCTTCCGGGCGGCCGAGGAGGCGCTCTTCAATGCCGCCCGCCACTCGGGCGCGGGGAGGGCGCAGGTGACTCTCCGCCGGCTGGCTGGCGAGGTCCGCCTGGAGGTGGCCGACGGGGGCGACGGCTTCGATCCCGCTCAGGCCCCGGGCGACGGCGTGGGCTTGGTGGACCTCCGGGAGCGGGTGAGGCTCTTGGGCGGCCGTCTGGACGTCGCGAGCGCTCCCGGCGCCGGAACCCGGGTCGAGGTCGCCCTGCCCCTCGAGCCGTAACCCGCCTCGGGCTCTCCCGCAGGAGTCGGCTTCCCCACCCCGCCGGGTGGCCCCTTCTCATCGTTTCGTGGAGGCGAAAATCATCGTTTCGGAGGATCGACGCAGAGCCCTCCTTCCTTCATCTTTGCGGTGAAACCGATCATGCCGGCGAACTTCGGACATGACTCTACGAAACGGTGTCCGGTCCCCGGACGCCTCACACCGCGCGCCCTCGCGAAACGGGGAGGCGAGCGTGGAGGAGAAGAGAAATGCGTGATCTTCGACCTGCCGTGCTCCTGATCCTGGGAGCCGTCTCCGTGGCCGCCCTGGCGGCCCTTTCCGCCGCGCCGGCCGCGGCCCAGACGCCGGATGGCCTGCCGCCGGCCCTGGAGACCGTCTGCGACTTCGAGAGTGGCGCCGCGTTCGGCTGGTGCAACGCTTACTGCGAGGCGATGGACTGCGACCTCGCCAACGACAACGACCCCGCGACCGAGCCCAAGGCTTCGGCGACCGCCTGCAGCAAGGTGCGGACGAAGTTCCAGCAGCAGACCGGCCGCGACATGCCGTGCGAGGTGAGCTGCCCCTGTACCGACATCCCAGAGTACTTCCCCATCTGGGCCGCCTACCTCGCGGGCGACTCTGGAGGGCGTGTGTCTCCAAGACGCCGCGTTCTGTTACTTCGAGTTCTTCGGCTGGACCCTGCAGCATGCACTCCGCCGCAGGGAGACATCACCTTTATCCTCGTCGGGCACGAGAAGTTTTGCTTCCTCGCTGGGACTCCCGGACCTCGGTCTGGACTCCCCCTTCTGCGGCGACTCCATGGCCGGCATCATTCCGCTGACCGCCGAGCAGGGTGCCTTCTGCAAGGAGCAACTGGACGCAGTGTTAGAGGCCAGTGGCCTGCTTGCTACGAGACCTCACCCCCCTGAGCCCCACCGAGCGGGGGGAGCCGGCTGGCTCCCTCCGGTCCAGCCCTCTCCCCATCACCACCCCGCCGGGTGGCCCGGCCTCCGTTCGTTGAGCCTCCCCACGGCCCGAGAGGATGTACCGTCATGCGTATGGTCGAGTGGCTGAGAGCCTCAACCTTCATCTGTCTCGTTCTCACTGCTTGCGGTGGCGCCGGCGGTGGCCGCGGCGAGTCCAACCCACGGTCTACGCCCAGAACCGCTCGCTCGAAGCGCCGGGCCGGCCCAGAAGGCCCAGGACCTCCGCCTCGATGGCGACGGCCCGTGGGTGGTCCGCGTCCTGACCCTGGACCCGGAGGCCCTCGGGAAGCTCGCCCAGTGGGCCGACGTCTGGTCGGTCCACAAGACGAAGGGCTACACCCTGGTCCAGGTCGACCGCTCCGACGTCGACCGATTGATCGCCGAGGGCTTCAAGGTCAAGCTGGACCAGAAGCGCACCGACCTCTTGCAGCGCGAGCTGGCGCGGGCCGTGAGCAGCGGTCAGCCCGATCTGGTCGAACGCAACCAGACCACCGGCATCCCGGGCTATCCCTGCTACCGGACGGTGGAGGAGACCTTCGCCTCCGCCGAGGCGATCGTCGCCGCCCACCCGACTCTCGCCACCTGGGCCGATGTCGGCGACTCCTGGGAGAAGACCCAGAGCCCCACCGCCGGCTACGACATGAGAGTGCTCCGTCCTGACCAACGCGGCGGTGCCCGGGCCGAAGCCGATCCTGTTCTTGAACTGCGCCATCCACGCCCGCGAGTACACCACCGCCGAGCTCTGCACCCGCTTCGCCGAGCGGCTGGTGGATGGCTACGGCGTCGACGCCGGACGCCACCTGGCTGCTCGACGACCAGGAGGTCCAGCTCCTGCTCCAGACCAACCCGGACGGGCGCAAGAGGGCCGAGACCGGACTCTCCTGGCGCAAGAACACGAACAACAATTACTGCTCGAACACCAACTACCGCGGCGCCGATCTCAACCGCAACTTCGACTTCCAGTGGGGTTGCTGCGGCGGCTCGAGCGGCTCGGCTTGCAGCGAAACCTACCGCGGCCCCTATGCCGCCTCGGAGCCCGAGATCCAGGCGGTCGCAGGCCTACGTCACCTCGATCTTCCCCGACCAGCGCCCGGACGACCTGGCCACGCCGGCACCGGACGACGCCACCGGCGTGGCGATCGACATCCACAGCCACGGCCAGCTCGTGATCTGGCCCTGGGGCTTCATCTCCTCCCCGGCGCCCAACGGTACCCAGCTCCAGACCCTGGGCCGCAAGCTCGCCTACTTCAACGGCCACGAGCCGGAGCAGGCGATCGGCCTCTACCCGACCGACGGCACGTCGGACAGCTTCTACTACGGCCGGCTCGGGTGGCGGCCTACGGCTACGAGCTCGGCACCGCGTTCTTCGAGACCTGCACCTACTTCCAGTTCAACATCCTGGAGCAGAACATCGCCTCGTTGCTCTATGCGGCGAAGGTGGCGCGGACGCCCTACCTGACCCCCGCCGGGCCGGAGAGCCTGAGCGTGGCGGTGCCGCCACGGGCGGTCGCGCCGGGTGACCTGGTCGCGGTCTCCGCCACCCTGGACGACACCCGCTACAGCACTTTGAACGGCACCGAGCCGTCGCAGGCGATCGCGGCGGCCCAGCTTTACGTGGACGTGCCGCCCTCGGCCACCGGCGCCGCGCCCCTCGCCATGAGCGCCACCGACGGCCTCTTCGACGAGACGGGCGGAAGACGTGACAGCGACCCTCGACACCACCGGGCTTCGCCTTCGGCCGCCACACGCTCTACGTCCGCGGCGTGGACGCGGCGGGCAACGCGGGCTCGGTGAGCGCGGTCTTCCTGCACGTGATCGACCCGGCGACGGCGCCGACGCTCCAGGGCACGGTGCGCGACGCGGACAGTCTGGCGCCGCTCGCCGCCACGGTGCGAGCTGGGGACTTCGAAGCCACCACCGACGGCAACGGCCTCTACTCCATGCGGTTGCCGGCCGGCACCTACGACGTCACGGTGGTGGCCACCGGCTACCAGTCGGCCACTGCGGAAGACGTGGTGGCGGTGGATTCTCAGACCACGATCCAGACTTCGACCTGCCGCCTTCGCCGGCCTCTGGGCCGACGACGCCGAGGCGGGCAACCCGGGCTGGAGCGCCGGCTCGCCGTGCGCCATCACCACCGAGCACGCCTTCAGCCCGACCCACGCCTCGAGCGACAGCCCGAACACGCTCTACGCCAACAACGCCAACGCCTCCCTGACCTCGCCGGTGGTGGACCTCTCGGGCTACGCCGGCACCACCCTCTCCTTCCGCCAGCGCTACGAGCTCGAGCAGGGCTACGACTTCGGTCTGTGGAGATCTCCACCAACGGCGGTGCGAGCTGGACCGAGGTCGCGTCTACACCGGCGAGCACGCGCTCCTGGGCTCTGGCGCTAGATCCCCCTGTCGGCCCTCGACGGCCAGGCCCAGGCGCAGCTGCGCTTCCGCCTGGAGAGCGACGACTCGGTGCGCGAGGACGGCTGGTTCATCGACGACATCCTTCTGCGGTCGGTCTTCAGCGGCAACAACGTGGCCGCGTGACGATCACCGCGCTTCCCCACCGCTCGGCCTTCGCAGTCTTTAAGCGTCACCTTCAGCGGCGTCGCCTCCGACGTCGAGGACGGCGACCTCTCGGGCGCCATCGCCTGGAGCTCGGCGATCTACGGCGCCCTGGGCACCGCGGCGTCGCTCCAGACCTCGGCCCTCTCCTCGGGCCACCACACCCTCACCGCCCAGGCGGTGGACTCGGGCGGCGCCTCCGGCTCGGACCAGATCGCGGTGCGGTGGGTGGCTGCGCGGTCGAGGTCGACTTCGACGACGGCAGCGCGGCCGGCTGGACCAACGACCCGGCCTCCACCTGCACGACCGGCTCCTTCGTGGTCGCGACGCCGACCCAGGTCACCGACGGCGGCGTCGTCACCCAGGTCGGCGGCGACCACACCAGCGGCACCGGCAACGCCTTCTTCTCGGCGGTCAACACCGCCGCCGGCACCGACGACGTGGACGGCGGCGTGTGCATCGTCGAGTCGCCGGTCTACTCGGTGACCAAAGCGTCGAGCTCTCGATCTGGTACTTCCACGGCCAGCGCGACGCCGGCGGCGACCCGTCGGTGACTACTTCTACCTGGAGCTCTCCACCGACGGCGGCTCGAACTGGACGCCGCTGGCCTCCTACGGCGACGAGACGGTGAACGCCGCCTGGACCGAGGCCACCGCCAGCGTGCCGGCGGGCTCCCAGGTACAGCTCCGGGTGCGCGTCTCCGACGGGCCTGCGAGCGGCGACCTGGTGGAAGGGGGCGTCGACGACGTCTTCATCTGCCCGGTGGAGGCCGAGTGCACCACCGACCCCGAGTGCGACGACGGCCTCTACTGCAACGGCACCGAGACCTGCAACGCCGGCACCTGCGAGGCGGGCACGCCGGTCGACTGCTCGACGGTGTCTCCTGCACGGTCGACTCGTGCAACGAGACGACGGACTCGTGCGACTCGACGCCCAGCGACGCCCTGTGCGGCGACGGCCTCTACTGCGATGGCACCGAGACCTGCGATCCAGTCCTCGGCTGCCAGGCGGGCACGCCGGTCGACTGCGCCGACGGTGTCGGCTGCACGTCGACTCGTGCAACGAGGCCACGGACACCTGTGACCACGCGCCCGACGACGGCTTCTGCGCCGACGGCGTGTTCTGCAACGGCTCAGAGGTCTGCGATCCGCTCCTCGGCTGCCAGCCGGGCGGCGATCCCTGCGCGGGCCTCTTCTGTGACGAGACCGCGGACGTTTGCGCCGAGTGCCTCGCCAACGGCGACTGCGCCGACGGCCTGTTCTGCAACGGCACCGAGACTTGCGCCGGCGGCTCGTGCCATGCCGGCACCGATCCTTGCCCGGGCCAGAGCTGTGACGAGGTGGCGACACCTGCATTGCCGCCCCCACGGCCCAGCTCGAGTGGGGCACCGTGAGCGTGGGCGGGACGGCAGTGACCGTCCCCCTCGCGAAGGTCTACACCAGCCCGGTGGTGGTGACCACGGTCCAGTACCGGTACAACACGGTGCCGGTCGTGACCCGCATCTCCAACGTCACCCCCACCAGCTTCGACCGTGCGCCTCCAGAACCCCGCCGGCGGGCGGTGGTGGCCGACTCGGTGAGCTACCTGGTGGTGGAGGAGGGGTTGGACGCTCAGTGGGTGAAGGTCGAAGCCTGGACCTACACCTCCACGGTGACCGACGAGAACAGCTCCTGGGTCGGCCAAGCCCAGAGCTACGGGCAGAGCTATATCGATCCGGGAGGCCCGGTGTCCTGGGCCAGGTGATGAGCACCAACGACCCCGGCTGGTCGGTCTTCTGGGACCGTGAATCGAGCCGCCTCAACCCGCCCTCCGCCTCGGTGCTCGGCACCGGCAAGCACGTGGGGGAGGACCCGGACGTCACCCGTGCCGACGAGACCGTGGGCGTGGTGGTCTTCGAGACCGGCCACGGCACCCTCGGAGGCGTCGCCGTACGAGGCGCCGCCTCGGGCCGGACTCGGTGCGCGGCGTCGACAACTCGCCGCCCTACCCCTACACCTTCGCCACCGCCTTCGCCACGGCGCCGACGGTGGCCCTGGTGAGCCAGGCGGCGATGGACGACACCAACGGAGGATGGGCGCAGGTCCACGGAGCGACGATGGCGACCACGACCACCCTCTACCTCTCGATCGACGAAGACCAGATCGGCGGCAGCGAGCGCAAGCACTCCACCGAGCAGGTCGGCTACGTGGTGTTCGCCGCCCCAGGGGTCTACCCGTAGGCGCTGAGTCTTCAACGAAGCCCCCGGGCGTCCGCCGGACGCCCGGGGGCCTATCCTGCTTCGGCTCTCTTGGGCCCTAGCGCCTCTGTCTCATCTCCCGGCACTAGATGAAACTATCGAGCTCCCGGCGAAGCGCGTTGTATCGGTGATAGGGATCGCCTGAGAGATGGCCGCGCAGAGATTCGTAGAGCGCGAGATCCAGAGCTTCGGGAACCTCCTCCGGGACGGCCAGGCCCAGAGCCCTCAGCCGGCCTGCGGCCACGCCACGAGCAGGGCGTCTGTCGACAGGCGCCCCTCGATCAAGACGCGGACGCCGCGACCGACCCGCTCGGCTCCGGGCAAAACGGCAAGTTCAGGCATCTTCGTCCAGGATCTCGTCGACGCGCTTCTCGAACGCTTCACGGTCGAGCGCCGGATAACGGATGAGGTCAGGCCGAATCGCGTCCAGGGCTTCAGTCAGCTCTTCCCTTGAAACCAGACCGCGGTCGAGCATCGCGCGCACGTCTGTCACGTCTCGTTCGTAACCCCGGGCCAGCTTGGTCAGCGCCTGGATGCGAAAGTCATAGTGGAAGAACTCCACCTGGCCGTGCTTCTCGATGAAGATCGAGCGGCTCCTCCAGTCGGCAGCAGCGGCAGGAATTGTCCGGAGACACGAGCTCGACGTTGAGATCGAGCTCGTTCTTGAGCTGGGCGATGGCCTCGAAGGCCCCGGGGGGCTCCGGATCGAGCTTGAGGTCGACGTCCACCGTACTGGACCGCCACCCCTCGAGGAGCGCGGAAGCACCTCCAATGAGGTAGACGCGGCCAGGACCGCGGGCTCGGCGCCCCAGCTCTCGCAGGAGCGTCCTGATCTTGGCGTGATCGGCGGGCTCGCGCACCACAGAAGGATCGTACCCCACCCGAGGCGGAGATCTCGATGGAGAGCTCGACGGCATCCCCGCGGCCGACCCTGATCTTCTGGGCAGACAAGGACGTGATCTTCCCGTTCCGGGACCAAGTCGAGCTCGAGCAGGCCGCTCCCCACGCGACCCTGCGGGTGTACCCGGACACCGGCTACGGCGACGGGTTGCCCGACACCCCGGTGGTCTCGGGGCCTCTGTGGGCCAGGCACTCCTTCCCCCGGCAGGGGCTCCGCCCGGGGCCGGTAGATGACGAGGTAGGAATAGACCTGCCAGAAGCGGAGAGGCTCGTCTGCCAGGTCCTGGCGGAGGTGGCCGAGATTGGGGTTGGCGGCGAGCCGCCTCATGGCACTGCGAAGCGCGGAGAGGACGCGGGCGGCTGCCTCCGGGCTGTCGAGGAAGATGAAGGTGAAGATCTCGCCGATGTCCGCCCGCGCGGCGGGGGTCAGGACGAAGCGGCTCATTCCTCGAGTTTCGAAGCCGCAGCTCTCCGTTCGAGGTCCGTGAAGGTTTGCTCGCCATCCACGAGCTCTCCTGCGCACGCCTGATCGAGACCGACCTGGATGCGTCTCCGAAGCCGGGCGAGCTCGGCGTCTCGACGCTCCTCGCGCTCCTCGAGCAAGCGGAGGCCCTCGCGGACCACTTCGCTGGCAGACAAGAACTTGCCCGACTCGACCCGTGAAGCGACGAATACCTCGAGCTCGGGAGTCAGGGACACGGTCATGGTGATGGTCTTCCGGAGTGCCATGGAGACAGGCCACTCCCTATAAGACAATGTGTCAACCTAGTTGGGACGGCAGTACCGAGAGCGGCGGGGCTGGGCCGGGGCGTCCGCCCTCCGGCTCGGCTCGGGATGGTAGGACTCCCGACGGAGCCCTCGCCTGACGGCAGCCCTTTGCACACCGAGACGACTCGGCCCCGCGAAGGTCGTGCCGAGGCCGCCGGGGCGGAGCCGGGGCGTCCGCCCTCCGGCCCGGCTCGGGATCGGAAGGACTGCGGCCATAGCCCTCGCCTGACAACGCCGCCGCGCGGCACCGCCCGAGCCCTTCAACCGTTCATGCTAGCTGCGCGGGCGTTGACACCTCCAGGCGGACGCCCCGGCCCCGCCCCTCCCGTTCGGAGGTACTCAACAGGTGGGCGGCACTCATGGGGTGGCAAACTAGCCGGCACCTTTCCCCCTTTCCCCGGAAAACGCGTCCGCGTCAAAGGCAGGAGGGCGAGGAGCCCTCTGCTTCCCGCTCTTGCTCCAGCTCTTGCAAGCTGAACGGCTCTACTGGTTTGAATAGTCCGGTTTTCGACATCTTCCTTCGGATCTCGAACGCTCCGAGTGCCTCGACTGGGTCGACCTTCGCCAGGGACTTGAAGTCGATCGCACCAAAGGAGTCGCGATCTACCTTGACGCTGTACAGGTATTCATCAGCTGACCTGCCGGTCGCACGATCCAACCGTTTAGAGTAAGCTGCGACTACGATCGTCTTCACAGTCGGTAGCGAGGAAAACGCCTCGCCGAGCAGGCACAACCCGATGCCGTGTACGTGAGAAGCATATTCTCGTCGTACCTCTGCCGGACTCCTTCTTCTCTTGAGGACGCGCCTCTTGTTGGCGGCCAGGCTGGCCTTGGACGTTGGGAAATCCTCGACCTTCGGCAGATCGACATCCAGCATGAGGAGAGCACCGTCTGCTCGGAGCTCGAAGCTCACATTTGTCTCCAGTGGCCACTCCAAGCTCGTGAGTTTTGACTGAAAGACCTCAACCATCAAGTCTGTATCTGTTCTGAGACGCTCCTCTTGACGGGCCACTTCCTCGCGCGCTCGGGCCGCGAACTCTGATCCTTCCCTCTCCCATTGTTCAAGGTCGGCCTCAAATCGCTGCAGCTTCTCGGACTGTCTCTCCTCGTGGATCTTCTTTCCCCGCCTCCACGCAGACAGCTCCGCCTTGAATTGAGCTAGAGCTTCCGTGTTCCTGGCTTCCTTTCGTCTCGCCCGACCCGGGACCATCTTGTCTAGAATTCCCGCCTGAAGCGCTGCTGGTGCCGTCGGCTCGGACTCCTGAAAAGTCACGAGCTCGGGCTTCTCTGGGCGCCTCTTCGGAAAGGTATCCTCTTCGAACTGCGACCGATAGACAGGTGGCGGCGTGTTCAAGTGGATCCGCCCCAGCCGCGTCGAGAGCTCGTTGGCCTCCCGGACCTCTGCGCTCAGCCACTGTTCGACCTTGCCCCTATTCTCGGCGATCGCGAGACGACGGTCCTCCGCATCAAGCGGTCTCCCATCGCCCCACGCCGCCACGATTTTCCCTTCTTCGTCAAGAGAAAACACTACCGACGTCTTGCTGGCTTCGGCTGGCCCAGTTTGGCGAGAGCCAGGGCTCCCCTGATGTGAAGAGCTCCTGATGCGCTCCTGAGCTCCAATTCCCGTGCCTGGGTTTCCAGCGCTCACCGCCCATGAAAAGAAATCTTCTCGCGTTGGCGGGTCTGACATCCAAGATGTGTCAGGCAAGAAAAGATCCAGACACTCTTGAACAGTGAGCCAGCCATCGGATAGAGGCATTCTCCCCAGCGTTCCCCTGCGAGTGATCCAGACGAGTTCGTGGCGCCTTTCGCATGCCTGAGCGATCTCCAACGCAAGGCGCACATCTTGGACGTTGTACGCGAGCACCTCCTCATGGCACCCATCCGCCCACCGTGACGGCGCTTCCGAACCGCTCATGCCAGCCGGCTTTCCGGGAATCCCCAGACCCTCTGCGGCCTTCTGCAAGCTTACATAGTGGCCAAGTGTACATACAGCATGAAACATCATGTCCACATGATTCAGCGCCAGCTCGGCGCACTCCTCCAGAAGTCCAGACTCCTCGGAGAGCACGTTAAAGTCGAAAGAGAGCCCGTTCCACGAGAGTAGCGTGTAGCCGTTGCGAACAAGTGCCATTAGGTCGTCCACCAGGCTCGCGGCTTCCTGCCGACTCAGCCGAGAAGCTGGTGCCGCCCCTGCCCCGAACCATGTAATTGGCTCACCGCCGTCAGATTTTACTGCCGCGGCGCAGGCGATGCCGAGCGGACGGTGCCTCAGGAGATCAGTGACCTCTGGTGGGAGCACTTTTGCCGTCTCAAGGTCGAATGCGAGGTACCGTCGCAACATTGCTTTACCCGTCTGGAACTCAGGAGGCTACTGAAGCTCGTCGTAGATCATGGCTCAACCCTGGATACTCGTTCCCGTCTTCGTGTGTGGCGGAAGCCTGTACAGCATATCATTGCTCCTTCAACGTTGTTGCGGGTGAGCGGTGGCGGCAGCCGTCCGTTCCACGAGCAGGTTGGGCGTGGCGTCTCCATCAGCTAGACGCGCTTGGGCCGAGCCTTCCCTCCAGCCTCAGCCTCGCGGCCGAGCCGCAGATAGTGGAACAGCGACGAGACGCCACCAGGGCCCATTACAACATGATCGTAGGCCACCTGAGTCTCGTGATAGTGATGCTCCACATGATTTAAGACGGCTCTCAGTGCGCTAAGCGCAGCTTCGACCCGGTCGCGGCTGGCCGTCGGCAGAGGGTTTACCCCAGGTGCCTTTGCTCGGTCAAGGTCTCGATGGGCAAGGAGCTTGTTTCGCCACGCTCGGGCGAAACTAGTCCTCTTCCTTGCCAGCGTGGCAAGCTCCCCAACGGTCTGCGCCAATCCTCCATCGCTTTCTACGGCGAGTGGAAGCTGCATCACTGTAAGGTTCGGAGCCCCCGCAGACTTGGGCGGGTCGGTCAGGCGACAGAGGTGCAGGAGCGCCGCGTGCCAAAGTGAAGTCTCCAAGTCCCTAAAGAACCGGGGTGCAGTCGCGTTCATGAGGTCGATGCTACTCTTTCCAGACGCGAACATACTCCGGTACTTCTGCCAATTCACCTGAAGTAATACGAGTTCCCTCCAGAGGAGGAAATACAGCTCTCCAAGCTCAAGGCCCATGCCCTCTATACACCGCTTCTGGATCTCCTCTTCGCTATTGGGTCTGGTCATCTTTGCACCAAGGGCGCCAAACCATCTTGCATGTGGCGTCTCAGCTATTCCGTTCCACTCAGGGGAGCAACCTAATTGCGGCTCTCCCCAGACTTCGACTCTAGGCACATGCTTTGGTTGAGCAGTAGTTTAGGCCGATACCGCAGGGCCGTCAAGGTTGCGGAGTCCGCAGCGTCAGGCGCTCGCGGACACGCACTCCGGATTGCTTACGCGGCGGCTGGGCTGCCGCGGATGGCGCCCCATCCGGCATCGCTTTCCGTACTCGGAAATTTCCGAAGCCCCGGCTGTGGCGATTCGCGTAAATTTCGGAGCTTCCGGTCCTTGGCGAGGACGGAGCCAGCGATGGCTCTCTAAGCTGCGCGCGGACCGGGGGTCGTTCGCAGGGGACGTCTGAACCTCGGCGGCGCTTGGGCGGTGGGAGTCCGAGAGCGCGCCGGGCCGGGGTGAAGCCGAGGCGCGCGCCTACGGCCCAAGTACGAGAAGCGCGCGCCGTTCCCCAGCGAACGACCCCCGGCCCGCCCCTCGGCGGAGGCGCCCCCCCCACGCCCAGCCGCCTGCCCCCAGATTCCTCCACTACGGATCAGGCTTCGCCTGACCCTCCGGTCGGAATGACAAGAAGGAGGGGATCGCTGGGCGCGAGCCTCCGGTCGAGACGACAAGTTGGAGGGATCGCTTGATTTCTGCTGGGCGGTAGTGTAGCGTATCTTCTGCCGACGAACTGGAGAGAGGAGGGCAGGGACAGGGAGACAATCTCGGAACGCTACGTCCGCTTCACCTGCGGTCCGGGTGGCTGGTTGGAGGCTGCCGGATCGCTCTTCGAACCCAAGGCGGGCACGGCAGGGGTTGGAGCCCATGCCGCGCCCTGGCCAACACATGGAGCCTAGGTCCATGAGCCAGCTTGATCCGAAGTGTAACCCGTTGTCCGCCCGCGCCGGTGCCCCCGGTGGCGGCGAATCCACCACAACCCCTTCCCCCAACGCCTTCTCCCTCGACTTCCTCGCCGAAGTCGCGCGGCGCGAGCCCGCTCCCGCCACCCCCGAGGCCGACCTCTCCGGCCCCTGGCGCGTGACCCCCCTCTACGGCGCCGGCGACACGCCCCGCTGGGCCTGCCTCGCCGCCGGAGAGCGCCAGCCCCGCCTCACCCTTCTGGCACCCGACCTCGCCTTCCTCGCCGCGGCGGCCCTCGCCATCGCCGAGCGGCCGGCCTCCTTCCGCTTCCAGGAAGACGCCGACCGGCGCCTCTATCTGCTGTGGCACGGCCGGCCGGTGGGGACGTCCAGCTACCAGGGCGACACCCTCCCGCTCCACCTGACCGGCCTCGCCGACCTCCGGGTCCGGCCCCTCGCCTTCGCCCACTACCTCCTCTCGGTGCCCGACGAGACCCTCCGGCGCAGCGGTCGCATCCTGATGGAGCTCCTGCGGGAGGCGGGGCGATGAGCGCCGCCGGATCTGCCGGGCCTACCCATCCGGCGAGCGAGCCCCGCCTCGAACCGGTCTTCCGGGAGACCATCCTCTGGCGCTTCCGGAACCCCGAGCACATCGAGACCCTCCGCCGCTTCGGCGACCTCCTGTACTCCATGGCCGCCGAGACCCTCTACTGGGGCGCCACCCACGGGTGGTCACTCTTCCACGGCGAGGCCCACGCCGCCGCCGCCGACCTCGAGCACGTGGCGAGCTCCTCGAAGAGGTCGCGGAGCTGGCCGACGACACGCACCTGGTGGCGCGGCCATCGGTTGGGCCAAGGACCTCCGGCGGCTGGTGGCCGAGATCCGGGCGGAGGTCGGGAGCCCGGAGCCCGACGACGAAGGGTAGGCGCGGCGCAACGGGCCTGGGGCGTCACGCCGAGTTCCCGGCCCCATCGCCCCATCACGACCCCGTTGGGTGGCCGGGCCTCGTCACTCTTCGGAAGTCGGGTCTATCGGTTCCATCCCTGGAATCTGCGGATGGCGTTCCGCAAACAACAGGGATAAGTGCGGAAGCCAGGGCGATCGAGAGGTCTTGCCGGTGAACGCGGCCGCCAGGCGTTACCTGACGTCACCCGTCCGGCTGAGAGGCGCCCGCGCGCCGAGGGCGCGCCAGGCCAGGGCCACGGCGGTGCTGGCGATGAGGGCGTAGGCGGCGGTGAGGCCGGGGTTCGTGCCGTCGGCCGCGGTGAGGAGGGTCCAGCCGCCGTAGCGGAAGCCGAAGTGCACCGCCAGGGCCACCAGGGAGGCGGTGACCACCGCCTTCTTGCTCAGCCCGCGGCCGAAGAGGCCGAAGAGCAGCGGCACGAAGGTCGCCACCAGCAGGGCGTAGACCCCCTCCTGGGCGAAGATGGCGATCGAGAGCTTGGTCGTGTGGTGCTGGACGAGGGCGAGCGCGAAGGAGACGCCGCCCAGGCCGAGGAGCGTCCAGCGGCCGACCCGGAAGGCGAAGGCCGAGTCGCCGTCGCCGGCATGGCCGCGGAGGCGCCGGATCACCAGCACCACGTCGTTGGCGACGATGGCCGAGAGGGCCACCAGGATGCCGTCCAGGGTGGACATGCCGGCCGCCAGGATCGCTACCGAGACCAGGCTCTGGACCACCGGCGGGAAGGTCGAGACGATGTAGGCCGGCATGACGCCGTCGATCCCTAAGTGGGTGCGGGCCATGAAGGCGGCGACGTCCGCCGAGTGCTCGATCCGGGCGTAGAGGCCGCACAGCAGCACCGTCGTGAACAGGGCTCCGCAGCCCACCGCCAGCGCCAGGTAGCGGTTCACGTCCCGGTCGTCTTTGACGTAGAGCGCCTTGATCAGGAAGTGGGGCTGGAGTGCCAGCGCCACGCCGATCAGGGCGTTGGCGCCGAAGACCTCGAACAGGTTCCGGAAGAGCAGGCTCCCCGGGTTCACCACCGTCGCCAGGTTCGGGTCGATCGCCGCCAGGCGCTCCAGGAGATGGCCGTCGAAGAGGTGGACGCCCGAGCCCACCAGCAGCACCGCCACCCCCAGCATCAAGACCCCCTGGAACGTGTTGGTGTAGGCGTGGGCGAAGGTGCCGCCCACGAAGACGTAGGCGAAGACGAAGATCACGAGCCCGGCCAGGGCCACCTCGAACCCCCATCCCGGCACCAGCTTGTCGAGGCCGAGGGTGGCCAGCAGGAGCCCGGCCATGGCGTAGCAGATGAGCACCACCATGGCTACCAGGAACAGGTTGACCAGGGCGTAGAAGAGGGTCAGCCGCTCGTCGGCCCAGCGCCGGCCGATCCACTGGGGCACGGTGAGGAGGCCCGCCTCGCCGCCGCGGCGCCGAAACGCCTTCGAGAAGAGGATGATGCCGAACGTCAGCCCGAGCCCCGCCGCCACGCCGTAGCCCAGGACCGCCGAGACCCCGTAGGCGTAGACGATCCCCGGGTTGATCACCAGGGTGGCGGTGGAGGTCATGCTGGCGGCGAGGGCCATGCCGGCCACGAACGGGTGCATGGCCCGGTCGCCCACGGCGTAGCTCTCGAAGCTCGTCGTGCGCTTCTGGCCGAGGCGGGCGAGCCAGAGGGTGCCGACGACGTAGAGGGCGAAGAGGCTCCAGGAGACGATCATCGGGTCACTCCCTACGGGCGGTGGGGGTCGCGGGCGGCCATGAACCGCCTGAGGCGCGGAAAGAAGAGGTCGCGGCGCTCGAGGTAGACCACGTGGCCCGCCTCGGGAACGAGCTCGTAGCGGCTGTTCGGAAACACCTCGGCGAGCGTCTCCTGGGCCCAGAGGGGGATGCAACGGTCCTGCTCGCCGGCCAGGATGAGGGTGGGCGCGGTGACCGCCCGGTACTCTGGGAGGCGGCTGTCGAGGTTCTCGAAGAAGGGGTTCTGGGCCTCGGTCAGGCGCACCAGGCTGTGGATGCGGTCGACGTAGCGCGCCTCGAAGCGCTGGCGCATGGCCTCGAGGGCCGCCGGCTCCACCGAGCGGAGGAAGCGCTCGCCGAAGATCTTCTCGTAGAGGTAGTGGGTGTAGAGGGGGAAGAGCTCCCGGCCCCCGGCGTAAAAGCGGAGCGACATCTCCTGGTAGAGCTCGAAGACGCGCTCGCGCGAGAGGAGGATTCCCGAGAGGGTGAGGGTCTCGAGGCGCTCCGGGTGGAGGCGGGCGAAATCGAGGGCGACGAAGCCGCCGTAGGAGACCCCCATGACGTGGACGCGCTGGACCTCCAGGTGGTCGAGGATCGCCGCCAGCTCGCCGGCCAGGCGGGGGATCGTCACGGCCTGGTCCGGGCTCGAGGAGGTGCCCTGGCCCAGGTAGTCGTAGAGCAGGACGTCGTAGCCCTCGAGATCCGGGAGGAACGGGTACCAGGCCTTGGTGTGCATGGCGAGGCCGTTCAGCAGGCAGACGACCTCGCGCCCGCCGGTGCCGTGGAGCTCCCACCAGATCCGGTGCTCCGGCGCCAGGGGCTCGGGCAGGAAGCCGCTCGCCAGGGGGGTCACCTCGGCCATGGGCTCCTAGCTCCGGGTCAGGACGGTGCAGACCGAGGCGCAGATCGGCCCGCCGATGTTGAAGGTGGCGGCGACGCGGGCGTCTTGACGTTGCAGAGGCGCGGGCGCCCGCCCGGTGAGCTGGCGGAAACCCCAGCCGAGCATGGCGACGCCGGTGGCGCCGATGGGGTGCCCCTTGGCGATCAGGCCGCCCGAGGTGTTGATGGCGCACTCGCCGTCGACGGCGGCGCGCCCCTCGCCCCAGTACCGGGCGCCGAAGCCTGCTTCGGCCAGGCCGAGCACCTCGACGGCCATGGCGCCCATCACGGTGAAGCAGTCGTGCACCTCGGCCACGTCGACGTCGGCCGGGGAGACGCCCGCCATGGCGTAGGCCCGGCCCATGGCGGCGTAGGCCCCCGCGGGGCGCAGCACGTCGCGGCCCGCCTTCTCGAGGGGATCGGTGGCCTGTCCCCACCCGGCGAGGCGCACCGCGTCGGCCCGCGCCACGCCGAGGCGAGCCAGCCCCTCCTCGGTCGCCAGGATGAGGGCCGCGTAGCCGTCGGTGATCTGGGAGGAGTCGTAGGTCTTGAGGGGCAGCCCGTCGGCGATGTAGCGGTTCGGCCCGGTCAGGGTCATCGCCTGCTCCAGGGTCAGCTCGACGCTGCGCATCTGGGCGTCGGGGTTGTGGCGGGCGTTGGCGTACTCGGCCACCGCGATCCGCGCCAGATCCTCCTCGCCGACGCCCCAGGTCTCCATGTACTCCGCCATGACCTCGGCGAAGAGGTGCGGGAAGACGTAGGTCTTGCCGGCCCGCTCGTCCGGGTGCGAGAAGTAGCCCAACACTTCGCCGACTCGGGCGCCGTCGACCTTGCCGTCGTCGCCGCGCATCTTCTCGTAGCCCACCGCGAGGCCCACCTCGCCGAGGCCGAGGGCCAGCTTCCAGGCCACGGAGAGGACCGCCTGACCGCCCGACGCGCAGGCGTTCTCCACCGCCTCGATGGGCTTGCCCTCGAGGCCGGGCACCGAGGCGACCAGTCCGGCGAGGAGGCCCTGGCGGTTGAGGGTGAAGCCGCAGGCGGCGGCGACCGAGGCGACGTCGACCTGGGAGGCCGGGACGCCGATCTCGCCGCAGGCGCCGAGGACGGCGGCCTCGATCATCTCGGGGACGGTGATCGCGCCCAGCTTGCCGAAAGGCGACTGGTGGTAGGCGGCGAGGTAGATCGGTTTCATGTCGAGATGCCCTCCTGGCGGTCGAGGAAGTCGAGGACCACCCCGGCCAGCCACTCCGGGTCCTCGGCCACCAGGCCGTGGCCGGAGGTGGGGTGAACGGCGGTTTCGGCGCCGAGGGCGCGGGCGAGGGCCGCCGAGCGCTCGGGGTCCATCACCTGGTCGTCGGCCGCCGAGACCACCAGGGCCGGGCAGCGGACGGCGGCGAGGCGGTCGGTCAGGTCGAAGTCCTCCACCGCCTCGATGAGGCGGTCGACCCCCCGGAACCAGGCCGCCGGCAGGAGGGCGAGCTGGGCGCGCCGGGCGGCGAGCGTGGCCGCCTCGCGCGCCCGGAAGGCGGCGGAGTAGACCCCCTCCACCATCACGTCCCAGAAGCGCTCTCGGGCGTCGCCGGCGGTCGGCGTATCCAGCTCCGCCAGCAGCGCGCGCATCGTCTCGCTCCCCTCTTTGAGGCCCGGCGCCGAGCGGTCCATGGCGGTGATCGCCACCAGCGAGCGCGCCCGCGCGGGCCGCGCGGCGGCGAGCTCCAGGGCCACCTCGGCGCCGAAGGAGGTGCCCACCAGGTGCGCCGACTCCCAGCCCACCTGGTCCAGCAGCTCGGCCACGTCCGCGGCGTGGGCGGCGAGGTCGAGGGGCGCGTCCCCGGGGGAGAGGAGCTGGCCCCGGAAGTCGAAGCCCAGCACCCGGTAGCGCGCACGCAGCCGCTCGGCGACGCTCTCCCAGGAGGCGAAGGTCATCATCCCGCCGTTGAGGAGCACCACGGGCGGCGCCTCGCCGGAGGGGGGGCCCGAGACCTGGTGCGCGAGGGGGGCGAGCTTTGCGCCGGTCGTGCTCATCGTCCGATCTCCTCCAGGTAGCCCTTCCGGAGCTCGCCCTTGACGACCTTGCCGTAGGCGGTCCGCGGGAGCTCCTGGCGGTAGACGATCTCCTTGGGCAGCTTGAAGCGCGCCAGGCGCTCGCCCAGGAAGCCGACCAGAGACTCGGCGTCGGCGCTCCCCTGGGCCAGAGGCACCACGAAGGCGACGCCCACTTCGCCCCAGGTCGGGTGGTCGATGCCCACCACCGCGGCGTCGCGCACTCCGGGGTGCTGGAGGAGGACCGCCTCGATCTCGGCCGGGTAGATGTTCACCCCGCCGCTGATGATCATGTCCTTGGCGCGGCCGGCGATGTAGAAGAAGCCGTCTTCGTCGCGTCGCGCCAGGTCGCCGGACCGGAACCAGCCGTCCTCGAGGTAACTCGCGGCCGTGGCCTCCGGCCGGTGCCAGTAGCCGAGGGAGACGTGAGGTCCGCGGAACCACATCTCCCCCACCTCGCCCGTCGCCACGTCCCGCGCCTCGCCCCCGTCGAAGTCGACCAAGCGCACCTCGGTGTGCATCATGGGCTTGCCGATCGAGCCGAGCTTGGCGACCGACTCCTCCACCGTCATGGAGAAGCAGTTCACCCCCACCTCGGTCATGCCGTAGCCCTGCTTGAAGGTGAGGCCCCGGCGCTGGTAGATCTCGGCGATCCAGGTGGGAAGCGGGGCGCCGCCGGAGTAGAGGCAGCGGAGAGACGAGAGGTCCGAGGTCTCGAGCTCCGGCGCCTCGGCGAGGAGCTTCCAGATCGTCGGCACGCCGAGCACGACCGTGACGCCCTCGGCCTCGACGGTGCGCCAGATCTCGGCGGCGTCGAAGCCCCGGTGGAGAACCACGGTCCCCCCGATGGTGAAGATCGGCCCCAGGAAGGCCATCAGGCCGCCGGCGTGGTAGAGGGGGGTGAAGATGGACGAGACGTCGTCCGCGCGGAGCTGCCAGCAGCAGACGGTGTTGTAGCCGTTCCAGGCGATCTGGCGGTGGGGGATCATCACCCCCTTCGGTCGGCCCGTGGTGCCGGAGGTGTAGAGCAGGCAGTAGACGTCCTCGGGCGCGCACCGGGTGGGCTCGAAGAGCGCCGGGTCCACGGCGGCCACGAGGTCGGCGTAGGCCGGATCGCCGGGCGATTCACTCGAGCGGGGCCCGTCGAGGGCCACCCAGCGCTCGACGGCGGCGGCCGCGGCTCCGTTCCGGAGCGCCTCCACCCGGTCGGCGAGCTCGCCGTCGTAAAGCACCGCCCGGGCGCCCGAGTCCTCGAGGATGGGCGCCAGCTCCGCGGCCGTCAGGCGCGTGCCCAGGGTCACCAGGATCGTCCCCGTCTTGCCGGCAGCGAAGAAAGCGTCCAGGTACTCGACCCGGTTGTGGGCGAGGATCGCCACCCGGTCGCCGGGCTCGAGGCCGAGGCCGCGCCAGGCGAGGGCGCAGCGCACGGCCCGCTCGTCGAGCTCGCGGTAGGAGAGGCGGAGCGGCGGATCGACCACCACCAGGGCCGGGGCGTCGGGGGTGAGGCGCGCCCGCTCGCCCAGGACGTCGGCTGGGATCACCGGGGCAGCTCCCCCACCCGGAAGGCGGCGCCGGCCTGGTTGTAGCCCACGCCCGAGCCGACGAAGACCACCAGGTCGCCGGGGTGGACCTTCCCACGGACGACCGCGTCGTCGAAGGCCATGCCCAGGCAGGCCGAGCCGGTATAGCCCCACTCCTCCATGATGGTGTGGGCGCGCTCGTGGGGTAGGCCCAGCTCGTCCATCACCAGCTCGATGGAGGGCTTCCGGACCTGGGTGAAGATCGCCTGGTCGATGTCCCCGAGCTCGAAGCCGCCGTTCTCGGCCAGCATCCGCACCAGGCGCGGCCAGCCCTCGTGGTTGACCTCGGGCGGGTAGCGCTCGAGGAGGCGCACCTTCGTCCGTCCCTCGCGCACCGCCTCCTCGGTCGCCGGCTCGGCCGTCGCCCCCGCGTAGATCCCCCAGAAGCGGTGGTAGGAGCCGTCGGCCTGGGCGGCGGCGGCCACGAACCCGGGCTCTGCGGCGGGCTCCAGAAGGGCCGCCCCGGCGCCGTCGCCGTAGAAGAAGATCATCGGGTCGTTCGGGTCCGCGAGCTTGTGCATCATGTAGACGCCCACCACCAGGACGGTCCGGATCGACGGGTTGGCGGCGATCCAGCCGGCGGCGGTGGCGAGGCCGGTGGGGAACGAGGCGCAGGCGCAGCCGATGTCGAAGGTGCCGGCGTCCTTGGCGCCCAGCTTGTCCTGCACCACCACCGAGGTGGCCGGGGTCAGGAAGTCGGGCGAGTCGGTGCCCACGATGAGGAGGTCCACGTCCTCGGGCTTCCGGCCGGCCCGTTCGAGGGCCTGGCGGGCGGCGCGCACGGCGAGGTCCGAGGCCGCCCAGTCCTCGGGGGCGTACCAGCGCTTGCGGATGCCCGAGGAGGCCTCCAGCTTGTCGACGACGTCGTCCAAGTGGGCGAAGCGCTCGCGGAGCGCGTCGTTCGAGACCTCGATCTCGGGCAGGTAGCGGCCGGTAGAAATGATCTGGGCGTAACGGTCCATGGCGGTCGATCTCTCCGGGAGGCGGGCGCCGGCACTGGCGCCCGGCCCCCGATGCTATGCGTTACAGGCTCCCCGCGTTCACGTGCCGGGCACCAGCCCGCCGTCGATGGAGAGCACGGTGCCGTGCACGAACGACGCGGCGTCCGAGGCGAGCCAGAGGTAGGCCTCGGCGATCTCCTCGGGCCGACCCATGCGCCCCAGCGGCGTGTGGGAGGTCACCCCGTCGAGCACCTTCTGGGGCATGGCCGAGAGGATCTCCGTCGCCACGAAGCCGGGCGCCACGGCGTTGACCCGAATGCCGTAGCGCCCGAGCTCCCGCGCCCAGGTGCGGGTCATGGCGATGACCGCGCCCTTGGTCCCGGCGTAGTTGGTCTGGCCGAAGTTGCCGTAGAGGCCCACCACCGAGGAGGCGTTCAGGATCGCCCCGCCGCCGCCCCGGATCATGTGGGGCACGGCGGCGCGGGCGGTGAGGAACAGCCCCTTGAAGTTGACCGCCACGACGGCGTCGAAGGCGGCGTCCTCCATGATGGAGAGCACCTCGCCCTCCTTCCACTTGACGAGCTGGGCGTCGCGCACGATGCCGGCGTTGTTGACCAGCACGTCGTAACGCCCCCAGCGCGCCACCACCTCCTCGGTCCCCTTCTCGACGGCGGCGCGGTCGGTGACGTCGACGCGGGCGACGAGCGCCTCGCCCCCGAGCTGCTCCAGCTCGGAAACGAGGTCCGGGACCTCCGTCACGTCCCAGGCGGCGACGCGCGCCCCCTCCCGGGCGAAGCGCCGGGCGACGGCGCGGCCGATTCCTGCGGCCGCGCCGGTCACCACGACGACCTTGCCTTCAAGGCCGGTCTCGATCATGGCGTCAGAACCTGTACTCGAGGGTGGTCAGCACCGTGCGGGGCTCGCCGTACGAGCCCTGGAGGATGCCCAGCACCGGAATGTTGTAGCCGTTGGTGAGGAAGGCCTCGTTGGAGAGGTTCCGCCCCACCACCCCGAAGCGCCACTTGGCGTCGGGCGACAGCCAGTTGATGTACGCGTCGTAGGTCTCGTAGGACGGCTGGACGATGGGCTCGAGAGGCTTCGTCGGGTTGCTCGGGTCCGGGCCGCCCTCGTTGGTGAGGGTCGACTCGTCCCGGTGGGCGACGCCGGCGCTGGCGGTCAGCAGGCCGCCCCAGAGCGTGTGGTCGAAGTTCAGCCGCAGCGTGCCGGTGAACTTCGGCGCGTTGGTGATCACCTGGGTGTCCACGAAACCGTCGTGGTTCAGGTCCAGGAACTTAGTGGGCTTGGCGTCCAGGTAGCTCACGTTGCCCGAGATGCCGAACCAGTCCACCGCCTGGGGCGCCCAGTCCCATTCGGTTTCGACGCCCTTGATGGTGGCGTCGCCGGCGTTGAGGAAGTTGCCGAAGAAGGCGTCGTCCACGCCGTCGCCGTTGGAGTCGTAGGCGGTGAAGGTCGACACCTGGATGTCGGTGTAGTCGCCGTAGAAGGCGGCGACGTTGAGGCGCAGGGTGTGGCTAGCCACCAGCGACTTGACGCCTACTTCGCCCACGGTCAGGACCTCGTCCTTGAACGGCTTGGCCGAGTCCGGGAAGATCGTCTCCTGGGCGCGCACGTTGTAGCCGCCGCTCTTGAAGCCGCGGGTGCCGCTGACGTAGCCCATGACGTCGGGCGTGAACTGGTAGTCGAGGCCGATCTTCGGCGCCACCGAGTTGAAGGTCTTCTCCTTGTTGAAGTCGGAGGTGACCGCGTTGACGGTGGTGAAGGTGGCGTCCGTGAAGCCCTGGTTGAGGGCGATGCCGCGCTTCTTCTCACTCGTTCCACGGATGCCGAGATTCAGCGTGAGCTTGGGCGTCAGGTGGTAGTTGCCCTCGCCGAAGAGGGCGTAGGACTCGGTCTTCACGCTCCCCGCCGTGCTCCCGAACAGCAGGTTCAGGAAGTTGTTGAGCACCGTGCCGCCGGCCGTGCCGTTGAAGTAGTAGGCGCCGAGGACGCCGTTCAGGGCGCCGCCGTTGTCATAGAGGGCCTGGAACTCCTGGGTGGTCTGGTGGTCGTAGTAGGTCGCCGACACGTCGGTGATCGGGGCCGGCGTGGTGTCGAAGTCGATGTTGTTCTCCGAATTCGACTCGCGGTAGGCGGTGATCGACTTGAAGGTCCAGGCGGGGTTGGCGCGCCACTCGACGTTCATGGCCTCGCCGCTCGAGTCCGTGCCGTTCAAGGGGGCCAGGCCGCTCTGCGTATCGAAGATGTGGTTGAGCGGCGGGCAGGGCTTGCCCAGGAAGAGCGGGCAGAACGGGTTGGCCTTGAGCCGGGTGAGGCCCTTGGGCTGGGAGTCGTCCCGCGTCTTGTCGTAGCTGAAGTGGAAGGTCAGGTTGTCGGTGGGCAGCCAGTCCAGGGCGATCCGGCCGGCCTGGGTGTCCTTGTTGGAGACCTCCTTGCCGGTGAACAGGTTGGTGCCGTAGCCGCCGTGCTTCAGCGAGGCCAGGGCGATCCGGGCGCGGAGCTTACCGGGCACCAGGGCGCCGCCGAAGCTCGCGGTCACGTCCTGGTTGCTGTAGCTCCCGGGCGTGATGGCGATCTTGCCCGTGGTCTCGTCGGTCAGCGGCTTGCTCACGTAGCGGATGGCGCCGCCGATGGTGTTCTTGCCGTAGAGGGTTCCCTGGGGGCCGCGCAGCACCTCGATCCGCTGCACGTCGAAGACGTCGAGAAGCGCCCCCTGGGGGCGGGCGATGTAGACGTCGTCGAAGTAGAGGCCGACGCCGGGGTCCACGCCCCAGAGCGGGTCGGCCTGGCCGATGCCCCGGAGGAACACGGTGAGGGTGGTGGACTGGTTGCGCCCGGCGTAGATCGACAGGTTGGGCACGTCCTCCTGGAGCTGCGAGATGTCCTGCGCGCCGGCCTCCTCCAGCTTCTCGCCGGTCTGCACGGTGACCGCCACCGGCACCTTCTGGACGTCCTCCTGGCGCTTGCGGGCGGTGACCACGATGGTCTCGCCGACCTGGGGGGTCTTGTCCTTCTTCTCGGCCTTCGCGTCCTGGTCCTTCTGGTCGGAAGGCTTCTTCGCCTGGTCGGCCTGGTCCTGACTCTGGGAGCCGTCGGCCTGCTGTGCCGCGGCGGGCAGCAGCGCCAGGCCGAGGCTCGCGGCCAGCGCGAGGAGCAGGGCTCGACGGACGAGCGAGCTCCCCGCCTGCGGGCGAGGTGATGTGCTTCGGGTCATGACTTGTCTCCTCGTTGTGGCCGCGCCCGCGGCGTGGCCTCGGTCTTCCCGGGGGACGTCTCCGGGTCTCTTGGGGGTGCCGGCTCTCGCGGTGGGGTGGCGTCGCCGGTTCGCGGCAGCAGCCCGTAGCGCAGCAGGCGGATGAACTCGTCGACGGCCTGCTTCGGGGTCATGCCCAGGTGGAGCGGCACGCCGAAGCACTTCTCGACGGTGAAGAAGTAAAAGAGCCAGCGGGTGGCGACCATCACCGCGGCCATGGGATCGGCGTCGCCGAAGTCGCCGGCGGCGCTGCGCGCGGCGAAGCGCTCGCCGTAGCTCTTCTGGAAACGCCGCGCCATGTCCTCGTAGAACGCCCGGATGTGCTCGCCCTGGAACTCGATGACGTCGACATAGATGAGCAGGATGTGGGCGGGGTTGTCCGCGACCACCTGCTCGATGGCGGTGGCGAGGCGCTCCAGGTCTTCCGGGAAGCGGCCGGCGGCGAAGAGCTTGTTGAGCTCGAGCTCGGGGTCGAGCAGGCGCTCCCAGTAGCGGTCGATCAGGCGCTGGTAGATGGCGTCCTTGTTGGGGAAGTGGTGGTAGATGTTGCCCACCGACAGGCCCGCGCGCTCGGCGATCTGGCGCAGTGAGGTGGCCCGGTAGCCCTGGGTGGAGAAGAGCTCCAGGGCGGCGTCGAGTACCGCCGCGATCGAGGCTTCCGATTTCGCTTCCTGCCGGAGGCGAGCGGCCACAAGAGATCCTTTCTCTGCCAATAAAAAAACCGAACGCTTGGTCTGTATTCGGAGTATGGGCGGACTCGGCGAGGAACGCAAGCCGCGCCGCGGCAAGTCCCGAGCGCCGCGCTGCGGAAGGGATAGAGGGGCCATAGGATGCGTGGGAGGAGGGAACGATGAGCCCTGACCTGCCGCCCTACACCATCCCGGCCGGCGCCGACATCGGCCACGTGCACCTGAAGGTCGCCGACCTCGACCGGGCCCTCGCCTTCTACTGCGGCGTCCTCGGCTTCGAGCTCACGACGCGCTACGGTCCCCAGGCCGCCTTCGTCTCGGCGGGCGGCTACCACCACCACATCGGCCTCAACACCTGGGAGAGCCGCGGCGGCCCGCCGCCCCCGCCGGGAACGACCGGCCTCTACCACGTGGCGATCCGCTACCCCACGCGCCGCGCTCTCGCGGACGCCGTCCAGAGGGTGCTCGACGCAGGAGTCCCCCTCCAGGGCGCCGCCGACCACGGGGTGAGCGAGGCCGTCTACCTGGCCGATCCCGACGGCAACGGCCTGGAGCTCTACCGCGACCGCCCCCGCGAGGAGTGGCCGCGAACCGAGGCCGGCGCTCCGGTCATGCCGACGAACGCCCTGGACCTCGAGGACCTGCTGGCAACTTCGGAGTCAGGAGTCCCGCCGCTCCGATAGACTTCCGGGAACGAATGGATCGAGCCATGGCAGGGCGTAGCGACCTCGGCAAGCTGCAAGACCTCCTGCACGAGCAGCTTGGAGACCTATCCGTCGCCTACGGAGTCACCTCGCTCGCGCTCTTCGGCTCCTGGGTGCGCGGAGAGCAGACCCCGGGAAGCGACCTGGACGTGCTGGTCGAGTTCCGCGAGCCCCCGAGCCTCCTCCGCTTCGTCCAGCTCGAGCACCACCTCTGCGACCTCCTGGGGATGAAGGTCGATCTGGTGATGAAAGACGCCCTCAAGCCCAGAATCGCGCAGCGTGTCAGCCAAGAAGCGGTCGCAGTATGACCACCCGGGAAGAGGAAGCCGACTACCGGGAAGCCCTCGAGGACATCCTCGACGCTTGTCACAAGGCTCGCGGCTTCGTGAGCGAGCTCTCGAAGGCCCAGTTCATGGACGACGACAAGACGCGCTTTGCGGTCGTGCGGGCGATCGAAGTCATCGGAGAGGCGACACGAGCGGTCTCCCGCGAAAAGCGGCGGCGGCACCCGGAGATCCCGTGGCGTGCGATGGCAGGCATGCGGGACAAGCTCATCCACCATTACACGGCGGTCAACTGGGAGGTCGTCTGGCGTACGGTCCAAGAAGACGTTCCTGCTTTGGAGCGGCAGGTTCGGGAAATCTTGGAGAACTGAGGCTGCGGCTCAGTCAGGCTGCTGGGTCTCGGTACTTGAACTCGCGACGCAGTCCCGCAGTCGATTGACCACTGGCTCTCGGCCTGAGGCGCACCCCACATTCAAGTGCACCTGGCGCGACGCGGCCGCTAGCCGGGATGTTAGCCCCGGCCTGGAGCTCTACCGCGACCGCCCCCGCGAGGAGTGGCCGCGAACCGAGGTCGGCGCTCCGGTCATGCCGACGAACGCCCTGGACCTGGAGGACCTGCTGGCGACTTCGGAGCAGCGAGCGAGGATCTGACGAAATCAGTTGGAGATCGAGAGGATCTCGAGATGGGCGCCGGAGGCACCCGACACCGCCTCACGCCGGATCGTGCGGTCGGCGGTGACCAGCCTCCCGCCATGCTCGACCGCGAGGGCGAGCAAGTAGATATCGGTCAACTGGCGATGGCCCTGGACGTGGTGGAAGTCCAGGCGGCCGGGGTCCAGGAGCGACACCGAGTCCGGCCAGAACGTGTGGTCACCGCTCTCGCGGAAGCGCCTCAAACGCTCGACGACGCCCTCGACCGTGGCGCGCCGACCCGGGTACTTCGGGTTGGAGACGACTCTCACCAGGCCGTTCTCGGTGAGCGGGCAGGTCGCCCAGCCGAGCTTGCGGTGGGCCCGGAACCACTCGTGGGCCAGGAGGTGATGGACGTGCTCCGGATCGAAGAGCGCCACCAAGGCGTTCACGTCCAGGAGGCCGATCAAGCGACTTCGTCCAAGAGCCGGTCCACGATCTCCGGAGTCACCGGTCGTGCCCCGGGGCGCGGCGGAAGCAGCGGCACGCCGTTCAGCACCACCTCTTCCTCGCCTGGCGGCCGCAGTCCCTTGCGAGCGAGCTCGGACAGGATCTTCCCGGCGGTCTTCTTCTGGGCCGAGGCCAGTGCTTTGGCTGCGCCGAGGACGTCCTCGTCGATGTCGAGCGTCGTTCTCATGGGCCGAGTCTAGCATCAAGCATCAGATGCAGGGCAAGCTCGGCCGGCGAGCTGCCTCCGTCCGGGGCCTCCCGCGTATACTGTGCCCATGAGCGCGCCTAGGGCTCCCAGAGCCCGCCTTCGGTGGCCGACGGAGAGGATCCGAAGGCTTTGCCGGCAATGGAAGGTCGAGGAGCTGGCTGTCTTCGGCTCGGCATTGAGGGAGGACTTCGGTTCGGGTAGCGATGTCGATCTGCTGGTGCGCTTCGCGCCCGAGGCCGAGTGGACCCTGCTCGACGTCGCCCGGATGGAGATCGAGCTCGAAGAGCTTCTGGGGCGGCGAGTCGATCTCGTGACGCGTGAAGCGATTGAGGAAAGCCCGAACTGGCTCGTGCGCCGGGAGATCCTGGGCTCGGCCCGGACGGCCTATGCCCGTTGACGACGACCTCGCGGCCGTCGTCGACATCGTGGCGGCCGCCCGTCAAGCGCGCCGTTTCATCGAGGGCATGGACCTCGAGGCCTTTCGCCGGGACCCGAAGACCTCCTCCGCCGTAACCCTACAGCTCCTGATCATCGGGGAGGCCTCGAAGCGGCTATCGCCTGCCTTCCATGCAGAGCATCCCGAGCTCCCTTGCTCGGAGATGATCCGGATGCGCGACCGGCTCATCCATCACTACCGCAGAACCGACCTGCGGCAAGTCTGGCTGACTGTCAAGAACGATCTCCCAGCGCTCTTGAGCGAGCTCGAGCTGCTAGTTCCCCCGCCGGGCTCTCCTCGCGAGTGAGCTGAGTCTTCTTCCGCGCCGCCGCGATTGCCTTGGCGGCCGCGAGGGAGTCCAGGTCGATGTCCGGGTTCGTTCTCATCGTGCGAACCTGGCACTTCCCTACGGCAGCAGGCGGAAGGGACGACTTCCGTGGAGGCGGAAGATCGAGAAGTCTTGGCGATCGAGGGTGAAGACTCGGTCGGTGCCGAGATCCTCCGCCAGGACCCCCAAGGGACACGTGTCCAGGATCAGCTCACCGGCCATGCCGTAAGCGCCGGAGGTGATGCTCGCGATGCCGCTGGCCCAGGTCCGGAATGCCGCTCTCGTAGCTCCCGATCAGATCCCTCACCTTGTCGATCGGCCGGGGCTCCGAGGCGCTTTCCGGCTCCGCGAGGAATCTCTCGAGGGCTAGGCGGATCACTTCGGAGCGCCTCCGACGGTGAAGCGCCGCCCGCAGGTCCAGCTTCTCCAGCAGGTCTTCGGGCATTCGGACGGTAACTTGCTGGCCCATGGGATGCATTGTACCTCGTTGCATTGCAGTGCCCACTTCGGGCCGAGCTGCGGCGGGGAGAAGCTCCGGTCCGGCCGGAGCCCCTCCCCGCCGCTGGCTCCGTCAGATCGTCTGGAGTACCAGCCTCCCGTCCTCAACTCGCACCTCGAACCGTTGGCCGCGAGTGAAGCCGGCCTCCTCGAGCCAGGCACCGGTGAGGCGGATGCGCGGGAAGACCTGCGCCGGTGGAGGGACGGGCCGGGGTTCCAGCCGGCGCCCGGTGTCAGCGTCAAGACCTCGCCGCAGGGAGGTCCCAAGGGCTACGACGCGGGCAAGGAAATCAAGGGGCGCAAGCGCCATCTGGTGACCGACACCCTCGGTCTTCTCCTCGCCGTGCTGGAGACGGTGGCCAGTACCCAGGACCGGGGCGCGGCTCTGCCGGCCGTGACTCTGGCCCTCCAGAAAGTGCCCGGGGTCAAGAAGCTCTACGTCGATGGTGGATACGCGGGCCGCGCCTCGGACCAGCTTCGCGAGCATCACGCGATCCAGGTCGAGGTCGTTCGCCACCCGGCCAATCGCAACGTCGGGCCATGGCACGAAGGCCAGATCCCACTGTGGGACAACGCTCCGACCGGATTCGTCGTCCTCCCCAAGCGCTGGATCATCGAGCACACCAACGCCTGGAACGACCGCCCCCGGCGCATGAACAAGGACCATGACCGCAACCTCGCGGTCTCCACCGCCTGGATCTGGCTCACCGAGGGCCGTCGCCTCCTCCGCCGAGTCGCGAACGAGTCTGCCCAGAATACTGCCCAACTTGCCAACACCTTCTAAGTCGCTTTCCAGCAATGACTTGGCAATTACATCATAAAGGAAGATCCGGTTAGGTAGTTTTGCCAGGGGTCTCAGGCCGAAGATCCAGGGGGGTGCGGGCGGGCAAGCCGTCCTCGCTCGCACTCGAGAGCTTAGAGGGAGAGGACGAGGTGGAAGACCCGACCCGAGCCCAAATGCCTGCGGGTTCTTTTCGAGCACGGGCTCTGGCGAGGTGCGTGGCGGCGGAACTCTCTCCCTCCAGCGAATAGTTTTATTCGACGTGCAGAAGCTCTTGCCTCAGTGCCGTCCCGAGGCCGCGGGTTTGCTTGTCGATCTCATTGGCGAGGCCGTTGATCTTCTCTGCGAGCTTGCGTCGTTCGTCTACGCGGGAAGTGTCGTCTTTGCTCTCGTCGTAAGTTTCTAGCAAGGCCCGGACCTTCTGACCAAGCTGGCGCCGGACATTGACGATCTTGGTGAACTGGTCGGGGATCGCCGGATCATGAAAGTGCACGGCCAGGCTCTGCAAGAGCACACGGGACTGGATCCGCCACGAGCGGCTACTGTCAGCCCATTCCTTTCTGCGTTCGTCGATCTGTCGCTTTCGATCGTGAAGATCCCAGTTCCAGTAGCCCATGGTGGCGATGTCGCTCGCTGCTGCCGTGGTCGCGGCGATCGCCTGGATCACAGAGCCTAGGACCGTATACCGCTCCTTGAGTGCTTGCTGCTCGCGCAGGTATGCTTGTTGGTTTTCCCACTGGCTGTTGGACCAGTAGCTCGTCAGCCAGGTTCCAACGACACCCGTAAGGAGAAAAGTAGCGACGAGGAGGGCCAGGGGTGATTGCCACCAGCCCTGGGCACCGGCAGATGGGTTGCCGAGTCCTTGGTGAAGCTCAGGTTCCTTCACCGCGCGGTTTACCGGTTGACCTGGGGATTGAGCGTGATCTCGAGGCTAGCAGCCTGGCCAGGACCTACCCGAATGCTTGTGTAGGTGGCCGTCTCAAAGCCCTCGAGGCTTGCCGATACCGAATAGGTGCCCGGCGTTAGCGTCAAGAAGCGGAAGCGCCCTTCAGCATTGCTCACGACCACCTGTGGCGCGCCGCCGGTCTCGTCTGGGCAACAAGTGCAGGTCTCGGGGTCGTCGCAATCCTCGCAATTGCAGCCTGGTTCTAGGGTAACGGTCACACCCGGTAGGGGGTCGCCATCGGCGCTGACGACACTGCCGGAGAGGCTTGAACTCCCCTCCTGTGCTAGAAGGACGGCTGCCTGCAGAAGAAGGAGAGCTAGACCGGCACCGATTCTCGCTTTCTTGCACACCTGTGGACCTCCTCTATTTCCTCAGAAGGTGGTGCGATTAGACCGTCCAAGACTTTAGCACAGGGCGCAGAAAGCGGAGCTTCTGGGCCGTTGGTTAAAGATGGGCGAGGTTCGGCGGCTCCTCTTCCAGGATTCAGCGGCCGTGGCGGCCATGTCGCGGTAGGTGGTGTTCGTCAGCAGAGCAGAACCCCCCGCGTAGGAGGGCGCGAGAGGTTCCGGCTCCGTCACTCACAGTGAGCGACACGATGAGGAGGCAGACATCATCTAGGAACCGGAATTTGCTCCCCCGAAGACGTCAAACCCGTAGTAGGTCGAGGCGAATGTGAGTCCTCCGCCAAGGCGGCCCTGAGGCTGGACCCAACCGTAAGTTCCAAGCTCGAGATGCGTCTTCCAGATGAGCCGGCCGGTGGTGAGGGGTGCCAGCCGCGTCTTGAGCGAGGTGGTTGCCGACATCGCTCCGAACCACCCTCTCGCGATCGCTTCGGATCTGCTCAGCCTCGGCGCCCGCCGGAGATGTGCCAGGCGTAGAGGCCGGGCCTTGGCGGCGACGCCACCGGGGAGGTACCACTTTCGAGAACTGGCCTTCCGCCTGTCTGCATAGCCGGGGCCCGGCCGCCGCGCGGCGCTCCTACCTCTGCCGCACCACTCCCCGCCGCGCGGCAGCCGGGCCCCGGCTATCGGATCTACTTCACTCAGAGGGGTGCTGCTCTGGTGATCTCGCTCGGTGGCGGCGACAAGAGGACGAAGAGGAGCGACATCGCCAAGGCCCAGGAGCTGGCCCAGGGCCTTTGAGGAGGCAGTCATGACACAGAAGACCACGAAGACTCGCACATGGGATGCGGCCTAGCACCTGGAGTCCGAAGAGGACATCGTCGCCTATCTGGAGGCGGCGCTCGAAGAAGGAGACGCCGCGCTCGTGGCCGCCGCGCTGGGCGACATCGCGCGAGTCAAGGGGATGAGCGAGATCGCCCGGAAGACAGGTCTCGGACGCGAGAGTCTCTACAAGGCACTCTCGGCCGAGGGCAATCCCGAGCTCGGGACGATCCTCAAGGTCGTGCGTTCGCTGGGCCTCAGCCTGCACGCGGCGGCTTTGAAAGCGTGACGACTCCCATTACGTAGACCCTGGACGGCGTGCTCGCCCTCGCGCCGAGGGCGCGGAAGAACCGGTCGATCCTCTCGGAGTTCGCTATCTCACGCATTCGGCGGCGTTCTCGAAGCTCACGAGGCGGCCCAGCCAGGCGTTGTAGCGGGAGTGGGCGCTGTCCGAGTCCTCGGCCGCCAGCCGGAGGTAGAGCCGATGCTCGGCGTCCGAGAGGGCGGGCGTGGGCACGGAGACACCGAGGCGGCGCAAGCGCGTGGCGCCGATCGAGACGAGGAGCGCCGGGACCGTTTCGTCGCCGCGTGCGAGGTCGGCAAGCCCCTGGCGGACCAACTCTCCGCCCGGAAGCGCGTCGTAGTTCACGAAGCCGATGCTAGGAGTCTGCGCGGCAGAAATCGCAGCAGTCGCGTTGCGAGCGCCGCGGGGCCGGATACGAGGCGCCGCGACGCAGGCGATGCCGAGCCATCGTCGAGGAGCGGGAACGAAGTACACGGCTGCGCGCCGTCGCAACCCCTAGGGCGCGAGGGGGTTACGGGGTGTCTCTGGCGTTGCTCGTCGTCTACGATGTCCCCGCATCGCATCCTCCTCGCGCCTTGGATCCACCCCGTAAGACCCTCGCGCGCGGCTACGCGTTTCTGCCGCGCAGACTCCTAGCAGCCGGAAGAGTCGGCCGCCGAAAAGGCGTTCCCGGAATCGGCGGATCCTCCGGATCGAGCGGTTTGCTAGGCTCCCGAAGCATGCGCTCCCGGATTCGGCCCCTCGTTCCTCAGGTCGTCTCTCTTCCGAAGGTGCTGCGTGCAGCGGACCGCGGCGCGGGACGGGTCTGCTTCGCCGCCGGGCTCGCGACCCTCTTCCTCCTGGGCGCCGGCCCCACTCCTGAGCCGACCGGCCTCGAGATCACGCCCGGCCCCGGAGTCCTGATCTCGAAGGACGCCCCCGGGAGTCGCCACGTCGAGTCGGTGCTGGCGATCGATCCCCGGAATCCGCGGCGTCTGATCGCCGCCTCGATGGTGTTCGGCGAGGCCGGCGGCGTGGCCGCCTACGCCTCGGCCGACGGCGGCCGGAGCTGGAGCCGGGGCACCCGAGAGGAAGCCGGCGGCTCCGTCTTCGACGGCCTCGACCCGGCGGTCACCTTCGGGCCCGACGGCACGGCCTACCTGCTCACCGTGGGTGACCAGCTGGCGGTCTGGGCGTCGCCCGACGGCGGCCTGACGTGGGGGGATCGCACCGTGGTCCCCGGCTCCCGCTGGGACCGCCCGTGGATCCGGGTCGGCGCCGGGAGCGGCCGAGCGCCCCGGGGCCGCCTTTTCGTCGCCGGCAAGCTGCCGGTCACGGTGTTCGGCCACATCGTCCGGGACATCGCGGCGCTCAGCACGTCCGACGGCCCGGGGGCGGCCTTCTCGTTCCCGCGGCTCCTCCTACCCGACCCGGACAAGCTGAGTCTGAACACCGTCAGCGACCTGGCGGTGGCGCCGGACGGGCGCGTGATCCTGACGTTTCGGCTCTTCGACCTCCAGGACTTCACCGTTCCCCTCCTCTCCGGCTTCCTGGCGACAAGCGTCTCCGCGGACGGCGGGCGAACCTTCACCGAGCCCCGGCCGGGCCCGGCCTTCCATGCCTACGGCCACGGATGGGAGGGCAAGTCCCTTCTCGGGCTCGGCGGCGGCGCCATGGCCATCGACACCTCCGGCGGGCCGACGGACGGCCGCCTCTACCTGGCCTGGGTGGACGGGGAGGGCGGCTTCTACCGGGTCATGGCGGCGTCTTCGAACGACGGGGGCGCGACTTGGTCGAGCCCGGTCCGGGTTAGCGACGAGGCCTCGCGGACCGACCAGAGCACCCCGGCGATCGCGGTCGACGGCAACGGCGTGGTCGGGATCTCCTGGTACGACCGGCGAGCCGATCCCACCGACGGGTGCTACCAGCTCTACTTCGCCGCCTCAGCGGACGGAGGCCGCACCTTTGCGACCTCCCGGAGGCTCGACGACCGGCGAACCTGCCCACTCGAGGGCCTGGGTGCGCGCCGAGGCAGCCGAGGGCCCCGAAGCGGGACCGTGGATCCGGTCGCCTCGGTGTACCGGTTCAAGAACGGCGGCGACACCCAGGGGCTCGTGGGCCTGCCCGGCGGCGGCTTCCACGTCGGCTGGATCGGCGCCGGGGCCGATGAGATGCAGCTCTGGTCCACCACGGTCGAAGTCCGCCGGACCCCGCCGCCGGCAGGAAGCTGAGGAGACGAGTCGTCGCCTCCTGGGCTCGGAGCCGCTTCTCAGCCCGAGGTGAGGCGGTGCCCTCGGATCGAGGTCGGGCCGGGCTCAGCCCCGGCGCAGGAGGGCCAGGGCGCCGGTGGCCAGGAGCAGGGAGAGCAGGGCGAGGCCGGCGGGGCCGAGGGCCGGGACCGCGGTGACCTCGAGCACGGCAAAGTCGTAGGTCGAGTCGCTGCCGTCGTTGAGCTTGTTGCCGGCCAAATCTGTGATGGAGGTCGTACCGCAGACGAAAAGCCGGTAGGTTCCGAGCGGGAGCGGGCTGCCCAGGGTCGCCGTCGCGGTCATCGTGCCACTATCGTAGGCGACGCCGGTGATCGGCACCTGGGTGTCGTCGCTCAAGAGACCGCCCTGGCACGACTGCGTGTCGAACGTGCCGTTGGCTCCGGCCTCGACCAAGAGGTAGTTGGCCGGGTTGGTGACCGAGTCCGCGCCGCCGCTTCCCGTATCGGCGACCGGCTCGCTGAAGGTCACCGCGAAGCTCGAGGGTCCCGTTGCGACGTAGGTCGCCTGGAGGTTGGTCGAGGCGACCGTCGGTGCCGTCGTGTCTAGCTCGTAGGCCCCGATGTCGCAGATGGCGGTGCCATTGCCGTCGCCGTCCTGCGGCCTGGCGACGCCGCGCTGGTCGGTTGCCGGGCAGCCCGTGTTGGTGCCGCTGTCGATCGCCGAGCTACCCGCGCCCAGGGCCATCGTCTCCGTCGGCCCGCCGTTGTCCTGCAGCGGACCCAGAAGCGGATCGGTGTTGACGATGTTGGTGCAGGTCCCGGGGCAGGGACCTGCGGTGGATGCGGGGGGGTAGACGCTGTGGTCCATCGTCACCCCGGGTCCAGCGCCGGATCCAGAGCATACTATCCCGTCGCAGATCTCCGGCCCGCCCCCCCCCGTCCCCACACTGTCGCCCCAGAAGATCGCGTTGATGAGCGTCGGGTGGATCGTGCCGAGGCCGGACTCGTCCCTCATCGCGCCGCCCTCGCTGCCGGCGCTGTTGCCGCTGAAGGTGACGTTGGTGAGCACCGGCTTGATCACGCCGAAAAAGTTTGAGCTCCCGGTGTTGTTGTAGATCGCGCCGCCGCTGTCGCCGGCGCTGTTGCCGCTGAAGGTGACGTTGGAGAACACCGGGCTGCTCTCTGCGGAAAGGCCCCCCCCACCAGAGTCGGCGTGGTTGTAGATCGCGCCGCCGTTAGTGCCGGCGCTGTTGCCGCTGAAGGTGACGTTGGTGAGCACCGGGCTGCTCACGCCATCGTCCGAGCCCTCGTTGTAGATCGCGCCGCCGTCGGTGCCGGCGCTGTTGCCGCTGAAGGTGACGTTGGTGAGCGTCGGGCTGCTCGTGCCGCCGCCCCCGGCCTGGTTGAACATCGCGCCGCCGATGGTGCTGGAATGGTTGTCGCTGAAGGTGACGTTGGTGAGCGTCGGGCTGCTCACGGTACCGGACGCGGCGTGGTTGAACATCGCGCTCCCACTGTTGCCGCTGAAGGTGACGTTGGTGAGCGTCGGGCTGCTGATGCTTGCGGCGGCGACAGCGTCGTTGATGATCGCGTGCCCCATGTTGCCGCTGAAGGTGAGGTTCGAGAGTGTCGGGCTGCACTCGGCGAAGCTCTCGACGTTATCGCACCAGAGTCCCGCGACAGAGCTGGCTCCGGTGATGGTGAAGCCGTCGAGGACGGTGTCTGACAAGACCTTCGACCCGGCCGTGGCGTTTATGGTTACGACGACTGCGCTGTTGCTGCCTACGATCTTCGTGGTGTCGGTGTCGGCGCCGTTGGCGTCCACACTGTCGTTGTTATCAATATCGCCCGAGAGCACCGTGACGTTCGCCGCCGGATCGCGCTCGGAAAGCGCCGTCTCCGTCCCCGCGAAACCGCCATAGACGGCGACGCCGGGCGGAATGGTGAACGTGTCGCCCCCGTGTATACCAGGTTTGTAGACGCCCGCCTCCACCCAGACCTCGTCACCACTGGCGGCGGTCCCGAGGGTGGTTCGCAGCGTGCACGCCGCCCCCCAGCTATCGCACGCTCCGCTGATGGCGCCTCCGCTGGGGATAACGTAAAGCGTCGCGGCCGAGGCGGCCGAGGCGGCGAGAAGGCCGTAAAGCGAAATGACGAAAGAAATCCCTACCGCGAAACGACGAGCGCTGCTCCGAGCCATGCCTTTTCCTCCTGATTCAAAAACCGACACCGTTCTTATCATCGAGTCCGGAACCACGATCGAGGCTCCGGGCCACCCCCCGGGGAGCTATCTCTGATCCATGTGGGACTCTTTCCTCGTTCACCTGCATGCCTCGAAGGGGAATGGGGCATCTGCGTTAGCTTGGCGCTTTCAGCTTCAGCAAGAAATGCGGGTTCTTTCAACCAAGCAACAAAGCCCCAGATCCGCCCCAAAGGTGCCTGACACCTTTAGGAGAGGCCTAGAAATCCTGCCTGGAGTCGGCGCTTGCGAGCCACCAACCGAAGGTGTCTGGAACCTTCGGGCGCTCGGTCGAGCGCTAGACTTGGAAACGGTCGGGCTGCACTCGAGGCCCGAGCCCAAGCCATCACAGTACAGCCCGCCACCTCTTAGAGAGCTCGTGTTATTGCCCCCGGTGATGGTGAAGCCGTCGAGGACGGTGGTGGAGAGGACTTTCGTCCCTAGCGTGCCGTCCATCGTCACCGCGGTATAGCTGTTGCTCCCCTGGATGTCCGCGGTGGTCTCGTCGATATTGTTGCCGTCGGTGTTCGTGTCGTTGCCGTCGATGTCGCCCGAGAGCACCGTGACGTTCGCCGCCGGGTCGCGCTCGGAGAGCGCCGTCTCCGTCCCCGCGAAGCCGCCGTAGACCGCGACGCCGGGCGGGACGTCGAAGCTCATCCCGCGATCGGCGGCCGACGGGCTCATCACGAGGTCCGTGGTGGGGACGTAGACGCCCGCCGCCACCCACATCTCGTCGCCGCTCGCCGCCACGCCCAAGGCCGTCTGGAGGGTGCACGCGGTGCCCCAACTGGCGCAGGAGCCGCTCGTGGCACCGCTCGTGGGGATCGCGTAGCGCGTCGTCGCCGAGGCGGCCTGGGCGGCGAGGAGGGCGAAGGCCGCGAGGGCCAGAGAGGCTCCTGCGACGAAAGGGCGACGGCGCGGCGTCTTCATGTCTTGCCTCCGGGTTGGAGTCGTGATCCCACCTGTCTCCGCCCGGACCGCAGATTCTGGCAACGGGCTACCTATCCGAAGCCCTCCCGCCGACGTCGTGCCTCCCCGGCTTGGACTTGGCTCGTCCCGAGGCTAGCCAAAGGGCACGATCCAGGCAAGTAGCTGTGGAGCGATCGCTGCGGCCGCCTCACAGCTTGGGGCCGGAGCCTTCGGGCGAAGCCCGTCAGCCCCGGTGCAGGAGGGCCAGGGCGCCGGTGGCCAGGAGGAGGGCGAGCAGGGCCAGGCCGGCCGGTCCCAGGGCCGGGACCTCGGTGATCGCGAGGACCGCGAGGTCGAACGTCGAGTCCGTGCCGCCGTTGAGCTTGTTGCCGGCGAGGTCGGTGATCGAGGTCGTGCCGCAGACGAAGAGGCGGTAGGTGCCGAGAGGAAGGGAAGCACCGAGGGACACCGTGGCGGTCAGGGTGCCGCCGTCGTAGGTGACCCCGGCGACCGGCACCTGGGTGTCGTCGCTCACCACGCCGCCGGCGCAGGAGAGGGTGTCGAACGTCGCGTTGCCCCCCGCCTCGACCAGCAGGTAGTTGGCCGGGTTGGTCGCGTCGTCGGGGTCGCTGTCGCCGGCCGGGTCCGCCACCGGCTCGCTGAAGGTCACCGTGAAGCTCGAGGGCCCAGTGGTGACGTAGGTAGTCGCCAGGCTGGTCGACTCGACCGTGGGCCCCGTGGTGTCGAGCTCGTAGGCGCCGCTGTCGCAGTGCGCGCCCTGCGGCCGGGAGACGCCGCGCTGATCGGTCGCCGGGCAGGCGCCGTCGTCGGCCGCGTCGATCGCCGAAGAGCCCGCGTCCAGGGCGATCGTCTCGGTGGGGCCACCGTTGTCCTGGAGCGGGCCGAGCACGGGGTCGGTGTCGAGGTTGCCCCCGCCGCAGATCGCGCCAAAGATGGAAGCGCAACCTCCTTCCACCACGCTGTGGTCGATCGTCGGCGCCGCGGAGGAGTTGTAGATCTCGGGGTCCGAGGCGCCCGCCGTGTCGCCCCAGAGGATCACGTTGGTGAAGCTCGGGTTGCTCGTGCCGGAGGCGCCGTCGTTGAAGATCGCGCCGCCGCTGGAGACGGCGGTGTTTCCGGTGAAGGTGGCGTTGGTGAAGCTCGGGCTGCACTTGGAGCCTGCCCCGGAGCCGTAGCAGGAGAGGCCCCCGCCCGAGTCATCGGGATAGGCGCCGTTCGCATGACCCCCGGTGATCGAGAAGCCGTCGAGCACGGAGGTCGCGGTGATCGGCGTGCCCCCGGTGCCGTCCATCGTCACCACGTGGTAGCTGTTGGCTCCCTGGATGTCCGTCGCGGCCTCGTCGATGGAGTTGCCATCGGTGTCCGTGTCGTCGCCGTCGATGTCGCCCGAGAGGATCGTCGGGTTGGCCGCGGGATCGCGTTGGGCGAGGGACGCCTCGGTGCCCGCGAAGCCGCCGTAGACGGCGACGCCGGGCGGGATGTCGAAGCTCATCTGCCGATCGGTGCCCGTCGGGGTCATCACGGGGTCGGTGGTGGGGACGCGAGAAGGTTCCACCCACCTTTCAGTCGTACTTCAGGATGAGGGCGATCGTGGCGTAGACGTCTCCGAGCTCGAGCGTGGGGTAGGTCGCAACGATCTCCTCAGCGGATGCGCCGGCGTCGAACGCATGGACGACGCGCTCGAGCATGACTCTGGAAGCGCCGATCCGAATGACACTGGCTTCGTCGGTCCTCAGGGGGCTCGGAGCTGTGGGAGCGGCCAGGCTCATGCGGTCACCTTGCTCAAGCAGGGGTATACGAGCGTCAGCGCCTCAGCGCGCCCATCCCGCGCCAGCCAGACCTGCTTCTGATCGCCGCGGGGCAAGATGGCCCGGTAGGAGGCTAGACGTGACTGAGCTTTTGATCAAGGCGTTTGAGGAGGCGGGGCAACTTCCCGAGGACGACCAGAATTCTTTCGCGGAGTGGCTTCTGGCGGAGCTTCACTCGGAACACAGGTGGACCGCGGCCTTCGCGAAGAGCTCCGGCCAGCTCGCTCGTCTCGCCGACGCGGCGCTTCGCGAGGACGCCGCCGGTAAGACCAACGACCTCGACCCAGAATCTCTTTGAGGTCCAAGACCACTCGGCAGTTTCGCGACGGTCTCCGCAAGCTGCCCCCTGATATCCGACGCCGAGCGAGAGCGGCGTATCGCCTCTTTCAGGCCGATCCGCATCACCCGGGTCTTCGATTCAAGAAGGTTCACCCAACGGAGCCCATCTACTCTGTCCGTGTGTCGCAAGACTACCGAGCCGTGAGAAGGTGCTGAGCAGGTGCCAACCACCGTTCAGCCAGACCGTTGGCTCAGCCGGCCGCGAATCGCTTCGCGGCGGCGCGGAGCTCTTTCGCCATGGCCTCGAGGTCGCCCAGGTCGGTGCGGATGATTTCGAAGAGCTCCTCGGGAGTGACGTTCTCGTAGTGAAGGACGAGGCGGTTGCGGTAGCCGGCGATCTTCGTGAAGCGCTCGGCGAGCTCCGGGTACTGGATCAGGCCGCGCCCGGTCGCCTCGCGGGCGATCTCCTTGTCCTCGAGCTTGCTCAGGCCGAATGCCTTGGCCAGGATGTGCCGAGCCGTGTCGACAAGGGCCTGGATGCCGTGGCGGAGAAGAGAATCGGCGGCCCGGGGCGTTCGGCGGTCCGCCCGGAACTCCTCGAGTGAGTCTGCGGGCAGGGCCCGAAGTTCCTCGACGCAGTTGTCCATGTACGACAGGCGGTCGTGGACGATCTTGAGGCTGCTCCCGGTGGGCGTCACGTCGTGCTCACTCCGAAGGTCTCCTCCTCGATCCGGCGTTGAATGGGGAGGAGCTCCTCGGCGCGGTTCATGATGTAGAGCTCGTAGTAACCGGCCGCGTCGGAGTCGGTGGCGAGGACGCGGTGGCCCTCGTCCATGGCCTGGAACTGGAACAGTGTGTCGACGCGCTGAAGCGGAACGAGGTCCACGCGCAAGGGATCGAAGACCTCCTCGAGCGCCACCTGGAGGGGGGCGAGGCGCCGGAAGTCAGGCTCTTCCCGGCCCCGGTAGACGACCCCCACGTCGAGGTCCGAGCCCTCGCGCTCGGCCGATCCACCTTCGAGCAGGGCGAGTCCTTCATCTGCCCGAGATCCGAAGAGGTAGACAGAGAGGAGTCCGTGCTCGCGGGCGACTCGCTCCAGCTCGGCCCGGCGATCCATGATGGCGGAATCCTACCCCCTTCGGTGTCAGCAACCCCGGAGCTGCTGCCATTCGCCGATGGACGAGAGTGCTTAGGAGTCTGCGCGGCAGAAACACGTAGCCGCGCGCAAGGGTATTACGGGGTGGATCCAAGGCGCGAGGAGGAGGCGATGCAGGGACATCGTGGACGACGAGCAACGCAGGAGACCCCCCGTAACCCCCTTGCGCCCTAGGGTTGCGGCGGCGTGGGGTCGTCTATGTCGTTCCCGCTCCTCGACGATGGCTCGGCATCGCCTGCGTCGCGGTGCCTCGTATCCGGCCCCACGGCGCTCGCAACGCGACTGCGCGTTTCTGCCGCGCAGACTCCCAGCCCACGGAAGTGCCACTTCGCCACGGTGGGGAAGCACCTCAGGGTTCGACCACGAAACCCAGGACCCGGAAGTCGTTGTCGAGCCCCAAGACGGCGCTCGCCTCGATCTCCTGGGCTACCACGGCTCCCACGCAGTCGGCGTAGGAGAGGGACAGATCACCGTAGCGCTCCATGAGTTGGAGCGCACGCTTCCGAAGGCCCGGGTCAGTGTCTCGGATACGGAGCGACCGAAGCGCGATGGCCTCGTCCAAGATGCGACGGAAGGCGAGCGCATACGCCAGGCCGGCGTCGTACCGGAGACGCGTGATCGTCTCCCCGACCGCGGGATCCGACGTGACCAGGAAGCTGCCGCTCTCGCGGAGACGGGTGAAGTGGCGACTCACGCGCTCATGTGCGCGGTCGCGCCGGTAGACGAGGGCGATCCAGGCGCCGGTATCGACGTAGACCGCTTTCACCGGTCTCTCTTCGGCGTGCCGTAGAGATAGTGGTCGTGCTCCTCGGCGACGTCCCGGGGACCCTCCGACTCGTCGACGAGGCCGATGAGGTCGAGCAGGGGGTCCCGCGCGCCCGGCGGGCTCCGGTGCTCCTCCAGGTATTCCCGCAGGGCCGCCCGCACGTGCACCGCCTCCGCGCGCCCTGTCCTGCCAGCGAGAGCCTTGAGCCCGTGCTCGAGCTCCTCATCGATGTAGATCTGCTTGCGAATCACGTGTAGGAGTATACATCGCCATGGAAAAGGGCCAGCCACCGCTCGACTGCCCGCGCGAGGCGCGGGGCCGCTGGGCGTAGCTCTCCTGCGATGGCTTCGAGGCCGCGCAGGTCGTTGCGGAGGATCTCGAAGAGCTCCTCGGGGGCACCTCACCGACCCTCACGCCGCCGACAGCAGGAACTCCACCTTCACCGCGTCGTAGGGAAACTCGATCCTTCCGTCGGGCACGCGCGTGAGGATGCCGGCCTGGAGTAGGGCGGTCACGTCGCCGTGCACCGCTTTGACGTCACGCCCGACGCGCCGAGCCGACTCCCGGATCGAGACCGGCCCAGCACCGCACAGGGCCCTGAGGAGTTGCCAGCGCTTGCCGGTCAAGACTTTCCAGAGAAGCTCGGGCGAGGCGAAGCTGATTCGATCGTGGTGCTCGGCTTGCCGGCTCTTCATAGCGCCGGCGGCCTGGGCCAGCGTCTCCTCGAGAGAGCGGACCTCAAGAACGACCTTTTTCATGGTTCCACCTCGTGATATCGACTCGGAAGTCGGCCATCAGTCGATCGGGCGTCGAGAACTCGTAGTCCTGCTCCATCGTTTCCGTGTGCCGGTGGTCACCCTTGCCCCGCTCGTTGTCGTACCGCAGCACGCAGCGACCGCCGACCACGTAGGCGAGCCGGTACTTGAAGGCGTGCGTCGAAGGAGGAACCGGCGCGGGCAGCTCCCAGATCACCACTTCGACGAAGGCGTCCTCGGCGACGACCACCCGACGCCGGACGAGCAGGGCGGCCTCCATGTTGGAGATAATGACAACACCCGACGCCGATGTCAAGTCGACTGAGCTGGCGGGAGTCTCAAGCCCACTTTTCAACCCCCTGCTCACCGGCGATCCGCTCGCGCTCTGCCCGGCGGTCCATCGAGGTCTTGCCCTGCCCCGTCGGCGCTCCGGCAACCCCGGAGCTGCTCGCATCTCCGCCGATGGCTGGCCTGGCTCAGCGCATTCGGGAGCTCGCGGCGGGGCTTCCGATCTCGGTTCTCGTCGTCTTCGGGTCCCGGGCGACAGGGCGGGCGCGCCCGGGGAGCGACCTCGACGTGGCAGTGCTGCCGGCGGCGGGTGGCGGCCTGCCGCGGAGGAAGCTTCAGGCACGCGTTGCTTCGGTGCTTGCCGACCTCGCACCTGGGGGGCGGGTGGACGTGGTCTTCCTCGACGAGGCGCCGGAGCTTCTCCGCCAGCGGGTCATGGAGCAGGGGACGGTCGCGGTCTGCGAAGACCGCAGGGCCTGGCGGGACCTCCGCGTCGCCACCATGCGCGAGCACGCCGACCGGGAGCACGATCGCAACATACTGCGCGAAGGGCAGCGGCGCAGGCTCACCGAAAGGACGCCCAGTGGTCGATCGGGACGTGCTCTCCGCTCGCTTGAGCGCGTTGGAAAGCTACCTGGCTGAGCTACGCAGACTCCGAGCGCTGAAGTGCTGCCAGATGAGTAGAGGTCAGCCGGACTGCTAGGCTCGGCCTGGCCTCTCAGCCCACCGAAGAACCAGGAGACTCCCCATGCGAACCACCGCGCTCGGCCTCTGTCTCGTCCTCTCGGCGTCGTCCCTCGCGGCCCAGGACTTCGCCGTGAAGCGCCTCGACGCCTCGCCGCGCCATCACGAGTGGGTGAACGTGCCGGTGGCCGAGGGGCGCACCGTCCGCAGCTTCGTCGCCTACCCGGAGCGGGCCGACGCCGCCCTGGCCGTGGTGGTGATCCACGAGAACCGGGGGCTCACCGACTGGGTGCGCCTGTTCGCCGACGAGCTCGCCGCCGCCGGCTACCTGGCGATCGCCCCCGACCTCCTGTCGGGTTTCGACACCCTGCACCACGACACCTCGGGGTTCGACACCAGCGACGCCGCCCGGGAGGCGATCTACAAGCTCGACCCGGACCGGGTGACGGCGGACCTCCTGGCGGTCCAGAAGTACATCGCCTCGGTCCCTTCGGCCAACGGCAAGACCGTGGTCGTAGGCTTTTGCTGGGGTGGCTCACAGGCGTTCCGCTTCGCCACCCACGCCCCCGGCCTGGCCGCCACCCTGGTCTTCTACGGCACCGCACCTGACGACCCGGCGAGCCTGGCCGCCATCTCGGCGCCGGTCTACGGCTTCTACGGCGAGATGGACGACCGGATCGGCGCCACGATCCCCGGCACCGCCGAGCGGATGAAGGCGGCCGGCAAGGCGTACGAGCCCGTGACCTACGCCGGCGCCGGGCACGCCTTCATGCGCCGCGGCGAGGAGCCCGACTCCCCGCCCGAGCTGCGCAAAGCGCGGGACGACGCCTGGGCCCGGGTGGAGCGCATCCTGGCCGGGATCAAGTAACTGGGCGTGCGCGCTTCCGGCCCTACCACTGGAAGGCGTAGGAGACCTTGGTGAAGAAGGTCCGGTCGAGGGGGTGGAGGTCGCCGGAGGGGTCCTGCGCCCGGTCGTCGGCGTAGCCCACGAAGAGCACCGTCTGCCAGTTGAGGCGGTAGGCGAAGAGGGCCGAGCCGTTGAACGAGCCGCTCCGGGCGGACACCGGAAAGGTGTAGGCGTCCGGGTTGCGGTCGACGTCGAGGAGCTCGCCGATGAGGCGCAGGAAGGCCCGGGAGCTGAAGTTGTAGGTCGCCTTGAGGCGCGCGATCTGCGCCGTGAAGAGGCGCTGCTCCCGGCCGCCTACGGAGACGTCGAGCCACTGGCGCTGGGCGTTCCAGTCGAGGGCCAGGTGGTCGGTGGGCTTGAGCGTGCCGTACACCGCCAGGTGGCCGCCCCGGCCCTCCCGGGCGTTGGCGAAGTCGATGTCGTCGCCGAGGGCGCCGTCGAAGCCGATGCGCGAGACCCGGCGCCCGGGGTCGATCTGCGCGTAGTAGATTACCCGGCTGAGCTCGAGCACCCGGTCGCCGACCCGGAGCTGCTCGCGGGCCGCGAGCTGGACGCCCCCAGCCAGGTTGTGCGCTCCCTGGAGCTCGACCCCCGGAGTGGTCTGGCGCTGGATCAGGTCACCGTTCGGAGCCCTCACGTAGCGCACGATGGCGTACGGTTGCACCCGGCGGAAGACGCCGCTCGCCGGATAGAAATTGCGATACAGAGCGGCGCGGCCGAGGCGGTATCCGACCTGCGGCACGAACCCCTCGTCGGCCCGAAAGTCCTCGCCCACGTCTTTGTAGGTCGCCCGCCAGGTCCAGTCGCGCCCGGTGTGCAGCCACTCGAGGCTGCCAGCGTGGGAGGTCAGGCGCCGTTCGTCCCAGGTGGGATAGAGGTCCGGCCGGTTCGGAGTCTCGGTGTCGCTGACCAGGAGCTGGCCGGTGACCTGGTCGGTCTCGCTGCCGTGCCAGAGGAAGTCCGGCCCCGCCACCCGGTTGTAGCCGCCGCCGTCGTTTTGCCGGGCGGTGACCAGCAGCCCGGCGAACGAGCCGCCGAAGTCGCGCCGGGCGCGGCCGATGAAGACGTCGGAGCCGAAGTCCTGGAGCGCCAGGTCCGAGCCGGTCTGTCCCGGCACGACCACGCTGCCGCCCCCCTGGTCGTGGGTCACCAGCGCCGTGTACGTGGTGGCGCCGAGCTTGCCGGTGTCGCGCACCCCCCACTTCGGATCGGTGATCGTGCGCGTGTAGACCGCCTGGATCGGAGTGTCGAAGAGGTCGACCCCCTCGAGGAAGAAGGGTCGCTTCTCCGGGTAGAAGAGGGCGAACTGGTTGTTGACCGCGATCTGGCCGACGTCGGACTCGACCTGCGAGAAGTCCGGGTTGAGGGTCGCGTCGAGGGCGTTGCTCGCCGTCGGCGTCCACTTCAGGTCGACGCCCGCGTCGCCCTGGAGATCCCCCTGCTGTAGGGAGCTGCCGGGGCCTCCCGCCGCCACGTCGTCGCGATGCCCGGTGAGAAACGGCGCCGCCACCCAGTGCCCGCCCGCCGGCAGGTCCTTGAGCCCGGTGAGCTTCCGAGCCCGGCAGATCCAGCAGTTCGAGCCGCGGGGGATCGGGCTGCTGTGGAGGAAGTAACGCTGGTCGCGGGGGTAGTTGCGCCAGATCAGGATCCCCCAGTGGATCTCGGCCTGCTTGGGATAGCGCAGCGAGGAGAACGGGATGCGGTACTCCGCCGTCCAGCCGTCGCCGGTGATGCGCGCCGCCGTGTCGTAGAAGAAGTCGGGCGAGAAGTCTTCGCTGCCGGTGGCGTCGTTGTAGACCGCGTCGGCCTGGTTGCCGCGCGGGTTGACCCGCAGCTCGATCGCCGAGCGGCGGTCGTTGCGGGTGTCGAGGAAGACCGCCACGTTGTCGTCGGTCCCCACGATGTTGTCGCGCTCCACGAAGGGCGCCCGGATCGCCGCCGGGTCCGGGTCGTAGGCGTGGATGCCGATGTAGAAGGCGCGGTCGTCGTAGGTCAGGTAGGCGACGGTGCGCACCGGCGGCTCGGTGTTGTCCGCGGGGTAGGTCTCGTAGAAGCGGTCGATCACCGCGGCGTGTTGCCAGGCCGGCTCGTCGAGGCGGCCGTCGACGTGGATGGGGCCGGTGGCGCGCGGCACGGCGAGGGGCGGCGGGACCGGGAGGCTCCTGGGCGCCGAGCGGGGCCGCGCCGCCGAGCAGGGCCCACAGGGCGACCACCGACAGAGAGGGCCGGCACTTCGAGGCGAGGTGCATGCTCCTTGAACGAGGCGGAGGGGGAAAAGTTATGGGCCCGCCGACGGTGCCCGGACCGAGGCGGCTGGGAGTGGAGGGCGAGGCCGGAAGACGGCACCTTCCCGAGCCCTGAAAGGTGGCTGGCACCTTCCGTCGCTTCCGTCGCACCGTTCCGGCGTCCTCGTTTCCGGAGCTTGTGACCTGGGTTCGCGTTGCGTATCATTTTCCCCAGGTACATTGGTAACATAATTGAACCCCAGGAGCCGCCATGACCGAACGACCGAGCAGGAAGCGAGTCCACCGAGTCCAGACGGGCGTCCGCATCGAGCAGCGGATGCTCAAGGTGCTCAAGGGCCTCGCCGAGTACCTGGACCTGACGCTGGGAGATCTGCTGGAGGGGATCGTCCTCCACGCCTTCGAAGGCAAGGCGCCGTTCACCGACGAGACCCTCGAGGTGATCGCCGGGCTCGAGAAGATCTACGGACTCGATCTGACGAGCGCCGACAGCCACCGCCTCGAGGAGAGCCCATGACCGCGCCGCGGCCGGCTCCCGCGGGCGTCACCGCCGAAGACCTGGCCTTCGCCCGGGCCTTCGAGCGCCGCGAGATCGAGAACGGCGCCTTCCACCACGAGGATCACGTGCACCTGGGCTGGATCTGCCTCCGCCAGGAGCCCCTGGCCGAGGCTGCTGCCCGCTTCGTCCGGATGCTCGAGGCGTTCGCCGAGCACCACGGCGTCCCGGGGCTCTACCACGACACCATCACCTGGGCCTACCTGCTCCTCATCCGCGAGCGCCTGGGCGAGATGCCCGCGGCCCACGACTGGCGCGAGTTCGCCCGCCGCAACCCGGACCTCCTCGAGTACCGTCTCTCGATCCTCTCCCGCTACTACCGGAAGGAGACCCTCGCGAGCGACCGGGCACGCGCCGGCTTCGTCATGCCCGACGCCTGCCTCGGGTCGGGCCCGGGCGAGCGAGAGGCGGAGGCGGCCCTGCCGGTCTTGCCTTAGGCCTCGTAGGCGAGCTGCAACAGGTGGGTGCGGTACGGCGGCGAGCCTTGGGCCGGGCGATCGTCCCGGAGCCCCTCGAGCCGTCGCCCGACCTGGTGCGCTTGCGGACCGCCGAGCTGGAGTGGATCGAGCTCCTGAGGGCGGGGATCGATCTCTCGTCGGCCTCGGCCCGCGCAGCCTCTCGCCGGTCGGCAGCGGGCGCGGGACGGGGCAGATCCCGGCGCTCCGGACCGTCGAAGGTGCGGTGTCTCGCGAAGTCCTGGAACCGGGTCCGTCTCAATTGGAAAGTCCTGGAGGCGTGATGAGTCTCGAGATCGATCGCCGAGTGCAAGAGAAGCCGGCCCCCAAGGCCGGTCTCGACCGAAAGGCTCCGAAGGCGTCGCGTCGCCGGAGCGAGGACCGGGGTTCGGGAGCCGGCGCGCAAGCGAGGGGTGGCGAGCTCCTCGATCTAGCGGTCCGCGAAAGCCTCGCGGCGCGGGGGGCGGACCGCGTGGAGTACGTCGCCGACCCTCACGTGGTCGAGACCCGCGCCATGACACGCATCGTCTACCTCCATCAGCACGTCCACGGGGTGCCAGTCTTCCGGTCGGTGCGCCTGGTGCGGTTCGACCCTTCGGGCAAGGTGATCGACGTAGCCGGCGACCCCGTGGGCTACCGCCCCGAGGAGGTGGACCCCCTGCCGGTACTGGGGGCCGCGGACGCGGTGCTGGTGGCGGCGCGCCACCTGTCGCCCCCGCGGACGACCACGGGGCTGGAGTCGCCGGCCTGAAGGTCTCGAACCGCCGGCCCCGCGTCCTGGGCTCTTTCCCCCTCCCGAGCTCTCCGACCCTGGTGCACAAGGTGCCCTTCGCGAGCCCGATCCTGGCCCGCCTCGTCCTCTTCCCCGAGGGGGACCGGCTCCACCTCGCGTGGTATCTCCCCCTGCGCCTGCCTCGACTCGTGGAGCAGTTCCACGTGATCGTCGGCGCCAACGGGACCGAGGCGGGGGAGATCTTGCTCTGCCAGAGCGGGATGGCGCAGAGTGTGCTGGCTCGGGCGACCTTCTTCAATCCCGACCTCTCGCCGCCCGAGCTCCAGCAGGTACCGCAGCCGCCGGCGGCCTTCCCGGCTTTCGAGCCGAGAACCGTCCCAGGCCCCTGGGTGACGGGGACCACCACGGCCGGCCGGTCGGTTCAAGCCTCGTTCGGAGCGACGAAGAAGAAGGCCAGCGCCGTCAAGGTCGGTGGAGACCTCCGCTTCGACCCGGCCGAAGTCTCGAACGACGCGGCGGTCGTCAACGCGTTCTTCCTGTGCAACTACCTCCACGACTTCTTCTACCTCCTCGGGTTCGACGAGAGCGCCGGCGCCCTCCAGCGCGAGACGCCGCCGGGCCGCTCGGACGAGCTCGACCTGCTGATCCGAACCTCCGTGGACGGTGGTGCAATCACGGAGACCCAATCCGACGGCGAGAGGGTGCGGCTCTACATGGGTGAGATCGTCTCGCCGGTCGACGGCGCGAGGCGCCACACGGCGCTCGACGCCGAGGTCGTGGCTCACGAGTACACCCATGCCGTCACCGCGCGGCGGGTTGGAGGCAAGGGATTCTGGCGTCCCCTTGGCCAGGGTCTGGCACAGGCCAAGGCCCTGGACGAGGGCACCAGCGACTACTTCGCCCTCACCCTCCAGAATTACCTGCGTAGGCAACGGGGCATCCCGCCCAGCCTGGTTTTCGGCGCCTGGTCCTCGGGCAACCCGGTGACCGGCTTGCGGCCTCGTTCCTACGGTGGGTTCAACTGGCCCTTCAGCTCGCTCTCCAATCTCGACCCTGATGCATCCCACGAAGCCGGCATGGTCTGGTGCGCCGCGCTTCTCGCCGTCAGTCGGGAGATCGCCACGGTCCTGGCGTCCGAGGACCGGGGCGATCTCGCGGGCTGGCTCCTGGTCTTCGACGCTCTGCCCGGGATTCCGGTCGGTCCGGGGCGTCCCACCTTCCTCGACGGCCGCGACGCCTTGATTGCCACGGCGCAGGAGTGGGTGGGTCGGATCCCGTTCGTCGCGAACGGACCGCTGTGCACTCCCGGCGAGGCCGCAGGGATCGAGCCGGCGGTGAGGCGGGCCTTCGCCGGACTCGGAATGGGCCGCGGCGCGAGCAGTCCGAGCGGCGGCTTCCAGAACCTCCAGAACGACTTCAACTCCTGATGACCATGAGGGTCCTACGATGAACGCACGCTGGCTCGTCGCCATCCCCGTTGCCGTCGTCCTGCTGAGCTCCGCAGCGCCCGGATCGGCCCAGGACGGAGAACCTCGAGAACCTCTCCTGTCCAGCTTCCAGATCTACTGGGAGAACGACTCCTTCCTGCGCTCCGACACCTCGGACGAGTCCTACACCAACGGGACGAAGATCGCCTGGATGTACAACCGGAGCCGCCCGGGCTACCACGAGCCGGACTGGATCGATCCGCTCTTCGCCGCCTGGTGCCAGACGCACCTCTGTAACGATGGGCAGGTCGAGTTCGGCTACGGCCATGCGCTGGGTCAGAACCTCTATACCCCGGAGGTGATCGTCGATCCCAATCCCCAGCCCTACGACCGGCCGTGGGCGGCCTACCTCTACTACTCCTGGTTCGTCCAGGCGACCTACTTCAAGACGGAGACGCAGTGGCCCGTTCAGAACATCTTCGAGCTCCAGGTGGGGATCGTCGGGCCGGGTGCGGGCGGGAGGTACACCCAGTCCAAGGTGCACCAGATCATCGACAGTCCGGAGCCCCAGGGCTGGAGCAACCAGATCCGCAACGAGCCGACGATCGATCTCGTCTACCTCTGGCGGAAGAAGATCGGTGACGGGCCGGTGGACTTCGTGCCCGACCTCGGGTTCAGCCTCGGCAACGTCCAGACCTACGGCCAAGTGGGTGGGACGGTGCGGCTCGGCTACCACCTGTCGAGCTTTCCCCAGAACGTCATCTCGCCCAGGGTTGCGCCGCCGCAGGAAAAGTCTCCCGAACCCTTCGAAGCTTTCGTCTTCGTCGGCGGCGAGGCACGCGGAGTCGCCCACAACATCTTCCTCGACGGGAACTCCCGGGGGGACGGCCCCGCGATCTCGATCGACCGCAAAGGCTTCGTCTCCGATCTCAAGGCGGGTCTCGCCGTCCGCTACAAGGGTTGGCGGATCGACTACACGGTCGTCCGGGTGAGCAGCGAGTTCGACGCGCCACGGGGCGACAAGGGCGGACCCCACAGGTTCGGAGCCTTCGCCCTGAGCTGGAACCTCTGGAGAGACCAGCCGTAGGAGCGAGCCATTCCTTCCGCCTCGGCGCCCCGATCGGGCAGATCCCCCGAAAGGTGGCTGGCACCTTCCGTCTGGAGGCCGGATCGGCCGCAGGAGAGGCCTCCTCCACCGCCCTGCGTTAAGATTTGCGGGCGAGCTAGAGCAGGTCGTGAAGGTAATTTTCCCCGGCCGCGGTCGGCCGCCGTTCGGCGCGCGTGGCTCGGGAACCCGGGATGAACGGTCTCTACAAGGTCTGCCCCGGCTGCGACGGGGAGTTCAGGAGCGAGATCCAGGAGTGCCCGTACTGCGGCCTGCCCCTCTTGGAGCGCGTCGAGACGGGCGCCGGGTGGCAGGCGCCGTCACCGGATCGCCGCGAGGGGCTCGTTCCCTCGGCCGACCTGGCCGTCTTGCGCCGCCGACCTGGAGTGAATCGAGCCCCTGCCGTCTCGCCTCGCCGTAGCCGTGGTCCCGTCGCTCGTTAGTACCTTCCGTACGCCCGTGGCGTCCGCCCACGAAGAGAGCCTGGACAGCCCCGAGCGCGCTACGGGTCAGCACTATCTCTTCGTTCGGTACTCCGACGGGTCCACCGCCCGGAAGGTTGATCGCCAGGTCCTCCTGGAGCAGGTCCCCTAGATGGACGGCTGCCGGACGCGGCCCGCTGCGATCTGGACACTCGCCCCTTGTGCGGCGCCCGCTGGCCGCGGGACGTCGCGGAGTGCCCGTCCTGCGGCCTGGCCTTCCCCCTGGACGACTTGACGGCTCCTGAGGCCGGAAGTCTTGTCGGCCTGCGTGGTGATGAAGAGCCGCTCCCGGCGGACGCGTGCGCGGTCGAGCCCCAACGATAAGCATTGACGAATATGCGCTAAATAAGTATCGTGTCATGCCGATGCCCGGGGATCCCCTCCGGGCTTCGATATCCGGAGGACACGATGAAGCTCACGACCACCCTCTTGCTGGCCGGCATGCTCCTGATGACGGTCTCCGCCGCCAACGCTGCGAGCCAAAACGCGACCCCCAACCTCGCACCGGCCCCGCAGGCGCAGGCCTTGCCATCCGCCTCGCCTCGGGCCGAGGTGCCGGCGACACCTGCCACGAGCTGCAAGCTCACGGCCGGTGCCCTGCCTCCGGTCGTGGACCAGTCGTTCACCTGCGAGCCTGCAGCGACTCGATCTGCGTCGGCGCCACGCGCGGTCAGATCTGCGGCATCGACAGCGGCGCGTACAAGCACTGCAACATCTTCAGCGGCGCGTTCATGTGCTCCACCGGCGCTGGGCGTGCCAGTGCCGCTCCGTGTCCTCCCCTGAAGGCCGACCGCGGAGGCTTTGACGGCGCCTCCAGCATCCTCTCCGTCTCCCCGGGGTCTCTCACTCCTCGGCGCTCATGCGGCGGAGGAAGTCCTCGATGTCTAGCCCTGCTCGAGCTCGCACCCCTCATCCAGCAGATCGAGCCGGCTTGCGGACCAGGCGGAAGCTCCTGCAGTCGTCCCGCAGCTCGCACCAGGCGGTGAGCACCCAGACCTGGCCGAAGAAGGCGAGGCCCAGGGGCCGGACCGTGCGGCGGGTCGAGCGGTCCTGGCCGTCGCGGCAGACGAACCGGAGCCTGCTGCTCTCCCGCAGCGCCCGCGCAGAAGGGCGAGGTCGATCCCGACCGCCGGCCGGCCGCTGTGGGTCGGGGCGAACAGGCGGGTCTCCCGAACCATCCCCCGCCGCGATCCGGGCAGCGCCGCCTCCACCTTGGCGAGCGCCGTGGCGGCGTTGCGCGACAGCTCCGGGTCGCCCCAGCTCTCGACGATCCGCAAGCCCAGGACCACCGTCTCGACCTCGGTGCGCTCGTACATCAGCCGACGCAGCTCGTTGTCCAGGAGGCGTAGCCCATGCCGGTCTCGCCGACCACCGGGACGCCGCAGAGCGCGAGATCGGCGATGTCGCGGTAGATGGTGCGCTCGGAGACCTCCAGCCGGTCCGCCAGCGCCCGAGCGGTGAGTCGGCGGTGGCGGACCAGGAGCTGGACGATCCGGAACAGTAGGCCGGCGCGGCGCACGTTCCGATCCTACGCAGAACGCTCCCTCAAGCCGCCGAGGACGGCGCAGGCGGCACCAGGCCCTGCAGCCGGGCGTAGACCGCCAGCGCTCCCCGGTGGTGGGCCGTGTGCTCCTCGATTCCGGAGACCGCCGCCCGCCGGGGCTTGCCCCCCATCACCGGGCCGTCGGGAAGCGGCCGGAGAGCTCCTCTTCGGTCCGGACCCGAAGCGCTCGATCGCCCGGTCGTAAGCCTGGGCGAGCTGCCGCCGGGCCGCGGCGAGGGAGGTCTGCTCCGCCAGGCGTCGGGCCTGGCCTCGAAGTCCAGGTCGAAGCCCCCGGGAGAGAAGGCGCCCGAGGTGAGCCAGTCGATGGTCGCCGCCACGTGGCGACCCGCTCGGCGACGGTGTACATCTCGTCCCGGGGCCGGAAGCCCTCGAGCTCGTCCGTGAGCACCGAGGTGGTGCGTTCGAAGAGCGCAGGACGCCTCGAGCTGCTCGACCAGGCGGCGGGCAGCTCAGCTTGCCGTTGGACGTGGGACTCAGGGTCTCGGCGGTCGGCATCATGCTCTCCTCGTTCTTCGGGTTCGAAGGTGCGGCGGGGCGTTCCCGCCGTCGACGAAGAGAGGATGCAGCGGGCCTCCTGACAGCGTGGTGTCAGGAGGCTCGGAGGAGGCGGGTCGATCTTCTCCCGCGGCCGGTGAGGCGCTCCTGCCGGACGCCCGCGCGGCCCGGTTGTCCATGCTGCGGCGACGGGCGGCAACTATCTGGCAGACCCGCGTCACGGCGCTCCATCATTCGGGCTGGGAGGACCGATGTATCAAGTCGTGTGGCTCAACGCCCAGGACCGCGCCAGGATCTCCAGCTTGACCTCCGCGCTTGAGGGGGGAATGCGCGATCTGGGGCTCGAGCCCGGGGCCTTCCTGCACTGCTCGGAGAGCCTCTCCGGCATCGAGTGGCGGAACCCGGTGGTCGGAGTCTCGTTCGGTGGCGAAGCCTCCGCCGAGGGCGAGAAGGCCCTGGACCGCCTGCTCGAGGGCGCTTGTGTGGTCTTTCCCGTTGTCGACTCTCTGCCCGAGCACCGCCATCTCGTGCCGGAGGCACTGCATCCGGTGAACGCCTTCGAGTGGCGATCCGATCCCGGGCGGCTCGCCGCCGAGCTCCTAGGCGCCCTCGGGCTCACCCGGGAGCAGCGCTCCGCGTTCGTCAGCTACCGAAGATCCGATTCTCGTGCCGTCGCCGTGCAGCTCTTCCACTGTCTGAGCGATCATGGCTACCGCACCTTCCTCGACACGGCCTCGATCGACTTCGGTGTGCGCTTCCAGGAGACGCTCTGGGACCGCATGGCCGACGCCGACCTGCTGGTCTTCGTCGACACGCCGGCCGCCCTCAGCTCGAAATGGGTGGAGAGAGAGCTGGCCCGCGCCAACAATCTCGGCCTCGGCGTTCTGCAGGTGGTCTGGCCGCGCTGGCGCCCCTTCGCGGGCACCGAGCTGAGCACCCGCTTCCTGCTCGCGGACGACGACTTCGCGACCACAGCGGGAGCCGTCGGGACCCGTCCGCCTTCGTGGCGCCCAGGGCCCGAAGATCGGCTCGTAGCCGCGGCCCTCGCGGCCCTCGCGGACGCCGCCGAGAGGGTGAGGCTGCGTTCCCTGGGCTCGCGGCGGGCGCGCCTCGTCGGCGAGATCTTCGAGGCGGCGCGGCCTCGGGGCTGGCGCGCCACCGCCGACCCCGGAGGCCTGGTCCTGCTGCGCTCGGGATCGGAGAGCCCCGGCAAGGCGCTGCCGGTCGTCGGCCTGCCGACGGCAGAGGTGATCTTCGGCGCCTCCTCCAGCCTCGATCCCGGCGGGCCGGGGGTTCGGCTCGTCTACGACGGGTATGGTATGAAACCGGAGCGTCGTGCCTTCCTCGAGTGGCTCGACGCCGCGATCCCCGACTATCGCTGCCTCGCCGTCGAGGCGCTGGACGACTGGCTCCGGGAGATCGCGTGAACGCCCTGTTCCTCTCCGCGGGGGTTCCGGACCAGCCTTCGAGGGGGCCGTACCTGGAGACTTCGGACCCCATCGCGATCCGGGACGCGGTCAGGGCGGTCGCCGGCACCGCCCTCGGCAAGGGATACGATCTGGTCTTCGGCGGCCACCCCGCCATCTCTCCCCTCGTCTGGCAGGTCGCCGAGTCGATGGGAAAGGGCTCGGCGGTGACCATCTACCAGTCGCGGGAGTTCGAAGGGAGGATTCCACCCGAGGCCCTGGCCTTCTCCCGCTTCTTCTGGGTCGACCGCGGCGCCGATCGGGAAGAGAGCCTGGCTCGACTCCGCACGGCCATGCTCACCTCGCGACCCTTCGCTCTCGGAGTCTTCATCGGTGGGATGGATGGCGTCGAAGCCGAGCTGAAGCTCTTTCGAGCGTTCCAGCCCCAGGCCCCGGTGCTGCCGGTCTTCACGACCGGAGGCGCCGCGCGGACCCTCTGGGAGACCGACGCGGAGGCGATTCCGGCGGAGCTCCGCGAGCGGCTGCGGAGCGATCGCAGCTACCGGTCGCTCTTTCTGCAGGCGCTGAGCCGGGAGGCGGAGCGATGACCGATTCGAATGGCGAAGACCTTCCCCAGACGGGCAAGACCGGAGCCCTCTCCCGGCTTGTCACCGCGCCGGAGTTTCGCTGGCTCGTCGTCGGGTTCGTGCTGTTCGTCGGGGTTCTCGGGCTGATCCTGGTCGGCCTTGGAGCCCTCTTTCTGTGGGACGCCTTCGTCGTCGGCCGTTTCGACTCACTCTCGCGGGGGATCACCTACACCGCGGTCGGTTTCGCTCTGGTGTTTCTCGCCGTGGCGGCGTACCAGACACGCCGCTACTTCCTGCGGCTCTACGAGTCCACCCTCTACAGCATCCGGAGCCTGGAGCTCCAGAACCTCGACGAGGGCGACTTCGAGCAGTTCGACGAGGTGCGCCGCCTGCGCGAGGAGAAGGCGCAGGCGGACTTCGAGCGCAACCTCGGGTCGGAGATCCGGGTTCGCGGCCTCTCGCTCCGCGACGTGGTCCTCTTTCCCTCCGCGACGTGGGCACTCGAGCCGAACGTCAACATTCTCCTCGGCCGCAACGGCTTCGGCAAGAGTCTCCTGTTGCGGGCGCTGGCCGGAGCCCTGCAGCGCGACGAGCAGGCGACCGAGACCCTCTTCTCGTCCGAGGCGCACGGCGGTGAGCCGGGCATCGAGGTCCGATTGGAGCGCGATGGCGAGAACGCCACGATCCACCGCAGCCCGATCCGCTTCATCGAGTCGATCGGCAAGGTGCCGCTGCTGGCGATCCCGGACTCCCGGTTCATCGACCGCTCCAAGCTCACCGTGATGCCCGACGACAGCGAGGTCGCGAGCGACCTGATCGAGCACGGGGCGCACCACTTCCTCCACCAGCTCCCCTACGCGACGGTCATCCAGGCCCTGCTCTACGAGATCGCGCTGGACTACTGGGAGCACGGCCGGAGGTTCGAGCTCCCGGTCTTCGAGTTTCTCCGCCTGTGCGCGGGCAGGCTGACCGGCTCGGACTTCCGGTTCCACTCGATCCGGCGAAGCGGCCGGACCGGCTTCGAGATCCGCGTGCTGACGGAGGGGAACCAGGAGCCGATTCCGATCCAGTACGCCTCCCAGGGCACCCTCTCGATCCTCGCCATGTTCGGATTGATCCGGAGCTTCGTGCGCTCCGTCTCGCCGAAGGTCGAGGATTCGCCCTCGGAGCAGGGCTCGGCGATCGTGCTGATCGACGAGGCGGATGCGCACCTCCACCCGGTCTGGCAGCAGAAGGTGCCGACCCTGCTCAAGGACATCTTCCCGAACGTCCAGTTCGTCCTCTCCGCGCACAGCCCGCTCTTCGTCGCCGGCTGCTGGCCGGGCGAGGTGGCCGTGCTGCGGAGGCTGGAAGACGAAGAGCCACCCTGTTTCGTCGTCGAGCAGGTCGAACAGGACTTCGTGGGAGCCACCTCCGCGGAGCTGTACGACAAGATCTTCGAGATCGAAGAGCTCGACGAGACCTTCCTCGAGTACTCGGCCAAGGGAAGCCAGCTCGAAGGGCTGAGCCGGCGAATCGCCGAGCTGTCCGAGGGCCGTGCCCAGAAGAAGCTGACCAAGGCGAAGGAGAACGAGCTCGACGGCCTGGTCGAGACGAGCCGGCGGATCCGGAGGGCGGTGGACAAGAAGAAGGAGCGTCAGGCCGAAGAGGATCCGGAGGTCCGCATCGCGGAGTTGGAGTCACAGGTCCTGCATCTCCAGGCGCGCCTGGGTGAGCGCGAGGAGGCGACTCCGCCGTGACGGCCGACTTCCGAGAGGAGATCCTGACGCTGTATTCGAAAGCGTCGGTGGAGGACGTCCAGCTCGGTGCGGACTACCGGAAGCTGTGCGCGAAGTACGGGAACGACGTGCGAACGAAGCGCGGATTCTTCGGTGTGCTGCAGAAGATCGAGGAGCTGCGGACGAGGATCGACGACTGGCTCGGCGGAGCGGCGTCGATCTCCCAACAGGTCGAGATGGCCTTGCGGCTCTTGTGGAAGCTGCGGGGCTCGGCCCTCGAAGGCGAGTACGCACGACTGGTGCTCGCCTCGTACGGCGACCTCTGGAGCTCGGAGCAGTGCCTCTACTTCCAGAAGTGGGCGAAGTTCTTCGTCGAGGCCAGTCCCTATTTCCTCTCCTTCACGAGCCGCAACGAAGCCTATCCGGAGGTCAACCAGGTCAATCGCAACCACCGGTACTTCATCGAGGACGCTTTGGGCAAGGGAAGCTTCGAGAACCCGGAGGAGCTCGGGGCCGAGAACCTTCTCGCCCGGGCGATCCACCATCACCTGGTCAACCGCCGCCCGGGAGGGTTCTTCTTCCCGCAGCACGAGGGCGACAACCAGAAGGTGAAGCAGAAGCTGCTCACCGCGCTCGAGACGTCGTTCGCGCTCGTCCAGCTCGTCCAGGAAGAGCTCTTTCGGCTTCACGAGCCCGAGAGGAACTGGTGTCAGCTCGAGTACGACGTGATCAGTGAGCACTCCCCCGAGCGGGTCCTCTTCGTGCAGATCGACCCGGTGATCGACTACGACCAGGTCCACGTGGACTTCGACGACTGGTACCGGCACTTTGCGGAGAAGGACCCGATCAAGCTCTCGTGGACACGCTGGGGCGAGGAGGTCTCCAGCGTGGAGACGAACTTCAAGAAGATTCGCGAAGAGCTCGTCGAACAGATCGACCAGGTTCGCGACCAGGTCTACCTGGGAGTCCCCTGACCCGCCACCAGTCCGGCCCGCCAGAGCCCGTCAGAGCTCCTGAACCTCCGTCTTCACCGTCACCCACCGCGCCGCGAAGAAGACGGCGGCCATCACCGCGTAGCCGAGGGCCCAGGGCCAGGCCGGGGTCAGGGAGACCACGGTGTCGGCCGGCGTGAAGGCGTAGGAGTGGATCAGGCCCACGGCCGAGAGGGCGGCGGCGGCCAGGCTCCAGCCCGCCGCCGTCCGGAAGCGGCGCTCGAGGACCGCCACCGTGATGGCGGCGAGGATCATGGCGGTGAAGATGAAGCCCTGCTCGAGGGCGAAGGCGCCGTGGATCCAGGTGTCCGACTCCAGGAACTTGTCGATCAGCGCGGGGGAGAACGCCGGACCGCCCGGCGCCCCGTAGCCCGCCGCCCGCAGGCCGTTCTTGGCCATCAGGGCGCCCCACGCCGCCACCCCGGGCAGCAGGCCCACCACCACCGCCGGCGCGTGCTCCCGGGGCGTCGCCGTGAACGCCTGGACGGTGATCACCAGGCCGATCCACAGGACGATCGCCATGCCGGCGTCGATGGGTATCGCCCAGGCGATGTACGCCAGGCTTCCGGTCAGGCCGACGAGGGCGAAGAACACGCCGTTCAAGGTCGAGTAGCCGGCGCGGGCGCCCAGCGCCTTCCAGCCCGGATGGCCGATGTAGATCGTGGTGGGAAAGCACGAGCCGAAGGCGGCCGCCGCGATGGTGCCGAGGCCGTTGGCGGCGAGGGAGGAGCGGGTCTCGTAGTGGTCGCCGGCCGCCTCGGCCGACTCCAGGTTCTGGAGCGATCCCAGCACGTTGAACAGCCCCATGGGCACGATGATCGAGACGTACGAGGCCAGGTCCCCGCGGGCGATGGAGGTCCACAGGTCGCCCAGGGCGAGGAGCGGCGGGAAGACGCCGATTCCTCCCTTGGGCAGGGGACCGACGGGGGCGAGACCGGTCAGCCAGGCGAGCAGGGTGCCCAGGGCCACCGCCACCAGCCCGCCGGGCAAGCCCCCGCGGAAGCGCACCCGGCCGAAGTAGGTGAGCAGGATGATGGCGAGGGTGGTGAAGCCCACCAGCGGGCGGGCGTAGGTGCGGAAGAGAAAGCCCATGGCGATGAAGGTCAGGGCGATGCCGGCGAGGGTGGAGAGCAGGGCCGCCCGGGGCGTCACCCGGCGCAGGCGCTCGGCGACGAAGGCGCCGCCCAGCTCGATCAGCCCCGAGCCCAGGCAGGCCGCGAGCCCCGCCTGCCAGGCGATCCGCGCCGGGTCGGCGGCGCCCGCCGCCTGGGCGGCCAGCTTGGCCGGCAGCATGACCAGGAAGACGTAGGCGAAGAGCGAGACGGTGTTGATGCCGTAGGGCAGGGCGCAGACGTCGGTCCGGCCGGTGGCGCGGGCCAGCTTCAGGGCCTGGCGGGCGTAGAAGAGGTTGCCCACCACCAGCGACAGGGCGGCGCCCGGCAGCACCCGGCCGTAGAGCAGGGAGTCGGAGAACCCGAGCACTCCGTGGCACAGGGTCGCGATCAACAGGAACTGCACCAGGTTGTCGATGGCCAGCCCGAAGAAGCCATCGACGTCACCGCGAACGAACCAGCGCATGGGTACCCTCCGTGGACACGAGCCGATCTCGACAGGGATAAAGCGAGCAGGACGGGGAACGGCCCAATGATAAGCCGAGGCGGCGCCCGCCGCGAAGCGCGCCGCCTCGGTCTCCCCCCCCCCCGGCCGAGCGAGCGAGCGCCCGTCTCAGCCCAGGGGATCGAGGAGGTCGACCACCAGGGAGTCGGAGTCGCCGGGAGTGTGGACGGTGGCGCCCTGGGCCTCGGCCTGGTCGAGGAGTGCGCGCAGGCCGGGGATCGGATTCTTCTCCATCTCCTCCGGCGCGTAGGTCAGGTGGAGGTCGAAGGCCTCGCCGTTGCGGGCGTCGAGGATCATCTGCAGGGTCGCCGGTTCCGGGTTGCCGTACTTGCCGTCGCCCGAGACGACGTAGTGGCGGGCCCGGATGCGGTCGAAGAAGTCCTGGTCCACGTTGCGGTCGCTGCCGTGGTGCGGGAGCTTCAGGATGTCGACCTCGATGGCGCCGCCCGCGGCCAGCAGCCCGGCCTGCTCCAGGCCCCGGAGCGCGATGTCGCCGCGGGCGTCACCGGTGAAAAGAATGCGCTTGCCGGCGAGCTCCGCCAGCACCACCAGGCTCGAGAGGTTGAAGACCGACTCATCCAGGTACTCCGCCACCTCGACTGCCGGTGGCTTGGCCACCCCGAGCTTCTGGATCTCCTTGTCCCACTCTTCTTGGAGCGCCTCGACCTCGGCCTCGAGCGGCCCGACGATACGCAGGGTGAGGCTGGCGCGCTGGGGGATCAGGTCCCCGGGACCACCGGTGGCGACGAACGGCTGGTCGTCGCCCCGGTTGAGGCGCAGCCCCAGCCGCTCGGCGTCGAGGCGGAGCTGGCGCCCCTGCTTGACGCTCGCCAGGACGATCGCCGCCGGGTGATCGCGCCCGAGCCCGGGCGGCAGGTCGTCGGCGGTCGAGGCCGTTCCGACGACGTCGCGCGCGGCCACCGCGAGCTTCTCGACCCTCTTGCCCAGGACGTCGTCGAAGCTGTTGTGCCACAAGCCGCGGACGTCGAGCGGCAGGGCCTCGTCGTCGTTCGCGAGGCGGCGCAGCCAGCCGGTCAGGTCGAGGAGCCCCCGGATGTGGTCGTCGTCGATGTGGCTGACCATCAGGAGCTCGAGGCGCAGGGCGTCGTCGCCGGCGCGCTCGGCCCGGAGTGCCTCCAGCCGGGGGCGGAGGACGCGCTTGAAGACGCCGCTCGGCCCGCCGTCGACCAGGATCAGCCGGGGCGACTGCGGGTCACCCCAGTGCAGGAGCAGCGAGTCGCCGTGCTTCGCGCGCAGGGCTTCGAGGCTGAAGAGCATGTGAGCCGTCCTTTCTCCTTCTCCGCTCAGACCGCCTGCAGGGCGCGCAGCACGTCCAGCATGCCGTGGCCCTGGAAGTAGTGCTCGCGCCCCAGGTCGGTGGCGCTCGAGCAGAGGATCTCCTTGACCCGGGCGGGCTGGCCGATCAGCTCCCGGTGCCGGGCCAGGAGCATGGCGGCGGCGCCGCTCGCGTGCGGTGCCGCCATGGAGGTGCCGTCCTTCTCGCTCATCTGCTCCTCGAGCACCGACGAGGTGATCTTCTCGCCGGGAGCCACCAGGTCGGGCTTCCGCCTGCCGTCCCCGGTCGGGCCGCGGCTCGAGAAGTAGCTCACTCCGTAGGTGTGCGGGCGGTTGCGGTGGGTCGCGCCGACGGTGATCACGTCCTCGGCGTTGCCCGGGTCGGTGATGCTGATGGTGTGGTAGCCGTCGCGCTCGCCCTGCGCGGTCTGGTAGCGCAGGTACCCGTTGTTGCCGGCCGCGGCCACCACGACGACGCCGGAGGCCACGACTCGCGCCGCCTCGTCGCAGATCGGGGTCCTGCCGCAGGCGAAGTTCGCCACCTCGTGGGGGATCGACAGGCTCAGGTTGGCGCCGTGGATCATCACCCGGTCCTTCTGGCGGTTCAGGTGGCGCAGGAACTGGAGGGCGGCGATGACGTTGAACTCGTCCTCCGGCCCGGGCAGACCGGTGGGCAGCACGCGCAGGTCGTAGAGCTCCAGGTCCGGGCAGACGCCCTGGTACTCGAGACCGTCGTCTTCGTCGCGCCAGTCGCCGGCGAGAATGCCCGCCACGTGCGTGCCGTGGTCGTTCGTCGGTGACCGGTACTGGTCCGGGCGCACCTCGAGGAAGGGCTCGAGCGACTGCCAGTCGATGTCGCGCCCCGCGAGCAGGCGCTTGCGGAGGTCGTCGAGCTGGTCGCGAAGACGCCGCTCGAGGCTGCCCCCGCCGGCGATCAGCTCGTGAAGATCCTTGGCCCGGCCCACGAGCCATTCTCGCTGGTGCTCTCGGATCCTCGAGCTCGGCCACATCTCCACGTCGCCCACCAAACCGTCGATCGTCGCCACGACCGTCGGCGGAAGTGCCTTGGCGGCCGGCTTCCCCGAGCTCTCCAGCAGGGGGTCGAGAAGTGCCGGGTTGAGGAGGAGGCGGACGCGGGAGAAGTCGTAGGTCCGGGCGATCCGAGTGCGATTCCGGACCGAGCCGCCTTCCTTCGGGAACGCGACCCTGTAGGGCTTCTTGGTCTCGGGGTCGAGCCTCCGGAAGGCGGGATGGGTCGCGTCGATGCCGCTGTCGATCACCGCCCAGGCGAGGCTCGAGCAGGAGATCTTGAAGAGGTTCCAGGCCGCGTCCGCCTTGATCGCCAAGCGCGACTCGCGCACCGCGAGCTCGGCCGGGCGGTTGCGGTTGACCAGGAACACCCTGGCCTCGGGCTTGCCGAGGGGCGGAGGCAGGAGCTCCGCCGCAGTGACCTCGCCGCGACCGTGCCGCAGCAGCGTGGCGAGGGCCGCCACCAGGTCCTTCGGGCTCGGAACCTCGTCCGCCTCCTGACGCCGCCCGACGAAGCGCTGCTCGTCGTCGAGGGGCTCGGCGGGCTCGGTGTGGTGCTCGGCCCACGCCAGCCAGCCGATGATCCTCGCCATCCAGACCACGTCGCGGGGGACCCGGGCCGGATGCTTCGAGCGGCGCCTGCCTGACGGTGCGGGTCGCCCGCGGGTCGGGACCGTGGGCGCCTCGACCTCCGCCAGAGCCTTCTCGAACACCTTCTCCAGGTTGTCCGCCTCGATCGCCTTGTCGAGCCAGCGATCGTTCTGCGCTGCGCCGTCCCGGCCCGTCTGGAGCAAGCGCTTCCACCACTCGGTCATGGGGAGCACGACGCGCACCAGCTCGCCCAGGTTGAGGCGCACGGCGACACTCGACTGGGTGTAGGCGATGGAGTGGTGGAGCGGGCGGGCCGCCTTGCCCCGGTCCTTGCTCTGACTCTTGCTCGTCTCGACGGCTTCCGCGTCGAGACCTCGCTGGAGGGCGACCGCCACCATCCCGGGGCTGGCGTCGCGATGCGGGGTGAGCAGGAGCTGCTGCGGCTTGCCGGGTTCCAGCCCGAAGGCGATCCAGACGTCGGGCAGCACCGGCGAGTCCTGGGTGTAGCGGCGCTCCCCGCTGTCGCCGAAGACCAGCCGCTCGATCGCGATCCGCGGGAGCTTCACGGCGGGCTCCCTCTAGCCGACCCCGGCCGACGGGTACGGGAAGCCTGCCGGAGCCGGCGGGGCGGGGTCGAGCACGTGGCGCCGCATCGCGGCGTCGGTCACCGCGTAGCCCCAGTTGATCAGCCGCTCCTGGCGCTCCGCGGGGAGGCTCGCCAGGCGGGTCGGGGTCTCGGCCAGGGCCAGGGTCTGGGGCGCCGGCGCGGGCAGCGGGTCGGCCAGCCCGTAGTCGGCGATCTGCGTGCGAATGCCCCAGTAGGCACCGCCCTTGACCTTCGCCTGGTAGGCCGAGATGAGCTGGCGCTTGCGCAGGCTGCGCACCTGGTTGTCGATCAGGGAGTTGATGCGCAGGCTGTGGCGCGCCCAGTCGTGGTGCGGATCCTCCTCCGGCTGGAGCTTGCCGCCGCCGTCGCTCACCAGGACGTTCGCATGGCTCTTCCACGCCGTCTCGATGCCCAGGTTGTCGTAGACCCCGCCGTCAGTCAGGACCACATTGCTGGTGAAGGGGGGTCGGCTCAAGTCGGAGCCGGGATCCGGCTGGAAGGTGGCCGGATCGAGCTCGATCTCGAGGGGCGAGAGGACGGGCGGGAAGGCGGACGAGCCGGCCACGGCCAGAGCCAGCGAGAGGTTCGGCGAGTGCACCCGGCCGACCCGGTAGTCGCCCATGTACGGCTTCGAGAAGCGCCACAGGGCGCCGGTCTGGACGTTGGTCGCGTTGATCACGAAGCGCGGCCGCTCCGGCAGCGCCTGCAGCGTCGCGCCGTGGAACAGGTGGCGGTCGTAGGCCTTGGCGACGCGCTCGCCGATCGAGCCGCGACCGAACAGGCCGCCCAGGATCGAGCTCGCGTCCAGGGTCTCGCCGGCCAGACCGCGCACCTCTTGGACCACGCGGTCGAACCGGGCCGCCACGCCTCCGGCGTCGAAGGCGAGCTCGCTCCAGTGGAAGCCCAGGACCGCCGAGGTGATGGACCCGCCCGAGACGCTGGAGATGCGGTCGAGCCGCGGCAGGAAGCCCAGCTCGTTCAGGCGCCAGAGCGATCCCAGGTGAAAGAGCATGGCTCGGAAGCCTCCGCCCGAGAGACACAGCGCCCACTGGTGCTGCTGATCGGGTTCCTTCCGGCCCGTCTCCGACGTGATGAGCGGAATGCCACCCCCTCCGCTGGTGGCGGGGGACGACGGTTCGGCCATTAGCGACCTCCTCTCGGGTCGGTCCGGCTGCTTCTCGTTCAGAGCGCTGGAGACTTCTCTTAGATTACCGCACCTTGAAGTGCCGAGGCAAGGCGCCGCGCGAGCGGGAATGTCGATTCGCTCCGTGGAGCGCGCCACCGGCCACCACAGAGATACCGTCTGCAAGCTGGTGCTAGTCGCGGGCGGCAAGTGCGAGGCCCTGCTCGCCACGATGAACCAGGCGGTCGAAGTCGGCAACGTAGAAGTTGATGAACTTTGGAGTTTCATCGAAATGAAGGAGAAGGCCCGGGCCAAGAAGCCGATCACCGACCCGGAGGTGGGCGACAGCTACACGTTCCTGGGACTGGACGCGGACACGAAGCTCATCCTCACCCACCATACCGGCCGCCGGACGGCAGCGCACACGGACGTATTCATGGAGAAGCTCGACCGGGCCACGGCCGGCCGCTTCCAGCTCACGACGGACGGGTTCAACTGCTACCCCGAGGCGGTCTCCTTCCACCTCGGGACCCGCACCGACTACGCGACGCTCGTGAAGGAGTACGGGACGGAGCCTCAGGAAGAGCGGCGGTACAGCCCGCCGCGGATAATAGCCGCGACCAAGACCCCGATTCACGGCGCGCCCGACGAAGTCCGGATCTGCACCTCCCACGTCGAGCGCCTGAACTTGGACGTGCGGATGGGCAACCGGCGGTTCACGCGGCTGACCAACGCCTTCTCCAAGTCGGCCCGCCACCACCGGGCCTCCGTGGCGATCTTCGCGGCGGCGCACAACCTGTGCCGGATGCACCGCTCGATCCGCATGACCCCGGCCATGAAGGCCGGGCTGGTCAATCGGCCGTGGTTGGTGGAGGATCTACTTACGGCCTGACTTGGGCTTCCTCAGTTGCGGGAGATATCGCCAAGCGCAGTCCTGGTCAATCCCGAGGTGGTTCACCATCTTCTGGACGTTACCCAACTCCACCTCTGGCGTCTTGCTGCTCCTCTTGCCTAGGAGTCTGCGCGGCAGAAACACGTAGCCGCGCGCAAGGGTCTTACGGGGTGGATCCAAGGCGCGAGGAGGAGGCGATGCAGGGACATCGTGGACGACGAGCAACGCCGGAGACAGCCCGTAACCCCCTTGCGCCCGAAGGGTTGCGGCGGTGTGCGGCCGTCTACTTCGTTCCCGCTCCTCGACGATCGCTCGGCATCGCCTGCGTCGCGGTGCCTCGTATCCGGCCCCACGGCGCTCGCAACGCGACTGCGCGTTTCTGCCGCGCAGACTCCTAGCCTCTTATTAGTTGCCGCAGGGGCAACGGTTTGGGACAAGCCAGATGGTGACAAAGTTTGGCACCGTGGCGGCAGAAGCTGGTAGACTAGCCGTGCTCTCCGCTGACGGAGGGCAGCTCAGAAGGGAGGGTGAATTGACCAAACTTTTGAGCAAGCCGGAAAACCTCGGACCTGGGCAACGAGGATAACCACAGGCCCCCCGGCACCGCTGAGGTCTGCGGCGAAGTGGGCCCGAGTGCGGTGTGGAACTTTCCAGGGTCCATGGGGCGGGCCGACAGACCCGGCTGGAGCCCCGAACTCCAAGGGCATAAACCGACCAGCGGTCGGACAGCCGCTCCCGCGACTCGTCACCAGACCCCAGGCGCCCCGGGGACCAACACGCTGTTAGGCCACTACCCGCGAGCGCGCCCGATGGCCGACGGGCCCTCAGACCACGAACGGGATGAAGCGCTTGGCGCGGGCCGCGTACTCGCCGTACTCGGGATGGGTGCGGCGCAGGAAACGCTCCTCGAGGAGCATGCGGGTGAGGAGCATCGCCGTCGCCAGGAGGGCTGCGCCGACGGCGTCGAGGGTGCGGTGGGCCGCGACTCCGGCCCAGATGAAGTAGGCGATCGAGGCGTAGATCGGGTGGCGCCACCAGCGGTACGGCCCGTGCGTCACGAGGCCGCCCCGGGTCGCATTGGCGCTGGCGTGGAAGCTGCGCATCCCAAAGGTGATCCGCGCCCAGATCATGAGCCCCACGGCCGCCACCTGGACGGCGAGCAGGACCGGCCGGGTCGTGAAGAGCTGGTGGCTGTAGACCAGGTACAGGATGGCCAGGACGAGGACGACGAAGGCCGCGACGGAGGCGATCTTCGCGGCCTGCTCCTCTCCTTGGGATGCACCGGCCGGGGTGAGCTTGTGCTTTCGGGTCATCGGGGATCTCCGGGTCCCACCCGCGATGGGACCGTGAGCTTTCGAGGGCGAGGCCGTGATCGTAGCGCACTCGCCCGCCGCGGGCGGCGGGCGCGGCCACGCCCTGGTAGTATTCGCGCCCACGCCGGCTCGACTCCGGCGAGAAACGGAGTCACCATGCCTTCAGGCTCGCGGTACCGCGCTTTCCTCTTCGTGACGCTCTGGGCGGGATTCCTGGTCCCCGTCTCCCTGGTTGCCACCCCACCCGGGGACGGTCCTCTCGGCGAAGAGGCGTCCTTGAGCGAGGGAGGCGGCGTCAAGGTCTTCTCCCCGGCGGCGACGTTCACCTCCGACGGCGGGCTCCTCGTCGTGTGGGAGAGCCAGCTCGGCGGCATCCTGAGCCGGCGCCTGGACCGCGACGGCCACCCGTCCGCGGCGCCGATTCCCCTGGCGCCGAACCACCTGCCCGGCCTCGACGAGCTGCCCTACAAGGGGCCCGGAACCAGCCGCGTCAGCCCTGCGGTCGTCGCCCTTCCGGGCGGCGGCTTCGCGGTGGCCTGGACCGAGGAGGGCCTGCACCTCGACGTCTGGGTCTACAAGGAGAAGCGCCAGGTCGAGACCAGCCGGATCTTCGCCCAGCGCTTCGACGCCGCCGGAAAGCCGGCGGGCGAGCCGGTGGCCGTGGGGGGTGGCACCGGCCTGGAGACCGCGCCCGCCCTCGTTCGGCTCTCCGGCGGCGACCTCCTCGCCGTCTGGGAGCTGCGAGGCCCCGCGAAGATGAACGCGAAGGAAAAGGACGGCCCCGCCGACGGCATCTGGGCCCGCGCCCTGAGCCCTCGGCTCGAGCCCCGGGGCGAGCCCTTCCGCGTGGACGACCTCGACGGCAAGGCCGGCTCCGGGCCCGGCGTCGCCGCCGGAGCGTCCGGCGGCTTCCTGGTGACCTGGGAGAGCTGCTGCGACGCCGGAGGCGACGGCGGGATCTTCGCCCGGGTCTTCGAGGCGCCTGGGAAACCCGCGGCGGCGAGCTTCCCGGTGAACGCGACGACCGCTGGCGAGCAAAGCCTGCCGGTGGTCGCGGCTTCCGGTGCCGGCTACCTGGTGGCCTGGCTGGGCCCGGCGAACGGCCCGGCCGGAGCGGCCCGCGAGCTCCAGGTCTTCGGCCGCTCGATCGGCGCCGACGGCGCGCCGAGCGGCGGGGACTGGGCGCTGAGCGGTGGCGTCGGGCGGCAGCCGACCCGTCCGGGTCTGGCCGCGGGAGCCGGCGGCTACCTGGTGGCCTGGTGCACGGGCCCCGGTCCTCGCAAGGGCGTGTTCGTGCGGCGAGTGGACGCCGCCGGCGAGCCGGCGGGGGAGGCCGTGCAGGTGAGCAAGCTGCCGACCAACTACGAGCGGAGGATCGCCCTGGCCGGCGACGGTGCCCACCGGTACGGCGCGGCCTGGGGCGGGTTCAACGCCGCGGACCACCCCTCGATCAACGCCCGCGTGCTCGCCCAGGAAGCCCCGGCGCCACCGGAGGCGGCGCCCGGGGATGGGCACCGATGAGGGCGGGCTTCGTCGACCGGCTGGCCGAGGGCATCCGGGCCAAGCGTACCCCGTGTGCCGTGGGGATCGATCCGCTCTGGGAGCGCTTCTCCCCCGCCCTCCGGCGAGAGGTGGGAGAGGCCCCGGAGAGCGCGGCCCAGGCCGCCGACGGGCTCGAGCGCTTCGGAGCGCTGGTGATCGACGCGGTGGCGGACCTGGTGACTGCGGTCAAGTTCCAGATCGCCTACTACGAGATCTACGGCTCCGCCGGCCTCGCCGCCCTCGAGCGCTCCATCGCAGCCGCCCGGGCGGCGGGCCTTCTGGTCATCGTGGACGCCAAGCGCGGTGATATCGGCGCCACCTCCCAGGCCTACGCCAGGGCCTTCCTGAGCGGCTCGCCGCTCTCGCCCCTCGGAGGCGACGCCCTCACCCTCTCGCCCTACCTGGGGAGCGACTCCATCGAGCCCTTCGCGGCGGTCTGCCGCGAGACCGGCCGCGGTCTCTTCGTGTGTGCCAAGACCTCGAATCCGGGCGGCGCCCTGGTCCAGGACGTCACCCAGGACGGCCGCACCGTCTACGAACGGGTCGCCCGCTTCGTGGCCGAGCTGGGGGAAGAGCTGATGGGGGCCTGCGGCTACTCGAGCCTGGGGATCGTGGTGGGGGCGACGGCCGCCGGCCCGGCGCGGGCCCTCCGGCGCCTGGTGCCCAAGACCTTCTTCCTGATGCCCGGCCTCGGGGCCCAAAAGGGGGACGCGGCGATCCTGCGCGAGGTGGTGGACGAGGAGGGCCTGGGCGCCGTGGTCGCCGCCTCGCGCTCCGTCACCTTTCCCCACCTCTTCGGAGACGCCCCCAGCGATCCGAAGACGGCGATCCGCGCCGCCTGCCACGCCTTCATCGGCCAGGTCGCCCAAGCCCTGGAGTAGGGCCCTGGAGTAGGGCCCTCAACCAAGAAACCCTCGGAGGAGAGCCGTGGAGGCGGGCGGCTGGGCCGCCCGCCTCCACAGGTGACCGGCCCGCTCTACGGACAGGTCGCGAAGGCCTGCGTGTCGAGGGTCGTCTCGAACGGCACGCCGGCGCGGTTGTGGTACGTCTTGCTCGCACCCGCCTCGGTGTCGTTGACCGTGATCCAGACCTCCTGGTTGGTGACCCCGCCGGAGAGCACCCAGTAGGCGGGATTGTCCGGGAGACTGCAGCCGTTGACGATCTTCACCAGGAGCTGCGGGTTGTCGCTCCGGTTGAAGTAGAACCAGGCTGCGTTGTCGGAGATCTTCACGGCCTTGCCGTTGCCCATCTTGGGCGGCACGCCGATCGGCTGGGTCATGAAGCGCACGGTCACCTGGAAGCGGTCGTGGAGCAGCGCCGAGGACCGCTCGCATGCCGCCTCGCGAATCCGGTTGCCGTCCGCGGAGCCCAGGCTGATCACCGGGATGGTGACGCTGGGCGCCGTCCCGCCCAGTCCGGGGGCGGAGTTGCCGGCGTTGTTCACGATGATCGCCCCGATGGCGCCCGCGGCCTGGGCGTTCATCGCCTTGCTGGAGAAGCTGCACGAGCCGCGGTCGATGAGGGCGATCTTGCCGGCGATCTGCCCCGGGTTCTCGGCGGGAGAGCAGCCGTCGAAGATCGTGCGGTCCGTCAAGCTGGAGGCCGCCGGCAGGTCGGGGGCGTCCACCATGCAGGCGATCTGTCCCGCCAGGCCTCCGGCCGGGATGTCACCCCCGAACTGCGCCTGGCCGATCTCGTAGCTACCCGCCACCGAGGCCGGCGAGCTGATCTGGAGCTCCGGCACGCCGTAGCTCAGGTAGGCGTGGGCCATCTCGTTGGCCTTGACGCCGGTCCACGTGACGTCGCGGAAGTTCACGGCGGAGGCTTGCCGCTGGGCGTCGGTCATGGCGGGCCGGGCCAGGTGCATCTCCTCATCGGTGATGAACTGGTCGTACACCCCGGGCAGCCCCTGGAGCTCCTGCCCGCTCGCGGCGTCCGTCGTGCTGGAGAAGCCGAGACCGTGGCCGAGCTCGTGGAGCACCACCGGCGCGACCTCGATCTGGTTCGAGGGCGCGTTGCTGTCCAGGCCGTAGTAGAGACTGGTGCCCGAGCCCAGGCACTCCTGGTCGATCGAGGAGTTCATGAACACGATCACATCGCCGCCGTTGTCGGCCGGGGCGCCCGTCAGGTCCTGTCCCGCCAGGGCCTCGGCCAGGGGCGACGAATACCAGGTGTTGTTGAAGGGGAAGGCTCCCTGGTCGTCGGCGAAGACGAACAGCGGCCCCGCGGCGGCGAGCACCGCGCCGGACGGGCTGCAGGGCAGGGCGGTCCAGGTGACGAGCACGTCCACCGGCACGTCGCTCGACAGGACCGAGCCCCAGGTTCCGAGCACGGCGTTGAACAGGTTGACCCGGGCCTCACCCAGGGTGGTCGCCGGGTTGCCCGGCGCCCCGGCGAAGGGCGTGGGGTCGGTGAAGCCGGTGCCCGGTGGATCGAGGTCGAAGACGTGGAGTTGGACCGGGTTGCCGCCTTGCGAGGTCAGCGGCCAGCCCATGTCCTCCATGGCGCCCGGCGTCACGTCGAGACCCAGGAAGGGCAGGTCCGAGTTGATCGACGGCTCCATGAGGAGGTTCGGGAAGGCGCTCGTGTCCCAGTGGCTTATGGTCGAGCCCTGCTGCACCGGGTCGGGGGTGTAGAGGAGCAGGTCGCCGCTCGCCCGGTTCGTGCCGAGCTGGCGGTTCATGTCGATCCGGATGCTGCCCTGGACCTGGGCGCGCGCGGGAACGGCGAGGGCGGCGATGGCCAGGAGGGCGAGAAGGCAGCGGGAGGCGGCGGCGAGGAGGTGAGCTCGGCGCATGGCGTCACCTCTCCACCGGGCCGGAGCCCAAGTAGGGGGTCATGAGGTCCTGGCGGGCCTCGTCCGGGCCCTGGGAGCAGACGGGGGCGAAGGTGCCGCCTCCGGCCGGCCGGATCACCGACAGGTTCATGAGGCTCGCCGGCACGCGGGCGCGCGCGAGGCCGTTGGGCAGGACTTCCACCTCGACCTTCTCGGCGAGGCCCGCGCGGCGTCCGGTTTCACCGGCGAGCAGGCTCCGGAGCTCGCGGGCGAGCTCGGACGCCTGCTCCGCGGCCGGGCTCTCGAAGCGCTTGGCGGATTCGTTCCAGGTGATGACGACGCCGTGGGCGGCGGCCGGCGAGCGGAGCTGCGCCTGGGTCGCCCGGGAGTGAGGCGCCGGCGAGGAGGCGGCCGTGCCGCTCGCAGGCTCACCCGCGGCGGCGGGTCGGGGGGTGGCCGCGAGAAGCGCCGCGACGCCCAGTAGGGCGATCGCGCAGCCTCGAAGCCGCGGAGTCAGACGCTCGATGGACACAATACGTCCTCCTTGCTGTCGGTCAGCGTTCAGGGTGGTGCGTATCGTACCGGCTGAGTCGCCCGGTTTCCATCTCCCCTCCTCGAGCGTCCAAAGGAGATATGCACGGACTGAGGCGCGATCCCCGTCATTTCCAGCTCGCCGTCCTCGGCTCGCTCCTTCTGTGGGGGATCTTCGGGCTCGACTTCGAGGTGCGCCCGGCGGTGGCCGCGTTGATCCTGGCCACGGCGCTGGGCGTCCAGTGGCTGGGGAGCCGGCTCGCCGGGCTCCCCCACTTCGAGCCGCGGAGCGCGCTGATCTCGACCTTCTCGCTCATCCTCCTGCTGCGCACTACCTCGCCCGCCGTGGCGGCCCTGGCCGCCGCCCTCACCATCGGAAGCAAGTTCGTGCTCCGGGTGCGCGGCAAGCACGTCTGGAACCCGACCAACTTCGGCCTCGCCGCCGCGATGCTCGTCACCGACCGGGCGTGGGTGTCGCCGGGCCAGTGGGGATCGGCCGCTCTCGGCGGCCTCGCCTTGGCCTCCCTCGGCTTCCTGGTGGTGCGCCGGGCCGAGCGCAGCGACGTCACCTGGGCCTTCCTCGCGGCCTACGGCGCGGTGGTGTTCGGCCGCGCGCTCTGGCTCGGGGACCCGGCGGCGATTCCGCTCCACCAGCTCGAGAGCGGCGGCTTCCTGATCTTCGCTTTCTTCATGATCTCCGACCCCAAGACCACCCCGGACTCGCGCCCCGGCCGGGTGCTCTACGCCGTGCTGGTCGCCTTGGGCGCAGCCTTCGTCCAGTTCCACCTGTTCCGCACCAACGGCCTCATCTGGTCGCTCGCGGCCCTCGCTCCGACGGTGCCCGTGATCGACCGCCTGCTGCCAGGCCGTGCCTACCGCTGGCCCGGCCTCTCCGGAAAGGAGTCCCCGATGCCCTCTCGTCGCCTGTCTCCCGCCGCCCTGATCCTCGCGGCGGCCCTCCTCGCCTCGGCCGGTCCCGCGTCGGCGTTCTGCGGCTTCTACGTGGCCAAGGCGGACACCGAGCTCTTCAACCAGTCCTCGAAGGTGGTCCTCGTTCGGGAGGGCGACCGCACGGTCCTCACCATGGCGAGCGACTACCGGGGTACGCCAGACGAGTTCGCCATGGTGGTGCCGGTACCCACGTTCATCGAGCGCGACCAGATCCACGTGGGCAACCGGGCCGAGATCGAGCACCTGGCCGCCTACACCGCGCCGCGCCTCGTGGAGTACTACGACCAGAACCCCTGCCGGCCGGCGATTTACGAGAAGCTGGCCGCCGAGGCCCCCCGCGCCGCGGGGGCCGCCGACCAGGCGCGGGCCGAGGGCCTCGGGGTCACCATCGAGGCCTCCTACACGGTAGGGGAGTACGACATCCTGATCCTTTCGGCGAAGCAGAGCCGAGGGCTCGAGACCTGGCTCACCGAGAACGGCTACCGGATCCCGCGCGGCGCCTCGGAGGTGCTGGCGAGCTACCTCAAGCAGGACATGCACTTCTTCGTGGCCAAGGTGAACCTGGCCGAGCAGAAGCGTCTCGGGTACTCATTTCTGCGCCCGCTCCAGATCGCCTACGAGACGCCGAAGTTCATGCTGCCGATTCGCCTGGGAACGGTCAACGCCGCGGGACCGCAGGAGCTGTTCGTCTTCGCCCTGACCCATACGGGGCGGGTCGAGACCACCAACTACCGCACCGTCAAGCTTCCCTCGGACGTCGAGGTGCCCCTCTTCGTGGAGAAGGAGTTCCCCGACGTCTACCGCGCCCTCTTCGACCACCAGGTGCGCGAGCAGGGAATGCGGTCGGTCTTTCTCGAGTACGCCTGGGACATGGGCTGGTGCGACCCGTGCGCGGCCCAACCGCTGTCGCGCTCCGAGCTCCGCGACCTGGGGGTCTTCTGGCTCGACGGGCAGGGCGGGGGACCGGTGCCCGACGGCAAGGGCCTGGCGGTGCGCCCCGGCTCGCGGCCGACCCCGGCGCCGGCGCCGCAAGACGTCTTCGTGACCCGCCTCCACGTGCGCTACGACCGGGCCCACTTCCCGGAGGACCTGGTGTTCCAGGAGACCGGTGACCGCACCAACTTCCAGGGCCGCTACGTGCTGCGCCACCCCTGGACCGGGTCGGACGAGTGCCCCGCGGCAGCGAAGTACCGGCAGGAGCTTGCGGGCCGCCGGGAGGCCGAGGCCCGGGCGCTGGCCGACCTCACCGGCTGGGACCTGGCGACGATCCGGGGGAAGATGGACCTGGGCGGCGAGGCGCCCGACCGGGAACCTTGGTGGAAGCGCCTCTGGCCGGGCCGGTGAGGTTCACCTTGGAGCCCGGCCGCGGCGAGTACCGGATCACGTAGCGGTCGACGGCGTCTGGCGCGGTGCCGACGCCGAGGCGTACGGCCCGGCTCGGGGCGAGGTCCCGGTCCAGGGCCTGGATCTCCAGGTCGTACCGCCCGGCCGCCGTGCCGACGACTTCCAGCCGATACTCCCCGGGGGGTGGCTCGGGAAGCCAGAGCACCGTGGTCGAGGGTCCCGGCTCGCCGGTCTCGGCGTCGCCCAGCCCCTCTTGCTTGTAGGAGGCTCCGGGCAGCTCCAGAAGGCGCGCGCCGGCCTTGGGATCGACCCCAACCCGCCGCCCGGCAGGATCCGTCAGGAGCATCTCGGCGGGCGGTGCCATAGCCTCGCCGGTGGGGTGCAAACGGATGTCCAGGCTGGCTCCCGAGACCTCCGCCGCGCCGCCCGCCTCCGGTTTCCGATGAGGTGCCGCCCGGTCGATCGGGGCCGATCCGACACAGAGCGCCAACAGCAGCGAGCCGAGAACGAGCCGAGGGCTGGGCAGGGGGTGTCTCCTTCCGGCCGGACGATCCGGGCTCCGCGGGAGGCCGGCGACCCGCGGAGCCCGGAGGGGACTCTACGGCACCTTGAAGACCAGGCGGTCGGTGTCGGTCGCGACGCGGTTCGGCAGCTCGCCGTCGATGGAGAGCTTGAGCACGTTGCGCGCGGCAGCGAGGTCGAGGGTGACCCGGTCGCTTCCCCCCGCGACGGGCTGGAAGAGGGCGGTCACGTCCTGGCCGTTGAGGGTCGCCGAGAAGGTCGCCGGCAGCACGGTCGCGCCGTAGAAGACCAGCACGGTCGTCTGGGTCGTCCCCGCCGGCAGGCTCGTCTGGGACTCGCCCGGGCTGCCGTAGCTCAGGAACCTGTTGACGTCCCGCGGCCGCTGGCCGCCGCCGTCGAAGCCGCCGTCCACCGCGATCGTCGAGCCGACGGTCTTCTGGAAGTCGAAGGCGTAGCTGTGAAGCTCGCCCGCGCTGATCGGCACGTCGGTGAACACCGCCTGCGACGGGTTGAGCTCCGGGTCGTAGGCGTTGATCTCCAGGTCGTAGGTCCCGACCCCGGTCCCCACCACGTCGAGCACGTACTCCCCCGCCGCCGGCTGGCGGATGTCGAGTTCCTTGGTCTCGGGGCCGAGGGCACCGGTCTCGTCGTCGTCCAGGCGGGTTACGCTGTAGCTGGACCCCGGGATCTCGTTGTAGCTCTGTCCGGTGCGCGGGTCGAACCCGGTGACCCGGCCCTGGGGATCGGCGATGAGCAGCTCACCCGGCGAGTGGAAGCGGATCACGATGCCGGTGATGTCTGTGTAGGTGTACTCTGGGCCGCCGTAGCGCCGGATCTGGGTGTACTGGTTGTTGTAGCGGGCCGCGAGCGTGGTCGCCACGCCCCCGTCAGGGTCGTTGACCAGGTGGGTGGTCTGCTGCTCGTCCTGGCCCGTGGCGGTAACCCAGTGGCCGCCGTTGTGCACGTTGATGATCTGCGGGCCGTAGCGGCAGATCGACTGGTCCAGGTCCCCACTCGCGCCGAGGTAGGCCACCGTCTTGCCTTGGAGCTTGGCGTAGCGCGCGACGACATCCCAGTAGACGCCGCCCGTGAGGTCGTAGCCGTGGTTGTTGATCATCCAGGTGTTGAGCGTCGCCGGGTCGACGCTGACCCCGAAATAGCCGAGGATCATCGCCTCCGAGCTCATGGCGCAGCCCTTGCGCTTGATCGTGTAGGGGACCTCGTCGACCCGGCCGTCGCAGTGGAAGACGACATCCTGCCCGGTGGCGTGGCAGATCGAGTCGTAGTCGTTCAGGTAGGCGCCCTGGTTGTATAGGGGCACCTTGTTCGGCGGGATCTGGGGCAGGAGCTTGAAGTCGCCGGTGTAGAAGCGGCTATCGTTGGCGTAGAAGTTCATGGTGTAGGTGCCCGAAGTCTGGCACTGGGCGTTCGAGTACCAGAGCACGTACAGGCTGTTGCCGCCGCAGATGTACCAGGACGGCGAGACGAAGCAGTCCTGGTAGCCGTTGTAGGAGCTGTAGAAGCGGACCGCCCCCCAGGTCAGCGTGTTCCCGTCCGGTGTGATCTCGTCGGCGCTCCAGCTCTCGCCGTCGGCCGCGCCGGAGATGTACGTCTGACCGCCGGCCAGGACGTCGCGGATGTAGGCCGTGGCGGAGGTCATCTGGAGCCAGTACTGCTCCTCGGCCGGGTAGCGGTACCAGGCATCGAAGGAGTTGAAGGCTGGCGAGGCGAGCGCGCCTGAGCGGTCGGCGGGAATGCGGTAGGCGATGCTCGGGCCGCCGGAGGCCGTCTGTGCGAAGGTGGCGGAGGGGAAGCAGACGCACCCTAGGAGCAGCACCAGGCCGGCTCCGAGGAGGCTGCGGGTGAGAGACGCAGGCTTCATGGGGTTCCTCCCTGTCGGTTGGCGCTCGGCCGTCCGGGCTGCGGTCGGGCCGTTCCCGGCGATGGGGAGACGGAGTCCCGACGCCGGCCCGGAGGTGTCGTCGCGCGATCTCGTGACGGCGTATAAGAAGAAAATATAAAGCGTTTCGAGCTCTAAAGCACCACGCTACGGGGCGGGGCGACGCCCACCTCAGAGGGTGGAAGCGCTGCGGCGCGGGCTTCGGGTCAGGGCGCCGGAGGCTCGGGGGGGCTGCCCACCCGGATTCTCACGTCGACCGCCTTGGCGTCGGCGCGGCGGGGGGCGGCCAGGAAGGGGTTCAGGTCGAGCTCGCGGATCCGGGGGTGGCGCTGGGCGAGCTGGGCGAGGCGCAGCAACACCTCGACCAGGAGGTCGAGGTCGACCGGCTGCTCTCCACGGACCCCCTCGAGGAGCTTGAACCCCCGGATGCCGCGGACCATGTCCAGGGCCTCGGTGGGGGTCAGCGGCGTCACGCCGAAGCGCACGTTCCGGAACACCTCCACGTAGCGCCCGCCCAGTCCGAACATGAGCAAGGGCCCGAAACGGGGGTCGGTGGTGATGCCGAAGATCACCTCCCGCCCGGCCTCGACCATCTCCTGGACCAGGAAGGCCTCGGGCGGCTGGCCGGCGGCGGTGAGCCGCTCCTCGATGCCGTCGAGGGCCCGGGTGAGGGCCTCCTCGTCCTCCAGGCCCACCGCCACCGCCCCCACGTCGCTCTTGTGCACCAGGTCCGGAGCCTGGCCCTTGACCACCAGGGGGTAGGTCAGTCCGGCGGCGGCCTCGAGGGCCTCCCGCTTGGAGGTGGCGAGGCGCCAGCCGGCGGTGGGGATGCCGTAGAGCTCCAGCACCCGGTAGGCGTCGTCGGGGGGCACGTAGCCCTCGCCGGTTTGCACGAGCAGGGCGTCCACGGCCCGGTCGTCGACCTCGAACACCGGCGCGCGCTCGTCGGCCGGGCGGCGGCGCCAGGCGCTGTAGCGAGCGAGCTGGGCGAGCACTCGTGCCGCCGGCTCGGGGAAGCGATAGACCGGCGGCAGGTCGGGCTCGGTCTTGATCTGCTCGTAGAACTCTTCGGTCGCCATCATCACCGCCAGCACGGGGCGGTCGCCGCCGCGGACGACCCCGGCCACCGCCTCGAGCACGTCGGTCGGGTTGGCGAGCAGGGGCGTGACGTTGATCACCATCGCCATGTCGACGCCGGGGTCGGCGAGCACGACCTCCAGGGAGCGGGCGTAGCTCTCCGGCGTGGCCGAGGCGATCATGTCCACCGGGTTACCGACGCTGGCCTCGGCGGGTAGGAAGCTGCGCAGGCGCTCCTGCGTCTCCTCGGAGAGGTGGGCGATCTCGAGGCCTAAGTTGACGCAGGCGTCGGTGGCCATGATGGCCGGACCGCCGGCGTTGGTGACGATCGCCACCCGGTTGCCGCGGGCCAGGGGGCAGCGGTCGAGGGCCACCGCCAGGTCGAAGAGCTCCTCGATGGTGTTGGCCCGCACCACGCCGCACTGGTCGAGGAACGCCGACACGGTCACGTCGGTGCCGGCGATGGCGCCGGTGTGGCTGGAGGCGGCGCGGGCGCCCTCGGTGGTCCGGCCGGACTTGACCACCAGGATCGGCTTCTTGCGCCCCACCCGCTTGGCGATCTCGGTGAAGCGGCGCGGGTTGCCGAAGGACTCCAGGTACATGGCGATGACCCGGGTTTCGGGGTCGTCCTCCCAGTACTCGAGCAGGTCGTTGCCCGAGACGTCGGCCTTGTTGCCCATGGAGGCGAACTGGGTGAGGCCCACGCCCAGGTCCGCGGCCACGTTCAGGATCGCCACCCCGAGGGCGCCGGACTGGGAGACGAAGCCGATGGAGCCGGCCCGGGCCGGCGTGGGGGCGAAGGTGGCGTTCAGGCGCACCTCCGGGTCGGTGTTGATCACCCCCATGCAGTTGGGGCCGATCATGCGCACGCCGCGTGCGCGCACCATGTCCCGGATCTCGGCCTCGGCCGCCGCCCCCTGGGGACCGGTCTCGGCGAAGCCGGCGGTGATCACCACCAGGGCGCGCACGCCCTGGTCGAGGCACTCGCGCACCACCGCGGGCACCGCCTGCTTGGGCACCGCCACGAGGGCCAGGTCGACGGGGTCGGGGATCGCCGCGACCGAGGGGTAGGCCTTGAGGGAGTGGATCGACTCGGCTCCCGGATTGACCGGGAAGATGGCGCCGGCGAACTCCTCCACCACCAGGTTGTGGAGGAGGGCGAATCCGATGGAGTCGCGCTTGCGCGAGGCGCCGACCACGGCCACGGTGCGCGGCGCGAAGATCGGATCGAGGGTGGAGGTGCGGCGTGGGTCGCCGTTTGAGGGTCGGTTCGCCATGGCCCGGGGATGGTGACACAACTAGAGAAGCTCCGCCTCAAAGCGACGAGGCGTTTGGAGCGGCGTGGGCTTGGTGAGACGCAGGTCCCCCGCCCACGGGAAGCCGGTCGGCGAGAACCTGGCGGCCCGGGCCTTCCGAGGGGCAGAGACCTGCCGGATCTCCCCCCTCACCCTCGGTCCCTCTCCCACCCTCCGGGGGGCGAGGGACGCCGATCGACTGGATCTCCCCCCTCACCCTCGGTCCCTCTCCCACCCTCCGGGGGGCGAGGGACGCCCCCTCCCGGTCTTGCTGCGTCTGAACACTCGGCTCGTTCGTCACGATTCCGGCCTAATCGGACATCTAGCGGTCAGCCCGATCGGCCCGGAGCGGGGGCGAGGATGGCCAGGCGCTCCGGGGCCATCCCGATCGTGAGGGGGGGCCGGTCCGGCCAGGGGTCGCCGTCCACCTGCACCGCGGCGTCGGGCGGCCCGGCGAGGGTGACCGTCTCGCCCGGCTCCAGGGTGCGGGCGACGACGTCGGCGCGCCCGACGTGGCGCCCCCGGACGAGGTCCCATGCGAAGGCGAGGGTGGAGACGCGGCCGGTGCCCCGGAAGAGGAGCAGGTCGAGGCGCCGGTCGTCCGAGCGGGCGGCGGGCGCCATGCGGAGACGCCCGCCGTAGAACGGGATGTTCGAGACGACTGCGAGGCTCGCCGGCTCGGCGGCGCCGGCGACCGCGACGGTGAGGGGCGGGTAAGGGTAGCCCCACCACTCGACCAGGCCCCGGGCGGCGATGTGAGCGCGGCCGAAGCGGCGCTTCGCGCCCGGGTCGAGGCTGGCGAGCACCCGGGCGTCGAGGCCGGCGGAGACCATCATCAGGAAGACGTCCTCGCCGACCGTTCCCACGTCCATCGCGCGCGGCTTCAACCGGCACAGGACGCGGGCGGCGGCGACCGGGTCGCGGGGCAGGCCGAGGGCGAAGGTGAGGACGTTGGCGGTGCCCCCGGGCAGGGGGCCCAGGGGCACGCCGGTGCCGAGGAGACCCTGGGCCGCCTCGCGCAGGGTCCCGTCGCCGCCCAGGGCGAAGACGACCTCGGCGCCGGCGGCGGCCGCCTCCCGGGCGAGGCGGGTGGCGTCGCCGGGGGCGGCGGTGGCGACGGGCTCGACCGAGAGCCCTTCGGCGGCGAAGAGGCCGGAGAGCCGGTCCACGGTCCGGTCCAGCGAGCGCTGGCCGGCGGTCCGGTTGACGATCAGTACGGCGGGCGTCAAAACAACTTGGGCTGTCCGCCTTCGCGGCGGTGGCCGGCGCGGTCGTAGCCCAGGTGCTCGTAGGCCCGGGGGGTCGCGACCCGCCCCTGGGGAGTGCGCTTCAGGAACCCCTCCTGGATCAGGTACGGCTCGACCAGGGTCTCGAGGGTTCCGCGCTCCTCGCCCACCGCCGCGGCCAGGGCGTTCAGCCCCGCCGGGCCGCCCTCGTAGTGCTCGATCAGCACGGTGAGGATCTTGCGGTCCAGGTCGTCGAAGCCGAGCTCGTCGACCTCGAGGGACGACAGGGCGGTCCGCGCCGCCTCCCGGGTGATCGTGCCCTCCCCTTCGATCTGGGCGAAGTCGCGCACCCGGCGCAGGAGGCGGTTGGCGATCCGCGGCGTGCCCCGGCTGCGCCGCGCGATCTCGCCCGCGCCCTCGCGCTCCATGGGGATCTCGAGCAGTCGGGCCGAGCGGGTGAGGATGGTCACCAGGTCCTCGGGGTTGTAGAAGTCCAGCCGGTGCACGATGCCGAAGCGGGCGCGCAAGGGCGAGGTGATGAGCGCCGCCCGGGTGGTGGCCCCGACCAGGGTGAACGGAGGCAGGTCGATCTTGACCGTCCGCGCCGCCGGGCCCTGGCCGATCACCAGGTCCAGGTGGTAGTCCTCCATGGCCGGATAGAGGATCTCCTCCACCGTCGGGCCGAGGCGGTGGATCTCGTCGATGAACAAGACCTCGCCCGGAGTGAGGTTGGTGAGGATCGCCGCCAGGTCGCCGGCCCGCTCGAGGACTGGTCCCGCCGTGGTCTTGATCTGGGCGCCCATCTCCTGGGCGATGATGTGGGCGAGAGTGGTCTTGCCCAGGCCCGGCGGCCCGAAGAGGAGCACGTGGTCCAGGGCCTCGCTGCGCTCGAGGGCCGCCGCCACGAACACCCGCACGTTGTCCACCACTTTGCGCTGGCCGACGTACTCGTCGAGGAGCCGGGGGCGCAGGGACTGCTCGAGCCGCACGTCGTCCGGCTCGGCGTCCGGCGCCAGGAGCGGCCGCCGGTGGGACTCGATGGGCATACGGGGATTGTATCCGGGGCGGCTACGCCGAGCCGGTCATCCTCTTCAGCGCCGCCCGCAGCACCTCGTGGAACTCGGCGTCCGGTAGCTCGGCCCGAGCCTCCCGCACCGCCCGCTCGGCCCGCACCGGCTTGTAGCCCAGGTTGACCAGGGCCGAGACCAGGTCCGCCCGGCCCTCGGTGGGCGCCGCCGCCTCGGGGAGCTCGGCGGCGAGCTCGGCGACCTTGTCCTTGAGCTCCACGATCATCCGCTCGGCGCCCTTCTTGCCCACTCCCGGGATGGTGGTCAGGCGGGCCGCGTCGCCCGCCGCGAGGGTCGCGATGAGGGCTTCCGGCGGCATGCCCGAGAGGATCACCCGGGCGAGGCGCGGACCGATGCCCGAAACCGTGATCAGCCGCTCGAAGAGCCGCTTCTCGAGCTCGGTCCAGAAACCGTACAGGGCGATGCCGTCACTCCATAAATGGGTGTGGACGAAGAGCCTCACCGGCTCGTCGGTGTGGGCGCCTTCGATCTCGGAGTAGGTGGCCAGCGAGACGTGCACCTCGTAGCCCACGCCGCCCACGTCGAGGAGCACCCGGTCGGGTAGCACCCGGATCACCCGTCCTTCCAGGAAGCCGATCATGGGCGGGATTGTAGCCCCCCGCCGGGCCGCTGCCGGGGTCGAAGGAGACGCCGTCGGCAGATTCCCTTGACGGTATGGCGAAACAGCATTACACTGGGGGTCCGTTCGACGCCCCAGAATGATGAGAAGGAGAAGATCGCTATGACACGGACTCGGTGCATCGTCGTACTCGCAGGGGCCGCCCTCCTCGCTCTGGCGGCTCCCGGAGTGGCGCAGGTCCGGGCCGCCGGAGACGAGCTCCCGTTGAGCGGAGCGGCCGGCGGGCGCGCCCAGCAGCCGGCGGCCACCTTCACCCCCACCGGGGACCTCCAGGTCCTGTGGGCCAACCCCCTCGAGGGTGTCGTCGGCCGAGGCGCCGACGCCCAGGGCCGGCCGACCACCGCCCCGGTCGATCTGGCGCCCAACGACCTGCCCGAGAACCTGCCCTTCGACGGCCAGGTGACGATGCGCGAGGCGCCCGCGGTGGTGGCGTTCCGCAGCGGCGACTTCCTCGCCTTCTGGACCGAGCAGGTCCTCCACGTCAAGGCGGACATCTTTTACGAGCACCGGGACCTCCTGGCCAGCCACGTCTACGGCCAGCGCTTCAACCGCGCCGGCCGTCCGGTGGGCCGGGCGTTCGCCGTCAGCGGCCTCGACGTGGGGTTCGAGAAGGCCCCGCGGGCCACGCTCCTGGCCAACGGCCGGGTGCTGGTCGCCTGGCAGGTGAGCCAGGGCGTCGCTCCCGGCGTCTACGCCCGGGTGCTCCGGCCCCGCGGCTCGGCGCTCGGCCCGGCGATCCAGGTGGACGCCGAGGCCGGCTCCGTCGGCAAGAGCCCGGCGGTCGCCGCGGCCGACGACGGCGGCTTCCTGGTGGCCTGGCAGGGTTGCTGCGGCACGAACGGCGATCCGGTGGTGCTGGCGCGCCGGTTCGCGACCGACGGCTCGGCGCTGGCCGACGAGCTCGCGGTGAGCGCGGCGCCGTCCGCGGGCCAGTACCTGCCGACGGCCGCCCGCGGCGCGAGCGGTGAGTTCCTGGTCGCCTGGATGGGCGCAGCGAACGACGAGACGGGCTCGAAGTACCGCGTCTACGGCCGGCTGGTGAGCGCCGAGGGGGCCCCGATCGGCTCCGAGGTCGCCCTGAGCACCGGCTCGGACCGCGCGGACTCGGCACCCGCCGTCGCCGCCGGGCCGGACGGGTACGTGGTGGCCTGGACGGTCTGGGACGCGACCTTCCCGTACGCGATCTACGCGGCCTCCTTCGACGGCTCCCTGGCCCCGCGGGGCCAGGCCCTCCTGGTCAACTCCGAGCCGATCAACTTCCAGTGGACGCTGGCCCTGTCCTCGGACGGCCAGGGCCGGTTCGCCCTCGCCTGGGAGGGCTTCGACGCCTCCGACCACGTGGCGATCACCGGCCGCATCCTCACCACCGCCGCCAGCCGCCAGGGCGACCTATCGGCCGCGCCGATGGCCGAGGGCAACTAACCCCGTCCCCTTCCCCGACCGCCCGCGCGGTGGCTCAGCCGCCGCGCGGGCGGATTCACTTTGGGAAAGTACCCTCTCCAACCGGCGAGGCGTCTGGCGCAGCATTGGCTTCGTGAGCCGGAGGGCCCCCGCCCGGTCTCGTCGCTGGCAACGGCTGGGCTCGACTGTCGGGATTCGGCCCTGAGCGGCCGTCTACTCTGGATCGGGAGCCTACGCGATCGCCCCGCTCAGGGCTTGGGCGAGGTCCGCTTCGAGATCTTCGTACCCCTCGATCCCCACCGACACACGGACCAGGCCGTCCGAGATCCCCAGGGCGGCGCGCTCCTCGGAGGAGAGGCTCCGATGGGAGGTCAGGGCGGGTAGCGAGACGCCGGACTCCACCCCGCCCAGACTGGGGATGATGCGGAACAGCTCCAGGCGGTCCACCAGGGCGGTGGCCTCCGCCAGCCCCCCCGCCACCTCGAAGGCGAGCATGCCGCCGCCGGCCCTCATCTGACGCCGCGCCACCGGGTCGGCGCCCGGGTACCGCACGGCGGTGACCCGGGGGTGGCCGCCGAGGAAGGCCGCCAGCCGGGAAGCGTTGGCCGACTGACGCTCCACGCGCAGGAGGAGGGTCTTCATGCCGCGCGAGAGGAGGAACGCGGCGTGGGGATCGAGGCAGGCGCCGCCCAGGACCATCGCCTGGCGTACCGGCGCCAGCACCTCGGCGGAGCCGGCCGCGAAGCCCCCGAGGACGTCGCTGTGACCGCCCAGGTACTTGGTGGCGCTGTGGAGCACGAGGTCGGCGCCCAGGGCGAGAGGCGTCTGGAGCGCGGGCGTGGCAAAGGTGTTGTCCACCAGCAGGAGAGCTCCCCGCTCGTGGCTCGCCGCGGCGAGCTCTGCCAGGTCGCAGCAGGCCAGGAGCGGGTTGCTCGGGGACTCGGCGAGGACCGCCCGGGGTGCCGGCGCGTCGCGGTTCCGGAGCCGCGCGACAAGCCCGGCGAGAGGCACCGTCTCGACCGTCACCTCCGGATGCCGGCGGCAGAGCCAGGCGAGCCAGGCGTGGGTGCCGCCGTAGAGGTCGCGGGAGGCGAGCAGCCGGTCGCCGGAAGCGAGGAGGCTCGAGAGGGCGCCGGCGATCGCCCCGAGGCCGGAGGCGAACGCCACCGCGTCCTCGGCGCCCTCGAGGGCCGCCAGCTTCTCCTCGGCCGCGCGGACCGTGGGATTGCCCTGGCGCGAGTAGACGCCGTCGCGCCCGCCGTCTGCGAAGGCGCGGTCGAGCTCCTCGGAGTCGGCGAAGACGAAGGGCGCGGTCTGGTGGATCACCGCCCCGGCGGCGGGCCGGACTTCTCGCCGCCCTTCGCCGGCGTGGACCGCCCGGGTTTCCGCGCTACGACTTCTTGTTGGAGGCGTTGAGCTGCTCGACGAGGGCATCGCTGTACCAAACCCCTTCCTGGCGCCTCCGCTCCTGGATGAGCGAGGACAGGAGCCGGCTCGTGCGCTGCTGGGAGACCTGCTCGCGGATCTGGTCCTTGCGCTTGGCGAACTCCGTGGCGTCGAAGCCCTTGTGCTCGGTGACCTGGGCGAGAACCGCTCCCTGCGTGGTGCCGACGGGCCCGATCAGATCGCCCGTCGAGGCCGCGAGGGCGGCCTTGTTGAGGTCAGGGACGACCCCCAAGCCCTGGATCGGGGTGTTCGTGCCGAGCTCACCGCTCTCGGTCGCCTGGACCCCCAGCTCCTTCGCGGCGTCGTCGAGGCTCTGGCCGCCCTCGATCGCCTTCTTCGCCTGGGCGAGCTTCTCCTGGGCGAGCTTCTCCTCCCTATCCCGCTCGACCTCGCGCCGCACCTTGGACTCGACCTCGGAGAGCGGGGGCAGGCGCGGCGCCTTGACCTGGGCCAGGCGCACGATGACCGGACCGCGGGGCGTGTCGAGGGTGCCGTCGGCGAGCTTGCCCTGGTCGAGGGCGAAGACCGCCTCACCGAGGGCCGGTGCGCGGCCGAGGCCGGGTACCACGTCGCTCTGGCCGAAGGGTGGCGAGGTGGCGAAGGTCACCGCCTTGTTCTCCTGGGCGAGCTGGCGCATCGTCTCGACCTTCTTGTCCGCAGGGGCTTCGGCCACCTTCTGGCGCAGCTTCGAGGCCAGGTCGCCGGCGGCCGGACCCACGCGCTCGGCGGCCAGGCGGATGCGCACGCCCTGGCGGGCCTGCTCGAAGGGGATCGTGCCGCCGGGCCGCTTGTCGGTGACCTCGATCAGGTGGACCCCGAAGGGGGTCGTCACCGGGCCCACGAGCTCGCCCACCTTGGCGCCGAACGCGGCCTTCTCGAACTCCGGCGTCATCCGCCCCTTGCCGAAGAAGCCCAGGTCGCCGCCCTGTTTCGCGCTCCCCGGGTCCTCCGAGACCTCGCGGGCGACGGCGGCGAAGTCCTCCCCGCCCTCGATCCGCTTCTTGAGCTTCTCGATCTCGGCCTTGGCCTGGGCCTCGGTGCGGTCGTCCCCGGTGCGCAGCAAGATGTGACGAGCCCGCACCTGCTCCTGGCGTGTGAAGTCGTCCTTGTGGGCGTCGTAGTAGGAGTGAAGGTCCGCGTCGCTGATCTCGAGCTGGTTGCGCAGGGCCGTCTTGTCGATCAGCAGGTAGTCGATCGCCCGTTGCTCGGGCAGGCGGAGCTCCTCTTTGTGGGCGTCGTAGTAGCTCTGGAGGGCGGCCTGGTCGGCGCGGGCCTCCTGGGCGAAGCGGGCGCGGGGGAGCTGGATGTAGCGGATCTTCGCCCGCTCCACGTCGTCGCGATAGGCCTTCTCGACCTCGGCGTCGCTGACGTAGATCGTCTGGGTCAGGACGCTGCGCAGCTTCTCGAGGAGCATGTCGCGGCGGATCGCGTCCTCGAGCTCGGCCGGGCCCTTGTAGCCGTTGGCCTGGGCCACGCGCTGGTAGATCTCCGGGCTCAGGAACCGGCCCTGGGCGTCGGTGAAGCCCGGGATCGACAGGATCTTGTTCCGCAGCTCCTGGTCGGTGACCTTGAGGCCCAGTCGGTCGGCTTCTTCGAGGAGGATCTGGTCGTCCAGGAGCCCCTCGATCGCCTGGCGCTTGATCTGGAGCTGCTGGGCGAGCTTGGGGTTGAACTGGTCGCCGTAGACCTGCCGGAGGCGCTGCTCGAGGTTCTCGTCGGCGCGCTTGAACGCGGCCCACGTCACCTCGTGGTCGCCGACCGAGGCGGCGGCGTTGCGCGCGGTCGGCGACCGGCTGGCGCGGCCGAAGTCGACGAACACCAGCAGGATGAAGACCGCGATCACCAGCCAGAGGATCCAGGCGAGGTTCTTCAGGTTGTCGCGAAAAACTTTGAGCATGGCCCTGGGATCTCCTTTCGCCCTCCCGGGACTGCGTCCAGGGCTCGGGCGGGCATGACGACTCTCTCACCCCCGGCCACGGGGGAGGAACCTCGCACTGTAGCAACCCCGGCTCCGCCGGGCAAGCTGCTGGTATATTGACGATCTTCGGGGTACGAGACCCTTCGAGAGAATCGGACGCCGTGGAACGCTCGCCCATCGACACCAAACGCCGAGATTGGTACCTCGTTTCGGTCGACACCCTCAGGGCGTGGGGCGTGGTGCTCGCCCTGGCGGCCCTGGTCGTCGGCGGGTTCTTCGGCTACCGCTACTGGGAGCGCCACGACCTCGAGCGCCGGGCGGCGAGCACGATCCGCGAGGTCCGGACCCAGCTCGGCCGCCTCCAGAGCGACGACATCGCGGAGGGCTACCGGAGCCAGTACCAGAGCGCCATGGAGAGCCTGAACGCCGCCACTACGGCGTTTAGCGCCGAGCGCTACGCCGTCGCCCTCGAGCAGGCCCAGAAGAGCGCCACGTCCCTCAAGGTGATCCTGGAGGCCGTCGACAGCCATCAAGGGGTCTCCCAGGCGAGCTTTATCTCGGTCCAGGGCCGGGTCGAGTACCGGCGCGGCGAGGGGGGGGAGTGGCAGGACGCCCGGCCCCACCTGGTGCTCTACACCGGCGACCACGTCAAGACCGGCTCCAACGGCTCGGCCGAGATCGTGTTCTCCGACGGCACCCTCTACACCGCCCGGCCGGACACGCAGCTCGTCGTCTTCCGAACCCGGTCGGGGGTCGGCCTGCCGGGCGAGCAGGCGATCCGCATGGACTACGGCTGGGTGAACCTCAACACCTCCAAGCAGGGCAGCAAGGTCGCGGTCCCCGAGGTGGAAGCGCGGGTCGACAGCGACTCGGAGGCCTCCGTGAGCTACGACGCCGGCTCGAAGACCGCCCGCTTCGCGGCCATCCGCGGCGGCATGAAGGTGGACTCCTCGAGCGGCGAGCACCGCGACGTCGGCGCCCTCGAGCAGGTGGTCCACGCGGCCGGCAAGCTGACCGAGCCCCAGGCCCTTCCTTCCGCGCCGACTCTCTTGACCCCGGAGGACAACTCCGACTTCGCCCTGGAGCGGACGCCGAAGACGGTCCTGACCTGGCAGCCGGTCAAGGAGGCGGCGAGCTACGCGCTCGAGGTCTCGTCGAGCCGCCTGTTCGTCGACAACCTGATCGAGTCCCACGACCGCAAGACCACCGAGGCGACCCTCGGCCTGCGGGGTGAGGGCTCCTTCTTCTGGCGCGTGGCGGCGGTCACCGCCCACGGGGTGCACGGGCCCTGGAGCCCGCTCCGGGGCTTCCGGGTCTCCAGCTTCCGCCACGACCAGGGCTCGGGGGACGGCGAGCCGCCGAAGCTGGAGCTCGCCGAGATCAAAGCGTACGGTAGTATCTTCATCGTCGGGGGCCGCACGGAGCCGGGGTCCGTCGTCGAGATCAACGGTGAGCCGGTGCAGGTCGACGCGGAAGGCTCGTTCACCAAGACGATCCAGATCACCAAGGAAGGCTGGAGCTTCATCGAGGTTCGAGCCCGTGACGCGGAGGGCAACGAGACGGTCGTCAGCCCCCGGGTCTTCGTGGAGATCCTGTAGCCGGGGAGCGCTCGCAAGCGGTCGCCGACCGCTCGAGACCCTCCGACGATCCCCACCGCCGAGCTCTCCGGGAGATCATGGAGCCGAACCACAACGGCCGGGCGTCTAAGGCCCTTCGAGATTCAGAGAGACTATGCCGCTAGCTTCGATCCTCCGATACTTCTCCAAGGACCTCGCCATCGACCTGGGGACGGCCAACACGCTGGTCTTCGCCAAGAACCAGGGCATCGTCGTGCGCGAGCCTTCGGTGGTGGTGATCAACAAGCTCACCAACCGCATCGAGGCCGTGGGCAGCGAGGCCAAGGAGATGCTCGGCCGCACGCCGGGCAACATCGAGTCCATCCGGCCGATGAAGGACGGCGTGATCGCCGACTTCGAGGTGACCGAGCGGATGCTCGAGTACTTCATCAAGAAGGCTCACGGCCGCAAGATGGTGGTCCATCCGCGCATCGTCATCGGGGTGCCGTCGGAGATCACCCAGGTGGAGAAGCGGGCGGTCAAGGACTCGGCCATGCGCGCCGGCGCCTCCGAGGTGTTTCTCGTCGAGCAGGCGATGATGGCGGCGATCGGCGCGGGCCTGCCGATCACCGAGCCGTCGGGCAACATGATCGTCGACATCGGCGGCGGCACCACCGACGTCGCCGTGATCTCGCTCGCCGGCACCGTCTACAGCCGCTCGGTGCGGGTGGCCGGCAACGAGATGGACGTGGCCATCATCCAGTACCTGAAGCGCAAGTACAACCTTCTGATCGGCGAACGCACCTCCGAGCTGATCAAGATGGAGATCGGCTCGGCGTACCCGCTCAAGGAGGAGATGACCATGGATATCAAGGGCCGCGACCTGGTCGAGGGGGTGCCCAAGACCCTGACCGCTTCCGACGCCGAGATCCGCGAAGCCCTGGCCGAACCGGTCCAGACCATCGTCGAAGCGGTCAAGATGGCCCTCGAGCGCACGCCGCCCGAGCTCTCGGCCGACATCATGGACAAGGGGATCGTGCTCTCGGGCGGCGGGGCCATGCTGCGCAACCTGGACCACCGCCTGCGCGACGAGACCGGCCTGCCGGTGGTCCTGGCCGAGGATCCGCTGGCCTCGGTGGTGCTCGGCACCGGCGCGGTGCTCCAGGACATAGACCTCCTGCGCAAGGTGTCCATCCGCTGAGGCCGTGAAAGAGCGCCACACCGCCTGGCTCCTGGTGCTGGTGCTCGCCGTCCAGCTCCTGCTTCTCGCCGCCCAGGTACGTGGCGAAGGCGGTTCGACCCTCCTCGAACAGTCCGCCCTGCGCCTGGTCGGCCCCGTTGGCCGGGCGATCGCCGACCTCTTCGGCTCGGCGAAGGACGTGGGGCGCTCGCTGCGCACCCGGGGCCAGCTCCAGGCCGAGAACCGCCATCTCCACGGGCGGATCGAGGCCCTCGAGCTCGAGCTCTTCCGCCTGCGCAACGTCGAGGAGGAGCGCGAGCGCCTGGCCGCGGCCCTCGACTACACTCCGCAGGTGCCCGGGCGCCTGAGGCCCACCCAGGTCGTCTACCTGGACCACTCGTCGTGGCTCCGTACGCTCATCCTCTACGTCGGCGAGCGCCCGGCGCGTCAGGACGAGCCCGTGATCACGCCGGCGGGGCTGGTGGGCCGGGTGATCCTGGTCTCCGGCTCCTACGCCAAGGTGCAGCTCATCACCGACCGGGCGGCGGCCGCCTCGGCGGTGATCGAGCGCACCCGCCGCCAGGCCCTGGTGCGCGGGGGCGACGACGGTCTGGAGCTCGACTTCGTCCCCCTCCAGGCCTCGGTCGAGCCGGGCGACCGCGTGCTGACCGCCGGCACCGACGGCATCTACCCGCGAGGCATTCCCATCGGAACGGTGGTGGAAGTCGGCAAGGGAGGCGAGCTGTTTCGCAGCGTCGTGGTCACCCCGGCGGTGGATTTCGCCATGCTGGACCGCGTCTATCTGCTCGAGCGCGAGACCGTGCCCGAGACGCTCAAGGAGGACGAGACCGGTGCGCGCCCTTAGGCTGATCCTGGGCCTGGCCGTGGCCCTGGGCGTGCACCTGGTGGGCGCCCGCCTGATGCCCGACCTGCCCCGCGTGCTCGACCTCTTCCTGGTGGTCGTGGTGCTCAACGCCCTCGACGCCACCAGCCTGGTGGGGTTGTCCACCGGCCTGGGCGCCGGCCTCGTCAAGGACGCGCTGTCCGGCCGGCTCTACGGCCTCCACGGCTTCGCTGATACGATGGTCGGGTACGCGGTCGCCCGCGCGGGGCAGCGCCTGGACCTGGCGAGTCCCGGGGCCGTGCTGGTGACCGTAGTGCTGGCGACGCTCCTCCAGGAGGCGACGCTGGTGGTGCTGGCCTACCTCTTCACCGACCCCGAGCCCCCCGAGCCCCTCTGGGTGCTGGTCGAAGCCGTGGTCAACGGCGTCGCCGGCGCTCTACTCTTCAGCCTCGCCGGCCGGCTCCGCAATCTGCGCGAGACCTCCCGGCGTCGCCGGGCGTCGAGGATTCGTCTGTAGGGCGAGACCGCGCACCAATGCAAGTTCGCGAGTATCGAGAAGATCTGGTTCGTAGGGTCCGGCTGCTCGTGGCCGTGGCCGCCACTCTCCTCGTGCTCATCGGAAGCAGCTTCTGGTCCGTCCAGATCGTCCACGGCGACTACTACCGCGAGCTGGCCGACAACAACCGGCTGCGGAAGCTCCCCATCCAGGCCCCCCGCGGGTTGATCTACGACCGCAAGGGGCGGCTCCTGGTGGAGAACGTCCCCTCCTACGACCTGTTGATCGACCGCAGCCGGGCGCCCGCCATCGAGGCGAGCCTGCGCTTCGCGAGCGGCATCCTCGGCCGCCCCGAGGCGGAGCTCCAGGCGGCCCTCGATCGCGCCCGGGCGACCCCGCCCTACAAGCCCGCGCTGGTGGCCGCCAACCTCGACCTCGGCCAGGTGGGCCGCTTCGAGGCCAAGCGCCTCGAGCACCCGGAGTTCGAGATCGACGTGCGCCACCTGCGCCTCTACCGCCACGGGCCGCGGACCGCCCACGTGCTCGGCTACCTGGGCGAGGTCTCGCCCAAGGAGATCGCGGCGAGCGACGGCCTCTACGAAGCCGGCGACCTGGTAGGCAAAAAGGGGGTCGAGCGCACTTACGACCTGCGGCTCCGAGGCAAGGACGGGGAGCGGGTCGTGGTGGTCGACAGCCTCGGCCGGGTGCTCGAGGAGTACCAGCGTAAGAGAGCGGAGCCCGGGCTGCCCCTGCACCTGACCCTCGACCTCGACCTGCAGCAGGAGGCGGCGCGCCTGATGAGCGACAAGGTGGGGGCGATCGTCGCCCTCGACCCGCGGGACGGGGCGATCCGGGCCCTCTACTCGGCGCCGTCCTACAACTCCAACCTCCTGGCGTGGGGGCTGAGCCAGGCCCAGTGGCAGGAGATCCTGAAGGCCCCCAACCACCCGCTCCAGGACCGGGCCATCCAGAACACCTACTCGCCGGGCTCGGTGTTCAAGGTGGTCATGGCCGCCGCCGGCCTGGCCGAGGGCGTGGTGGACGAGGCCACCACCTTCTACTGCAACGGCTCCACCGTCATCTACGGTCGCAGCTTCCGGTGCTGGCGGCCGGGCGGCCACGGCCGAGTCGACCTGCGCGAGGCCCTCGAGGGCTCCTGCGACATCTACTTCTACAACGTCGGCAAGGCCCTGGGCGTGGACCGGATCGCCCGCTACGCTCGCCTTTTCGGCCTGGGCGAGCGCACGGGCATCGAGCTCGAGGGCGAGAAGGCGGGGCTGGTGCCCGACTCGGACTGGAGCCTGACCGCCCGCCACCACCCCTGGTACCCCGGTGAGACGATCTCGGTGGCGATCGGCCAGGGACCGCTCCTGGTCACGCCCCTCCAGGTGGCCACGATGATGGCGGCGGTGGCCAACGGCGGGCGCAAGGTGATCCCTCACCTGCGCGCGGGCGGGCACGGCGAGGCCGCGGCCTCCGGCGACGCCGGCGAGCTGGCCTTGCCGGCCGGGGTGCTCGACGAGGTCCGCGACGGCCTGTGGGCGGTGGTCAACGCCCCGGGGGGCACGGCCGGCGCCTCGCGCCTGCCGAAGATCGCCATGGCCGGCAAGACCGGTACCGTCCAGGTCGTGGCCCAGAGCGCGCGGCGCGACAACGACGATTTGCCCTTCGAGCTCCGCGACCACGCCTGGTTTGCCGCCTACGCTCCGGCCGGCGACCCGCGCCTCGTCGTGGTGGTCTTCGTCGAGCACGGCGGCGGCGGCTCCCACACCGCCGCACCCATCGCCAAAGCTCTCTATGAGAAGTATTTCGGAATCGACGACGATGGCGCCGCCTCCTAGGCCGTTCTGGTCCGAGGGCTCGCTGCTCGGCCAGCTCACCGGGCCCGACTGGCTCATGCTCCTCTCGGCCCTGGCCCTGTCGGTGATCGGCCTGGCGACGGTGCACAGCGCCAGCTCCGAGCTGCCGGTGGACTACACGCCGCGACAGGCGAGCTGGGTGGCCCTGGGCCTCGCGGTGATGCTCGTCTTGTTCCTGATCGACTACCACCTCCTGACCGACCTGGCGCTGCCCCTCTACGTCGTCGCCTGCGGGTTGCTCGGCCTGGTGCTGGTGATCGGCTCGCAACGAGGCGGCGCCCAGAGCTGGCTCGGGGTCGGGCCCGTGGGCTTCCAGCCCTCGGAGGTGGCCAAGCTGGCGACGGCCCTCTTCCTCGCCCGCTACCTGGCGGACGTCAACCGCCCGATCTTGTCGCTCAAGGAGATCTCCCTCGCCGGTCTCATCGCCTTCGTGCCCATGGTCCTGGTGGCGCGGGAGCCGGACCTGGGGACGGCGGCGATGTTCGTGCCCATGCTCGCCGGCATGCTGCTGGTCGGAGGCATCCGGTTCAAGGTCTGGGTGGCGGGCGTGATCGCCTTCGTGGTGTTGGCGGCGGGAATCTGGTTCTTCGCCATGCAGCCCTACCAGCGCGAGCGGGTGCGGACCTTCCTCGAGCCGGGCAGCGACCCCCTCGGCGCCGGCTACCAGGTGCGGCAGTCGAAGATCGCCGTCGGGTCCGGGCAGCTCACGGGCCGCGGGTACATGCAGGGCACCCAGAGCCAGCTCCGCTTCCTGCCCGCGCGCCACACCGACTTCATCTTCGCGGTCCTGGCCGAGGAGTGGGGCTTCGTCGGGGTGCTCACCGTCCTCGGCCTCTACGCGGTCTTTATCGTCAACGGTGCGCGGGTGGCGCTGCGCGCCCGGGACCGGGAAGGCATCCTCCTGGTCGTCGGGCTGCTCTCGTTTCTCTCGTTCCACGCGCTCTACAACACCGCCATGGTGGTGGGGCTGGTGCCGATCACCGGCATTCCGCTACCGTTTCTCTCCTACGGAGGGTCGTTCACCCTGCTCTCCTTCGCGGCCACCGGCCTGATCCTCGGAGTCGACGTGCGCCGCTACGTGAACCGCTGATGAGCTCAGAAACCTCCAGCCACAAGATGCTCGTGGCGAGCGATCCGCACGAGACCCGGATCGCCGTGCTCGAGGACGACCTGCTGACCGAGATCTTCGTCGAGCGCCCCCGCCACCAAGGCCTGGTGAGCAACGTCTACAAGGGGCGGGTGACCCGCGTGCTGCCGGGGATGCAGGCGGCCTTCGTAGACATCGGACTGGACCGCGACGCCTTCCTCTACGTCAGCGACGTCGAGACCGAGGACGCCGAGGGCGTCGACGACCTGGAGCTGGCCGACGACGAGGCCGAGGACGTTCCGCCCCAGGCCCAGCGCTCCATCGACGAGCTCCTCAAGCAGGGCCAGGAGCTGATCGTCCAGGTGGTCAAGGACCCGCTACCCAACAAAGGCGCCCGCATCACCACCCACGTGACCCTGCCCGGGCGCTACCTGGTGCTCCTGCCCACGGTGCGCCACTTCGGCGTCTCCCGGCGCATCGAGGACGAGGACGAGCGCCAGCGCTTGATCGCCCTGGTCGAGACCATGGGCGCGGGCCGCGGCGGCCTGATCGTGCGAACCGTCGGCGAGGGCAAGGGGCAAGACGAGTTCGAGGCCGACCTCGAATACCTGGCGAAGCTGTGGGAGTCGATCCAGCGCCGGGCCGCCAAGGCCATGGCGCCGAGCGTCCTGCACCAGGAGCAGGACGCGGCCCTGCGCACGGTGCGCGACCTCTTCTCCCACGAGTTCTCGGTCCTCTGGGTGGACGGCGAGGAGACCTACGAGCGGATCGTGGAGTTCCTCGACCAGGTCCAGCCCTCGCTGGTCACCCGGGTCAAGCTCTACAGCCAGGAGGTACCCCTCTTCGAGCGCTTCGGCATCGAGGGGCAGATCGAGGCGGCCCTGCGCAGCAAGGTCTGGCTCAAGTCGGGCGGCTACATCGTCATCAACCCCACCGAGGCGCTGGTGGCGATCGACGTCAACACCGGGCGCTTCGTGGGCAAGACGAACCTCGAGGAGACGGTGCTCAAGACCAACCTCGAGGCGGTCGGGGAGATCGTGCGCCAGATCCGCCTGCGGGACCTGGGCGGCATCATCATCCTCGACCTGATCGACATGACCGAGGAGGAACACCGCAACCAGGTCTTCGCGGCTCTCGAGGTGGAGCTGCGCAAGGACCGGGCGAAGACCAAGGTCCTCGCCATCTCCGAGTTTGGGCTGGTCGAGATCACTCGCAAGCGCTCCCGCACCAACCTCGAGCGCCTGCTGACCCGGTCCTGCCCTTACTGCGGCGGAAGCGGCCGGGTCAAGGCGGTGGAGACCATCTGCCTCAACCTGCGCCGGGAGGTGCTCAAGAACCGGGAGCTGGCGGTCGACGGCCAGCTCCTGCTGCGCGTCCACCCCGACGTCGGCCGGGCCCTCCAGGGCGACGAGCGCGCGATTCTCCTGGAGCTGCAGACCGCCCTCGGCTCGGAGATCCTCATCCAGGGCGATCCGGCCCTTCACCACGAGCGTTTCGACATCGTGAGGGTGTAGCCTCACGGCTGTCAGCCATGAATGAACCGGGCTTAGCCGAAGCACCGCCGCGGGCGAGCGGGGCTCCGGAGACGCGGACGGCGTGCGCCGCCCCGCCCTCGGAGCCCTTCGCCGCCTGTGGGTTCCACGGCGTGGTGTCGGAAAGCCGGCCGCCCGCCCGCCTGTGCGAGGCGATCGAACACCTGACCGACCCGGGCGCCGCCGTCGAGACCCTCCACTGGGGGCGGAACTACCTCTACGTCACGCGCCTGGCGACCGCCGCCGGCGAGGAGCTGCCGGCGGTGGTCAAGCAGTTTCGGGCCACCGGCTGGCGCGCCCGTCTCAGTCGGCGCTGGCGAGGCACGAAGGCGGCGCGGAGCTGGCGGGTCGCCGAGGCGCTCGCCGCCGCCGGGGTCGAGACGCCGGAGCCCCTCCTCGCCATCGACTCGGACGATCCGGCGGGCCCCGCGTTCTACGTCTGCCGCCTGGCCGAGGGCGTCACCGAGGCCCGCTACCTCCTGCGGGCGGCCAACGCCGGCGAGGCCGAGGCGCGGTTCCCCCAATTTCCCATGGGCGAGCTCCTCGACGAGCTGGCGGCGCTCGTGCGGCGGCTCCACGAGCACAGGATCTGGTTCCGCGACCTGACCAGCGGCAACGTGCTCCTCGCCCGGGGCGACGGCGGCCGCCTGCGCCTCTCGCTGGTCGACCTGAACCGGGCGCGGGTGGGGCGCCGCCTGACCGTCTCCGAGCGCACCCGCGACCTCTCGCGCATGCCGATCTTTCGGCCGGAGCACCAGGAGCGTCTGCTCCGCGCCTACTGGAGCGGCGACCCCGCGGGGCATCCACGGCGCTGGCAGGCGAGGCGCCTCCGCTACCTCCTCTACCACCACGGCTTCCTGTTCAAGAACCGATCGAAGCGGTGGCTCCGGGGGGTGCGGGGTCGGCTGGTCGGAAAGCTCGTCCCCCGGGGCACCCACGCCCACATCCCCGGCCCTCCCGAGGATGCCCCGTCCCGGGAAAGGGTGGTCTGGGACCACCTCTCGGACCAGCCCCACCTCCACGCGACGCCCCTCGAGAAGCTCGTCGTGCGCCTGCGGGACGGACGCGCCCACCTGGAGGAGCTCTCGGCGGCGGTGGGTGCCCTGCCCCGGATCTACCGCCGCTACCGGGCGCTCCGCCGCGGTCTGTACGCCCACCCCGTGCCGTTCGCGGGGGCCGGCATCGCCCTGCGGCCCGAGCCCGGTGACCCGGAGGGCCTGCTGGACCTGGTCGACGAGCTGGGCGCCGGGCGCGTGCTGCTCCGCCTTCATCCCTGGGACGAGGCGGGCCGCGATGCCGAGGAGGCCCTCGCCCGGGAGCTGGCCGGCCGGGGCCTGGAGGTCACCTTCGCCCTGCCCCAGAACCGGGACCTGGTCAAGGACCCGGAGCGCTGGCGCTCGGCCGTCGCGGAGATCGCCGAGCGCTTCACGCCGTACGGCCGATCCTTCCAGGTGGGCCAGGCGATCAACCGGAGCAAGTGGGGCGTCTGGACGGTGGACGAGTACGAAAGGCTGGTCGGCGCCGCGCGGGCCGAGCTCACCCGTGCGCGGCCGGACGTGGAGATCCTGGGGCCGGCGGTGATCGATTTCGAGTTCCACGTCACCGCGGCGGTGCTCAACATGCGACGGCCGGCCCTCGGCCTCGATGCCGTCTCGGCGCTGCTCTACGTCGATCGCCGGGGAGCTCCCGAGAGCTCCCAGTCGGGGTTCGACACGGTGGCCAAGGTCACCCTGCTCAAGGCCATCGCCGAGACGTCGAGAAACGCGCCGTCGGGCCGCTGCTGGATCACCGAGGTGAACTGGCCGCTCCAGGAGGGGCCGCACTCGCCCGCCGGCCGGAGCGTCGCCGTGGACGAGGAGACCCAGGCCGACTACCTGGCGCGCTACTACCTCCTCGCCCTGGGCACCGGTCTCGTCGAGCGGGTCTTCTGGTGGCAGCTCGTGGCCCGGGGCTACGGCCTCGTCTGCCCGGGAAACGGCGAGAGCCCGCGCCGGCGCCCCGCCTTCCGGACGCTCCAGACCCTCCTCCGACAGCTCGAAGGCACGACCTTCCTCGGCCCCCTGCCCACCGAGCCCCCGGCCCGGCTCTACCGCTTCCGGAGCGCCGGCGGCGAGGAGGTCGTGGTCGGTTGGAGTGCCGCCCCCCGGCCCGCGGAGGCCGATCTGCCGGCCCCCGCCGCCGCCGTCATCACCCGCGACGGCGAACCCGAGCCGGCCCCGGAGGGCACCCGCGTCACGGTGACCCCCTCCCCGCGCTACTACCTGGTGAAGTAACCGGCTCACCCTCCGGACACGGAGTCCGGCGAGCCCCGATCGACCCTCTCCCCCTCCTACCGCGGGTCCTCGTTTCCACCACCGAGAGGACAGCTTGTGGAGCTGCCTGGTTTCTCGCCGGCGCAGAAGAAGGGCTCGTCCAGGGATAGCTCCTGCATTCGCCCGCCAATCCGTCCCACCTCGCTGCGTTGCGCTTCCTGCGACATGGGCCCCGCTAAGCCTCGGTCGCGTGCCTTGCGAGGCGGGCGCCCTGGATTCACTCCGCAAGACCCCTGCGCGAAAGACAAGGGACTCGTGAATCAGACCACCAGCAGCTATCCCTGGACGAGCCCTCTGCCGCCGAGAAAGCCGCCAGCCCGCGAGCGTGTCCCCATGAACGGATCGGGTTGCGCGTCCGTACATTGGTATGTTATTAGTTCCAGGTATTCCATTAGCAATCGATTTCTGGGAGATCTATCGATCCGATGACGTGCTCGAACAAGAAAGTCCCATCCCGCGTCCGCCCCACCCGCCTCCTCCTCGCGATCCTCCTCGCCGCCACCCTGCCGGTCGCCGTCGAAGCCTCCTCGCCGGCGACGGTCCGGATCGCGGTCTCCGCCGCCGCCGGCTCGCCCTCCTCGGCCGCCCCGGGGTCGCCCTACGTCGCCCTGGTGCCCGAGACCTCCCCCTGGAGCCATCCGCTGAAGGAGACCGTCCTCACGGACTCCTCGGAGATCTCCTGGCAAGTCCCCGCCGGGCGCTACCGGGTCGTCGCCGGGGCGCCCGGCTTCTCTCTCGAGTACCGGCCCCCCTTCGACCTGGCGGAGGGCGCCTCGCGCACCGAAGGCGTGCAGCTCACGCGCCTCGTGCCGGTCGAGGGCCGGGTGGTCGCCTCGGGAGAGGGCGGCGAGCCGATCGCCGGCGCGGAGGTCTCGCCGCTGCGGAATCTGGTCCTCGGCTACCCGGGCCGCCTGAGCGAGCTGGGAGAGCGGCACCTCGCCGCCAACTTCGAGGCGACGACCGACTCCGACGGGCGGTTCCGGTTGCGCCTTCTACCGCGGGCAGGGTACGTGCTCGCGGTTCGCGCCGAAGGCTGGGCGCCCCGCTTTCTGGCGGACGTCCGCCTCCCGGCGTCCGCCGGGGAGCTCCGTCGCATCGAGCTCTCTCCCGGTGCGAGCCTCGCGGTCCGCTGGAAGGTTCCGCAGGCCGCCGTCGAGACGGCCGGCGGCTACGACCGCCTGCAACTCGTGCCCCTGGACAAGCGCTACCCCGACGCGCTCGGCCTGAGCGGCGTGCTGGCGGTCTGGGCGCGGTCCGTCGGGGCCGCGGGGGGCTCCGGCATGGCGACCTGGCCCTCCTTGCCTCCCGGACGCTACGCCCTCTGGCTCAACGCTCCACCCATCGGGGCGCACAGTCTCGTGCCACGGCGTCTCTCCCAGGTGACTCTCCAGGCCGGCGCCAAAGAGAGCGTGACGGTCGAGATTCCCGCGATTCCTCCGGACGCCACTGCCACGGCCGCCGCCAGCGCTTCGCACCCCCTGGAGATCCTCCTGCCTCAGATGCCTCGCGCGGAGCTCGAGACTCTGCGAGTCCGGGAATGGGGAGGCCGAGCGGGCGGGGCTTCAACCAACGGCGCCGTTCGGGAGCTGCGGTTCGAGGCGCAAGCCGTGAGCGGTGGTCTTCTCCTACGGCTGCCCGATGCCTGCCGAGCGGGGGCGGAGCTGACGCTGGCGACGGCAAAGCGGGTGGCGGCCGTGGGGCCTCTCGACCTGTCGCTGCCCCATGCCTGCGCCGGCTCGCCGGCCGGACGCCGGCAGGTCGATCTCTATCCACGCGCCGACCTGGCCCTCTCCGTCCGGCCCGAGGCAGGCTCGTCGCTGCCCGCGGGCGGTGAGCTCATGGTCCGGCCGTGCGCCCAAGTGCGCGCCGACCCCAAGGCACCCCGCCTCGCCATGGGTGTGCCGGTGATCTTGCGCGATGCGAAGAACGAGAAGAAGCCCGTGGCCGGCCCCGGCAAGGTCGAGACGCCGGTCCCGGCGGGCTGCGTCGACTTGACCTTGCGCCTCGGGGCGTTCGCGCCGCTCACCTGGTCCGGTCTGAACCTCGAGGCCGGGAAATCACGGAGCCTGGGAGACTTCGAGCTGCGCCTCGGCGCGGCCCTCCTGGTGCGGGTGGTCTCGGCCGAGGACGGCCGGCCGCTCGACGGGGTGAAGGTGACGGCCGTCCCCTCGCAGACGGTCGAGGAGGTGGTCCAGGCCGAAGGGGCGGTGCTCTCCGGAATCCCGGGCGCCGCCGCCCGGGCGCGCGGGGCCTTCGAGGGGCCGGTCACGCGCCAGGGCGGCTGGGCGCGGCTCTACGGCCTGCCCACCGGCGAGCGCCTGACGGCGCTCCTGCTCGGGCCGGGCCGCCATCTTCCGCTACCGAGCGAGGAGGTCCAGCTCTCCCCCGGGGAGGAGCGCGTGCTCGACGACCTGGAGCTCGGCCCGCCGGCGGCCATGACGGTCGAGGTGGAGCTGTCGAGCGACCTCGAAGACGACGGCGCCGAGCCGTACCAGCTCTACCTGGACCGTATCGATCCGAGGACGCCGCGGCTGAGCCTCTCCGAGCACATCCCGCCGGACGGACGGGTCCGGTTCCCGGAGCTGCTGCCCGGGCGCTGGCGGTTGATGGGCATGGTGAAGGTCGCGGGCGGGCGGCCCTTCCCGGGTGGCTCGGACGAGATCACGGTGGCCCCCGGGGCCGACGCCACCGCCAAGCTCGAGCTCGCCAACCGGGTCTTCCACGGGCGGGTGACCTTCGAGGGTGCGCCGGTCGAGGGCTTCATGAACCTGAAGCCGCTGGCCCCGCCCGATCGCAACGGCATGAACGTCCGCCTGGACGAGGAGGGCAAGTTCCGCGTCCCCCTCGAAGGCCCGGGGACCTACACCGTGCGGGTGAGCTCCCTGCACCGCAAGCGACTTCCGGACGCCGTGGTCCCGGAGGTCCATTTCGAGGATCCGGGCGACCCGGTCGAGATCCGCCTCCCGGAGGGCCGGATCTCGGGGGTGGTGGTGGACAAGGAAGGCAACCCGGTCCCCGAGGCGAAGATCAAGAGCATGAGCAATCTGCCGGTCGAGAATGGAGAGCGTTTCCATGAAGCCCGCCGTCTCGACGAGTCCGGGCCGGACGGCGGGTTCTCGGTCAAGGCATTGGTCCCCGGGACGTGGACGCTCGTCGCCGAGGCCGACAGCGGCGAGAGCCTACCCCGCATCTTCCAGGTCGCAGTCGACCAGCACATCGGGGGCGTTCGCCTGGTGGTCGAGAAGCGGACCGAGATCCATGGCAGGGTGGTCGATGCCCTGGGCCAGCCGGTGGCCGGCGCTCGCCTGACGATCACTCCTCAAGCCGAAGCTGCGGGCGAAGTGCCCGAATGGACCCGCACGACGACGGATGCGCTCGGACATTTCACTCTGGCAACCGCCTTAGGTGGCCGGACGGCCAACTTCCAGGTCGTCGGTCAGGATGGATTGACCGCTGCGGTGCTCGCTGAGCTGGAGGAGGAGACGGTCGTCCACCTGCCGGCCCTGTGGGCATCTGTCGCCATCTCGCTTCCGTGCGAAAGACGATCGCCTGGCCTTTCGGGGGCTTTCTTCCTTGTCTCTGAGCCGGGCGCCTTCTTAGCCCTGCCCCACCTTGGCAGGAGCGAGCTCGAGTCAAAGTCCCCGTGCCGCTACGTGCGAACAATTCCTGCGCTGGGCGCCGGCTTGTGGCGCATCGTGCGGCTGGATACCACGGCGCAGGAGTCAATTCTGACCTCTGGGGCCGGCGGCTTACTTCAGAGCTACGGGGAGTTCCGGTCCGCACCCGGAAAGACAGTACGTGTCCGCGTTGAGTCCCAGGACTCGACGAAGTCGAAAAATCAATGAGCGAATGGACGGAAAGGAGTTTGCCATGCTCAAGCGCGTGATCGTCAGGACAATGCTTTTCGCCCTACTCGGTGGAAGCCTCCTCGTCTGGTCGGCCCCCAAGGCCGAGGGATGGGCTTCGACCTGTGACAACTGCTATCTGGGGACGAACAAAGCGGGTGACCCGGATGCTCAATGCTGTCTGGATGGCTTCTGCGGCATGCTGCAACAGAACGGCTACTATCGGATCGAGAGTGGAATGGACTACTGCACGAGTTGGCAACACCTCGACTCACAAGGAGAAGTCGACTACGCCGGCTGCGAAGGGAACGCGAACACCTGCACTTCCGGTGGTGGAGGCGGAGGTGGCACCCCCGGTGACTGCAGTGTTGGAATCGGCGAGGTTTGCCCAGCAGAGTGCATGTCCTGTACTTTCTACTGGTACTGATGGCCTCGCTCTCCGCTCGAGGGGTTGATCCTTGACCAGCTCCCTGAGCGCCCTTCTTCTCAACCTGGTCCTGCTCATTCCGGGACCCGGCGTCCGCCCGGCCGGCGAGCCCGGCCGGGCGATGCTCGATGCCTCGTGGCTGATCCTGGGGGGCGTGGGGCCGGCCGCCGCGGGACACGCCCTGGTCGGATGGGAAACCAACTTCGGCCCCAAGGACTGGAGAAGCGAGGGACCAACGGCTTGTTACTTGAGTTATCTCCCGGAACCTCGTACTGATCGATCCGCAGGGGACGAGGATGGTGGGCCAGGGGTCGAGCCCGCCACGGATGTGCAAGCCGCCTCCGCGGCCCGCGCTCGGGCCCGGGAGCTCTTCGGTCGCGTCCGCGAGCTTGGAGGCATGTGCTGCAACGGCCACCTGGAGCTTCGGTCCCTCGCCGACAGTCGCCTAGCCGCGGCGACGACGTGCGCAGGCGAGGCGGGAACGTGGATCTACGCCAAGATTCTCAACCCCGGTGGCGAGGTGGGTACCACTCCCCTCCCCGTGGCGCCGGCCCCGGGTCGCGACCAAGAGCGTCCGAGCATCGCCCCCTCGATGGGCGGCGGCGCCTGGGTAGTGTGGACCGAGAGCGATCAGGTCGCCCGGCTGGGGGCGACAGTCCGGGCCGTCCACCTCGATCCGCGGGGGGAGATCGACCGCGGTCCGTTCGACCTCTCGTCGGCCGGCGAAGCCTTGCCCGACAGCCTCTCCGAGCACCTCGCCGTCACTCCCGTCGCCGCGGGCGGTTTCGCCGCTTCGTGGTACGCCGAGACGAAGTCGGGCGAGGCGGTGCTCCGCGTCGCACGCTTCGATTCCGCAGGCACGGCGGCCGCCAAGCCGGCCGCCGTGCCTGCGGTCCGCTGGTCCACCAAAGCGGGGAGCACGCTGCGCCTCGACGCCGACTCCACCGGCGGCCTGAGCATCGTCTGGCAGCGGCGGGGCGAGACCCCCGACGATCCCGAGAGGCTCGCCGTCGCGTCAATCTCGGCGAAGGGCGAGCCCCTGGTCCCGCCCACGCCCGTGGCCGTGGATGAGCCCCGGAGCACCCAGTCCCTGGGGCGGTTCGTGACCGTCGGGAGGCACCGCCTTCTGGTCTGGGCCGAGCACGACCCGCGGAGCGGCGAGGACTCGCTCGCCTTCCGCCTCTGGTCGCCCGAGCGGGGGCCGATCGGTCTCACCGAGCGCTTTCCGGCCGCCCTCGCCTCGAAGTGGCCCTTCCTGGAGGCGGTGGTCGACGGCGCCTCCGCCGTCACCCTCTACTGGGCGCCCGACGGCCCCGAGGGTCTGGCGATCCCCGGGGCCGTCGCGTGGCAGCGGTTCGAGGTCAGCGAGACGCCCGTGGGCTCCCTCCCGAGGTAGCCCAGGGCCCTTCGAGCTCGACTTACTTCCCGCCGCCCGAGCCTCTCGAACATCTCCGACACCGGCACGATCCGCACCGAGGTCGGCTTGACCGGCAGGTCGACGATCGACTCGTCGGCCTTCTTGACCGCGTCGTCCACCTCGCTGTTGTACTCCATGGGGCTCGGCGCGTCCTGGAACAACGCGGCCGCCATGGCCGGCGCGTCGCCGATCACCATCATGGCCTCGTAGTCGCTCGGTCTGGAGGTACTTCTTGACCGCGGCGTTGACCTGGTCGACGGTCAGCGCCTTCAGGTGCTTCTCGATCTCGTCGATCCAGTAGGGCGTGCCGTAGAAGGTGCTGTCCATTTGCACCCCGAGGCGCTCCGAGAGGGTCTGGGCCCAGAGCTTCGAGTAGTTGATCAGGTAGTCCCGGGTGAGCTCGAACTCGTCCTGGGTCATCCCCTGGTCGACCAGCCGGCCGACGTAGTAGAGGCCGGCGCGCAGGGCGAAGTGGGCGGTCTTGGGCACCACCGGCCGGATCCAGAAGGAGAAGTACTGCTGGTGCCGGGGCACGTTGGGCGTCGGCCGCGAGGTGTAGGGCGGCACGGCGTAGTACTCGATGTAGGAGTAGTCGCCGTAGTTCAGGCCCCGCTTGCCCCGGAGCTGGTTCATGAGCACGCCGTTGAAGGTGCGGTGCTCGCCCAGGTAGCTGTTGGCCACCATCAGCGGGTAGTAGTCGTCGTCGGCCCGGGTCACCGGGATGGCGTAGCCGACGTTGATCTCCGTCGAGCCGGTCTGCTTGGTGATCAGGGTGAAGTTCCGGCCGTGGGGCTCGGGCAGCGGCGGCAGCGGGGTCGCCTCGCCGGTTCCCTCGGGCAGTGCGCCCAGGGCGGCCTGGAGCTTGCCCGGGTAGTCCTCCGGGTAGCCGCCGGCGACCCCCAGGATCAGGTTCGCCCGGGTGTAGTTCTCCCGGTAGAAGGCCTTGACGTCGTCCAGGGTGATGCTGCCCAGACCCTGGACGGTGCCTTGGGGGGGATGACCGTACGGCAGCCCTTTCCAGATCTGGTCCTGGAGGGCCTCGAGACCGAGCAGCTCGTCGTTCGAGGCGCGCAGCGTCGTCGTCAGGTAGGCGAGGAGCTGGTTCTTGTTGCGGTCGAAGTCGGACTGCGAGAACGCCGGATGGAGCACCGCCTCGGTGAGCAGCTCGGTGTACTTGGCCAGGTTGTCGACGTGGGTCTCCCCGGAGATTACCGTGACCTCGCGGTCGGTCCTGACGTCGATCGAGCCGGCCATGGGGTAGAGGGCATCGAGGATCTGGGAGTAGGTGTGCTGCTCCGTGCCCCCCGCGCCGATCATCTCGGCGGTGAGCGCCGCGAGGCCCTCCTTGCCCTGGGGATCGTGGATCGAGCCGGCCTTGAACATCAGGCGCACGGCGACCAGCGGCGTCGCGGGGTTGCGCTGTTCGACGAGCTGCATCCCGGAGGCGGACTGGGCCGCCCGGGCGGGTAGGGCCGGCAGCGTGGCCAGGAGCGCGACGACCAGGCCGCAGGCGACCGGGCGCAGAAGGCCGGCGGGCGCACAGCGGAAGGTGTGGACGATGCTCTTCATGGTTGGTTTCCTCCCTGGCCGGCGCTCGTTTCGGCGCTCGCCCCGGCGCTCTTCTCGGACTGGGCCGAGCTCAGCGTGACGACGGTCTCGTTGGTGTCCTGGAAGGTCTTCTTGGCCACCTTCATGATTTCCCGGGGCGTGACCTTCTGGTACTCCTCGTAGAGCCGGTTGATGGTCTGGGGATTCGCCGGTCAGCTCGAGGAACTGGGCGACCGTCACCGCCACGGAGGGCGCGCTGTCGAGCTGCAGGGCGAAGTCGTAGCGCATGTGCGACTTGATCCGCTCGAGGCGCGCGGCGTCGACCGGCTCGGTCTTGAGCTTGTCGAAGGCGTCCTTGAGGGCCGCGCGGACCTTGTCCATGTTCTCGTCCGAGCGCAGCCGGCTGGCGATGGTGAAGAGATACGGGTCGCGGTGGAACTCGGCGCCGCCCTGGATGAAGTCCACGAGCTGGCGGTCGACCACCAGGTCCTGGTACAGGGGGGCGTTCTCGCTGAACAGGAGCTGCGAGATCAAGTCGAGAGCCGCGGTGGTCTTGGTCGTGGCGTCGAACGCCGGCACGTGGTACCCGATCACCAGATACGGATGGGTCTTGACCGGCCAGTCGATGTGGCCGGTGCGCTCCTCGGTCTGGGGCGGCTCGGCCGCGATCTGGACCGGCTTGTAACCGGGCTTCCAGCCGTCCCAGTACTGGTTGGCCATGGAGAACACCTGGTCCGGGTCGACGTCCCCGACCACCAGGAGCTTGACGTTCCCGGGCCGGTAGAACCGGTCGTGGAACTGCAGGCTGTACTGGTAGTACCCGGGCATCGCCTTGATGTCCTTGAGGAAGCCCATGGTCGTGTGCTCGTAGGTGTGCTTCTCGAACGCGAGCTCACGGAGCTTCTCTTCGAGGTGGAGGAAGGGGCTCGAGGCGTTCTTGTTGTACTCGCCGAGGATGGAGAGGGCCTCTGTGCGGAACTGGTCCTCGGTGTACTTCAGGTTCTCGAACCGGTCGGACTCGATCTTCATCATGGTCTCGAGCTCGCTCGAGGGGCCGACGATGTAGTAGTTCGTCCAGTCGTCGGTGGTGAAGGCGTTCGAGTCCGCGCCCATCTTCTTGAGGATGTCGTTGTAGACGTCCGTGGGGTACTTTTCGGTGCCCCGGAACATCATGTGCTCGAAGAAGTGGGCGAAGCCGCTGTGGCCGGCCTCGATCTCTTGGCGCGACCCGGCGCGGACGACCACGTAGTAGGCCACGATGCCGGGGCTGTCGAAGGGGATCGCGAAGACGTCGAGGCCGTTGGCCAGGGTCTTGTGATGCACCGCAAAGGGGAAGATCTCGCCGTTGCCATGACCGGCCGAAGCGGCCGAGGCCGGAGCCACGGCGAGGACCAGGGCGAGGGCGAGGAGCGCGGCGCTGATTCGCGTCAGCAAGGGAACCTCCTTTCGGTTGGGAGCGGCCCCCGGAGCGAACCGGGTGGGAGGAGGAGGGCCGCGTACAGGCGACGGGGCGAGAGCCAGAGCCCCGGGGCTCCCCCCATTCTACCCGCAAGGGCCGGAACGTCCGGCAGCCGACGGTCCAGGCTCCCGATTAGGTGGGAGGTGGCGTCCCCTTCCCCCCTCCGAGGGAGGGAAGGGGAACGAGGGGTTGCGGGGGTGATCCAGCTAATCGAGGTCGAAGGGCCGGGGCGGCGGAGTGTCGTCGTCCTCCTCGGCGGCCCTCTTGAACGCCTCCTGGAACTTCTCCTCGAGCAAGCGGGCGCGGTCCTTCTGGGCCGCCTTCTCCCGCTCGAAGGTCTCCTCGGCCCGAGCCTTCTGGCTGTCCATCTCGGCGAACAGGGAGTCGAAGTCCTTGCCCCCCGCCGGTGGGCCTTTGAGCTTCTTGTGGAAGAGCACCTCGCCGGTCGCCGCGTCGATCACCAGGTCCGACCCGCATTCCGGGCAGCGAACGGAGAGCTTGGTCGTCTTGCTCACGGGGAGAGTCTAGCAGCGGAGGCCGCGCCCGGTTCGGCGGGCGGTCGGAGCGCCCACGCCAACCCCCACGCCAGGCCGAAGGCGGCCAGCAGGCAGCCGGCGAGGAAGCCGGCCGGCCGGTAGACCAGGTCGATCCGCTCGGTGCCCGAGGGCAGCCAGGCCCCGAGCAGGGCGCCGCGCAGGCGCCTCGTCGGTGCCGGTCGGCCGTCGGCGAGGACCCGCCATCCCGGGGCGTCGTAGAGCGCGCTGGCGAGCAGTCCTCCTGCGGGGGCCGACAGGCGGGCCCGCCAGCGATCACCGCCCGCGGAGGCGTGGGGCGCGACGATGGACGGGCCTCCGACCAGGCGGAGGAGGGGGTGCGCCCCGGGGCGTCGGCAGACGACGGCGTCGGGGCCTCGGAAGGCCGCCGCCGTTCCCTGCGGGCAGGTCTCCCCCCGGGCGACCACCAGCCACTGGACGGCCAGCGGATCGTAGACCGGGGAATCGCCGGGGCCCAGCCGAGGGATCTCCCCCGCCCACGTGGCGATCGCCGGCGAGAGCAGCGCCAGGTAAGGGGCCGGCGCCATGGGGTCGAAGACGCGGGCGTCGGCCAGGCCGTAGACGGCCGCCAGATCGGGCAGGAGGGTGTCCCCGGTGGCGACGATCCGCGGCGCCCCGGGGGCGGTGCCGGCGGCGGCTTCGAGGAAGGCGATGGATGGAACCTCGGGGAAGTCGAGGCGGCGGGGCATGGGCGGGTTGACCGGCCGGCTGATCAGGAAGAGCTCGGCACCGATCGTCAGCGCGACCGCCCAGGCGGCGAGGCGCCACCCGCCCCCACCGCTCCGTCTCGGACGCCGGCTCAGGAGGAGCGCCAGCCCCGCCACCGCGAGAAAGCGCAGGTGCCACAGGAGCCACCCCCGGCGCAGCACCAGGAGGGTCGAGGGGGCGGCCGGGTCCGCGAAGCCGCGGTAGATGGCGACCTGGGCCACGGCGAGGGCCGCCACCGCCGCCGGCAGGGCGCCGAACACCATCCAGCCCGGGAGCCCGGGTCGTCGGAAGCGCTCGAGGGTGGCGGCGGCCGCCGCGGCCAGGGCCAAGTCCAAGGGCAGGCCCAGGCGCCCCGAGAGGCCCGCCGCCGGCACCAGCCCCGCCGCGCCGCCGGGCAGCGCGAGGAGCGCCAGGCAGAGCCCCGCGAGCCCCAGGGCCGCCAGCTCATGGCGCACCGGGCGCGGCCCGGCGAGCCAGCCCGGTAGCGCGAGGAGCGCCGCGAGCAGGGTCGCCGTGCCGACGAAGCCGGCCGCGTCCTCGTTGCTGTTGAGCCGCCCCCAGTAGTGGAGATACCGGGTGTCTCCGAAGGTCTTGGGGGCCACCGCCTGGACCACCCGGGTGGCCGGCGGCGCCCCGGGCGCCCGCGGGCCGGCGGCCAGGCTCACCTGCGAGGCGTCGGCCGGAGGCGCGGCCTCGGACGAGGCGGGTAGGGCACCCGGGCTCCCCGCCGGGGCGATGGGCCCGAGCCGCGACCAGCGCAGGGAGTCGGGGAGGGCCTGGGCGAAGGGCAGGAGCGCCGGCGCCGCCCACAGGGCGGCCAGAGCGAGGGCCGCCGCCAGCCGGGCGGCGTACGGTCTCCTCGACCCGGCCGGGCGCGCCCGGAGCCTCAGCGCCGCGAGCCCCACCGCGACCGCCAGCGAGTAGGCGATCGCCGCCGGCTGGCCGGCGAGGAGGAGCGCCCAGGTGCACCCTGCGATCAGCGCCCAGTCCCGCCGCAGGCCCCGTTCATCGGCCAGCACCAGGGCCCAGAGGACCGCCGGCAGCCACACCGCCACGTTGGCCAGGGGCCAGCCCAGCCAGAGCTGGAGGAACCCGCCCAGACCGTAGGCCAGGGCGCCGCCGGTCGCCGGACCGGCCCCGGCGCCGAGGCGTCGGAAGAGCAGGAAAGCGAAGACCAGGGCGGCGAAGGTCCGGAGCGCGGCGAGGGCCCCCGGCGCCGCGGTGGCTCCCAGGGGCAGGACCGCAGCCGCCAGGGGTTGGAGGGACTGGGACTGGGGGTCGGCCAGCAGCGGCAGGCCGGCGCCCAGGCGCGGGCTCCAGAGCGGCCAGGCGCCGCTCGCCACCGCCCGCCGCACCTCCATCCGAAGGGGCAGGACGAGATGGATCAAGTCGCCCTGGAGCAGGTTGCCGTGGGGCTCGGTCGGAGCGAGCGTGCGGAACGGTGCCTCGCCCCGCAGGTTGTCGAGGGGCAGGAGCACCCGCCCGCCGAACAGCACCTCGCCGAAGAGCAGGGCGGTCGCCACCGCGAAGAGGGCCAGGACCCGCCGGGGCGGCCGTTCGTACCAGCGCCCGAGAACGAGGGTCCCGATCACGGCGACGAGAACCGCCCAGGCTCCCGGCAGCAGGTCGCCCGGACTCCAGGAGGACATGGCGTCCGAGTCTATCCCCGCGGTCGGTGACCGGCCGCGGGGGTCTGTGTCTCGAAGGGGCAGATTTGACGGGCCGGCGCGCCGTAGGTTAGAAACGGCAGCGGGTGGAGAGCCCGCATCTCCGCCGAGACTCTACTTGCCCAGGATGGACCCTATGGTTCTTCGCACGCGCCGCTCTCTGCCCTACCGCCTCTTCTCCTCGATCGCCCGCTGGGGGAAGCCGGGAGGGATCCTCGCCCTCGCCGCCGCCCTCGGACTGGCCCTCGTGCCCACCGGCTGCGGTGGCAACCAGAAGATCGTGGTGGGCGCGGTTCTCCCCTTGTCGGGGGAGTTCGCCCTCTACGGCGAGCCGATCCGCAAGGGCATCGAGCTCGCTTTCGAGGAGATCCAGAAGGAGAAGGGCAAGCCCTTCAAACTGGACCTCCAGGTCGAGGACTCCCAGGGCGACCCGGCTCGGGCGGTCCAGCTCCTGACCAAGCTGTACGACGAGGGCGCGCCGGCGGTGATCGGCGGCGTGACCACCCAGGAGGCCCTCGCCATGGTGGAGGTGGCGGATAAGCGCGACCGGGTGCTCCTGTCGCCTTCCGCGTCGAGCCCGCGCCTGTCCGGCATCTCGACGAACTTCTTCCGCGTCTTCCCCTCGGACTTCCTCGAGGGGACCAAGATGGGGCACTTCGCCACCCAGACCCTGAACGTCCACACGGTGGTCATCGTCGCCGCCGAGTCCCAGTACGCCAAGGGCATCCAGCAGGTCTTCAAGTCCGAGGTCGAGCGCGACGGCGGCAAGGTGCTCGACGTCATCGAGTACCCGCCCCACACCTCGGACCTGGGCGGCGTCATCGACCGGGTCATGACCCTGGCTCCCGACGCGGTTTACCTCGCGGACTACGCCGACGGCCTCGTGACCCTGATCAAGGGGCTCCACGAGCGCGGCTACAAGGGGTACATCCTGACCACCTCCTCCATCGCCACGCCCGACACGGTGGAGAAGGCGGGGGGCACCGCGGAAGGGGTGCTCTTCACCCAGTCGAACTACGACGTCAACAGTGACGAGCCGCTGATCCACGGCTTCGTCGAGGCGTTCAAGGCGAAGTACGGCAAGACGCCGGACCTCTACGCCGCCCACGGCTACGATGCGATGCGGGTCTACGCCGAGGCCTTGAAGAAGGCCGGCAACGCCCGCCCGAACGAGTTCTGGCAGGGGATGCGAGGCATCAACAGCTTCCCCGGCGTCACCGGGCCGATCCAGTTCGACGAGCAGGGGAACGTGCAGAAATACCCCCGCATCTATGTGATCCGCAACGGCGCGTTCGTCGACTACGACAAGGTGCTCGAGCAGAAACGCCAGGAGCTGGAGAAGCGCCGCCGGGACCTCGAGAAACGCCTGCGCGATCTGGCGCGCCAGCGCCGCGGCCTCCAGGGCAGCGGTTCGCGCTGAGCCGCCGGGCCCGAGCTCGCCCCGCACGGGCAGCCATGTTCGAGAGCGCCGCCCAGATCGCCCGGTACCGGGGTCTCCTCGGTACCCTCACGGCCCGGGAGCTCAAGGCCCGCTACCGCGGCTCGGTCCTGGGCTTTTTCTGGTCTCTGATCAACCCCCTGCTGCTGCTCGGCGTCTACAGCGTCGTCTTCGGCCTCATCCTGGTGCCCGCCCGGGCCGCCGGTGTCACCCCCTACGCGGTCTTCCTGGTCACCGGCCTGTTTCCCTGGGTCTGGTTCTCGACCTCCCTGCTCGAAGGGGCGAGCTCGCTGCTCGCCAACGCCGGCCTGATCCGCAAGGCGGTGTTCCCCGCCGAGCTGTTGCCCATGGTCTCGGTGTGGGCGAACCTGGTCCACTTCCTTCTCGCCCTGCCCATCCTCGCCCTCGCCCTGGTGGCCGGCCGGCTCCTCGGCTACCCGGTGTCGGGCTGGGGGGCCCTCGCCCTGCCGGCGGTCATCCTGCTCGAGCTGCCGCTGGTGGCCGGGCTGGCCCTCGGCCTCTCGGCGCTGACCGCCCACTTCAAGGACGTCCGGGACATCCTGGCCAACTTCCTGACCCTGCTCTTCTTCGCCACGCCGATCATCTACCCGCTGCGGGCCGTCCCCACTCACTGGATGAGCCTGGTGATCCGGGCCAACCCCCTGACTCCCTTCACCCTGGCCTACCAGCAGACGCTCTTCGCCGGCACCGTGCCGGGGCCCAGGCTCTGGCTCGAGATGGCCGTGGTCTCCCTGGTCGCCTGGTTGGCCGGCTCCTGGCTCTTCGGCCGCCTGCGCGAGACCATCGTGGAGGCGGTATGAGCGACGGGGCCCCGACCCTCGAGGTCGCCCTCGAGGTCGAGAAGCTGACCAAGCTCTACCGCCGCGCCGCCCCGGGCGACCACCTCAGGACGCTCAAGAGCGCCCTGCTCTCCGGCTCCCTCACCCGGGGACTGTCCCGCGAGGAGGCCATCGTCGCCCTCGACGGCGTCTCGTTCTCGGTGCCCCGGGGCGAGGCCTTCGGCGTCATCGGGGGCAACGGCTCGGGCAAGTCGACCCTGCTCAAGGTGGTCGCCGGGATCCTCCGGCCGACCACCGGGCGGGTGCGCGCCGAGGGCCGGGTCTCGGCCCTGATCGAGCTGGGCGCCGGCTTCCACCCGGAGATCTCGGGCCGGGAGAACGTCTACATCAACGGCGCCGTGCTCGGCCTCAGCCGCAAGCAGATCGACCGCCGTTTCGACGACATCGTGGCGTTCTCGGGGCTCGCCGACTTCATCGAGGAGCCGGTGAAGAACTACTCGTCCGGGATGTACGTGCGCCTGGGCTTCGCGGTGGCGGTCCACACCGATCCGGACCTCCTGTTGGTCGACGAGGTGCTGGCGGTGGGCGACGAGGCCTTCGCCCACCGCTGCATCCGCCGGATCGAAGAGCTCCTGTCCGAAGGCAAGACGCTGCTCTTCGTGAGCCACTCCCTGGACCTGGTCGAAGACCTGTGCGATCGGGTGCTGTGGCTGGACGGCGGCCGCCCCCGGCTGGTGGGCTCGCCGCGCCGGGTGGTGGACGCCTACCGCCAGGCGGTGGCCGAGGAAGAAGGGCGGGGCCACCTGCAAGCGAAGGGGGGCGGGGCGCTGGAGTCCTCGGAAGGCGACGACGGCGAGCCGCTGCGCTGGGGGTCGTGCCAGGCGGAGGTCACCGCCGCGCGGCTCCTGGCGGGTACCGAGGCCGAGGAGCGCTACCACCTGGACTCGGGTGAGCCGGCGGTCTTCGAGATCGAGGCCCGGGCGGCCGAGCCCCTCGCCGATTTCGTCTTCGGGGTCCTGGTCACCACTCCCCGGGGCGTCGAGGTCTGGGGCACGAACACCGACCTGGCGGGCCTGGCTCCCGGGCGCTTCTCCGGGGCGACCCGGGTGCGCCTCGTCTGCCCGGCGCTCCGCCTCGGGCCGGGCGAGTACCTGGTGGACGTAGCCGTCCACGCCCGCGACGGCTCGCCCTACGACTACCGGCGCAAGGCCTTCGCCTTCACGGTCACCGCCCGCGAGCGGGGCCTGGGGCTCTACTTGCCCGAGCACCGCTGGGAGGTGGAGGGCGGCGTGGAGTGGGGCGGCCCGGAAGAGCCCCTGGGATAGGATGACTCCATGGCCGACGAACCTGGCAAAGAGGCGGCTCCGGCGCAGGAGCTCAACATCAAGATCGGCGATGACGAGCTCAAGGGCCGGTACTCGAACCTCTTGAGGGTCACCCACACGCGGGACGAGTTCGTCCTCGACTTCATCAACCTGGTCCCGCCCCAGGGCATCGTGGCGGCGCGCATCGTCACCAGCCCGGGGCACCTCAAGCGGATCATCCGCGCCCTCTCCGCCAACCTGAGCCGCTACGAGCAAGCCCACGGAGTCATCGCCGAGACGCCCGAGCCGACTCCCGGCGAAGTGAACTGAGGCAGGCGCCCCGCGAACCGACGAGAGGGTTCGTCCCGTGTCCTCGCCTTCCCACTCCGTCCAGCCCGGCCGGTGGGCCCGGACCCTGGTCGCGGCCCTCTGGCTCGCCGCGCTCCTCGCTGCCGGCTGCGGCTCGGGACACCTTTCGCCGAACCTGCCGGGGAGCGCCCGGGCGTGGGCCCAGGGACCGGTGCGCTGGCTGATGCTCCCGGACGAGGCCCGGCGCTTTCGCCGCCTGTCCTCGAGCTCCCAGGCCCTGGCCTTCATCGAGAGCTTCTGGCGGCGGCGTGACCCGGACCCGGAAACGCCCGGCAACCCCTTCGCGCAGCAGTTCTTCGAGCGCGTGCAGTCGGCCGACGTGCTCTACGCCGAGCCCGGGCGCGCCGGCAGCCTCACCGACCGGGGACGAGCCTTGATCCTCCTCGGGTCGCCGAGCATCCTGCGCTACACCCAGCGCGCGGCCCCCACGTGGGACCCGGCCGAAGGGGGGCGGAGCCGCCGGCCGCCCTCCACCGAGCGGGTGCGCCTGGAGGTCTGGGCGTACACTCGGGAGGATCTGCCCCCGGCGCTGGTCGCCCGGCTGGAGAAGGCGGGGGAAGAGTTCCCGGTCGAGGTCAGCTTCGTAGAAGCCGGTCCGCGGACTCTGCTGGTCGACGGCGAGGATCTGCTCGAGGAGGCGGCCCGGGCCGCGGTCCGTGAGGAGGAGTAGCCAGGAATGACGAAGCAGGGCACCGCCGCCACCCAGGACGTGACCGACCTGTCGGCCGGAGACGCGATCCCGCGGCTGGTCGATGCCCATGGCGGCCGGCTGTACGGCCTCGGGCTCAAGCTGTGCGGCAACCCGGAGGACGCCCAGGACCTGGTGCAGGAGATCTTCCTCCAGGCGTACCGCAAGTGGGACCAGTTCGAAGGCCGCGCCGATCCCTCGACCTGGCTGTTCACGATCGGCGCCCGTGCCTGCCAGCGGATGAACCGCCGGCGCTCCGGCGAGCCGGCGCGCCTCGAGCCCCTGGCCGACCTGCTTCCCACCGAAGGAGACGCGGTCCCCGACCTCCAGGCCGTGGGCCCCCTCGACGATCAGCTCCGCCGCGAGGTCCGGGAGGCCGTGGAGAGGGCGCTCGAGGCCCTGCCCCCGGACTTCCGCCTGGCCCTGGTGCTCAAGGAGATCGCCGAGTTGCCGCTGGCCGACGTGGCGCGCATCCTGGGGATCAAGGAGGCGACGGTCAAGACCCGCGTTCACCGGGCGCGCCTGCTCCTGCGCAAGGAGCTCGCCGCCGGCCTGCCGCGGCGCAAGGCGCCGGCCGCCTCCCACCCGCGTTCGGTCTGCCTCGACCTGCTCGCCGCCAAGCAGGAAGCCATGGACCGCGGCGCCCCGTTCCCGGTCAGCGCCGACCTCCTGTGCGAGCGCTGCGAGGCGCTGTTCCGGACCCTCGACCTGGCCCACGAGGCGTGCCGCGACCTGGGCCGCGACGAGCTGCCCGCGGAAGTGCGCCGGCTCGTCCTCGACCGCCTCGATGCGGGAGAAGCCGGGTAACCGTCCGGGACCGCCGGGGTGTGGTAGACAGAGGCTCCCCTTTCCAAGGATCCATAGGAGACCCCACATCATGCGTCAGATGCGTCATGCCGCGATCCTCGCGTGGATCGCCCTCGGAGCGGCCGGCCTGGCCGCGTGCTCGCCCGCCGACCGGTCGGACGGCTCGGCGGCCCCGTCGCAAACCGCCCAGACCGCGGGAGGAGGCTCGGAGATGGAGATCGCCCCGGACATCGCCAAGCGTGTCGCCCAGTACGCTCCCACCCCGGTCGAGGCCGATCTCTCCGCCCTCTCGCCCCAGGACAAGGACGTGCTCGCGACCCTGGTCAAGGCGTCGAAGCTGATGGACGAGATCTTCCTGCGCCAGGTGTGGACCGGCAACCCCGACCTACGCACCCGTCTCCAGGGCCTCCAGGGGCCCCTGGCCGAGCCGGCCCGCCAGTACTTCGAGATCAACTTCGGGCCCTGGGACCGGCTGGGCAGCTTCGAGCCGTTCATCGGTCACAAGGTGCACCCGGAGGGCGCCGGTTACTACCCCGAGGACATGACCAAGCAGGACTTCGATGGCTGGCTCACCGACCATCCGGAGGACCGCGACGCCTTCACCTCCACCTTCACCGTAATCCGGCGCCAGGAGGGCAAGCTCGTGGCCGTGCCGTACTCGAAGGAGTACACCCAGTGGCTCGAGCCCGCCGCCGAGCTCCTGCGCGAGGCCGCGGCCAAGACTTCCAACGCCTCGCTCGCCAAGTTCCTGAAGCTGCGCGCCGACGCCTTCGGCACCGACGACTACTACGCCAGCGACATGGCGTGGATGGACCTCGACGCGCCGGTGGAGGTGACGATCGGCCCCTACGAGACCTACGAGGACGCCCTCTTCGGCTACAAGGCCGCCTTCGAGTCTTTCGTCACGGTCGCCCTGCCCGCCGAGTCGGCCAAGCTCGAGCGCTACAAGGAGCGCCTGCCCTGGCTCGAGCGCAACCTGCCGATCCCCGACAGTGAGAAGAACCTGAACCGGGGCACCGCGAGCCCGATCCGGGTGGTCGACGAGGTCTACACCGGCGGCGAGGCGAGCTCGGCCGTCCAGACCAACGCCTTCAACCTGCCCAACGACGAGCGGGTGCGCGAGGCCAAGGGCTCGAAGAAGGTCCTGCTCAGGAACGTCATGCGCGCCAAGTACGACCAGATCCTGGTGCCCATCGCCGAGCGCGTCCTGGTGCCCCAGGACCGTCAGAAGATCTCCTTCGACGCCTTCCTCGACGAGACCCTCCACCACGAGCTCTCCCACGGCCTGGGCCCGGGCAAGATCACGGTCGACGGCCGCCAGACCGAGGTGCGCCTGGAGCTCAAGGAGCTCTACTCGACTCTCGAGGAGGCGAAGGCCGACGTCATGGGGATCTACAACATCCTCGCCCTGATCAACGAGGGGGAGATGCCCGCCGAGCTGCGCGAGCACCTGGAGCCGACCTACGTGGCGGGTCTCTTCCGCGCGGCGCGCTTCGGGGTCGAGGAGGCCCACGGCCTGGGCGTGGTGGCCCAGTTCAACTACCTGACCGCCAAGGGCGCCCTCAAGGTGGACTCGGAGGGCCGCTTCCAGGCGGTCTCCGACAAGTTCCCCAGCGCCATCCGGGACCTGCTCCACGACATGCTGACGCTCCAGGCGACGGGCGACTACCAGGGCACGGCCCAGTTCCTCGACACCTACGGCAAGCCGAGCCCGGAGCTGCTGGCGGCCCTCGACAAGCTCAAGGACCTGCCGGTCGACATCCGGCCGGAGTTCGTGAACGCCCCGGGGGCGACGGCCACGGCCGGGGAGTAGGCAGCGGCAAGTCGCCGGAGTGGGCGGTGGCGTCCCTCTCCCCCCGCGAGGGTGGGAGAGGGATCGAGGGTGAGGGGGGCGATCAGGTCGACCGCACCACCCGGCCCCCCTTGACCACCGCCGCCACCGGGTTGACGCCGTAGTGGTAGGCGAGGTGGAGGAGGTTCGGCGCGTCGAGCAGCACGACATCGGCGCGCTTGCCCTCCTCCACCGACCCGATCTCCTCGCCCAGCCCCAGGCAGCAGGCGGCGTTGAGGGTCGCCGCGGTCAGGCTCTCCTCGATGGACAGGCCGAGCTCGTAGACCGCCAGGACGAAGACCATGGGCATGGACTCGGTGTGGGACGAGCCCGGGTTGCAGTCCGTGGCGAGGGCCACCGGGACGCCCGCCTCGACCAGGCGCCGGGCCGGCGCGTAGGTGTGCTTCATCAGGAAGAAGCTGGTGCCCGGCAGCAGGACCGCGGTCACCCCGGCGTCGGCCATCGCCTCGATGCCCGGCGGCGAGATCGCGATCAGGTGGTCGGCCGACAGCGCTCCGAGCTCGGCGGCCAGTCGGGCGCCACCCGAGTCCTCGAACTCGTCGGCGTGGAGGCGGGGCGCGAGGCCCCACCGGCGCCCCGCTTCGAGCACGCGGCGGGACTCCTCGACCGTGAACACCCCGTTCTCGCAGAAGACATCGCAGAAGCGGGCGAGCCCCGCCTCGGCGGCGGCGGGAACGATCTCCTGGCACACCAGCTCGACGTAGCGCTCGCGCTCGCCGCGGTGCTCGGGCGGCACCTCGTGGGCGGCCAGCAGGGTGGGCACCAGGTCGACCGGGTGGACCTCGGAGGCTCGCCGGATGGCGCGGAGCTGCTTGAGCTCGTCGTCGTGGTCGAGCCCGTAGCCGCTCTTGGCCTCGGCGGTGGTAGTGCCCCAGGCGAGCATCCGGTCCATGCGGCGCAGCACCAGGCGCTCGAGCTCGTCCTCCGTAGCCGCGCGGGTCGCCGCAACGGTCGAGAGGATGCCGCCCCCGGCCGCGGCGATCTCCTGGTACGTGGCCCCGGCCAGGCGCATCCGGAACTCCTCCTCCCGGCTCCCGGCCCAGGGCAGGTGGGTGTGAGGGTCGACGAACCCCGGCACCAGAGTTCCCCCACCCCCGTCCAGCCGCTCGGCATCGGCCATCTCCCCGAACCGCCGCACCCGCTCGTCAGGAGACCCGACGAACTCGATCAACCCATCCCGACAGACGACTTCCCGATCCGCCCACCGCTCCACCCGCCCCTGCTCACGACCCCGAAGAGCCACCGATCCCAGAGCCGTAGCCACCTCACCCAGATTCGTAATCAGAAGATCCAAGACCCATCCCCTCCAAATAGTCCGACCCCGCCGATCCACCCCCCCCCTCCCAACAGGCAAACGGGCGCAAACCTCCACGAGCCAGGAAGCTTCAGCGACCAAGGAACGCAGGCGGGCGACCTGTGTAAGACTTCGCCGGCGCAGTTTGCCGCCGAAGTCTTACCAGAGCGAGCCGCCGTCGGCGAAGCCTCGAGCTCTCCAACCGCCTCTTATCCCCGCGCGCCGAACAAGCTCGTTCCCACCCGCACGTGCGTCGCCCCCTCTTCCACCGCCACCTCGTAATCAGCACTCATCCCCATCGAAAGCCACCCAGGCCAGCTCGCCCACTCGCCAAGCGTCCCCAGCTCGTCCCGCAGGCCCCGCAACTTCCGAAACCAGGGCCGCGAGGCCTCCGGATCCTCCGCGATCGGCGGGATCGCCATCAACCCCACCACCCGCAGATTCGCGAGCCCCGCGACCGGCGCCACCCGTTCGGCGAGTCCCTCGACCCGGAACCCCGACTTCGAGGCCTCCCCGCCCAGGTTCACCTCCAGGAAGCAGGGCAGAACCAGCCCCTGCTCGGCGGCCTCCCGGTTCAGCTTCTCGGCGATTTTCACGCGGTCCACCGAGTGGACGGTGGAGAACAGCTCGACCGCCCGCTTCGCCTTGTTCGACTGGAGAGGCCCGATCAGGTGCCACTCGGTCTCGGCCGGGAGCACCTCCCGGTGCTCCTCCGCCTCCTGGACCCGGTTCTCCCCGAACACCCGGAGCCCCGCCGCCCAGGCCGCGCGCAGGCGCTCGGGCGGCTGGCGCTTGGACGCCCCGACCAGGACCACCTCGGAGGGGTCCCGGCCGGCGCGCCGCGCCGCCGCCGCGATCCGCTCCCGGACGGCCGCCAGCCGCTCGGCCACCTCCCGCTCCACGGGGCTCACGGGCGCCGGGTCCTCAGCCCTGGGCCGCGGTCGGAGCAGCCTCCTCCTCGGTCTCTACGAAGAGGATCCGCTTGCAGCTATCGCACTGGATGAGGGCGCCCCGGTCCTGGATGTCGACCAACACCTGGGGCCGCACGTTGTAGTTGCAGGCGGCGCAGTGCCACATGGCCGGTCCCCGGTGGCGCTCGATGCGGCGGATCGCCGCCAGCGCCTGGCCGCCGTTTCGGTCCCGGATGCGCTCGAACTGGCTGAGCAACCTGCGGGGCACGCGCTCGCGCAGCACCTCGACTCGCTCGCCCAGCTTGTGCGCCTCCTTGGCGAGACCGGGCTTTTCCTTCTCCCACTTGCCGAGCTCGGCCTGGTAGCGGCGGTCCAGGTCGCCGAAGCCTTCACGCTGCTCGGCGAGCGCCTTGTTGGCGGCGTCGGCGCGCTCCATGGAGCTGAACGCCTGCTCCTCGAGGCTCGCCACCTGGGTCTTGACGGTGTCGATCTCCTGGAGCAGGGCGCCGTACTCGCGCTGCGTCGTCACCTCGTTGATCTGCTTCTGGTATCGCTTGAGCTTCTCCTGGGCTTCCGAGATTCCGGCCTCGGCCGCCCGCCGCGCGGCGGTAGCCTCCTCGGCTTCGTGCTCGAGCCCGTCGATCTGGCCCTTGCGCTCCTGGTACTCGGCGTCGAGGTCTCGCATCCACTCGGGGATGTTCTCGAGCTGACTCTCCGCGCTCTCGAGAAGGTCCAGGGCTTCCTGCAATTCGATGATGGTCTTTAGAGGGCTTGCCATACGCTCCGTTTCGTCCCTTTGGGTCTCTCCGGCCTCGAACGACGCATCCCGGCGGTCCTTCCCGCCGCGCCGGTCGAAGCTGCACAGACCGCTTGTCTCACCCCCGGAGTCTCCGGGGGGTGTGCTCGGGGAGGGTCGAAGCTCGGTCGCGCGGAGCCCAAACGAAAGGGGGTGCCTCTTGCGAGACACCCCCTCGGTGAGCCTCTCCCTCCGCGCGGCTACAGCAAGCCCCGCGGAGCTGAGCTCGGGCTTCCTCTGAGACGGTCGTCGACACCCTCGGGCTACGTTCCACGTTCCGGTGTGTGGGTCCACCTGGATTTGAACCAGGGACCTGCCGGTTATGAGCCGGACGCTCTCACCGCTGAGCTATGGACCCAGCACCCCCCTCGGCGGGGGCGAAAAAGTATACCAGGTTCCGGACGCCCCAAGAACCCTACCCGGCACATGCGCGGGTGGCGGCGTCCCTCGCCCCCCGCGAGGGTGAGGGGGGGTGATCCCTCAGAACGAATAGAGCTGTTCGTAGCTGTCGGCGTAGAGCAGCACCCGCTTGGCGTACTCGCGGGACTCGGGCACCGGCAAGGCCTCGACGAAGTAGTCGACTTCGGCGCCGGGACCCGCCTGGCGCCACAGGCGCTTGACCCGGTACGGGCCGCCGTTGTAGCCGGCCAGGGCGAGCTCCGTGCGGTCGCCGAACATGTCGAGGACCTGCCGGAAGTAGGTGGCTCCCAGGCGCACGTTGTATGCCGGCTCCTCGAGGCGCGAGGCGGAATAGGGCAGGCCGAGCTTGTGGGCGACCTCGCGGCCGGTCGCCGGCATGAGCTGCATGAGCCCCCGGGCGCCGGCGTGGGACCGGGCCGACAGGTCGAAGGCGCTCTCCTTGCGGACGATGCCGAACAGCAGCGGGGCGGGCACTCCGGTGCCCCGGGAGGCCTCGCGGATCGCGTCCTCGAAGGCGACGGGGTAATACAGGTGCCGCGCGTCGAGGGGGACGCTCGCCTGGTACGGGCCGCCCAGGGCCGGGAAGGCCCGCCGCAGGTAGGGAATGCCCTCCCGACGCTTGCCCTGGCGGGAGAGGGCAAGCCCCCGCACCGCGTCGGCCGCCCGCCGCTCGACCGTGTCCCCGCGGGCCGCGATCTCGGCGAGGGCCAGGTCGTCGAGACCCAGGTCGGTGAGGAGACGCGCCCGCGCCAGGTCCGGGTCGACCGGCCACGGCTGGGTGGCGAGGACCGCGCCGGCTGCGCCGGAAGGTGTCGCGCTCCCCTCCGCCAGGTGGGCCAGGGCGTGCTTGCGGTAGAAGTCGGTGGTGTCGGCGGCGGCGATCTCTTCGAAGATCGCCCGGGACCGGCCCGGCTGGCCCAGACGGGCGAAGGCGCGAGCGGTCCAGTACCGGCCGCTTCGGGCCTCCCGGCTTTCGGGGTAGAGAGAGAGGAGCTCGCTCCAGTCGCCCACGGCCCCCGAGTAGTTCCGCTGCTGGTACTCCTTCCATCCCAGGCCCCACAGGTAGGAGGCGCCGGTGGTGTCGTCCGGGGCGAGCCGCCGCAGCGCGTTGAGTGCGTGGAGCGCCTCGTCGAAGCGCTCGTCGGCGGCGTAGTCCGCGAACAGGCGGCGCAACGCCCGCGCGGCGAGGTCCGGGGCGGCCCCCAGCCGCACCACTTCCCGGAGGTGGTCGTGGGCGGCCTGCCGCATTCGCCTGCGTTCCTCGACCGACAGACCGGCGCCGCTCGCCAGGGGCTCGGCGAGGTCGGTGTAGGCCCGGGCGCGGGCCCATTCGGCGTCGGCGCGCCCGGCGTCGTCGGTGGGGCGTGCCCGATCCAGGTCGGTCAGGGCCTCCCGCGCCCGGGCGCTTCCGGTCAGGGCGCGGGACCGGAGCAAGGTCCAGGGGAGGCCCCGCTCGCCCTCGGGCACCTCGTCCAGAGTGGCGAGGGCGTCGTCGGTCTCGCCGGTGTCGAGCAGCGCCCGGGCTCGCCGCTCCATCTCGTCGCCGGTGAGCAGGGCGCGCCAGGCCACGGCGCCGTCGGGACCGCGGAACATCGCCGCCACGTCGAGCCGGGCAGCGGTCTCCGGGGCGTCGATGAGCAGGCGCCGGGCTGCGTGCGCCTGGACCGTCAGGTCCCGGCGCTTCTGGCCCAGGCGCCAGGCGACGGCCTCGATGCGGCCGCGGATCTCCGGCGAGAGCCCCTCCTGCTTGCGACTCCAGCGGACCAGCTCGAGGGCGTCGGTGGCCCGGCCGGCGTCCGCGGCGCGTTCGACGGCGGCGAGGATCGCCCGCGGCCAGAGCGGCGAGCTCCGGTGGTCGGTGAGCAGCTCGGTCTGGGCCCGCAGGGCGATCCGCGGGTCGCCGTCGGCCTGGGCGCTTTCGGAGAGGAGCAGGAGACGCCAGTCCTCGAGGGAACCGCCGGGCTCGGCGGCCGAGGCGAGCCGCCGGGTCGCGAGGCCCACGTCCTCGCAGGCGTGGGCGTAGAAGCCGCTCACCAAGCGGGCGAACCGTCCCGTCTCGCCGGCGGCGCCCGTGAGGGGAGCGATGGCGGCCTGCGCCGCGCTACAGCGGCGCTGCCGGAGATCGGCGGCGGCCGTCCGGTACGCGGGGTCGAGGGGTTCCGCAGCGGAGACCGGGCCGCCCCCGGCCTCGGGGGCGGGCGTTTCGGAGGAGAGGGGCTCGGGCTCGTTCTCGCCGGGCAGGCTGAACGCGAGCAAGCCGAAGGCCAGGGCCAGAAGACCACTCACAGGAAGGACGCTACGTACAGACAACTTCACGTGCGTTCCGACTCCTCGTTGCCCCCCGTGGTTCGATGGCGCGGAAGTATCTTGGCAATCCCGAGGAAGGCGTGCCCTTGGGCTCGCCTCCTTCCGCTCCGGCTTCTCCCTCCCGCCGCGCCGCGTCGTCGCCGCGGGAGCTTGCCCGTCCGGCGTCTCAGATCCCGAGGGCCTTGGCGTCGCCGGCCGCGAGCTGGCGCACCAGCTCCTGGTAGAAGTAGTCGGTCGAGTCGCGCACCGACGCTTCCACCCGATCCTCGTAGAGCTGGCGTGAACGGTCGATGTCGTCGCGCAGCCGCTCGTAGATGTCGCGATTGCGCCGGCCTTCCTCGACCTCGTCCTGGTTGTAGAGCTGGATCTCGCTGACCAGGAGCCGCGCCAGACGCCGGGCCTCTTCGTGGGAGGCCTCGTCGTCCTTCGAGACCTCGACGCGGCTGCTCGAGAACGCCCAGCCCGGACCCTCGAGGTCCGCCGGCGGCTCGACCTGTCCGATGCTCGGGGCCCGGGGAGCCGGCGGTGGCGCGGCCTCCGTCTCCGTGGGCTCGGAGACCTGCGAGCCCTGGCTCTCCTCCCAGCCGCCGGTCGCCGCGGCCTCGGGGTCGCTCTCCGCCTCGGCGGCGACCTCTTCGGCCTCCACCTCGGGCGCGGCCTCCAGCTCCACCTCGGGCTCGGCGCTCGTCTCGGGCTCGACCTCGGCGGCAGGCTCCTCCTCGGCCGCCTCCGCCTCCGCGACCTCCACGCCGGCCAGGTCGTCCTCGTCCTCGTCTGCGGCCAGCCCGATATCGGCCGCCCCGGCGACCTCGTCCGCGGTCAGCTCGATCTCGGCCTCCTCGGGCGCGAAGGCATCCGACTCCTCGGTCCGCCAGGGGATCGCCTCACCCCGGCTCTCCGGCTCCTGGACCGGCTCGTAGCCCGTCTCCGCCGTGGGCGCCTCCTCTTCCAGCTCCGGCGCCTCGGCGAGCGCGGCCTCTCCGAGGACCCGATCGTCGAGTGACTCGAAACCGGCCACCGGCCGCTCGACCGGCTCGAGCTCCTCCTCGTCCACGGGCTGGAGCAGGTCGCTCGAAAGCCCGATCTCCTCGGCACCTTCGAGATCGATCTCCACTTCGCCGGCGGTTTCGGTCTCCTCGGTCGCCTCCACCGGCTCCGGGGTCTCGGCGCTCCCGGCGGCGGGCGCCACCTCGATCCCCGAGGACCAGGGCTCGCCGCCGGCCTCCTCCTCCGCCTCCTCGGCGTCGGTGAGCGCCGGCTCGGACAGCTCGAGGTCCTGCTCCTCCCAGGCGTCGAGGGTCACCGTCTCCGAGGCGGCCTCTTCGGCGGTCGGCTCCGGTGCCTGCCAGACTTCCGGCTCGTCGGCCTTCTCCTCCACCTCGGTCTCGGCGGCCGCGGCGGCGGCCTCTTCCAGCTCCGCCTCCACCGGGGTGACCGTTTCGGGGGCCGGAGCCGGTGCTCCCGACGCCTCGGCCGGAAGCAGCGTGGCGGTCGACGAGCGCTCGCGCAGGGCGAGGGTCTCTAGGGCCAGGCCGGCGGCGTAGGTCAGGAGCTGGAGGGCGTCGAGGTCGATCGACTCGGTCGCCTCTCGCCGGTCGGCGTAGAGGAGCGCAGCGACGCGGTCGCGGAGCACCAGGGGGATCACGGCCCCATCGAGGGGCATCGGGCTGTCGAGCTGGCTCACCAGCGACGCGCAGCGAGCGGCGGCGACAGCACGCGCCGGTCCGCCGTGGACCACCGAGCTCCAGGGCTCCTCGGTCGCCGAGAGCTCGACGGCGCGGGCCGCCCCGCCCTCGCTCTCGAATCCCCGGGCATCCCAGCCGGCGATCCCACCGTCGCGGGCCAGTAGGATGGCAGCGCGCGGCGCGAATCGGGACGACTCGGCGAGGAGAGCGTCGAGGACGGAGCTCTGCGTCGTCGCCCGGTCGAGGGCGGCAACGGCCTCGCGCAAGGCGGTCCGGGCGGCCCGGGCGCCCCGGCTCTCGGCGTCCGCGAGGGCCTCGCGCGAAGGCGCTGCGGCCTCTTCGGCGATGCGCTGGAGATCCTCCTCGTTGACGAACGAATCGGGCAGCTCCGGAGCCACCTCGCCCAGCCTGCGCCGGAGGTCTTCGGTCGCCTCGTCCAGGCGCTTCCGGACCTCTTCGCGCAGATCTTCCATCGCGCGACGCACCACGGTGGCCACCTGTTCGTCGAGCTGTCGAACCTTGTCCCCAAGCGGCATGATCACACCCTCCATCGCGAGGTCGCAGACACTCTGGCCCCAAAGATTGTCGATTATTTGCCAGGCAGCGGGCGGTGTCAAGCGGAGCGAGCCCGGCAATCCCTTATCCCATCGGGGTTTACCGGCCGGCGACCCACCCAGGCGCAGGTTGTAGGCCCCTTCGCGCTATGGTACCGTCCCAGCCTGTGAGTTGCGTTACGAGAGGAACCCCACAGGAGGTCAACCGATGAACCGCATGTTCCGCACGTCGGTCGCCCTCGCCACGGTGCTCTTTGCGTTGGCTTCCCTGTCGGCGTGCTCGTCCAAGGACGACAAGGAAGCCCAAGACCAGGCGGCGAGAGTGGCTCGACTCGGCGAGCTCCAGCAGCAGAGGAAGGACCTTGAAACTGCGCGGCAAGACCTCGCCCAGATGAAGGACAGCCTCGAGAAGGCCAAGAGCGGCGAACCCGCGGAAGGCGAGAAAGTCGACGTCGATCAGCTTCAGACGGACGTCAACAAGAAGGAGTCCCAGGTCGCTGAGATGGCCGACAGCCTGAACCAGGCTCTGGTCGAGTACATCAACGCCGGAGCGCCCGTCCAGGGCGAGGCTCCGGGCCCGAACGAGCAGCAGGCTCTCCAGATGAAGGCGGACGAGGACATGCTCCTCGCCAAGGAGTACATCACCGAGGGGGGCGAGTACGCGCGGGCGATCGGGATCTACCAGGACATCCTGAAGTTCGATCCCGACAATCAGAAGGTCAAGGACACCCTGGCCAAGGCCGAGGCCGACCGCTACATGGACGAGGAGAGGTTCAGCCAGGTCAAGAAGGGCATGAGCGAGAGCCAGGTCTCGGCGCTCCTCGGCCCGGCGAACTCCGCCAACCGCCGGACGTATCCGAAGAAGCAGCTCGTCGCCTGGTTCTACCCGAAGAGTGCCGAGGGCGACGCAGCGGCGGTCTACATGCACAAGAAGGGCGAGCACTTCGAGGTCTACGAGACCAAGTTCGACGCCGTTCCGAAGCACAGCGAGACCCAGGGCGACACGTCCGGCACTTGAGCCCTCCCCGCAGGAGGCGTTCAAGCTCGGCGCCCCTTGACCGAAGGCGCCGGTTAGGGCAGAATACTGCTCCCGTGGGTGGCGAGGTGTGCCTGACCCGCGTGTGAAACGCCGAAACGAAAAGGGGTGATCCGTTCCATGCCGGCAGTTCAAGTTCGAGACGACGAGAGCTTCGAAAACGCCCTGCGCCGCTTCAAGCGCAAGGTGGAGAAAGCGGGTGTCTTGACCGAGCTCAAGAAGCGCCAGCACTACGAAAAGCCTTCGGTCAAGCGCAAGCGCAAGACCATGCAGGCCCGTAAGAAGATGCTGCGCAAGCTCACCGAAGAGCGTCGCGCAGGTCTCGCCTGACGCGCCGCTGCGCGCCGGATTGTCGTCGAACGGGAGTGGCCCCGCGCCACTCCCGTTTTCGTTTGGTACCCCCGGTCCATGATCTCCGAGCCCCCTCGTCCCGTCGCCTCCCGGGCTTCGGTGCGGGCCCTCGAGCTCGAAAGCCTCCTCGCCGTGGTGGCCGAGTTGGCCGCCACCGACCTGGGCCGCGAGGCCGTCCGCGGCCTGGAGCCGGCCCGCGAGGTGCCGGAGCTGGAAGCTCGCCGCAGGCGCTACGAAGAGGCGACCCGGCTCCTCGAAGGCCCCCCGCTGGTCTCGTCGCTCGAGATCTCCCTGGGCGACCTCCTGGACCGCCTCGCCTCCCCTCGCGCCGGCCTCTCCGGCCTCGACCTCGTCCGCCTGGCGGACGTCCTTCGCGACGTCCGCACCGCCGCTGAGCGGGTCGCTCAGGCCGACCCGCCCTGCCCCGAGCTGGGAGCCGCCGTGGCCCGGCTGCCCGACGCCTCGCCCCTCCTGCGCCGCATCGGCGGCGCCCTGGACCGCCGGGGCGACGTGCGAGAGGACGCGAGCCCTCTCCTCACCGGCCTGCGGCGGACCATCCGCTCCACCCGCGATCACCTCTACGGCCAGCTCTCCGAGTACGTGCGGGCGCACGGCGAAGAGCTCTCGGAGGAGACCGTGCCCCTGCGCGAGGGCCGCCTCGTCGTGGTGCTCCAGGCGGGCTCGCGCGGGCGGCTGAAAGGCCTGACCCACGGCCGCTCGGGAAGCGGCAAGAGCTTCTACTTCGAGCCCCTCGAGACGGTCGAGGAGAACAACACCCTGCAGCAGGCGGTGGACGACGAGGAGGCCGAGCGGCAGCGCATCGTGGCCGAGCTGGCGGACGAGGTGCGCCGGTCGCGCCCGGTGATCGAGGCCCACGTCGAGCTACTCGTCGACCTCGACGTCGCCCAGGCCTCGATCCGCTTCGCCGAGAGCTCCGCGGGCCGCCTCGCCGAAATCGCTCCTCGCGGGCGCCTGGCCCTGCGCGCGGCCCGGCACCCCCTGCTCGTCCCCGAGCTCGCCGACCTGCGCGCGGCCGCCCTCGGCCACGCCGGGCACCGCGAGGCGGTCGTCCCCCTCGACCTCGATCTCGACGAAGCCGGGCGGTGCCTGGTGATCACCGGCCCGAACGCCGGCGGCAAGACGGTGGCCATGAAGACGGTGGGCCTTCTCACCCTGGCCCACCAGTGCGGCCTGCCGGTGCCCGCCGAGGCCGGTACCCGCCTGCCCGCGGTCGGCGCGCTGGTGGCGACGGTGGGCGACGACCAGGACCTCCTCGCCGAGCGCTCCACCTTCAGCGGCCGCCTCCTGCGCCTCGCCGAGGCCTGGGAGGCCGCCGGCCCCGACGCCCTCGTCCTCCTGGACGAGCTCGGCTCGGGAACCGATCCGGAGGAGGGCTCCGCCCTGGCGATCACCCTCCTCGAAGGGCTCCTCGAGCGACGCTGCCTGGCCGTCATCACCACCCACCTCACCCAGCTCGCCGCTGCCGCCCTCGAGACCGAGGGGGCCTCGTGCGCCGCCATGGAGTTCTCCGCCGCCACCGGCGAGCCGACCTACCGCCTGCTGCCCGGGCCGCCCGGGGCGAGCGAGGCCCTCGCCCTCGCGCGCCGCCTGGGGCTGCCCGCCGAGTGGCTCGACCGGGCCGAGGAGCGCCTGGGCACGGAGCACCTGAAGCTGGGCCGGATGCTCGCCGAGGTGGAGCGGGTGCGCCGCGAGCTGGCCGACGCCCAGGTCCGGGTCGAGCGCGACCTCCGGGGTCTGGAGGCCGATCGCGACGCTCTGGCCGCCGAGCGCGAGCGCCTGGAGGCGGAGCGCAAGTCCCTGGCCCGGACCTTCAAGGGAGAGCTGGACGCCTTCCGGCAGGAGACCCGCCGGCGCTTTCGCGCCGAGGTCGAGCGGATCGTCGGCGAGGTCGAGGCCGGTCGGCGCAAGGGCCTGGCCTCGGAGGCGACCGAGAACGTCTTCGAGGACGCCCCGAGCTACGAGGAGGCGGAGCCCGAGGCCGGCGGGCCTCTCGAGATCGGGGCCCGGGTGCGCCACCGGGCCCTCGGCTGGGAGGGCGAGCTCTCGGCCCTCGACCGGGGCCGGGCCGAGGTGAGAGTCCGGGGCAAGCGCCTGCGCTGTTCCGAGGAGGAGCTCGTGGCCCTCGCCCCAGGCAAGCCGGGCGCGTCCGCCGGCTCGGCCGCCTCGGCGACAGGGAGCGGCGGCGGAGCGTCGCGCCGCCAGCCGCACCGGGGAAGCGCCTCGGAGGGAGTGGAGACCTCGGCCGCCGAGCGCGAGGTGCCGGCCGAGCTCCACCTGCTGGGCCGGCGCGTGGAGGAGGCCCTGACGAGCCTCGACGCCTACCTCGACGCGGCGCTCCTCGCCTCGCGCCAGGAGGTGCGGGTGGTCCACGGCCACGGCACAGGCCGGCTCAAGAAGGCCGTCCGGGAGCACCTCCGCGGGCATCCGGCGGTGGCCGCCCAGCGGGCCGGCAAACCGAACGAAGGGGGCGACGGCGCGACGGTGGTGACCCTCAAAGGGGGGTGAGCGGCAACAACGAGGTGGGTGCCGGCGTTCCCGGAAGAAGAACCTTCCACCCCCTGTTTGTGTCTAACAGATTATGCCCCTGGGCAACGTCCATCTGACCCCGCAGCTCGTCCAGGCGGTCCGCGACGCCGTCGACATCGTCGACGTCGCCTCCGACCACACGCGGCTCCAGAAGGCGGGCCACCGCTACCGGGGCCTGTGTCCCCTGCACAAGGAGAAGACCCCTTCGTTCAGCGTGGATCCCACCCAGGGCCTGTACTACTGCTTCGGCTGCGGCCGGGGCGGCGACGCCATCGGCCTCCACATGGAGCTGACCGGCGACGACTTCCCCGAGGCCATCGAGACCCTGGCCCGGCGCTACGGTGTGCCCCTGCCCTCGCGGCCGGCCCGCTCCGAGGGCCGAGGCTCGCAGCGCCCCGAGATCACCCCGGTGCTCGAGGCGGCGGCGGCGTACTTCGTGGGTGAGCTCCGGCGCCAGCGGGCGCCCCGCGAGTACCTGGAGCGCCGGCGGATCGACCTCGATCTGGTGGAGCGCTTCGGGCTGGGCTACGCCCCGGACGGCTGGCAGAACCTCCTGGACGCCCTGCGCTTCGAGCATCCGGTCGCCGCCCTCGAGGCCGCCGGCCTGGTGGCCCGCTCGGACAAGAGCGGCCGCCACTACGACCGCTTCCGCCACCGCCTGATCTTTCCCATCAAGAACGCCTCGGGGCGGATCGTGGGCTTCGGCGGGCGCACCCTGGGCGACGACAAGGCGAAGTACGTCAACACGTCCGAGACCGACGAGTTCCACAAGGGAAACCTCCTCTACGGTCTCGATTGCGCCAAGAGGGCGATCCGCGAGGCGGGCCGCGTGCTCCTGGTCGAGGGGTACTTCGACGTCCTGGGGGCCGCCGCGGCGGGCATCGACTGGGTGGTGGCGAGCATGGGCACCTCGCTCACGCCCGCCCAGGCCAAGCTCCTCTCGCGCTACGCCGAGGAGGTGGTGGTGGGCTACGACGGCGACGCGGCCGGCGAGACCGCCCACCGCCGCGCCCTCTCCGTGCTCCTCGGCGAGGGGCTCGCGGTGCGCCGCGCCCGCTTCGGCGAAGGGGAGGATCCGGACTCGCTCCGCCTCGCCCAGGGGCCCGAGGCCGTGGCCGCGGCGGTCGAGGCGGCCGGCGACTCGGTGGAGGAGGAGCTCGACCGGCTGGTACCGCCCGAGGTGCGCCGAGACCCCCGGAGCCAGGCCGCGGCGGCCCGCGAGGTGGTGGCGCTCCTCGCCCCCGTGCCCGACGCGATCCTGCGCTACGCCTACGCCCGGCGGGCCGCCGACCGGCTGGGCGTGCCCGCCGAGATCCTCGGCCGCCGCCTGGAGACGGGCGGCGCCGGCGAAGGCGGGAATCCCCGGGCGCGGGAGGGCGTTTCCCCCTCTGCGGCGGAGGGGGGGAGGAGCGCGCTCGGCCCAGCGGACGGCGCCATGGTGCACAAGCTGGAAGACGAGGTCCTGTCGCGGCTTCTCGAGCCCGAAGGACAGTTCCCTCCCCTCGATCGAATGCCGCCCGAAGGGGTGTTCTTCGACCCGGTGGCCCGGAATATTTACCGGGTCATCTACGCTCTATACCGAAGGGACGGGGGTCCGCCAAGTGCTCGCGCCGTGGTGGATGCCGTGGGTGACGAACCGGAGGTCCTCACCCGGATCGCCCGCTACCAGAACGAGGTCGAGTACCCGGCCGGCTGCCGTCGGCTCGGCTTGTTCGAATGCCTCGAAAGGCTGAGCCACCGCTGGAGGAAGGAGCGCCTGCGGGACCTGGTGCGGGAGATCCAGGAAGCCCAGCGCAAGGGTGATCGGGCTCGCCTCGACGAGCTGCTGGACGAGAAGCAGAGGGTCAGTCACATCCTGCACCGAGGCCTTCCCGAGACCTACCCCTCCTCCGCGCGCACGGACGAACCCTAGGAGAGCGATGTTGGCCACTGCGACCAAGGCAAAACCGATCGAAGAGAAGTACAGCGCCGTCAAGCAGCTCACGGAGCTCGGCAAGGAGAAGGGCTACCTCCTCTACGACGAGATCCACGACATGCTGCCGGACGAGGTGGTCTCCCTGCCCGAGGAGCTGGACGAGCTGTACATCCGGCTCGGCGAGCTGGGCATCGACGTGATCGACCGTCCCGAGCGCTACCAGAACCGCGACGACCTGGACTCCATCTCGGGCGACTTCGAGAAGAAGGACGGCGACGACGGGCAGGAATACGCCCTCACTCCCCACGAGAAGACCAACGACCCGGTGCGCATGTACCTGCGGGAGATGGGTACCGTGCCGCTCCTCGACCGCGAGGGCGAGGTGGAGATCGCCCAGCGCATCGAGCAGGGCGAGTGGCTGATCTTCGAGGCCCTGTCGGAGAACCCGGTGGTCCTCAAGGAGCTCATGCGCCTCAATGAGCTGGCCCAGAAGGACAAGCGGGTGCTCCACGAGCTCATGGTCACCGACGGCAGCGAGCCCCTGGACTCGAAGGCCGCGGACCGGATCAAGTCGAACCTCAAGATCTTCTCCAAGATCGCCGAGAGCGACAAGGCGATCAACAACCTGCGTGGGGATCAGCAGAAGGCCGAGGAAGGGAGCGACGAGCACGCCGCCCTCGATCGCGAGATCGACCGGATGATGGCCAAGATCGCCAAGGAGATCCGCTCGGTCGACTTCAGCCTCCAGGCGCGCAACCGGATGGTCGAGTTCCTCAAGCGGATCGACCGGGAGTTCGGGCGCTTCGAGCAGGACATCCGGCGGGCCGAGACGGCGCTCAAAAAGGAGACCAACAAGGAGCTCCAGGCGCTGCACCGCCGGCGCATCGACAAGTACCGCGGTCGCCTCAAGGAGATCGAGGAGCGCTACGGCACCACCCACGCGGAGATCGCCGCCACCATCGGCAAGATCCGCAAGGGCGAGCTGCTGTGCGAGCAGGCCAAGGAGGAGCTCATCGTCGCCAACCTCCGGCTGGTGGTCTCCATCGCCAAGAAGTACACCAACCGGGGCCTCCAGTTCCTGGACCTGATCCAGGAGGGCAACATCGGCCTGATGAAGGCGGTCGAGAAGTTCGAGTACCGCCGGGGCTACAAGTTCTCCACCTATGCCACCTGGTGGATCCGGCAGGCGATCACCCGGGCGATTGCGGACCAGGCGCGGACCATCCGCATCCCGGTGCACATGATCGAGACCATCAACAAGCTCACCCGGACCAGCCGTTCGCTGGTCCAGGAGCTGGGCCGCGAGCCCACCGCCGAGGAGATCGGCGAGCGCATGGACCTGCCCGCCTCCAAGGTGCGCAAGATCATGAAGATCGCCCAGGAGCCGATCTCCCTCGAGACCCCGATCGGCGAGGAGGAGGACTCCCACCTCGGCGACTTCATCGAGGACAAGAACGCCACCTCGCCCATCGACTCGGTGATCTCGACCAACCTCAAGGACTCGACCCGCGGCGTCCTCAAGACGCTCACCCCGCGCGAGGAGCTGGTGCTGAAGATGCGCTTCGGCGTGGGCGAGGGCTCCGAGCACACCCTCGAGGAGGTGGGCCGGTCGTTCAACGTGACGCGGGAGCGGATCCGCCAGATCGAGTCCAAGGCGCTGCGCAAGCTGCGCCACCCGAGCCGCTCGACGAAGCTCAAGCCGTTCCTGATGGAGAACTTCGAACGGAATTGAGAGCTCGTGAATGAATCGCCGACCTACTGCGGGCGCCCCCGAATCACCCCTCGCGTCGTTGCGCCTCCTCGACGTAGGCCCAGCTACGCCTGCGTCGGCGCGCCTAGCGAGGGGCGCCCGGAAGCGCCCTCGCGACGGCCGGAAATTCATCCACGAGCTCTGACCGGGGCGTGGTTCCCGCCTCGCTCCGAGCCTCCCGAGCGAGCACCGCGAGCCGAGGGATCTCGTGGCGCAGCGAAGTCTCTCCGAGGCGGCTTGCCTCCGGCCCGCCGCCCCGGTAGAATCCCCCGCCGGGCGCCCTTCGGCGTCCACCGTTCCTGGGTAGCTCAGTGGTAGAGCGGTCGGCTGTTAACCGATTGGTCGGGGGTTCAAATCCCTCCCCAGGAGCCATCACGAAGCCCCGTCGGCCAAGCGCCGGTGGGGCTTCGCCACGTTCGGGCTCCGGAAGGCCCGGGGCGGGCCGCTCCGGCTTCGCCGCAGTCGCCGCCGCCCTGACCCTCGCCGCCGCCCTCCTCCCCCTCGCCGGCTGTGCACGGTCCACCCCCGAGCCGTTGACCTCCGAGGCGGTCGAGGCCGCCCTGGCGCCCCCCGACCTCGCCGACCCGGGCGCCCTCCGCCTCCGCCTTCCCGCGACCGACCGCGCGGCTCTGCCGTCGGTGCCCTTCGACGTGAGCGACGGGCTGTCGGCGGACGAGGCGGCGATCCTGGCCGTCCTCGCCAACCCGCGGCTCCGGGCCGAGCGCGATCGGCGGGGCGTGGCGAGCGCCCAGCTCCTCGCCGCCGGCATCCTCCCCAACCCGGAGCTCTCGGCCTCCTTCGAGGCCCCGGTGGGCGGGGAGACGGCCGGTACGGTGCCCGGCTGGGCCCTGGGCCTGGGCTGGGACCTCTCGGCCCTCCTCACTCGGGGGGCCCGAATCGAGGCGGCGCGGGACCACGGCCGCCAGGTCGAGCTCGACGTGGCCTGGAACGAGTGGCAGGTGGCCGAGGCGGCGCGCCTCCACCTCGTCCGCCTGGCCCTCGCCGAGCGGCGCGTCGCCGAGGCGGGGCGGGCCCGGCAGCTCCGTGCCGACACCCTGCGGGCGGCGCGGCGGGCCGTGGATCTGGGGGTGGCGACGTCGGCGGACCTCGCCGCCGCGAGTGACGCCCTCGACCGAGCCCGGGCGGCCTTCCTCGAGGCACGCTCGGAGCGGGACGCCGAGCGGGTGGAGCTCGATGGGGCCCTGGGCCTTCCGGCCGAGCGGCGCGTCGCTATCGAGGGCGGCGCGCGGGCGCCGATCGCGGGCCTTCTCGCCGCACCGGTCCCCCCGGCCACCGAGCTCGCGGCCGGGCTCGAGACCCGCCGCCTCGACCTCGTCGCCCTGCGCGCCGGCTACGAGAGCCAGGAGGCGCGCCTCCGGGCCGCCGTGCGCTCCCGCTTCCCGGCGATCCGGATCGGTCTCGAAGCCGCCCGCGACCCGGAGAACGTGGACACGGCGGGGGCGGGGGTGACCATCGGCCTGCCCATCTTCGACCGGGGACAGGGGCGGATCGCGGTCGAGAGAGCGTCCCGGAAGCAGCTCTTCGACGAGTACGCCGCCCGCTTGTTCGAGGGCCGCTCGGAGGTCGCGCGGATCGAGTCGGAGCTCGGCACTCTGCGCCGGGAGATCGCCGCCGCCGGAGCCTCCCTGGGCTCCCTCGAGAGGCGGGCCGAGGCGGAGCGCCGGGCCGCCGACCTGGGCTCCGGCGACCTCTTCGCCGCCGACCGGGCGGCGGCGGCGGTCTCAGCCCGGCGCCTGGAGCGGCTGGCCCTGGAGCGCCGCCTGGCGGACCTGACCCTGGCCCTCGAGCTCGCCAGTGGGCGGGAGCTCCTGGGAGGGGCTGCCCACGGTCCGGCGAACGGGACGGCAGACCCCGCCAAGGTGGCTTTGCCGGCGGCAGAGCGATGAGCCAGAAGCGCGCGAAGGCGGGACGGGTGAGGGGGCGAACGCGTTCGGCGCCGATCCCAGCCCGCGGCCCGATCCGGCTCGGGGCCGTGGCCGGAGCCGCCGTTCTGGTGGCGATGGCGGCGATGGCGGCGATGGCGGCGAGCCTCGTCGGCTGCGGCGGCGGAGAGCCGGGCGGTGGCTCGGAGGCCCAGACACGCCAGGCCGCCCAAGCCGCCCAAGTCGAAGCGGCGCTCATCCAAACCTCTCTCCCCGAGCACCGGGACTTCTCCCGCACGGAGCCCTGGTTCGGGAGCGTCGAGAGCCGCCGGAGCGTGCCGGTGACGGCCCTCGAAGCGGGCCGGATCGAGGCCGTCCAGGCCACCGACGGCGCCACCGTCCGAAGGTACCAGCCACTTTTCAAGCTCGGCGGCCCGGCGGCCTCCGCCCGGCGCGCGACCCTCGAATCCAAGGTCTCGAGCCTCGAAGAGCGGCTCCGGCTGGCGGGCCAGGAGGTCGACCTGAAGGAGGACGCGGCGGCCGAGAAGCTGATCCGGCGCGCCGAGCTCCTCCAGGCCCAGGGCGACAAGGCCCGCCTCGCCTCCGAGCTCGCCTCCGCCCGCCAGGACTTGGGCCGCCTCAGCCAGGCCCTCGAGCTCACCGCCCCGGCCGCCGGCACCTTTGCCCGCCGCCGGGTGAGCGTGGGCCAGGACGTGGCCGCCGGCGACACGCTGGCCGAGATCGTCGCCACCGGGAGCCTGCGGATCGTGGCGACCCTCTATCCGGCCTCGGCGGAAGAGGCGGCCGCCCTGGCGGGCAAGACCGCTACAGTGTCGGAGGGTGAGCCCGGCGCCTCCGGTGAGCCCGGTCGATCCCTGAAGGGCACCGTCGCCCGGGTGCTCCCGGACCAGACCGCCGACGGCGGCACCCAGGTCTGGATCGAAGGCCCGGCCCTCGACCGGCGGCTCCGCCCCGGCGAGGCGGTGGGCGGTCGAGTGCGCCTCGCCGTCCACACCCGGGCGTTGGCGGTCCCGGCGAGCGCCGTCGTCCGGGACGACGCCGGCCGAGCGTTCGTCTTCGTGGCGGGGCCGAAGGGTTACGAGAAGCGGCCGGTTACGACCGGGCTCTCGGCGGGCGGTTGGGTGGAGATCCTCCCGGGTCTTCCGCGCCTCGACCCCAAGGCCCGCGTGGTCGTCCAGGGCGCCTACGAGCTCCTCTACCGGGACTTCGCGAAGACCTTCCGGGTGGCGGATTGATGCGCCGCGCACTGGGCGCCTTGATCGACCATCCGAGGGTCGCGCTCCTGGTCCTCGCCGCCCTCGCCCTCCTCGGGGTCGACGCCGCCTTCCGGCTGCCGGTCGACCTCTTCCCCAACCTGGACGTGCCGGTGGTCAACGTGATCACCCACGATCCCGGCGCCGTTCCGGAGGACGTCGAGCTCCTCGTCACCCGTCCCATCGAGGGCGCGATGCGGGCGATCCCCGGCGTCGAGCGCGTGGCCTCCACCTCGGCCCAGGGTCTCTCCCAGGTCACCGTCCAGCTCCCCTGGGGCACCTCGGTCCGCGACGCCCGCCAGCTCGTCCAGACCGGTCTCGCCCACCTTCAGGGCGTCCTCCCGCCGGGCGTGAGCCCGCGGCTCGAGACCCTGGGCACCACCCTCGAAGAGGTCTCGGGCTACGTGCTCTACGGCGCCGGCGACCCGGTGGCCCTGGGCAACGCCGTCCGCCACGACCTGGCGCCGCGCCTCCAGGGGGTCGAGGGCGTCGCTTCGATCCAGGTGCTGGGGGGAGCCCGGAGGGCCTTCTGGGTCGACCTGCGGCCGGACCTCCTGGCCCGCCTCCATCTCTCGGTGGCGGACGTGGCCGACCTCCTCGGCAGCCACAACACCGGCGCCGTCGCCGGCTTCCTCGACCAAGGAGGCCGCGAGGCCCTGGTGCGGGGCGACGCCCGCCTCACCGGCCTCGACGACCTCGCCTCGGTGCCCCTGGTCTCCGGCGGCGCCCGCTCGGTCCTCCTGGGCTCGGTGGCGGAGGTCTCGGAGGGCCACGCACCCGCCCACTTCTCCATCCGCGGCGACGGCCGGCCGGCGGTCGCCCTGGTGGTCCGCAAGGAGCCGGGGGCGAGCCCGGCGAGGGTGGTGGCCGGCGTCGACCGGGCCCTCGCCCGCCTGACCGGCCTGACCGGAAAGGGCGACCTCCTACCCCCCGGTACCCGGGTCGAGAAGTTCTACGACCAGTCGGAGATCCTCGCCGAGTCGGAGCACGAGATCCTGGTGGACCTGATCCTGGGTGCGGCGCTGGCGGTGGTCGCCCTCTACCTCTTCCTGGGGGCGCTCCGGCCCACCCTGGTGGTCGCGGCGACCATTCCCCTCACGCTCCTGGCCACCCTCCTCGTCATGCGTTGGGCCGGCCTGGGCTTCGACACCGTGACCCTCACCGCCTTGACCCTCGCCATCGGCATGCTGGTGGACGACGCCATCGTGGTGGCGGAGACGATCGACCACCGCCGCCGGACGACCCCCGACCCCCGAGAGGCCGCCCTCGCCGGGACGATGGAGATTGCCGGCCCCGACGCCTCGGGCACCCTGACCACGGTGGCGGCCTTCCTGCCGCTGATCTTCGTGACCGGAATCGCGGGCCTCTTCCTCCGCCCCTTCGGGATCACCCTGGCGGCGGCGCTCCTGGTCTCCCTGGTCCTGTCCCTGACCCTGGTGCCGCTGCTGCTGGGGCGAGGCGGGGGGAGAGCGGTGCGCTCCGAGGCGCGCGAAGACTTCCTCGGCGCCCGCCTCCTCGCCCGCCTGGATCGGGGGCTCCAGCGCGCGTTGGGTGTCTGCTTCCGCCGCCGCTGGCTGGTGATCGCCGTGTCCGCGGCGGCCCTCGGCCTCGCCGCCCTGGCGGCCCTCGGCACCGGCGTCTCGCTCCTCCCGCCCATCGACGAGGGCGCCCTCCTCATCGAGTACGTCATGCCCCCGGGCACCTCCCTCGCGGAGAGCGACCGCGTCGGATCAATCCTCGACCGGATCGCCCTCGCCGAGCGCGACGTGACCACCGTCTACCGCCGGACCGGCTCGCCCGAGACCGGCACGCAGATCGAGGGCGTCAACCGGGGCGAGCTCCAGATCAAGCTCGCTCCCCGCGGAGAGCGCTCCCGCTCGGCGACCGCCATCACGGCCGACCTCCGCCGCGCCTACTCCAAGATCCCCGGCGTCGTCCTCCTCTACCACCAGCCGACCCAGGAGAAGATCGACGAGAGCTTCTCCGGCCTGCCGGCGCTCTTCGGGGTGACCGTCTACGGCGAGGACCTGGGCAGGCTCACCGAGCTCGCCGGCCGGGTCGAGACGCTCCTCGAGGGCGATCCGGCCGTCTCCGGTGTGGTGAACAACACCAAGGTCCGCGCCCGCGAGATCGACGTGCGCCTGGACCGCGCCGCCCTCGCGCGCCACGGCGCCCGGCCCGGCGAGGTGCTCGCGGCCCTCCGGGCGGCGCGAACCGGGCTCGAGGCGACCACCGTGGTGCGGCAGAAGGAGTCGGTGGGGGTCTGGCTGCGCCTTACGGAAAGCGGCGCCGGGAGCGCCGGGGGGCGCGCTCCGGGGGAGGCCGATCCCGCGAGCCTGGCCCGGCTGCCGGTGCCCCTCTCCAGCGGCGCCCTCGTGCCCCTGGGCCGCCTCGCCCGTGTCGAGGCCCGCCCGTCGCCGGCCGAGATCACGCGCCTCGACGGCGAGCGGGAGATCACCCTGGTGGCCGAAGTGGACGGCTCGATCCCGGGCCTGGTCCGGAGGCTCCGGGAGCAGTTCCGGAGCCTCCACTTGCCCGCCGGCTACAGCGTCGACGTCAGCGGCCAGTACCCGGTGCTGATCCGGACGGCCGAGGAGATGGGCCTGGTCCTCGCCGGGGCCCTGCTCCTGATCTACCTCATCCTGGGGGTCCAGCTCGGCTCCTGGCTCCAGCCCCTGGCGATCCTCGCCACCGTCCCGTTGGCGCTCGCCGGCGGCCTCGTCGCCCTCGCCGTCACCCGCCGGCCCGTTGACCTCTCCGTGGCCATGGGCGCCCTCACGCTGGCGGGGGTGGCGGTCAACAACGCCATCGTGCTGGTGGACTTCGCCAACCGTCGGACCGCCGCCGGCCTCGGCCGCCGCGAGGCCCTCCGCGAGGCCGCTTCGGTGCGCCTGCGGCCGATCCTGCTGACCACCGCCACCACCGTCGCCGCCCTCCTGCCCGCCGCCATCGGCACCACCCTCGGCTCCCGGGTGTTCCAACCTTTCGCCATCACCGTGATCGGCGGCCTCCTCGCGGCCCTCGCCGGCAGCCTCCTCCTGGTGCCGACCCTGGCGCTACTCCTCCCGGAGCACCGCCACCGGGTCGGCCCGGGCGGCGCGGCTGGCGGGTACCAGGTTGGCGGCCAGGGCGACGAGGGCCAGCACCAGGGCGGCGCCGCCGAAGGCGAGGGGGTCTAGGGCGCTGGTGCCGTAGAGAAGCCCTGAGAGGAGGCGCCCGGCCAGCGCCGCGAGCGCCAGGCCGAGGACCATCCCCACGGCGGTGAGCTTCATCCCGCCCCTCACGACCAGGCCCACCACGTCCGCCGGCCGGGCCCCCAGGGCGTAGCGCACCCCCATCTCCCGGCGCCGGCGGGCGACCGCGTAGGCCATCACGCCGTAGAGGCCGAGGCTCGAGAGCGCCAGGGCCAGGAGGCCGAAGACCCCCAGCAGGGTCGCCCCCGCCCGCACCGGATAGAGGGTGATGCCCATGAAGTCGGCGAGCGTCTTGGTCTCGGAGACGGCGAGCGACGGGTCCATGGAGAAGGCCAGGCGGCGGAGCTCGCTGGCAAGCGGCGTGGCGTCGGCCGCCGCGCTCCGGGCGAGGACGTAGGCGTTGGCCGACGAGCGCTGGGCAAGGGCGAAGTGCACCATGGGGCGCGGCGCCTCGCCCACCGACCGTACCTTGGAGTCCGCCACGACTCCCACCACCTCGAACGGAGCCGAGTCTCGCCGGCCGCTCCACAGGCGCCGGCCGACGGCCGAGGCCGGATCGCCCCAGAAGCGGTGTGCCAGGGCGGCGTTCACCACCACCACCCGCGGCGCCTCCGCGGTGTCCGTGGCCTCGATCTCCCGACCGCGGAGGATCGGCGTGCCGAGGGTCGCGAAGTAGTGCTCGTCGACCCAGGTGACGTCCATCGGAACCCCGTCCGTCTCGCTTCCGGGCTCCTGCGTGTCCGGGATGATCGGCTCGTTCCACTGGTTGATGTCGAAGGGCACCCGGACGGCAAGGGCCGCGTCGGACACCCCGGGGAGCGCCGCGGCGCGGTCCCGGAGCTGGCGGAAAAAGGCGTCCGCCCGCTCGTCGCTGTAGCCCTGCATGCCCAGGTTCAGCCCGAGGGCCGCCACCCGCTCCGGCTGGAAGCCCATGTCGATCGAGCGCGCCGAGAAGGCGCCCCGCGCCAGGAGACCCGCCACCACCAGGAAGACCGCGGAGACCGCCACCTGGGTCACCACCAGAGCGTTCCTGAGGCTGAAGGCGCGGCGGCTCCCGGAGGTCGAGCGGGCCCCGGACTTGAGATCCGCCACCAGGTCGACGCGCACCGTCTGGCGCGCCGGCGCGAGGCCGAACGCGACCGCAGCGCCCAGGGCGACCAGGGCGGTGAACAGCAGCACCCGGGCGTCGGTGCCCACGTCGAGGGCGACCGAGAAGGGCAGAGGCGGATGCCAGGCGAGGAGGAGGTCGGTGGTCCAGCGGGTCACCAGCAACGCCAGCGCCCCGCCGCCGGCGGCGAGGAGCAGGCTCTCGGTCAGGAGCTGGCCCAGGAGGCGCCGCCGGCTCACCCCCAGCGCCAGGCGCACGGCGATCTCCCGGCGCCGGCCCTGGGCGCGGGAGAGGAGCATGTTCGCCAGGTTCGCGCAGACCACCAGGAGCACCAGGCCGACGGCACCCAAAAGGATCGCGGCCGCGGGCCCCAGGACGCCGTCGATGTCCGGATGGAAGCGCACGGAGCGGAGAGGGAGGACGGCCGTCCCGACCTCCTTGTTGGTGATCTTGTGCTCCTCGGCGAGACGGGCCATCACCGTCGCCGTCTGGGCCTGGGCGCGCTCGATCGTCGCGGCGGGCGCCCCACCGGGTGCCAGCCGCCCCTCGAGCCACATCCAGCGATATCCGCGGCGCTCGAGGGCGGTCTTACCCGGGTCGCCGGCCACGCCGTGGATCTGGCCTGCGGCGTCGATCTCGGTCACCCGCGTCGCGGGCATCCAGAAGTCCGCCGCCACCCCCGGCAGGAGACCCGGGAAGCTCGCCGGGGCGATCCCCACCACCTGGTAAGGCGAGCCGTTGAAGCGCACGGTCGAGCCCAGGACCTTCGGGTCGCCGCCGAAGCGCCGCTGCCAGAACCCCTGGCCGAGCACCACCACCCGTGCGGCGCCGGGGCCCGTGTCGTCCTCGGGCAGGAGCATCCGCCCGCGGGCGGCGTGGATGCCCATCATCTGGAAGGTGTTGCCGGTGACGAGCTCGCCGATCAGGACCTGGCTCCGGCCGCCCTCCTGGAGGGTGGCGATGGCCGTGGCGTGGCCGATCAGGCCGCTGCCGCCCCCCGGCATCGCGAAGGCGCTCGTGCCGTCGCGCAGGTCGAGGTAGTCCGCGTAGGAGCTGGTGGAGAAGGGCTCGTCAGGCAGCCGGGTGTAGACGTGGACGATCTCCTCGGGCCGCTCGCCCGGCGGCGGCCGAAGCAGGATCGCGTTGACGAAGCTGAAGATCGTCGAGGTGACGCCGATCCCCAGTGCCAACGTGACCAGCGCCACCACCACGAACACCGGAGTCCGGCCCAGAGACCGGAGCGTGTACCGCAGGTCCCGCCAAAGGCTTTCCATCGTCGTCCCTCCTCGTTGGCAGGAAGTACGCAGAGAGGCCGGGGCGGTTTCAGGGACCATCGGCCCTCCTCGCCGATGCCCGGCATCACGAGCAGGACCGGCTCCGGATCTTCGGCCGGCACCGTGTCGCACCGGGAATGCCGGGTTTCAGAAGCCGGTTATGAAAGGTGTCGCGTCATGGTTCCGGACAAACGGTCCGGTGCCGAACTGCGCGACGACACTCCCAACGGGGATCCTCCCCGAGCACACCAAACGTCGGATGGTACGCATTTCCACTCTCCGACCCAGGTCTGCAGCAACGAACAGGAGCAGGAAATGAGTACCACCGGTACCGTGAAGTGGTTCAACGACACCAAGGGCTTCGGCTTCATCACTCCCGAGGACGGTAGCAAGGACTGTTTCGTCCATCACTCGGCCATCCAGGGCGGCGGCTTCAAGAGCCTCGCCGAGGGTGAGCGGGTGGAGTTCGACGTGGTCCAGGGCCAGAAGGGCCCGGCCGCCGAGAACGTCCGCAAGGCCTGAGCCAGACCCATAGACGCTGAACACGAAACGGGCCGCTCCGAGAGATCGGGGCGGCCCGTCTCGTTCTCGGCCCGAGGGCTCAGGGGCAGGCGTCTTGCGCGGCCCTACGCGCTCGCCGAGTGTACCCAGCTCGCCCCGAGCTGTCGGGCTCGGTTCTCGAGACCCTCATCTGTCGTCCAGGGCTCAGCCTCTCTTGTCTCGGCGAGGGTAAGGTAGAACGCGTCATAGGCCCTGGGCATGAGTCATCCGGTCGGCCCAATCGAGCGCCGCCTGGCAGAGCGCGAGATCGTATGGGGCTGCCTGCGACACCCTGGGACGAGGAGGAGGGCAGCACGGCGCGCACGGCGTAGCTAGCGTCGATCACCAACGGGCGTGAGCCGGCGGATGAGCTCTGACAGGCTCGTCCCTTCCCGCGAGGCCAGCGCCAGCCCTCCGGGCCGCCCTGGGCCTATGCGCCCATCATCCGCCGCTGGATCGCCCGGCCGAGGATCGCGAGCTCCTCGGCGCCGAGGGACGAGACCGCGAGCGCCAGGTGCTCTGGGAACCCCACGAGCACCCGCGACGCCCGCAGCATCTCGAGGACCGCCGGCTCCGGCCGCGCCAGGTGCCCGATGCACACCTGCCCGTCGTGGACGGGAAAGCCCAACCGCCGGCCCCGCCCGCCCAGGACCAGCCGGTTCGGCGCCGCCAGCGCCGGCAGCGTCGCCGCCACCAGCAGCGCGTCCGCCCGGTGCCGGAACACCGCCACCGCCCGACCGCCCTGGGCGACTGGCTCGTTCTTCCGCACTACGGCCCAAGCCCCGCCGCCGTGCTCCTCGTCCGCCCGCTCCACCTCGAACGGCCCGGCCCAGAATGCCCCGGGCGCCAGCGCCGCCGGCGTCGTCGAAGGCGGCTCCGGGAGCTTCGAAGCCCGCAGCAGGAACCCCTGCGAGAAGGCATTCTCCGGAGGCGACCCGGACGAGCCCCGGGAGGCCCGCGCGGAGGCGCCCGAGGAGGTTGGAGCCGCCGAGGAGGCCGAGCTGGTCGGGGAGGTGGAAGGGGACTGGACGGCGCCAGCCGTCCGGCTGCTACTCTCTTGTTCGTTGCGCATGGGAGGGGTATCTCCTCTGCGTAGCAGGCCCGGGCGAGTTCCCGCTCGCTCGGGCCGTTCATGGTTGCGAGGCCCCGTGCCCAAAGGCGCCGGCGGCTCAGCAGGCGTTGCCCGCGGCCGGCTCGGGACGAGACCTCGCGTTGTCGTTACCGCCACTATACCGCCGTGCGCTGAGGGTTGTCAATGCCTTCTGCAACTTCTGATTGCTCCGGGGTGTGGACGGCCTGGCGTGCCCGCCGCCGAGTCACCTCTGGAATGCCACGTCGGCGGCTCCCAGCCACCGGATGAGCCCCTCGCAGTCGAGCGTCTGCTCGACCAGGGCCGCGGCCCAGAGGTCGTCAGGAAGGCAGCGCGCGAAGGGAGAGAACGGCCAGAGGGGTTGGCTACTTTGGAGTGCTTCCGATAGCTTCTGCGCGTCCGACAGGCTTCCTGACCGGACCTCCGAGATTGCGGCCTTGAAGGCTGCTTCCAGCTCGGAGCGATCCTCCGGCCCCTTCTTCAACTCGATCTCGCTGTAGCTCGCCGCGGTTTCGCCGACGCCGAGGGCTTGCAGGAGCCGGGCGAAGGTTCGGTTGATGCGGTCACCGGCGAAAGTCAGGACGATCGCCGAGCCCGCGCCCGTCGTCCGGAGGATAACGTCCCCGGGACCCCAGCCCACGCCGGCTCGGTTCTGGACCAGGAGATCCATGGCGCTCCTGGCCTCGGGAGCGAGAAACTCGGGCAACGGCTCGTGACCGTGGAGGAGGGCCCCCGCTTCCTGGGCGGTTTCGAAGGGCACGCCTGGGCCGCCGAAGCTGGTCCACTTCGGCGCCTCTCCCGCGCGAGACGGCAGCGCGCGGACAGCCCGACTGGTCACGTCGACCGCTTCGGCCTTCCAGACCTTGCCCCCGAGAACGAAGAAGAAGGGCACGTCCAGAGTCTCCACGAAGCGGGCGTCGAGGGTGCCCACGGCCTTCCTCCGGTGGAGCACCTCGTAGAGGGGAGCCGAGTCGAAGACCGCGAAGAGGCGCCGCCAACCGGCGCGGAGGAACTCCCGCTCGGTCCGATCGCCGGTGACGAGGACCCCGTCGACCCGCCGGAGGTACTCCGTCCTCACCATGTGATCGACGAGCCGATCGAGCTCGCTCCGCCCGATCCCGGAAAACGAATGAGCTCCCGAAAGCACCTCCCAGGCGCGCTCCTGGGAGACCCCGTGCGTCTGAAGCGCCAGGCAGAGGAGCTGGTGGGCGAGGAGGTGAAAGGCCCGCCGCGGCAGGATGAGGTCCTCGGAGCGTTGCTTCCAGCCGAGGTTGACCGCGGCGGTGAGGACGACCAGGTCCTCGGTCTTCGTGCACAAGCCACGGAAGAACTGCGGCTGGTTCGCGCGCCGGCCGGTCCGGCCGACTCGCTGGAGGAAGCCGCTGGGACTCGCGAGAGCATCCATCTGGATCACCCGATCGAGCGCTCCGATGTCGATTCCCAGCTCCAGGGTCGAGGTGCTGATGATGGCGTCGAGCCGATCTTCCGAGACCTGGGAGCAAAGCTGGATCATCCGCTCCGCCGCCTCGCGGTAGTACTTGCTGACCGCGGAGTGGTGGGTCCGGATCCGGATTGGCCGCCCGCCTTTCCTGTGGTGGTTCAGCTCGATGAAGCCCTGCGCGAGCTGCTCCGCGCCGGCTCGCGAGCGGACGAAGACGAGGCAGCGGTGACCTGGCAACAGGCCGGCCAAGGCCTGGAAGCGCCGGTATCTCCCGCGCTTCTCCGGAGAGCCGTGAGTGTCGTCGTGCTCCGGGAACAGGCAGACCTGGAAGTCCCGGTCGCCCGGCGGCTGGGCCACGCGGACCCGTTCCCCCGGCTTCCGGTGGCGGCCGGCGAGCCACCGCAGCATGGCCTCCGGGTTGCCCACCGTCGCCGACAGGGCGATCCGCTGGGGCGAGCGGTCGACCAGGTGTTCCAGGCGCTCGAGTAGCGAGAGCAGGTGTCCCCCTCGGTCGCCCGCCGCGAAGTTGTGGGCCTCGTCGAGGATCACCGTCCCGAGGTCCGCGAAGAAGGCGGCGGCCTCGGCCTTGCGAAGCAGGATCGCCTCGACAGACTCGGGCGTAGTCATGAGGAGGGCCGGAGGCCGAGTCAGCGCCCGCACCTTCTTCAACTGGTCTACGTCCCCGTGCCACTTGAAGGCGTCGAGACCGCAAGCCTCGGCGTAGGTCTCGCCGCGGAGCTCGAGGTTGTTCAGGAGCGCCCGGAGCGGTGCCAGGTAGAGGATGCGAACGCCGGTCCCGGAGCTCTCGGCGGCGCGGGTCAGCGACGGAAAGAGCACGGCCTCGGTCTTGCCGCCGGCTGTTGGAGCCTCGATCACGCAGTCGTGACCGGCCAGGATGACGGGAATCGCCTCCACCTGAGCCTGCCGGAGCCCCGACCAACCCGCCTCGCGGAGCCACCTTCGGAGTCCGGGATGCAGACGGTCGAGAATCGCCTTCGTCCCGGAGAGAGCCATGGAACGGTCAGTCCTCGAGGATGGTTAGGAGCGAGTCCGCGAGCCCCGCCTCGTCGCTCTCCATCTTCAGGTACTCCTCGGCCGGGATCTCGGGCCGTTCCTCACACAGGTCGAGGAGGTTCACCACCTCTCGCAGGAAGGGCCTGGGCAGGCGCTCGATCCTGTCGTCGCCGAAGGTCGTGCAACGGTCCACCATCTGCTCGAGCACGGATCGAGGCACCCGCTCCGCGGCGGGCCAGTCATACGCCTTGCCGTGGATGTCTCGGACGCGGATCGCCATCTCCAGGAGGCGGTCGCGATCGAGCGGGCTCAGGGGGATGATCGGCTGCCGAAGACTGGTCGGCCCCTCGCCGGCCTGGGGTGACGACACCCGGTGCGCCAGAGCCCAGTAGCTCGGTAGGCCGTATGCGCTCGTCCTCGAAGAGCTGCTCGGTTCCAGGTACAGACCATGAGACAGCCCGGCAGGTGCTTTTCTCCGCACTCGTCGAGGAGCAGGCGGAGCGTCTCGTAGGCCCGCTCGCGCTGTCTGGCGTGGGGGAAGCGGCGAACGAGCTCCAGCTCGTCGAGGATCAAGAGAAGACCGCGGAGGCGCCCTCCTTCGATGACCTCGAGAAGCGCCCGCATCCGGGGGAAGACCTGATCGCTCGTCAGGTGCCCGCGGACCCCGATCTTGCGCAGCATTGGGAGCCGGAACGGACTGGCTCCCGCGGAGCCAGGCGAGGGCGGCCGCCGCCAGCTCGTGGTCCCCGTCGAGCCGAGCCTGGTAGAAGGCGCCAACCGCAGGTCCGAAGCCTGGATCGACGTCCGAGAGCTTCGCCAGCTCCTCGCCGATGCGATCCTCGACCAGGGGAGCGAGCCGCTTGCGGCTTCCGGGTGCGAAGGCGGGGACGCCCTCGATCTGGGCCGTGCGCCGATGGATCGCCAGGAGCCACGATTCGAGAAGATCGGCCAGGGCGCTGGCGTCTCGCTTCTCGGGCGTTCGCAGGCCGTCGATCAGTCCCGAGAAGAAGACCGGGAGGTCGGAGAGCGGCTGGTCGGGGCCGATCTTGACCGTCGAGGCCGCGAAGTCCGAGGCCAGGGCGCGGTCGCGCAACCACGAGCAGAGAAAGGTCTTCCCGGCGCCGTACTCGCCGCGAATGAACTTGGCGGCCGAGCGCCCACCCTCGACGCGTTCGAGCAACTCCACGAGGTGGGCTCGCACTTCGTCCTGCCCCACGGCGAGCATGTCGAGGTGCGACTCCGGAACCACGCCGCCCCGGAGGGCGTCGACCAGGTCGCGGGCGGCCGCCCGGTCGAGATCCCGGCCTCGCGGCAAGGTGGGGCCGTCTCGCCACTCGTAGATGTTCAACCGGCCGGTGCTCCGTATGTGGATGGGCGAGGCCCCTTTCCGCCGCAGGCGGGCGAGGAGGTCCGCCATGTGGGCCTTGGTCAGGAACCACCCGAGGCCGTGGCGGATGCTCGCCCTCTCGATCTCCCGCTCGGTCAGCGAGCGGGCCTCGCGAAGCAGGGAGAGGATCACGTGCTCGTCCGGCTCGAGGCCGGGGAAACGCCGCCGGATCTCCTCGATGCCCGCCGGTGGCGCGGGCAGGCCGGGTTCCGGTTCGACCGTCCCGGCCCGCGGCCGTGGCTCTCGAGGGCTCAGGCGTCGGCTCAGGCGGCGGTTCGGCCTTCTCGATCGCCCCGGCTCCGGGTGGCGGTTCTTCCTCGGGGGCAGAGGCCGGAGGCGGCGATTGGGCCCAGTGGATGAGCCGATCGATGAAGCTCATGCTCGACCCCGGACAAAACCTGGACTCCCACGCGGCGGCAGAAGAGCGACGAGGTCCGTGCGCCGTAGGTCTCCCAGGAGTGTCGTCTCGGACCAGGGGCTCTCGACCAGGCGCTCGATGCGCTCGGCCTTGGAGCCGGAACGGCGCATGCCACGAGCCGCCAGGATGTCGTAGAGGAGATCCACCGTCAGCGCGTCCAGGAGCGCCGTCCACTCGAGTGGCTCCAGCAGCTTCGGCTCGGGCTCCTGTGGCTCCGCGGAGGTTTCCTCCTCGGTGTCGTCGACGAGGTCGCGCCCCGTGTCGAAGCACTCGACCAGGCTCGCGATGAGGTCGGCCTTCGCGGCGGCGACCCGCAAGGAGGACTCTCGGCAGAGGTCCTTCACGTCGTTGATGTGGAGCGAGTCGAGGATCTCCGTCGGAGGAACGAGCGCCTTGACGATTCGTTCGATCCGCTTCTGCTTCGATCCCGCCAGGGGAAGCGAGGCCGAGGCCAAGGCGGCATGGAGCTGCGCCGTAGTCAGGTGATCGAGAAGCCGCGTATAGGCGGCGTCCGAGAAGTCGATCTCCCAGGCGCGCCGGATCTGAACGGCGACCTCGTCGGGCAGGATGTAGCAGCCGCCGTGGACCAGCACGAGCCCGGTGGCGAGAAGGTGATTCCGGGCCTCCTCGTAGGCCCGATCCGAGTCCCACACCGGACGCACTAGCGGGTGGTGCTCGAGGAAGAGATGCTCCCGCATCCAGAGCCCCAGCTCCTTGCGGAGAGCCCCGAGCAGGAGGGCCTCGCTCCGGTCCACCCGGCCGTCATCCTCCCAGGCGGCGAAGAGCATCCGGAGGTAGAGCGGGTAGTTCTTGTCCTTCCGGAGGCCTTTGCCACTCGCGGCGCGCTCGGTCAGCTCGTCGGTCTTGGCGAGCACGCTCTCGCGGAAGCCCTGGGGGGAGACCTGGTGATCCGGCGTGTCTAGAAGCAGCTTCAGGAAAGCGTAGCTCGGTGGCCTCGAGGGCGCGAGCACCTTGGCGACGTAGCTGAGCGACGACAGCGCCGCGGCGATCTCCTGAACCAGAACCCCGCGGGGAAGCCGGAGGTCGGTGACCTCCTCGACCTTGTCCCGGGCCAGGCGTTCAAGGTCTTCGTCAGGGTATTCCGAGAGAGCGTCGGCAACAAGCATGGCGGCCTCGCAAGTCGGGTAGCCCAGGCAAGGCGGAACGCCGCCTCGGGAGGGTCTTTGTCGGTCTTGGTGGAGAGTCTAACAGGAATTCTCAGACGACCAGACGGCGGCGCGGCCACCCAGCATCTGGGAGGTCTTGCCGGCGACCGTCTCGAGGAGGCCAGGGGCTTCCTCGGCTCCAGAATTGGGTAAGGAAGCGATCCTTGATAGAATAAGGACCATGGCGAAGGTCACCAGCAAACGGCAAGTCACCATCCCCAAGAAGATCGCGGATCGCTACGGAATCAAGGCCGGCGATGAGATTGGCTGGGTTCCCGCCGGCGATGCGATCCGGGTCGTTCTCGCGCACCCCCTGCGCTCAGGGTTGACGGTCGAAGAGCGCCTCGAGCTCTTCGACCGCGCCACCGAGAGGCAGCGGCGCCGGGAGGCGACCCGTGGCCCCCGCGAGACTTCCCCGGACCGAGGCTGGCGGAGAGACGACCTCTACGACCGTGGCCGCCCTCGTTGACACGAACGTCCTGGTCTATCGCTACGACGAGCGCTTTCCCGCCAAACAACGCGTCGCGGTCGACCTCCTGCGCCGTGGAATTGCGGAGGACTCCGTCCGCGTCCCGCATCAGGCGGTCCTGGAGTTCGTCTCCGTCGTCACCCGCCCGTTGCCGGAGACCGGCGACCTGATCCTCGAGCGCGCCGATGCTCTCTGGGAAGCCGAGGAGATGCTCGCGGAGTTCGAGGTCCTCTACCCGAGCGAGCGGGTTCTGCGCACGGCGCTCCGCGGCGCCGCCGTCTACCAGCTGAGCTGGTTCGACGCTCACCTCTGGGCCTATGCAGAGGTCTACGGACTCCCGGAGATCCTCTCCGAGGACTTCGAAGACGGCCGCCTCTACGGCACGGTGCGAATCGCGATCCCTTCGGAGGGACAGTCCAAGCCACCACCCCGGACCGCGAGCGGTAGAGCGGCCCGCCGGCCCGGAAGGAACGAGGACCGTCACGGCGAAGCCGGGCGCTCACGACACGACGCCGTGCTCAATCCGGCCGAGCACCTGCTCGACCTGCTGACCGCCGGCGTCCGTGTCCAGGAGTTCCAGGGGTACGGCGCCTCCCAGTGCTCCGTTGGGCCGACGCAGCCAACGGGACGCCTTGTCCGGGTCCCCGTGCACGTCTACCGCTCTGGCAATGATTCGCGTCAGGCGGAGCAGGTGATCCGACTCGTCGAGCTGCAAACCACTAGGCAAGGCCGCGCTTCCCCCATTCGTCGAAGAGCCACGTCCAGAACTCCCGGCGGTTGCCGAGATACGGCTGGATCTCCGCCCAGAGGGAGCGGATCGTCGCCGCCGAGACGAACTCGAACACGTCGTCCGGCTTCGCCTGGCGCATAGAGCTTGCCCACGAAGTAGGCGCGGACCCCCAAATCCGGATCGGCCAGACGCTCCTCGAACTCCGCCAGCGTCAGGTCGGCATCCCACAAGAAATACGGGCGGCCCTGGGGGTCGAGCATCTTCTCCCGTGGCGTAGGGTTGAGCATGGGACAGAGCCTATCGCGACGGGCCCGAGGGGCGGCGACCGCCACCCCTCGGGACCACCCTGGGCCTACGCGCCCATTATCCGCCGCTGGATCGCCCGGCCGAGGATCGCGAGCTCCTCGGCGCCGAGGGACGAGACCGCGAGCGCCAGGTGCTCCGGGAATCCCACGAGCACCCGCGACGCCCGGAGCATCTCGAGGACCGCCGGCTCCGAGCGCGCCAGGTGCCCGATGCACGCCTGCCCGTCCCTTTTCTCCTCCACACCCCGCCGCCGTGCTCCACGTCCGCCCGCTCCACCTCGAACGGTCCGGCCCAGTAGGCCCCGGCCGCCAGCGCCGCCGGCGCCGTTGAAGGAGGCTCCGGCCGCTTCGAGGCTCTCAGCAGGAGCCCCTGCGAGAAGGCGTTCTCCGGAGGTGTCCGGGCTGACATTCCGCACATCTCGCCGGGGATTTCTGGGCAATTTCCAGGGCGACGGGCATCGGGTTCTTAAGTTTTGTAGGCGCTTTCGGGCACTCCGAGAAGCTCGAGGACTTGCTGCTGGAGGGGGGTGAGCTCGGGTTCGAAGGAGCGGACGAGCTCGCCCTCGGCGAGAGGTCGTGGCGCTCGAGCAGGCTGAAGAGGCGCAGGATCTGCTCGGCGGTGGGGCTGCAGGCTGCGGCGCTCCTCGGGATAGAGAGGCAGGGAGGAGATCGCCTCGGCTTCCATGGCGCGGCGCAGCTCGCGCTCGAGGAGGGCCTGGACGAGCAGGGCGAGGAAGTAGACGAAGAAGAAGGCCTCGACGCGGCCGGGGTTCTTGAGCAGGACCGGGGCGATCTCGAAGACGGTCTTGGTCTGCTCGAAGCGCTTCTCGACCGCCGGCTGGCGCTTGTGGGCCTCGAGGACCTCGCGGGGCGAGAGGCTCGGGTCGTTGGTGAGCAGCGGATACATGCCGTCGCTCTTGCTGTCGTAGGCGATGCGCTCGGCGTCGAGCGAGGTGTCGAGACGCCACCGGCGCGTGGTCTTCCGGCGGTACTGGGTCGTCGGGCCGGGCCGGCCGGGGCCGAGCTGGCGGTACTCGTGGCGGGCCTCGGAGCGGATCTCCACGCGCAGGTAGCGAGCCACCTTGGAGCGTTCGAGGATCTCGTCGACCCGCTCGCGGATGCGCGCCTTGCTGCGCAGGCGAGGCCGCGGGCCGGCGAGCTGGTGGTCGAGGGCCTCGAGCTCCTGCTCGGCGCGGGCGATCTGCTCGCGGCGTCGCTGGCTCTGGTGCAGCCGGAGCAGGTTGCTGTAGACCCAGGTCACCGGCCAGGCCTCGCGCGAGGGCAGCGGGTCGCGGTAGGTCCACCAGCGGTCTCGGGGGCCGTCCTCGCGCCGCGGGTGGGGCCGGTCCCAGACGAGCTCCCAGTCCGGCTCGTGGGTCTGGAGCCACTCGCGGAAGTGGGCGTCTTCGCGCCGCGAGCGGGGCAGCACGGTGACGAAGCGGCCGCCGTGGCCGTCGATGTGGCTCATGGCGTCGGCGCCGCACAGCTTCGAGTCGGCGACGTAGAGGAAGTCGGCCCGCCCCGTGACTCGCCGCAGCGCGTCCCAGGTCGCCTCGTGGGTGCGCGAGTCGCTGGCGTTGCCGTCCTCGCAGCGGAACTGGGCCGGCACGGCGCCGTCGCGCGTCGTGGTGAGCACGAAGAGCAGTTGCTTGAGGTCCGGCCGGTGGTCCTTGGAGTAGCCGAAGGTGATCCAGGGGGTGCGCCGGCCCCGCATCGGGCGCCCTGAGTCCCGGTACTGACCGCAGAAGTGAATGGTCGTCGAGTCGTTGTGGAGCTCGTCGAAGCAGAGGTCGAAGGCCTCGCCGGCCGCGACGACCACCGCGGTCAGCAGGCTCCCCCGGTCGGCGTCGAAGAGGCGATCGAGAGCCCGGCCGAGGGCGTCGTCGCTGAGGTGGGTCACGCGCTGTGGCGCCAGGCCGAAGGCTTCGGGCGCGTAGGTGGCCACCGTCTCGTGCTGGCGATAGATCGCCTCGCGCTCGACCAGGATCGAGCGCAGGAGGACTCCCAGGCCTTGGGCGTAAGGCAGCCTCGTGCGCCGGTCGGGGGTCGGCACGAAGCGCTCGAGGTGCTCGTCGAGCCGCAGGCGCCGGAGGAAGTGGTTGATCACCGGCAGGGGTCCCAGCCTCTGGGACACCAGAGACAGCTCGCTCGGTCTCAGGCGCAGCCCTTGACGGGATCTCATTCTGGCGAGTATAGTATCGCCAGATCATGACCACGTCAAGCACAATCTCACCTCCGAGCTCGCCCGGCTGGAGCGGGAGCTGCGCCGGCGCACCCGGACGATCCGGGAGGCTCTCGAGGCTCTGACCCTCGTCTGCTCGGGAACCTTGACGACTCGCACCAAGGTCTGCGGCCAGAAGGGGTGCCGCTGCGCCGTCGATCCCGACGCCCGCCACGGCCCCTACCACGAATGGACGCGCAGGCTTGAGGGCCGATACCGCCACAGTGTCGTCTCGCCGCAGCAGGCCGAGCTCCTCGAACGGGGCATCGCCAACCACCGCGAGATCCAGCGCCTCCTGCGACGCTGGGAGGCCGAGACCGCCCAGATCATCCTCGAATCAGAAGACCTAAGCCGCTGATTCCTCAGCTACTTGCGACGAGAAATTGCCCAGAAATCGCCGGGGAGATGTGCGGAATGTAAGTCCGGGAGGAGCCGCGGGAAGGCCGCGCGGAGGCGCCCGAGGATGTCGAGGGGGTGGAGACGGTAGAGGAGGTGGAAGGGGACTGGGACGGCGCGCGCCCGTCCGGCTGCTACTCTCTTGCTCGTTGCGCATGGGAGCCTGTATCTCCTTTGCGTAGCAGGCCCGGGCGAGTGTCCGCTCGCTCGGGTCGCTTTTGGTAGCGAGGTCTCATCGCCAGGGGCGCCGGAGGCTTGGCGAATGCCGCCCGCGGCCGGCCCAGGACAAGGTCTCGCGCTGCCGTTACCGCTATTATACCGCCGGGAAGAGACTTGTCAAGCTCTCTCGCAGCTTCTACCTTCGGCCAGGGAGGGAGAGCCTAGACTCCATGCCCCTGACGTGCCATGAGACGACCATCTCCCGGAGGCGCCTCGCTCTTACTCGCCTCGATTCGGCTGCCAAAACAACCCAAGCCGTGAAGTTGCAGGCGCCGCAGAGACTAAACAGGTCGAATTCACTAACATTCTACTCTCACCATGCTAGAGATATCCGTAGAGTTGTGCGGCGATGAACCCCAGGACCTTCCCGGACAGGCCAAGACTCCTGGAGGACACCCCTGGTTTAATCCCAGCAGTCTTGTCTTCAACCATAGAGCAGAGCGGGGCTACAAAAGCAGGCGAAGAGGATTCGAGTAGTATCTCGAGATTTGACCTCAAGCTTCTCATGTCCCAGTTCGCCGAACCAACCAGAGCGGTTCGCTTGTCAATTAGTGTCAACTTAGAGTGATCAAATGGCGGTGGAGTCTGATACACAGATACCGCCATTGACTGAAGTACGGCGAGATCCCTTGAAATAATTGCATCGACGAGCGGGTTCGTCTTCGAAGGCACAACGACTGTAACTTCCACGCCTCGGTCAACACAGTTAATAAACTCTCTAAGAAGAGGGCCAGGGAGAAAGTATGGGGTCACAATTTGTACCGAGTGATTTGCCCCCTTAAGCCGCCGCCGGTAGGTTTCCTCAACAAGGTTCTGCTGCCGCCTGGGATCCGACACTAGGACGGTCCCCTGAATTTCCAGTCCTTGGATCAGGTCGGACTTCTCGGAAGCCGCGCGCGAACAGGAGAGCTGCTCGCCAGTTTGCTTGAGCCAGTCGTCTATGAAGATATCCTGGATCTTCCGGGCAAGAGCGCCACCGAGCTCAAAATGGAGGTCGGCCGATGGCTTTCGTGGGCTCTGGCTGAGGATGTGGCACTCTCGAATATTTAGACCTCCGAAGAAGGCGATTGCTCCGTCGATGACCAGTAGCTTCCTGTGGTATCTGTTAGTAATGCGGTGGAGAACCGTAGGAGAACCGAAAACCGCGACAGGAATCCCTGCGCGTCGAATATCGCCAACCAAGGACCTACCCGTAATGAGGTTTCCTAGGAAGTCTAGGAGAACCCGCACTCTGACGCCGCGCCGCTGGGCATCACGAAGCTCGGTGAGAAACGTCTCTCCGGCTGCATCTCGATCCATCTGATAGCTAGAGAGGAACACGGTGTGTGTCGCAGCACGTATGGCCGCCAGCATTCTCGGGTAGGCGGTGTCGCCATTCCGCAAGAGGGAGATTGTTCCTTCGCTCATGCCAATCAAATGAGGTGACAGTCTCTCGCCAGGGCCAGCGCCTCGGAATTCGAAGGCGAGAGTGGTAGCTGTAGGCACCAGTCAACTCTTACTGCGCACAACTGCGCGAACCCTCCCCGACAGCATACATCAAATCGTCAGGTTGGGCCCCACCGTCGGCTATGGTGTGTACCTGGGCTCCGGCCAGGGGGAGGCGGGGTGAAGCGAGGCATCTCGTCTCCATGGTGGCCTCGCGGCAGGCTACGATCGGCGATAAGGTGGCAGGGACACCGAGACCAGTATAGCGTCTTGAAGCTCTCCAATATTCCCTGGTATGGCCCCGGGCGGGAAAGGCTATACGCAGGCACTCGGAGCCTGTAACCGCGCTAGCGATAAGAAGTTGTGGACCAAAACTCCCACCACGCTGTCTTTGGGTCCTTTCCCTTGACCAAAATCTTGAGTCCGAAGTCAAGGAGTGGAAATCTAGGAAGTTCCAGGTCACCGCAGTCGGCTTTAGCGAGGAGAAAAGGACCCATTTCCGAGGCAAGCTCCAGTCCTTCCACCGTAGCTCCGCGCATAGACCGTAACTGAACGCTTCGCATGCTCTCCCCTTGCCCTATCAAGACACCCGCTCGATGATTGCGCCCGCCTCCGCAAGTAACGTAAAGATCCCCTATGCCTTCCACTCCACGTGCAGAAGAGCGGGTTCCTCCAAGCCAAGAAACCAACTCCTCAACTTCGGCAGCTGCCTGGGTGAAGAGATAGGCTGAGGTATTCCGCGGGCATACACCCTGAGTAGGCAGGACCGACGGGGCGAGGACGCCGGTTGCAATGCCGAGGACTACCGCGTAAAAATTCTTCAGAGCTGCGGCAGATGCCGCACCCTTTACGTCGCGAGAGAGGAAAACCTTTAGATAGGTGGTGCTAAGCATGCAAGCTACGCCCTCCATCCGAGGTCCATCTCCTACCAGAACAGCAGTGGTCCGAACCCTGTTCTCCAGGTCCCGTGCTACACAGGGGCCAGCGAAGAAGTACACTTCTCCGGAAGGCTTGAAGAACTCCGCAAGGAGCTCTGCCGCACCTTGAACCTCGTCGTCGGCGAGGGTGGTCGGGCAGATTCCTTTGCTGAGAACCAAGATAGGACAACCTTGGTCTCTAATACCGGACTCCAGCCTCGTCATCACCCGAAGACCTCTCCAATTGAGTGCAATGACAAGAAGTTGAAGCTCTTCCCCTCGCAACTGCGTTAGGGTTCCCTTCCGGCTGCCTCCGCCCAAGAGAGAGGATACCTTACGATGTCGAGGAGAGCTCCGTCGATTTCGGGACACCCCCTGCGGGACACTACGTAACCAGGATCGGCCAGCTAGAACATTCACTGTGTAGTCATTATCCCGTAGGGGAACTGCAATTGCCTGCCCCATCGCTCCACTTCCAATAACCACCACATTCGAAGAGTTTGGGGGCTGCTGCAGACCTCTGCAGCCCTTCCCGTTGTCCGACTGCGGCTCCATTGCTAAGGGCCGCAACTAACGTACCATAAGTTAGGGGCTGGATTACAGGCGTTCCTCCAACAAACCGCTACTCGCGGTGCCAATGGATAACGTGTCAATATCCAACACGCTCCGGCTAGCCTGGGCACTATCTCTTACCCGAATCGCCCTAGCTTTCCCGATAATCATGCTTTACCGCCCAACGAACAGCACGATGTTCCGGGCCGAGCTTCTCCTTGTCGTGATAGCCGAGCTCACTGACCAGCTTGATGGGCCGCTAGCCAGGCGCGCTTCGGGTACCTCCCGCGCCGGTTACATCCTCGATGGCGTTGCAGACCGCGTGCTCTACACGGCACTTCTCTTCGGGATTTCGCTAGCGCATCCGATTGAGCCACTTCTTCCTTGGCTTTGGATAGTCGGCCAGATCGGGATTTACGCTGGCCGTCTCGTGCAGGAGCACTGGGAGGTGGAAGCTAGAGAGATCAGGGTGCTTCACCTAGTCCACTGGGCAGGAGTTCGCTTGTGGGTTCTTACGTATCTCCTTCAGGACGTGGGCCTGCTCCAGAAGTTCAGCCCCAAGGAAATGGACGCGCTTCACTATTTCCGGATAGTTCTCTTCTGGTTGATCCTCATCTTGCTCTACTGGGCCATTGGACTGCGACTGCTTGTTGCGTGCCGCCTAGACCACCAGCCTAGTCAAAGCGAGGACAGCAGGTGCGAGCCGAAGTGAATTCACCAGGAACCGTGCATTTCTTGAGTATGGAAGAACGCTTGTTTCTATTACAACTTTCCGAAAGTACATCAATGGCTCGACTCGGCTGAAGCCATGGCGATCTCTGAATATGGCATTGAGCTCAGAGTGGAGCTTGCCTAGGGTGGAGCGCTTCTTTTGACGAAGACAATGGTAAATGGGGTAAATACCAAGAATGCTTTGGGCAAAGAAGGCGGCGGAACCTGCAACGGCCGATATTATCAATGTTAGGGCTGCGCGATCGTGTGTCTCAAAGTCGGCCCAGATGACTCCGAAGACTGCGAACCACATGCACATAATGCACACGTTGATTCTTCCAAAAGCAGAGAAGCCACCGCAATTATCAGGGTTGAAGAAATCAATACAAGTGTTTCGGTCCCGAGCCATTGCGCCGAGAAGCCGATTGAGTGCCCAAGTTAGCGAGATCGCCGCAAAGAGAAGTACGGGAAAGACTAGGACGTACAGAAGGCAATTATTGATCCGCGTAAACAAGAACCCCCACTTATGGTACGCCGAGTCGAATATGTCATTGCCGTAGTAGCGGAACGGGTCAGAAGTTTGAATGAAGTTACGCACTGCTACGAGAGCACCGAGGAGAGAGAGGAGCACCAGAAGGGCGACGTGCTTTGTTCTGCACAGCAGCAATCTTGAGAGTCGATGAACGAGGGCACTCAAGTCTGGGGGCACACTTTCTGTTTGAGAAAACTTCGCGAGATTCTTGACGATGTGAATGAGGTTCCTCATTGCGATCGCCAGAAAAAGAACGATCAATGGGGGCGCAATGAATATGGCCCACTGGCCAGCGTGGACGAGAAGGCCTTTCCCGTTGCCGGGAAGACGCAGTGCGTTATCGGCAACAGCGCCGAAAAACTGGCATAGAGGGAGAATTGAGAACATGAGCAAGAGGCGAAGGCCGCTGTACGGGTGGAACGCTTCGTTGGCTCCAACCGAGAAGGTGAAGAACGTGAGGCGTCTCATAGCCCTCTCAAGGTTCTCGGTGTTCATGGTAAGAAGAATGACACGTTATCGCTTCATTCAGGGAGGGTTGAAGGAGTAGACATAGTGCGCTAGGCTGTTTCCAGTGCGGCGGCGCGCCAATGGACTAGCCCAAGCCCAGTAACAGGAGCCATGGGCGCCAGTTCTTCACGACCTACAACATTCCTTAACGGCAGCTACGAGCTCACCTTACGCCTGCCGCCGAGCGCGTAGATACTATAGTGCTGATCCGGAAAGGTCAAGAGGGGAAGAATTGCTAAACTGTAGGTCGGACGCTGGAAGCCAGCTGGGCGGCGGAATCTCCGGCCCACAGAGTGTTCTCGAGGCTTCGGGCCTCGGTGCCGTAGGGCCATGGGGGGCTATTCGATAGGCTGCGAGCGCCATAGAACTGCCACGCGTCTCTTGTGCAGGAGCGTCGCCGTTCTGGAAGGGGGGGTGAGCGTAGCTCCGGAGGAAGGCAAGGGCCATGAACCCCCTTCGAGTCCATGGACGGGCACCGGGATGCCTTGGCAAGCCGCCGCTCCGAGCTTCGCGCAGCCGTAGAGGATTGGAGGAGGCCCCTTGGTCGTCAAGGATACTGACGCGCCGGCTATCAGGCTCACCCCGAGGGCTTCGTCCTCGGCACACCGGAACCGACCGAGTTGCCTACAGCCGTCTGGATCAATCCACCCGACAACCACGAGGATGGATGCTCACTAATTGATCGAACTCACCGTCTCATCGGGGTTGACAGGCCCCGGCGTGCTCTTTCGAGAGATGCCCCACTCCTTCGCACGTATCAGCGTCCGAGGGGTGGGCCTGTGAAGGGGCTGTGGCATTGCAGCGAGAGTCAGCAGGTAGAAGTGGCAAGGTTTGGAGAGCAAGTTATGAGGACACTGGGATCATGTGGCAGAGTAGCAACAAGCAAGCTTGGGAGGCTGACAAGGAAGGTACTGAACGTCTTTGAGCTAAGGGTACTCAAATACTATAAGAGTCTTAACCCTGAGGCGGTAGAGGTGCTAAGAAAGACTTGGCGCGATGAGCCTGGGACGGTGCTCTTTAGCCCTCACGAACTTTTCATGCTCTACTCAATATGTAGGGCTAAGCGCAACGATGGCGGTGATTACGCTGAAGTCGGCGTATTCCGAGGTGCGAGTGCCAGCGTGATAGCCGAGGCGAAATCACCTGAGACAAGTCTATTTCTCTTTGACACCTTCGATGGTCTCCCCGCCGTAGGTGCGCTAGATGCCCGCTTCAAAGAAGGTATGTACAGATGGGACGAGACCCTAGTCAGGGCGAGGCTCAGCGCGTACTCGAATGTCCATATCATTAAGGGGGTGTTCCCAGAGACCGCAGGCGTGGTCAACCGCCGGTTGTTCTCGTTGGTGCATCTTGATGTAGACACGTATGAGAGCACCTCGTCGAGCCTGAGTTTCTTTGCTGACCGGATGCTTCCAGGTGGCGTTATTCTGTCCCACGACTTCTCACAGTGCCCCGGAGTGAATCGTGCATTACTTGACTTCGCCAGTCGGGCTCCGGATTACCTCCTTATCGAGCTGCCCATCTCGCAAGCGATGTTGGTCAAGAAATGGGGCGCTTTTGGACTATAGTGTCGCTTGCAGTCCCCTTCGGCTCATAGTAGGCCTCGTGGTAACTCAACAATTTGTATCGTATCATCAGAGGCGGCGTCTTCGTGATCGGCCTGCATAATTTGCGGCTTGCTGCTAGGAATGCTGGAGGCCTGGTCAATCAGTGGAGCGCCGGACTCATGTGGATTTTCACGAGAGGCTCGGGTGGTTGGCTCTCAAGACAGCCAGCAGATGCTGCTTGGTGACATGCGTGTAGCGCTGCGTGGTGGCGATGGAGGCGTGGCCTAGGAACTCTTGGACGACTCGGATGTCGGCGCCGTTGCGGAGGAGTAGGGTGGCTACGGTATGGCGGATCATGTGGGGGGTGACGTGGCGGTCGAGGCCGGCTTCGTCCTTGAGCTTGCGGAGGACGTTGGCCATGCCCTGGGTGGAGAGGGGGGTGGCGAAGGCGTTGAGGAAGAGCGCGCGGGTGTCGGCTGGGATCCGGCGGCGCTCGGCCTGGTAGGTCTCTTGGAGCTGGAGGCTCCGGGGGTCGACGAGGAAGGCGAGGCGGGGGCGGCGGCCCTTCCCGCGGATGCGTAGCGTGCGGCCCTCTTCGAGGAAGCTGTCGAGGGTGAGGGAGGCGGCCTCGCCCACGCGGATGCCGGTGGCGAAGAGGAGGTCGAGGAGGGCGTAGTTGCGGAGCGCCAGGAAGTAGGGGCCGATGGCGCCCCCAGCTCCGGTTTCGATACCGCTGCCGGCTCCGTGCCCGGCCCCGCTGCCCGTGTCAGTCGCGCTCTCCCAGTCGTAGCGCGCACGGGCCAGGAGGCGGCGGATCTCGTCCTCGCTCAAGGTCCGCGGGAGCTGCTGGATGCGGCCGAAGGAGAGCTTGACCCGCCAGAAGGGGTTGTCCTCGATCAGGCCCTTGCGCACCCAGTAGTGGCAGAAGACGCGGAGCGAGACCATCTTCCTCTGGATCGAGGCCGGGGCGTACTCGCGCCGCTTGAGCTCGCCTGCCCAGGCCTCGACCAGGTCGGGGTCGATGGCGGCCACCTCGCGCTCGGCGCCGGCGAAGCGGCCGAACTGCTCGAGGTCGCAGGCGTAGGCCTTCTCGGTCTTGTCGCTCCGGTCGCGGGTGGCGAAGTAGCCGGACAGGAACTGGCCGATGGCAGCGGCTAAGCGCATGCGGGTTCCCTTCAGTAAAGAGAAAGTTGCAAATAGGCGAAATAGATCTCCGGCAAAGGATACGGCAAGGGCGTGCGGCGGGAAAGGCGGAGAGGAGGGGCTCGGGACGGTTGGAGGCCCGCCGATGTGGGCGAGCGGAGGCCGGGAGCACTTAGCGAGCGTCGCGGTCTGCGCGCAGGAGCTCTTCGCTCCCGTTCGCCAACCGTGGCATCGCAGCACGTAGATCGACGTGCGAAGGCGACTCGTGCTTCCGGACGATCACCCAGGCAGCCTCTCGGCGGACGTGGTCGAGGGCCGGCTTGAGGGCTTCTTCGAGGTCCTGGAGGAAGAACTTGGTGTCCATGTAGTCGTCGAAGCTCGGGCGCTCGAAGCGGACGAGGAAGTCGAGGTCGGTGCCCTCGCGAGGCCGGTCGTGGAGGTAGGAGCCGAAGAGGCCGATTCGGCGCACCCCGAGACGCCGGAGCTCTTGGTGGTGCTCCTCCAGGGCACGCAGAATGGTCTCGCGGCCGAGGTCCATGGGCTCTCTCCCTAATGATTCTGCAGGTCAGAGGTGGAACCAGCTCGTCTCGCGCGGGCCACACTCCGCCACCGCGATCCTGGTCCTCTGTGGGCCTTTACCGGATCCAGTCTTCGAGCTCGAGACCCGGCACGCGATCGTAGTGACGGCGGTTGCCGGTCACGAGTGTGGCTCCGCGGCTGAGCGTGGTGGCCGCGATGAGGAGGTCGAAATCGGCCAGACGGCGGCCTCCCCGTTCCAGGAGAGCCCTCAGCGAGCCGAACCGTTCCACGGCGGGCCCATCCAGATCGATCACCTCGAGTGTGGCGAGGAACTGCGAGACGAGGAGGCGGTTGTCCTCGGGGGCCTCTGACCGGGCGGCGCCGTAGTAGAGCTCCGCCGCCGTGATCCAGGTTGTATGGATGTCGTCCTGGGTCGCCTGCCGACGCGCGATTACCGTCCGGTTGCCCCGGAGCAGCTCGACGCAGACGTCCGTATCGAGGACCTTCACAGGTCGACCTGTCGTCCCTGGGTTCGGGTGCCGAGGATCTGTTCGATCTCCTCGTCCACCGAAACGTCCGACTTCCATCGGCCGGCCAAGCGAGACCAAGCGCGGACCTGGGCCCGTACCCGGTCCTCGGCGGTAAGGTCGCGAGCCGGCTGCTTGACGGCTTCCTCGAGCAGGAAGAGGGCCTCCTGACTGAGGCTGCGGCGGTCCGAGGCAGCTCGCTCCCGGAGGCTCTCGAGGAGCGGAGCGGGGATGTTCTTGAGGGTCAGAGACGCCATGGCAGGTTCCATTTTACCACCAATTTGGTTCCCGTCGCCCGCTACTCCACCCCCACCACCCCCTCGGCCTTGTGCCGGGGCCTCTTCATGAGGAACACCAGCGGCAGGATGGCCACCGTCAGCCAGCCGAGCCAGCGGAAGGCGTCGAGGTAGGAGAGGAGGGCCGCCTGCAGGCGCACCATGCCGGCCAGGGCGCCGAGGGCTTGGTGGCCGGCGGTGACGGCGTCCGAGCCGCTCGCCATGAAGGCCGCCTTGAGGCGCTCGAACATCAGCACCGGCGCCTTGTCGTAGGCGTTGATCCGGGCGCCCAGGATGTTCGTGTGCACCTGGAGGTGGCGCGCCACCAGGGTCTCTGCCAGGGCGATCCCCATGCTCGAGCCGATGTTGCGGGTGAGGTTGTAGAGGCTCGTGGCGTTGCCCATCTGGGAGTTGGACACCGGGTCCATGGTGATGGTGGTGAGGGGCACGAAGAGCAGCCCGAGGGCGGCGCCCTGGATGAACTGGGGCCAGAAGAGGTCCCAGTAGCCGGCGTCCAGGTTGAGGATGCCGAACCAGAAGAGGGTGAGGGCGGAGAGGAGGACGCCGGAGACCAGGAGCTTTCGCGGGTCGACCCGGCTCATGATCATGCCCACCAGGGGCATGGCGATGAACGAGCCCATGCCGCGCGGCGCCAGCGCGATGCCCGCCTCGAGGGCCGAGTAGCCCATCAGGGTCTGGAGCAGCAGCGGCAGTAGCACCAGGCTGCCGTAGAGGACGAAGCCCACGAGGAAGATCAGGACTACGCCGGAGGTGTAGGTGCGGTTCCTGAAGACGTGCAGGTCGACGATGGGCGCCCGCGTCCGGATCTCGTGGACGATCATCCAGGTCAGGCCCACGGCCGCCACCACGAGGAGCCCCACGATCAGGTGCGAAGAGAGCCAGTCCTCCTCTTGGCCCTTGTCGAGGGCCACCTGGAGGGCGCCGAACCCCACGGCGAGGAGGCCGATCCCCCAGTAGTCGATCCGCGCCGTCGCCCGGCGGATGTAGGCCGGATCGAAGATGAAGACCTGCATCATGACCAGCGCCGCGATCCCTACCGGGATGTTGATGTAGAAGATCCAGCGCCAGGAGTAGTCGGCGGTCAGCCAGCCGCCGAGGACCGGCCCGATGATCGGCGCCACGACGATCCCCAGCCCCCAGAAACCCATCGCCTTGCCGCGCTCGTGGGGTGGAAACGCCTCGAGCAGCACCGCCTGGGAGAGGGGCTGCATGACGCCGCCGGTCAGCCCCTGGATGATCCGGAAGAAGACCAGGATCCCCAGGGTCGGCGACAGGCCGCACAGAGAGGAGGCGATGGTGAAGCCGCTCACCGCCACCATGAGAAGGCGCTTCCTCCCGAAGAAGTTGGCCAGCCAGCCGGTCATGGGCAGGATGACCGCGTTGGCCGTGAGGTAGGAGGTCAGCGCCCAGGTCGCCTCGTCGGTGGTCGCCGAGAGGCTGCCGGCGATGTGGGGCAGAGCGACGTTCACCACCGTCGTGTCCAGGACCACCATGAAGGTCCCGGCCATCACCGAGATGGCGATCAGCCAGCGGTTGACGGCGGGGCGTTCGGCGGTGTCTGTGGCCTTTGGGGTGGCGGCGGACATGGCTGCGGAGGCGAGGGGGCGGTGCGGGGCCGTCTCCTCAGTGGACGAGGACGGTGGCCTCCACCGACATGCCGGGGCGCAGCAGGTGGTCGGGGTCCTGCCCCTTCTCCAGGGCGATCCTCACCGGCACCCGCTGGACCACCTTGACGTAGTTGCCGCTGGCGTTCTCCGGCGGCAGCAGGCTGAACTTGGAGCCGGTCGCCGGGGCGATGCTCTCCACGTGGCCGCGGTAGGTCTTGCCATAGGCGTCAACCGAGATCTCCGCCGCCTGCCCGGGGCGCATGTGGTGGAGCTGGGTCTCCTTGAAGTTGGCGGTCACCCAGACGTCTTCGAGGGGAACGAGGGCCATGAGGGGCTGCTCGGGTCGCACGATCTCCCCCACGTCGACGGACTTCTTGCTCACCACGCCCGCCGTCGGCGCCGTGATCTTCGTTCGGGCGAGGTCGAGCTGCGCCTGGTCGAGCTTGGCCTTGGCCTGTTTGAGGCGGGCCTCGGCGGAGGTCCGCAGGCTCTTCGAGACGGTCAACTCCTGGGGGCCGGCCCCCGCCTTGTCGACCGCCGCCCGAGCGCTCGCCACGGCGCTCGCCGCCTGGTGCCGGTGGCTCTCGGCAATCGCCACCTGCTGCTCCGCCTCGGAGACGGCGGCCCGGGCGGCCGTGGCCTGACTCTCGGCGGCGTCGAACTGCTGCTGCGGCACCTCCTGTTTGGCGACCAGGAGCTTCATGCGCGCGAGATCGTCCTCGGCCTGCTTGGCCCGGGCCCGGGCGGCGTCGAGGCGGGCGCCGGCGGCGGAGATCTCCTGCTCCGCCGAGCGCTCCGCCGAGCGTGCGCTCGCCAGCTCGGCGTTGGCGGTCGAGAGGCTGCTCGCGGTCGTCCGGGAGGTCAGCGGCACCCCGGCCCGGGCGCCCTCGAGCGCGCCTTGCGCCGCCTCGTACTCGCCCTCGGCCTTCTCGACGGCGATCCGGTAGTCCTCCGGGTCGATCTCCACCAGCAGCTCGCCCTTCTCGACCGCCTGGTTGCTGGCCACATGGACCGCGGTGACCATGCCGCCGACCCGGGGCGCGATGGCGAGGATGGTGCCGTCGATCTGGGCGTCGTCGGTCGACTCCCGAGCACCGAAGTGCCGCCACGCGACGGCCCCGACGACGACGATGACCAGGAGGGTGGTGAGCACGAGCCAGCGGGCCCGAGGGCTGGCCCAGAGTTGGCGAATCCCGTTCATCGGCTCCCCTTCAAGAACTCGGTGGTCCGCTCCTCCGCCACCCCCAGGGCGCGGGCGAGCGTGACCTTGGCGAGGTTGTAGGCGTAGAGGCTCGCGATGAAGCTCTCGTGCGCCGCCGCGACCGCCTGCTGTGCCTGGACCACCTCGAGGCTGCCGCTCACCCCGGCCCGGAAGCGGTCGCGGGCCTCGGTGAGTTGCTCGTCGGCGAGATCGCGGGCGGCCTCGGCGGTGGTCACCCGCTGGTCGGCGGCGTCGAGATCGAGCAGGGCGCCGCGGATCTCGTACTCGACTTGGGCTTCGAGGTCGTGCAGGCGGTCCTCGGCCTCCCGGACGCCGGCCTCGGCGGTGAGCACCTCGCCGCGGACGCGGCCTCCGAGGAAGAGGGGGATGCCGAGGACGGCGCCGACGTCGAACGTGGTGAGCGAGGAGGACGGCGCCGGCCCGATGGTACCCCAGTCGGCCCTGAGGGAGAGGGTGGGAAGGCGCTCTCCCCGGGCCGCAGCGAGGGACGCGCGGGCCGCCTCCAGGCGCGCCTTCGCCGCCACCAGGTCGGAGCGGCGCGAGCGCGCCTCAACGAGGGCCTCGTCGAGGCTCACGGCGGGCGCGGCGGCGTAGGGGATCCGGTCGGAGAGCTCGATCGCCCGCCCCAGGGGCACACCGATGGCCCGGGCGAGGGCGAGCTTGTCCTTCTCGAGGTCGTTCCCGGCGACGATCCGTTCCTGCCGCCGCGCGTCGAGCTCCACCCGCGAGCGAAGCACGTCGATCTTGGCGGCGGTGCCGGCCGCGAGCTGGTCCTTCGCCAGGTCGGCGAGGGCCTGGGCGGTCTGGACCTCGGCGTCGGCCGCATTCAGCCGCGCCTGGTCCGCGATCACCCCGAGGTAGAGGCGGGTGACCACCAGGACGACCAGGTCCCGGGCGTCGCGGACGTCGGCACGGGCGGCCTCGACGCCGGCGTGGCCCGCCCTCGAGCGCTCCCGGGCGGGCTGGTCGAAGAGCTTCTGAGCGACGGCGACCCTGGCGTCGAAGACGTCGAAGGGGCCGACCAGGGGCGATTCGCCGGGCGCCACCGGCAGGCCGTAGGCGGCGAGGTTCAGCTTCTCGCGGTCCTCGGTCAGCCGCGCGGAGACCGAGGGCAGGAGGGCCGACAGCGTCTGCCAGCGAGCGCCCCGTGCGGCGGTCTCTCCGGATTCGGCGAGGAGCACCCCCAGGTTGCGCCGGAGACCGCGGGCGATCGCCTGGTCGAGGGAGAGCTCCAGCGGGGTCTCCAAGGCCGGCCGAGCGGAGGAGCCACCTGCGAGGGGCCGGTTGGCCGCGGCGGCCGAAGGGCGGAGCGGCGCCTGGGCCGCCGCGGCACCCGGCCCCGCGATCGCCCAGAGCACGGTCGCCAGGCCCGGTGCGACGCATAGGAGAGCTCTACGGAACGTCATCATCGCTGGCCTTTTCGGCATGAGCCCACGGCGCGGCGTTGCCGGGGGCGATTCGGCGGGCGTCTCCCGAGAACGCCGGAGGTGGCTCAGACGGCCCAGATGGCCCAGATAGCCCAGATAGCCCAGATAGCCCAGACGGCTCAGGAGACGCGGCGGACGGCGACGAGCGTCAGGTCGTCGGGGCGCGCGTCGCCGTCCAGGAAGTGTTCCATATCGTCCCGGCAGAACGCCAGGAGCTCGCCCAAGGGGAGGTGTGCGGCCTGCCGGAGCGCCGCGGCGGCGCGGCCCACGCCGTACTCCTCGCCGGCCTTGGCCGCCTCGGTCCAGCCGTCGGTGTAGAGGAGCACCACGTCCCCCGGGTCGAGGCGGAGCCGGTGCCCGGTGTACTCGGCGCCGGGGAAGAGGCCGAGGGGCAGGCCCGAGCCCTCCACCGGCCGGACGCCGCGCCGGTCGGCCAGGAGCGGGCGCGGGTGGCCGGCGTTGGCGACCTCCAGGGTGCCGTCATCGGCCAGACGAGCGGCGACCAGGGTGGCGTAGCTGGCGCTCGCCGTGGCCCCACCGAAGAGCCGGTTGGCACGCCCGAGGAGGTCGGGCAGCCCGAGGTCCGGTGCCGCGAGCGCCCGGAACAGGGCGTGGAGGTGGGACTGGAGGAGCGAGGCCGCCACCCCCTTGCCCGCCACGTCCCCCAGGATGAGGTGGAGCGGGCCGCCGGAGGTCTCGGGCACGAGGAGGTCCACGTGGTCTCCCGAGACGGCGCCCTTGGGTTCCCAGAGCCAGGCCACCTCCCAGCCGTCGTGGGTCAGGCGGCGCGCCGGCAGAAGCGCCCGCTGCACCCGGGCGGCGCTCTCGAGGTCGCGCTCCAGCGCGTGGCGCTCCTCCACCGAGAGGCACTCGAAGCAGACGCTCACCGTGGGATCGGTCTCGAGGAGGTTGGGCTCGATCGCGACGTGGCAGACGGCGCACAGACCCCAGGCGCCGACCTCGAGGCGGCCCAGGGCCTGATCGACCCGGCGCAAGAGCTCGACCAGCTCCCCCTCCTCGTGCTCCTCGGCGAGGGCGGCGAGGCGCTCCCGCCGATCGCTCAGGCGCTCGCGCACCACCTCCTCGGTCGGGGTCACGCGGCGCCTCCCGCGTGGCTCACTCCCCGCTGCGCGACCGCTCCGGCCTTGCGCAGCACGGCGATCTGCCCGGCGTGATAGGTCTGGTGCTGGAGCAGGCCGAGGAGGAGACCTCGAAGCGTCGGGTCGGAGCCCGCCGCCGGGTCCTCCATGCGGCCGTCGTCCAGGGTGAGGACCGCCAGGTGGAGGCGCCGGTGGGCCTCCTCGAGGGCCTGGAGCGCCTTGCGCCAGGCCTCGTCCGAGGCGGCGTCGCCGGTCGGCGGCGTGGGCCAGTCCTGCTCGTCGGGCACCTTCACGATCGGCTCGCCCTCGATCCGGCGGCGAGAGACGTCGGTCCACGCCGTGACGTGGAGCACGATTTCCCAGATGGTGTGGGCGGCGGGGATCGGCCGCAGCGACGCCGTGGCGGCGTCGACGCCGAAGAGGGTCTCGGCGACCGCGGGGCCGTGCCAGGCGCCCCCCCGGAAGGCGCGCTCGAGCTGGTCGGCGAGCAGGTTGACTTCGTGTCGTGAGGCGGCGGCGGTGGTCTCCATGGAGCTAACCTCCCTTTCGTGTTTCGATGGTTAGCCTAGTCGTGGCCCGCTAACTTGTCAAGACTAGATTGTAGGTTAGAATAGCTGAAATGGTCGATCTCCCCGAGCCGGCGGCAACCGGACCCTTCGAGCTCTCGGGAGGGGCGCTCTGCCTGGACTTCGCCAACACTTGGGGCGACCGGGGGCGGCCCGGCTCCGAGCGCCTCCTCGGCTACCCGGACCTGGTGACCTTCGCCCTCCAGACCGAGAGCCTCGAGCCGGCGGAGGCCGAGGCCCTCCTCGATCGGACCTGCCGCGACGCCGACGCGGCCGGACAGGCGTTCGCCGAGGCGCGCCGGCTCCGCGAAGCGCTCTACCGCCTGTTCTCGGCGCGGGCGGCCGGGCGGCGCCCGCCGGCCGGCGACCTCGACCGCCTCAACGCCTACCTGGCCGAGGCCCTGGCCGGCCTCCGCCTCGCGCCCAGGGGAGAGGGCTACGTCTGGCGCGGGGCGGGGACCGGCGAGGTTCTGACGGCGCCGCTGCGCCCGGTCGTCCGCTCGGCCGCCGAGCTCCTGACCTCCGAAGAGCTCGACCGGGTGCGCGAGTGCGACGGCGCCTCGTGCACCTGGCTCTTCCTCGATCGTAGCCGCAACCGCTCGCGGCGCTGGTGCTCCATGGAGAGCTGCGGCAACCGCGCCAAGGCCCGCCGCCACTACCACCGGCGAGCCAAGGGGAAAGGCGGGGGCTCTACCGGCTGAGCCTCTACCGGCTGAGCTGGGCCCGCACCACCTGGTCCTCGGCGTCGGGGCCGAAGGGCGTGTGCTCGAAGTCGCCCCAGAAGTCGGTGATCTCGAAGCCCTCGAGCGCGAGGAGGCACTCGAGCTCGCCACGGGTGTACCAGCGCACGGTGGTCTCGATCGCGCGCTCGGTCCTCTCCTCGCCGTGGGGATCGGCCACCAGCCACTCGAAGGTCACGTCCAGGGTCTGGCTCGTGGGATGGTGGTCGGCCCGGGAGACGCGGCGGATCCGCCGGCCGGTCCCGGGCTCCACGCGCTCGATGTCCACCGAGACCACGGGGCTGTCGGCGATCTGCTCGTAGTCGGGCTGGAAGACGTCGAACACCAGGTGGCCGGGCGGCTCGCGGCGCAGGTGGTAGGCCACCGTGCGCAGCCAGGAGCGGCGGTCCTCCAGGGTCAGGAGGTGCTGGGCGACGCGGAACGGTGCCGTGACCAGGGCGAAGGCCCCCTCGCCGCTGGGCACCCGGACGCTGCGCATATCGCCCTCGAGCACGCGGACGCGGCGGCGAACCTCATCGGGCTCGCCGGCGAGGAGGCCCCGGAGTTGCTCCAGCATGCCGGGGGAGGCGTCGACGCCCACCGCCTCGATCCCGGCCCGGGCGATGGGCAGGAGCACGCGTCCCGTGCCGCAGCCCAGCTCCAGGACCGGGCCGCTTCGACTCCCGGGCGAGCTCCACGTAGAAGGGGATGTCGTGGTGATAGCCGGCCGCGTCGTAGTCGCCCTCGTAGAAGGCGGCGCAGCGATCGTAGAAGCGGGACAGCTCACTCATGAGGCCTCGTCCCCCGGTGTCGTCGAAGGGTCAGGTTCCTGGCCCGCCTTGCCGCCCAGCCCGACGGCCTCGAGGAGCCGCAGGGCGTTGCGGGTCGGCGCGAGGCCGGGGCGGGCGCGGTAGTCGAAGCTCATCTCGGCGCCGCCCTCGGGCCGGGGATGGACGGTCTCCCGGAAGTGGATGGGGACGGCCGCCGCGGCGAGCCGCCCTCCCGCCGGGTCCTCCTGATCGGCGGTGCCCGGCCGCCCGAGGATCTCCAGGTCGTGGGTGGTCACGGCGCCGATCGCCCCCAGGGCCAGGAGCTCCTCGAGCACCCGGCGCACCGCCACCTGGCGCTCGGCGCTGTTGGTGCCGCGGAGGACCTCGTCCAGCAGGTAGAGGACCGCGCGGCCCGGCGGCGGGCGGCGGGCGGTGTCGACCACCTGCTTCAGGCGCAGGAGCTCGGCCATGAAGAACGAGACCCCTTCCTCCAGGGAGTCCTCTACGACCACGCTGGTGGCGAGCTCGATGGGGGGCATGGAAAGGCGCCGGGCGCAGACCGGGGCGCCGGCTTGAGCGAGGACGACGTTGGCGCCGATCGCCCTGAGGAGGGTGGTCTTGCCGCTCATGTTCGAGCCGGTCACGAGGAGGAACGTTCCCGGAGGCCCCACGGTCACGTCGTTGCCCACGCGCACGTCGTCGGCGAGGAGGGGGTGTCCGACCTCCTCGCCGTCGAAGCGAGGGGCGGACGGTTCCGCGGCCTCGTCCTCCCCGCCGGGACTCCGGACCTCGGGGAAGACCCACTCGGGTTGGGCGTGGGTGAGCTCTGCGAGGGCCGCCACCGCCTCCACCTCGCCCAGGGTCTCGAGCCACCCCCGGGCGGAGGCGCCGGCGCGGCGCTGCCAGGTTTCGAAGCGCGCGAGGACGTGGAAGTCCCAGAGAAGGGTCACCTGGAGGAAGAAGTGGATCAGGCCGTGGCGGACGTCGGCGAGCACGGTCAGGCGCTCGAGCCGGTCCATCCAGAAGGCTGCGGAGCGCTCCTCGGTGGCCAGGCGAGCGCGAAGCTCGTCCAGGAGCCCGCCTTCGCCGGGCAGGCTCTCCAGGTGGCGGAAGAGCTCGCCGTAGCCGCGCAGGCCGTCGCCCCCGGCGGTCGCCCGATCGAACGCCTCGCTCATCGCTTTGGCGAAGGGCGCCGACAGGAGGAAGGCGCCCACGGCCGGGAGCACCCACAGGGAGTCGGCCAGGAGGCCGGAGAGACAGGCCAAGAAGGTGGGCAGGACGAGAAGCGTGAGTAGCCGGGCGAGCCAGAGGAAGACAGGCCGCCGGAGGAGCCAGGGGCCCGATTCGGCCCAGCCGTAGAAACCCTCGAGATCCTCCTCGTCGAGGGCGCCGGAGCCCACGAGGTGGCCCCCGGCCTCGAGACCCTGGCGCCACTCGAGCTCCGGGGCGAGGGCTCGGACCGCCTCCTGGCGGCGGACGATCTCGGGCGGCGACGCCGGGGACTCGAGCCACCGGGCCAGGCGCCGCCGCCCGGCCGGGGTCGCCGCCGTGTCCAGGAGCCGGTAGAGGGAGGCGTGGCCGAAGAGGCCCAGATCTCTCGCATACGGGGCGGACGCCGTCGCCGGCTTTTCCTCGTCGGACCCGGCGGCCGAACGGCCCTTCCGGCCGGCGGAGGTCCTCTCCGGAGCGAGCAGCTTCCAGTCCCGCCGCCGTCGGGCCAGGGCCCGCTCGTTGACCTCCCGGAGCGCCTCCGCCCGCCGCCGCCGTCGGGTGAGGCGGCTGTCGAGGGTCACCAACGAGACGAAGACGACGAGGCAGACGCCGCCCGCGGCGAGCCAGAACGGACGCGGCGACGGGCTGCCCACGACGGCGACGCCGAGGGCAGCGAGGGCAGCGAAGAAGCTCGCCAGGCGTCCGCCGGTGACCCGCCGGGAGCGCGCGGCGATCTCGGCGGCCTGGCGGGAGAAGGCGTCCCGGCGCGAGCGATACGCGTCGTCGGGGCTGGGCACGCCGCCCCCTGGCGAGGCGCTCGTCGCCGAGGGCGCGGGCTCGGTGCGGTCGCGGGGCTCGGGTGCAGCTCGTGCATACTCGTTCGGCACGTGCGTGACCGTATCGCAAAGACGCCCTCCGCGAAGGCCCAGGGCTCTGCGCCGGGCGGCGTGGTTGAGCCGGCGGCGCCCTGGCTTCGCCGGGTGACCTTCTTCAGCCTCCTCGCCGGCCTCTGCCCGCTGATCCCGGTGCCGTTCCTGGACGACCGGGTGCTCGACGCCGTCCGCCGCCACCAGGTCCGCGAGCTCGCCCGGGAGCGGGGCGCGGCGCTCACCCCCGGCCAGGTCGACTACCTGGCGGGCACCGTCCGGGGGTCCCGGGGCTGCCTCGGGTGGCTCGGATGGGCGCTCTGGAGCCTCACAGTCCGGCTCTTCGCCAAGCTCCTGCGCAAGGTGCTCCTGGTCTTCGCCGTCAAGGAGAGCGTCGACACCGCCTCGCGCACCTTCCACGAGGGCTACCTCCTCCACGCCGCCCTGACTCCAGCCAATCCGGCCGCGGGCGCCGCGATGCCGCCCTCGGACGAGCTCGCGGCGTGGCGGGTCCGGCGGGCCCTCGAACAGGCTCTCGAGGAGGTCGACCCGCGGCCCGTCGACCAGGCGCTCAAGAGGTCCTTTCGGGGCAGTCGGCGACTGCTCCGCCGGGGCGCACGGCTCCTCGCCTCCCCCTTCCGGCGCCGCCGGGCGGGCCGCGCCGGCGAGGCCGAGCTCCCTGAGGCCGAGGAGGAGCACCTCCTGGGCGACGTCGTCGACCGCTTGGCCGGCGAGCTGTCCCACGAGAGTGGCTACCTGGCGACCCTCGAGGCCCGCTTCCGGGCCCGCCTCGAGGCCGGCGGGGGTGCGGGGTCCGACCCGGCGGCCCGGCCCGCCTCTCCGGATTGAGATCCCCGCGGGGTCGCGGCCGGCTTCACGCGGTCCGTTCCAGGACCAGGGCCGTCCAGTCGTCCTGGCGCGGCTCTCCGGTGAGCTCCTCGATCCGCTCCACCAGAAGGTCGAGCCACCTCTCCGGGCTCTCCTCCGCGAGCTCCAGCAGCTCCTCCAGTCGTTCGTAGCCCAGCGGCTCGCCCTCCGCCGTCGGGGCCTCGGGGAGGCCGTCCGAGAGGATCAGCAGCCGCTCGCCCGCCTCCAGACGGCCCGTGAGGCTCTGGTAGCAGAGGGCCGAGCGCATGCCCAGCGGGAGGCGCGGGCCGGGAGCCGGAAGCGGCCGCGGGGGCCGCCCGGGGGCGAGTACGTACGGGTCGGGCAGGCCCGCGTTCGCCAGCTCGAAGGCGCCGGTCGACGGCTCGTAGCGGACGAAGCAGAGCGCCACGAAGTCCCGGGGGCCCAGCTCGGCCGCCAGATTGCGGTTGAGCTCGGTCAGGATCTCGGCCGGCGAACGCCCCGGGGCGACGAACGAGACCATGGTCTTGACCGAGGCCATCACCAGGCTCGCCCCCATCCCCTTGCCAGCCACGTCCGCCACCACCAACCCCACCGAGCCCTCGTCGCCCGGGCACAGGTCGTAGAAGTCCCCCGCTACGTAGCGCGCCGGCAGGTTGCGGGCCGCCAGCCGGTAGCCGGGGCCTTCGAACGGGGTCGGGGGGAGGAGGCGCTTCTGGATGGCGCGCGCCGTCTCGAGCTCGCGCTCGGCGAACTCCTGCTCGTGAATCTTTTCGATCGATTGCTCGAGGCGGTCGCGGAGGACCTGGTAGCTGTACAGGCTCAGGCCCAGCACCACGCCCAGCCCGCCGGCGAAGCTGAGGGCGAATCCCCAACCGCCCATCCCGAACCTCCAGTGCCCGCCGCTCACCAGGGGAACGAGTACCAGCGCGAGGCACCAGCCGCCGACGCCCGAGATGAAGAAGAGCGCCGCCAGCGCCAACCGAGAGCGCACCCCGGTGAGGCGCTCGATCCAGGGCCTGAAGATGCGCAGGAGCAGATGCGCCACCAGGTAAATGCAGGCGCCGACCAGCGCCGAAACCACGAGCTGGGGCCACAGCGCTCCGTGCGAGGAGCTTGCAAGCCAGAAGATGAAGCCGATGCCGGCGCCCAGGAGGACGGCAGCGACCGCGTTGCGAAGGAGTGTGCCGAGGTGCTGTCGGTCAGGCTTCATCAAGCTCAGGTACGCTCCGGGTTCTCCAAAGTTCCAAGAACCCTGCGCTTTCGATGAAACGCCCACGGTTTCGGCCCTGCTAGACTTTCCGCCGCATGAACGAGCTGGTCCTCATCGTCGACGACGAGCCCGGAATCCTCGCCACTCTGTCCGACATCCTCGGGGACGAGGGCTATCGCACCCTCACCACCACCAGCGGGCGCGAGGCGCTGGAGATCTACCAGAGCGAGCGCCCCGACCTGGTCTTCCTCGACATCTGGCTCGCCGACCGGGACGGCCTCGAAACCCTCCAGGCCCTGAAGGAGGTCGATCCGGCGGCCGCGGTGATCATGATCTCGGGCCACGGCACGGCCTCGACCGCGGTGAAGTCCATCAAGATGGGGGCCCACGACTACCTGGAGAAGCCCCTCTCCTACGCCCAGACCGTGTCGGCGGTGGCGGCGGCCCTGGCCCAGAAGCATGGAACCGGAGAGAACGGAGCGGCGGGGGCGGCCGGGGTCCTGGAGCTCGGCCGGCGCACGGAAATGGCGAGCCGCATCGAGCCGCCGCCGGGCCTGCCGCAGCTCCAGACCTCTGACGTGCCCCAGCGCACGATCCGCGAGGCGAGCGTGATCTACGGCCTGGGTCTCCACTCGGGCGGCCGCACGGGCATGGTCATCCAGCCCCTGCCTCCGGACAGCGGCATCCACTTCCTGACCCTGCCCCAGGACATCCTGATCCCGGCCCACGTGACCTCGGTGGCCGACACCGAGTACGCCACCACCCTCGAGCGCTCGGGCCAGTCGGTGCGCACGGTCGAGCACCTGCTCTCGGCCCTCCACGCCGCCGGGGTGACCAACCTGCTGATCAAGGTGCACGGCGAGATCCCGGTGCTCGACGGCTCGGCGTGGGAGTTCTGCGACCGCCTGGTCGAGATCGGCGTCGAGGACCAACCCGTCCCGCGCCGGGAGCTGGTGATCGATCGCCGTTACGAGGTGGGCGACGGAAAGGGCGGCGAGAAGAGCCTGGTCATCGAGCCGGCCGAGGTCTTCTCCGTCTCCTACCTGCTCCGGTACCCGCCGCCCATCGGCGAGCAGTTCCACGAGTTCATCCTCACCGACTTCGAGGCCTACCGTCGCGAGATCGCCCCGTGCCGGACGTTCGGGTTCATGCGCGACCTGAAGATGATGAACGAGATCGGCCTGGGCTCGGGCGGGCGCCTGGACAACTTCATCCTGGTCGGCGAGGACAACGTAATCAACACGGAGCTGCGCTTCCCCGACGAGTTCGTGCGCCACAAGATCCTGGACATCATCGGCGACCTCTACCTGCTCGGCTACCCGGTCCGGGGCAAGATCACCGCCAAGCTCACCGGTCACCGGGACAACATCGCCCTCCAGCGCGCCATCTTCCAGGCGGCACAGGCGACGCTGAGCTCGTAGCCGTCCTTCCCGGAGGCATCATGCACCGACCCGTTCCGGGCGGCGGCACGAAGCCCCCCGCCCTACTACTTGCCGGCGGGCGTCGACTACGACCCGGCGGTGCCCACGCCCCGGTCGGTCCTGGGCTATCGGAGAAGGTGGTGGAGGATCTCGGCCGGTGGGTGCGCCAAGGTGGCACTCTGGTGGCGACCGAGCGGCCCCGGTGTGGGCCGAGGGCGCGCTCCTCGGCCTCGGCGGTCACCGCGACGCGGGTGGGGGGGCTGGTGGTGCGGATGGTCGACGACCCCGCCTTCCGGGGCGTCGGGTACGGGACGGAGAAGCTCCTGCTGAGCGCGCCGACCTGCCCGAAGGCGTCCGTGCCCGGGACTCAAGGCCAGGCCGCCAGACCTGGACGGGGGCGTCCCCTTCCCCCCTCGAGGGAGGGAAGGGGAGCGAGGGGATGCGGGGGTGATCCAGTCAGAAGCGCCTACGCAGCCTCTGGTAGCCGGGGTCGTGGCGGAGGCTTCCCGTCAGGTGCTTGGCGGCGATCTCGGCGTTGACGTCGCGGATCCGCGCCTCGGTCAGCGGGTGGCTCCGGAAGAACCGCGCCACGCTGCCCGGCCGGCTCCGGCGGTCGGTCAGCAGAACCTGGAAGATCTGCGGCATGCCGTGGGGGTCGTAGCCCGCCTCCGACATGTAGGTCACTCCCAGGGCATCGGCCTCCCTCTCGTCGTCGCGGCTGAACTTGGCCAGGGTGCCCCGGTCGACGATCCGGGTCAGGATCTGCTGGTAGACCGACGGGTTCTGGTCGAGCACCAGGCCGGAGACGACCTTGAGACCGTAGGCGTGGGAGAGCTGCTCGGCGCCGTGGCGGGCCACGCCGTGGCCGATCTCGTGAGCCAGGACCCCGGCGAGCTCGGCCACGTCGGCGGCGGTGCCGATCAGGCCGGTGTCGACGTAGACCTGGCCGCCGGGGAGGGCGAACGCGTTCACTTCCGGGTCCTTGACGATGTGGAAGTGCCAGGGCAGGTTGGCCAGCTCGGTCTGGGCTACGATCCGCTCGCCCACCTGGCTCACGTAGCCCACGGCCTGGGGGTCGTCGACCAAGCGGAGCTTGCCGTCGAGGTCCCGTGCCAGTCGCTCCCCCAGGCTCCACTCCTCCTCCAGGGAGATCAGGTTGGGCGGCTCGGCGCCGAGCCCCGACGTGGCGCAGGCCCCCAGGCAGGCACCGAGCGCACCGAGGGCGGCGGCAGCGCCGAGAGCGGCGAGGGTGAGGCTACGGAGTCGGGTCACGGCGGGTTCCTCCGGCGGCGATGAGTGCAAGCTCCCCCCCCACGCCAAGCAATCCCTCTGCCACCTAGAGGAAACATTACGGCCGCCCCGGGCCCGGGGCGGCCGCTTCTCTGGAACGGGGCGATGCAGCCGACGCCGGCCGGGTCGCTCCGGAGTTGTCGCGGTCAGTGGGGAAGCGCGGTCCCCCGGGGGAGCACGGCTCCGGCCTCCTCGCCGAAGAACAGCCGGCCCTCCCGGAACGAGGCGCCGCGTAGCGTCACCGCCAGGACGTCGCCCAGCTCGTCGGCCGGGAAGACCTCGAGCGAGGCGCGGACGTCCTCGGGCAGATCCTCGAGGTGGGACTCGTTCTCGCGCGGCAGCACGATCTTGCGGATGCCGGCGCGCACGGCCCCCAGCACCTTCTCCTTCACCCCGCCGATGGGCAGCACCCGCCCGGAGAGGGTCACCTCGCCGGTCATCGCCACGTCCTGGCGCACCGGCCGGCCCGACAGCGCCGAGACCATGGCGGTGGCCATGGTCACTCCGGCCGACGGGCCATCCTTGGGGATCGCCCCGGCGGGCACGTGGATGTGAACGTCGGAGTCGAACGCCTCGTCCGGGATCCCCAGCGCCGCGGCGTGGGCCTTGGCGTAGCTCAGGGCGGCGCGGGCCGACTCCTTCATCACGTCGCCGAGCTGGCCGGTCAGGAGCAACTCGCCCTTACCGCGCATGGTCGACGCTTCCACGAACATGATGTCGCCGCCGACCGGGGTGTAGTAGAGCCCTGTGGCGACGCCCACCGTGTCTTCGGTGAGGGCCTCCTCCGGGTGCACCTTGGGGCGCCCCAGGAGCTCGCCCACGCGCACGGCGTCCACCTCGACGTGCTCCACCTCGCCGGTGGCGATCCGGCGCGCCACCTTGCGGCAGAGCTTGCCGATCGCGCGTTCGAGCTGGCGGACGCCCGCCTCGCGGGTGTAGCGGGTGATCACCTCGGAGATCGCCTCCTCCGACAGCTCGATGCGCTCCTCGTCCAGGCCGTTCTCCCGAATCTGCCGCGGGCAGAGGTAGCGCCTGGCGATCTCCAGCTTCTCGCGCTCGGTGTACCCGGTGAACTCCACCACTTCCATCCGGTCGAGCAACGGTCCGGGGATGTTCTGGATGAAATTCGCGGTGGCGATGAAGAGCACCTCCGAGAGATCGTAGGGCACGCCCAGGTAGTGGTCGGTGAAGGTGTTGTTCTGGGCCGGGTCCAGCACTTCGAGCAGGCCGCTCGCCGGGTCTCCCTGGTAGGAGATGCCGAGCTTGTCCACCTCGTCGAGGAGGAAGACCGGGTTCTGGGTGCCAGCCTGTCGCATGCCCTGGATGATCCGTCCTGGCATGGCGCCGACGTAGGTGCGTCGATGGCCGCGGATGTCGGCCTCGTCGCGCACGCCGCCGAGGGAGACTCGGACGTACTTGCGGCCCATGGAGCGGGCGATCGAGCGGGCGACCGAGGTCTTGCCCACGCCGGGCGGGCCCACGAACAGGAGGATCGGCCCTTTGGCCGCCCTCTCGTCCACCGGGTCCGGGAGCTCCTCGTCGGTGGCGGCTTCGCCGGTCTCGGCCTCAGTCTCAGTCTGGGCCTCGGCGTCGGCCTCGGCTGCGGCTGCGGCGGCCTCGGCGGCCTCGGACGTTTCGGCCGGCGCCGCCGGCTCGTCCCCGCTCTCCGCGTCGGCTTCCGCCGCCTCCTCCGCCAGCCGCCGCTGCTCGCGGAGCTGGTGCACCGCCAGGAACTCGAGCACCCGGTCCTTGACGTCCTCGAGGCCGTAGTGGTCCTCCTCGAGGATCTCCTCGGCGCGCTGGAGCTTCAGGTGGTCGTCGCTGCGCTCGCTCCAGGGCAGCTCGGCGATGGTCTCGAGGTACGTTCGGATCACCTGGGACTCCATCGCCTCCCGGTTCATCCGGCCCAGGCGCCCGAGCTCGCGGTCGACCTCTTTGCGCACCGGCTCGGGCAGGTCCTTGGCCTCGAGCGTGGCGCGCAGCTCCTCGAGCTCCTCGGGACCGGCGTCCTCGCCGAGCTCCTTCTGGATCGCCCGGAGCTGCTCGCGCAGGAACATTTCGCGCTGCCGGCCCCCGAGCTCCTCCTGGACCTTGGACTTGATGTCCTCCTGAGCCTCGATGACGCTGATCTGGCGCTGCACGTGGACCAGCACGCGACGCAGCCGCTCCTCGACCGAGAGGGTCTCGAGGAGCATCTGCTTCTCGGCGTGGGGGATGTCGCTGTAGCCGGCGACCAGGTCGGCCAGGCGCCCGGGGTCGTCGACGTTGGACAGAAGCTCCTGGACCACCTCGCCGGGGAGGCCCGAGCGCTCGCCGAGCTCGGCCGCCTTCTCGCGCGCCTCCCGGTAAAGGGCCGTAAATGCCGGGTCGGAGGCGTCGACCGGAGCGAGCTCCTCGGCGTCGCGGACCACCGCCTGGAAGTAGCCGTCCTCGTCGGTGATCCGCACGGCGATGCCGCGGTGCTCCCCCTGGAGGAGGAGCTGCATGCCGTTGAGGCCGCGCTGGATCTGGACGATGCGGGCGACGGTGCCGATGGTGTGGAGGTCTTCGGCGGTGGCGTCCTCGTCGGGTCGGCGCTGGGAGACGGCGAACACCCGGGGGTTTTCGCCGGACTTGAGCGCGATCTCGATGGCCTTCAGGGTGCGCGGGCGGCCGGCCTGGATGGGTGCGGTGACGCCCGGGAAGAGGACGAAGTTCCGCAGTGCGAGGACCGGAAGGTTGTTGCGTTCGTTCATGGTCTCTGGCTCTCTGGTCAATTCGGTCTCGGTCATCGACTCCCCACGTCGGTTGAGTTATGCAAATCCGCCGCCGGCCGGGAAGGGCCCCGGACGGCCGCCGGATCTATCGGCCCTCGCGCCCGGCAGCTCCTGGCCGAAGACTTGAGGGTACTTTACTCAGATAGTAGAAGGTGCCGGGCGGGTGGATTATTCCGGGGCGGTTGAGAGGGGTTGCTGGGGCGGTGGAGGGGGGTAGACGCCCGCGGGTCGGGTGGCTTTCTCGGCGGCAGACTGCGCCGGCGAGAAACCACCGCGCCCCGCGGGCTGCCACCTCGATCGTTGGGGCTGTCTCCCCCGCCCGGCGGCGGGAGGGTTGGACGGATCGACGGGCTCGGACTCCTCACCGGAGTAATGGGCGGGTGGGGGCGTCCCTCGCCCCCCGTGAGGGAGGGAGAGGGATCGAGGGTGAGGGGGGTGATGCAATCAGATCGGCGTCCCTCGCCTCCCGTGAGGGAGGGAGAGGGAATGAGGGTGAGGGGGGTGATGCGGTGGACTCGGCGGGCTCGGACTCCTCACCGGAGGGCCGGGCGGGTGGGGGCGTCCCTCGCCCCCCGTGAGGGAGGGAGAGGGAATGAGGGTGAGGGGGGTGATGCGGTGGACTCGGCGGGCTCGGACTCCTCAACGGAGGGCCGGGCGGGTGGGGGCGTCCCTCGCCCCCCGTGAGGGAGGGAGAGGGATCGAGGGTGAGGGGGGTGATGCAATCAGATCGGCGTCCCTCGCCCCCCGTGAGGGAGGGAGAGGGAATGAGGGTGAGGGGGGTGATGCGGTGGACTCGGCGGGCTCGGACTCCTCAACGGAGGGCCGGGCGGGTGGGGGCGTCCCTCGCCCCCCGTGAGGGAGGGAGAGGGATCGAGGGTGAGGGGGGTGATGCAATGAGATCGGCGTCCCTCGCTCCCCGTGAAGGAGGGAGAGGGAATGAGATGGTGACGGGGGTGATCCAGTCAAATCATGCTCTTGGACTGGCCGCCGTCGATGTTGATCGTCGCTCCCGTCAGGAGGCTGGCTCTCGGTGAGACCAGGAAGGTCACCAGGTCGGCGACCTCCTCCGGGCTGCCGAAGCGGCCGAGGGGGATCTGGTCTCTCACGAACGCCGCCATCCCCTCCGGGTCCTGCTTCGCTCGCCGGTCCCAGCTTCCTCCGGGGAAGCGGATCGAGCCGGGGGCGACGGCGAGGACTCGGATGCCGTCGGCTGCGAGCTCCTGGGCCATGGCCTTGGCCAGGCTGATCAGCGCCGACTTGGTAGTGACGTAGAGGGAGAGGCCGGAGGGGCCGGACTCGCGCCCCCAGATGGAGGCGATGAAGAGGATCACGCCGCCGCCGCGCCCCTGCAGGAGGGGCACGGCGGCCCGGCTCATCCGCACGTGGGCGCGGAGGTTGAGCTCAACGATGGCGGTCCAGTCCTCCTCCGTGGTCTCGGCGAAGGGCTTGCGCCGGTTGCCTCCGGCGTTGTTGACCAGGACGTCGACTCCTCCGAAGCGGCGGACGGCCTCGCCGAGAAGCCGCTCGGCGGCGTCGGGCGCGGTGAGGTCGAGGGGCAGGGCGAGCACCCGGGCGTCGGACTCGGCCTCGATCTCCCGGGCCGCCGCCGCCAGATCCGCCTCGCCGCGGGCGCAGATCGCCAGGCGGCACCCCTCCCGGGCGAGGGCCCGGGCGATCCCCAGGCCGAGGCCGCGCGAGGCGCCGGTGACGACCGCCACCTTGTCCCGGAGCTCAAGGTCCATGGTCCGGGCAGGCTACCACCCACCGGCCCCGAGCTACCGCGCGAGAAAGCGCTCCAGGCGCTGGTGGTGGCGGCGCTGGATCACCTCGAGCTGCTTCCTCTGCTCGGGGGTCAGGATCTCGGCCAGCCGCAGGTTCGTGCCTTCCATGATCGCCTCCGCCTGAGGCACGACCCGCCGGCGCAGGGCCTCGGCCTCGTGGCGGGTCTGATCGAGGATCGCGTCGACCTGGCGGCGCTGCCCGGCGGAGAGGTCGAGGCGGGCGGCGGTCTTCTTCATGGCGCGATCTCCGGGGCGTAGGTGGCCCAGGTGAAGAGGGCCGAAGGCGGCGGGCTGGCCTGGAGGGCGAACCAGCCGAGGAGGGCCGCGAGGGCCAGGGCGGCCGGCATCAGGCGCAGGGCCGCCCAGCCCAGGGTCGAGGCGGTGTCGGACCCGGCGTCCCGGCGCCCGGGGGACGAAGAGGCCGGCAGTCGGGCGAGGACCCGGACGGCGAAGGCGGCCTCGTCCCCCCGGCGGGCAGCCTGGACCAGGCTCGCCTCGGAGGTCGCGGACGGGGCCGCGAGGAGCTCGTTCATGCTGAGCAGGATCGTATCGAGCATCACCGAAGAGATAGATGGCGGACGAGACGGGGCGGTTACAGCGAGGCGGGAATGTAACCGGCCGGGGGCCGGCGGCATCTGGCAGAGCGACGGGACGAACCGAGGTCCCGCAACGCGAACCCCGAAAGGAGAGACCATGAACCCTTCGAACCCGACCCTCGCCAAGCCCCGAAGCCGCCGCAAGACGGCCGTCGCCCTGGCCCTCGCCGCCCTCGCCGTCCTCGCCCTGCCCACCTTCGCCTACGCCGCCTCGCACCGGCCGGCGGGCCGGACGCCGACGGCACTCGAGCGCGTCGCGCAGCGCCTCGACCTCTCCCAGGATCAGATCGACCAGATCCGCCGGATCCTGGCGGGGCACAAGGAAGAGCTGGCGGCGGAGATCGGCGCCGTCACCGCCGCTCGGCGCAACCTCTTCGACACCATCCACGGCGAGACCTTCGACGAGACGGCGATCCGCCGGGCCTCGGCGGCCGTCGGCGCCGCCGAGACCGAGCTCGCCGTGACCCGCGGGGGCATCGTCCAGGAGGTGCGCACCGTCCTCACGCCGGAGCAGCAGGAGGAGCTCGCCCAGATGCTCGACGGCGTCCGCGCCTTCGTCGCGTCGTGGATCCAGGCGGCCCGCGCCCGCTTCGACGCCTTGGGCGTCTGAGCCTCGGCGCCGGGAGGCGCGAGCCCCCGGAAGGCCCCGGCCGGTCCCGTCGGATAGGGGTCGGTCGGGGCCTCGGGCTATCCGCTGCCCGGAGCGTCCGCCTCGAACAGGGCCGCGAGCTCGGCGCGCGCCACCTTCCCGCCGGCGGTGCGGGGCAGCGCGGCCACCACTCGCCAGCGCCGCGGCACCTGGAAGCGGGCGAGGTGGGCCCGGCAGTGGTCGGCGAGGGCCTCGGCCGCCGGCGGCTCGGCGGGGCGCCGGGCCACCACGACCGCCGCCACCGTCCAGCCCCACTCGGGGTCGCTCACCCCCGTCACCGCGCACTCGGTCACCTCCGGATGGGCCGCGAGCACCGCCTCGACCGCCTCGGGCGAGACGTTTTCGCCGCCGGTCACGATCACCTGGTCCCGGCGCCCCGTCACCCACAGCCAGCCGTCGGCGTCGAAGCGGCCCAGGTCGCCCGTGCGGTGCCAGCCCGCTTCGTCCGCCTGGGAGGCGGCGACCATGGGCCCGCGGACCCAGATCTCCCCCTCCTCCCCGGCCGGGACTGGCCCGGCGTCCGGTCCGGCGCCCGGTTCCTCATTCGGCTCGGGGGCGAGGCGCCGGATCTCGATCTCCGCTCCGAAGAGCGGCGGGCCCGCTGAGCCCGGCCGGGCGCCGGCTGCGATCCCGACTGGATCTGGGGGCACGGTCGCGATCTGGGAGGAGGTCTCGGTCATGCCGTAGGTGGCGAGCACCGGGAGGCCGGCGGCCAGGGCTCCCTCCACGGTCGCCGAGTCCATGGGGCCGCCGCCCAGGAGCACTGCGCGCAGGCGCTTCGCGGCCAGGGGGCCGGAAGAGCGCCCGGAGGTGCCGGCGACCTCGAGGAGCCGGCGGACCATGGTCGGCACCAGCGAGGCCAGGCTCACCCGGCCCGCGGCGAGAAGTCGGGCCACTTCCCGGGCGTCGAAGCCCTCGACCAGGGTCAGCGCCGTACCGTAGATCACCGAGCGCAGGGCGATGGCCAGGCCTCCCACGTGGGCCAGGGGCAGGCAGCAGAGCCAGTCGTCCTCCCGATGGACACCCAGGTTGAGGGCCGAGGCGACGGCGCTCGCCAGGTGGTTCTCGTAGCTCAGGGCCACCGCCGTCGGGCGGCCCGTCGAGCCGGAGGTGAAGAGGATGGAGTGGACGCCCCGGGGCGGCTGCGCGGGCGGAGGCGCCGCCGGGGCGCGGCCCGCCTCCGGCGAGAGCTCCCCGGCGGCCAGCACCGGGCAGGCGAGACCGCCGGCATCGCCCTCCTCGACGGCCACCAGGAGCCGGGCGCCGGCCTCCTCGAGCCGGCGGCCGAGCTCCTCGCGGCCGAGGCGCGGGTGCAGCGGCACCAGGACGGCACCGAGCCAGGCGACGGCGTGGATCGCCACCAGGTGCTCGATCCGGTTGGGCAGACAGACGGCCACCCGGTTGCCGGGCGCCACCCCCGCCGCAGCGAGGACCGCCGCCGCCTGGCGGACCGCCTCGCCCAGCTCGCCGTAGCTGAGCTCGGCGCCGGCGGTGCGCACCGCCGGGGCCCCGGGCCGGGCGCGGAGCTGATGCGCGAGCCAGCTCATGGCCCGATTGCGATGGCCGCCGCGTAGAGCACGCCGAAGGCGAGGAGCAGGCGCGCCGTGGCCCCCAGGGCGGAGTTGAGGCGCGGTCCGTCGCGGTGCTGGAGGAGGGCCCGCCAGGGCCCGACGGCGAGGGGCAGGGCGGCCAGCGGCAGGAGGATCCACGGCCCCTCCCAGCCGAGCCGCCAGTGGACGAAGGGTGCGGCGAAGGCGGCGGCGACGGCGAGGCCCCACTCGGCGACCGCGGCGCGGCGCCCCAGGCGCACGGCCAGGGTCCGCTTGCCCGTGGCGCGGTCGGTCTCCAGGTCGCGGGTGTTGTTGACCACCAGGATCGCCACCGTCAGCAGCCCGACCGGCAGCGAGGCGAGCCACGCCTCGGGCAGCCAGGCCCGGGCCTGGACGTAGGTGGTGGTCGCCACCGCCACCGGGCCGAAGAAGGCGAAGGCGAAGAGGTCGCCCAGTCCCAGGTAGCCCATGGACCAGCGCCCCCCCGCCGTGTACCAGAGGCCCGAGGCGATGGAGGCGAGACCGATCCAGATCATGGGCGCGCCCGCGACCCGCACCAGGTAGAGGCCGGCCACCATGGCGAGGCCGAAGGCCGCGGCCGTCCCGGCGACCATGGCCCGGGGCGAAAGCAGCCCCGCCTGGACCGCCCGCGTGGGGCCGATCCGCTCTTCCGTGTCGGCGCCGTGGACGAAGTCGAAGTAGTCGTTGGCGTAGTTGGTGCCGATCTGCACCAGCAGGGCTACCGCCAGGGCCGCCAGGGCGGGACCGGCGGCGAACGCCCCGTGGTCGTAGGCGACGGCGGTGCCCACCGCCACCGGCACGACGGCGGCGGCCAGGGTCTTGGGGCGGGCGGCCAGGAGGAAGGCCGCGGCGGCCCCCGTCCGCGCCGAGCTCTCGCCGGAGGGTGCGCTCCCGGTCACTCGGGCAGCCAGGGGTACTTGCGGAAGTCGGGCTTGCGCTTCTCGAGAAACGCCCGCTTGCCCTCCTGGCCCTCCTCGGTCATGTAGAACAGGCGCGTGGCGTGGCCGGCCAGCTCCTGGAGGCCGATCTGCCCGTCCACGTCGGCGTTGAAGGCGGCCTTGATGAAGCGGATCGCCGTCGGGCTGTTGGCCAGGATCTCCCGTGCCCACTGGACGCCCTCGGCCTCCAGGCGGTCGACCGGCACAACTGCGTTGACCATGCCCATCTCGTACGCCTCGGCGGCCGAGTACTGGCGGCACAGGTACCAAATCTCGCGGCCCCGCTTCTGGCCCACCAAGCGCGCCAGGTAGGACGAGCCCAGGCCGGCGTCGAAGCTCCCCACCTTGGGGCCGGTCTGGCCGAAGACGGCGTTGTCGGCGGCCAGCGTGAGGTCGCAGATCACGTGGAGCACGTGGCCGCCACCGATGGCGTAGCCGGCGACCAGGGCGATGATCGGTTTGGGCATGGAGCGCATGAAGCGCTGGAGCTGGAGCACGTTGAGCCGGGGCACGCCGTCGGCGCCCACATAGCCGGCGTCGCCCCGCACGGACTGATCGCCGCCCGAGCAGAAGGCGTACTTGCCGTCCCTGGCGGGGCCCTCACCGGTGAGCAGGACCACGCCGATGGACGAGTCGTCGTTGGCCAGGCGGAAGGCCTCCTGGAGCTCCAGGATGGTCTCGGGCCGAAAGGCGTTGCGCTTCTCGGGCCGGTTGAACGCGATGCGGGCGATGCCCTCCTCGGAGGTCTTGAAGGTGATGTCCTCGAAAGTGCGAGGAGTCTTCCAGTCGATCTCGGTCATGGTTCGAGTCCTTGAAGGCAAGTGAGCAGACGACAGGTGCGGTCCGGCGGATCGCGCCGGACCGGCGAAGTCTACCCCGCACCCGAAACGCGGCGGACATGCTCGAGCAGGAGGCGCGCGACCGCGTCCGGCGCCTCGAGGTGGACCGCGTGGCCCGCCTCGGGGACGATCTCGACGCGGGCGGCGGGGAGGCGCCCTGCCATCTCCCGGGCCATCTCCCGGGCCAGCTCCACGTACTTGTCGTCGAGCCCGCCCGCGACGAGGAGAGTGGGGAGCGCGATCTCGGCGAGGCGCTCCCGGTAGCTCGGCTGGGCGCCCTGGCCCAGGGTGCGGAGGGCGGCGGCGTAGCCGCGGGCGCTGCCGCCGAGGCGCTCGGCCCGGGCGAGGCGGAGTCGCCGGTGGACGAGGCCCGACGGGCCGGAGTGCTGGGTGGCGAAGATCGGCCGGGCCATCCACCGGTCCACGAACTCCGCGAGGCCACCCTCCTCGATCTCCCGGGCGAGGGCCTCGTCCGCCGCCCGGCGGGCCGCCCGTTCCTCCGCGTCGGCGATCCCCGGCGAGCCGCCGATCAGGGCGAGGCTCGCCAGGCGTTCCGGAGCCTCGAGGGCGAGCGCCAGGGCGAGCCGGGCGCCCATGGAGTACCCGACCAGGTGAACGCGCCCGGAGCCCGGAGCCCGGGACAGGCCCTCGAGCGCCCCGAGGATCGCCACCACGGCCGCCTCCCAGGACTCCACCGGCGGGCCGCCGTGGCCGGGGAGCTCCAAGGCCACGACCTCCGACCCGCCCCCGGCCCCTCCCCCGGTCCGGAGACGGGCGGCGAGGTCGGCCCAGCCTGCGGCCGAGCCGGTGAAGCCGTGGAGGAGGACGATCGGCGGGGCCGGCCTCGGAGCCGGTTGGGTGCCGCTGACGACCCCGGAAGGCAGGCGGATCACCGGGCACGCCGCCGCTCGGGGTCCGTCCGCCGAGAGGGCTTCGAGAGCCGCGCCGTCCGCTGCCTCCACTGCGGCGGCCACCCGCTCCAGCACCCGCCGGCGCGCCTCGTAGCCCCGCTCGCGGTCGATCCGGAGCTGGATCAGGTGGGGTGCCGGGTCGGCGAGGGCCCGCTCCAGGGCCTCGGCGAAGCCCTCCCAGCTCTCGGGCGCGGCGTGGACCAGCCCGCAGCCGGCGGCGATCTTCGCGAAGTCGGCGCCCGGGGGGGTGGTCAGGTGGCGGCTGAAGCCGGGCTCGAAGCCGGCGGCGGGCAGGTAGTCGAAGATGGCGCCGCCGCCGTTGTCCAGGAGGATCACCGTCAGGTCGGCTCCCAGTCGGCCGGCTGCCAGGGCGCCCGAGAGGTCGTGGGCGAAGGCCACGTCGCCGGTCACCAGGACCGTGCGGCTGTCGGGCGCCGACTCGCTCTGTGCGCCCGGCCGGGGCACCCGCCGCGCCAGGGCGACGCCGGCGGCTGTCGAAGTCACCCCGTCGATGCCGTTGAGGCCCCGGTTCGAGAACAGGTCGACCGGTCGGCGGCTCGCCGGCAGGAAGGCCTCGAGGTCCCGGAGCGGCATGCTGCTCGAGACCACCAGGGCCGCGTCGTCGGGCAGGAGGCGGCCCAGGTGCCAGAAGACGCCGCCCTCGAAGATCTCGCCCGCCCCGACCTGGTGCTCGGCCTGGGCGAGGCGCCCCACCTCCCGGTCCAGCGCCTCCCGGGCGGCTCGATCGGCGGCCAGGTGGGCGGCGAGCCAGCCGGGCTCGGTGGCCGTCGGCGCGGCGAGCGCTTCGAGCCGGGCGGCCACCGCCGAGAGCGTAGCGACCGGGTCCGCCGCCACCGTCCAGGCCACGGCGTGCTCCGGGTCCCGGCGCCGGGCCCACGGGTCGAGGGCCACCTGGCGCACTCCCGCCTCGGCCAGCTCGCCCGCCCAGCGGCGAAGGGGCCAGGCCAGGGGCGCCTCGCCCAGGCGGAGCACCAGGTCGGGGCGGGCGAAGGCCCGGAAGCGCTCGCTCCCCAGGAGGAGGTCGGCCGTGGACACCAGGCCCGGGCAGCGGGTCGGCGCGGTGCGGAGCCCGGAGGCGGCCTCGGCCCAGACGGGAACGGGGAGCACCTCGGCCAGCCGCGCCAGGGCGGGCGCCAGGGCGTCGCTCTCTCCGCACCCCGCCCCGATCAAAATCAGGGGCCTGCGGGCGCCGGCCAGGGATCGGGCGAGCTCGTCGACGTCGGCCGCGGAGGGCACGGCGAGGCCGGCCGAGACCCGCCGCCAGGGGGCGCCGCCGGCCCGGCCGGTCGCCCCCGGGGAGCGCGCCGGATCGAAGCCCGCGGGGAGGGCGCCGGGGCCTTCCGCCACCGGCGTCGGTTCGAGGGGTTTGCGCAGCGGCAGGTTCAGGTGGACCGGTCCGGGCGGGCCGCCGGCGCCTGCGGCTCCTGCCGTCCCTGCAGCAAGGGCCCAGGCGTGGCAGGCGGTCGAGCGCAGGTAGGCGAGGCGCCGCTCCTCGGCGGAGGGCTCGGCGACCTGGTGGAACCAGCGCACCCGGGGGCCGTAGAGCTTCACCTGGTCGGCGGCCTGGGAGTCGCCGGCGTCGAGGAGCTCGGCCGGCCGGTCCGCGGTCAGCACCAGGAGGGGTACCGCCGCCCGGTCGGCCTCGGTGACGGCGGGAAGAAAGTTGGCCGCCGCGGTCCCGGAGGTGGAGACCACGGCCACGGGCCGGCCCGTCGCCCGGGCCAGGCCCAGGGCCACGAAGGCGGCCGAGCGCTCGTCGATGACCGAGAGATCTTCGACGTCGGGGTGGTCGGCCAGGGCCAGCGCCAGGGGCGTCGAGCGGGACCCGGGGGCGACGACCGCGTGACGCAGCCCGCAGCGGGCCAGCTCGTCGATCAGCACGCGTCCCCAGAGGGTGGAGAGGTTGGGCGCGTCGGCCGGCTGTTTGGAGTTGTCCATGGGCACGGGTCGGGTGCCCGGCTCACTCGCCCGCGGCTTTCATGGCGCCGAGCACGGCGGCCAGCTTGAGTCGGGTCTCCTCCACCTCCACGTCGGGGTCGCTGGTGGGCACGATCCCGCCGCCGGCGAAGACCCGGGCCCGGGCGCCGTCCACCAGGGCGGAGCGGATGGCGACCGCGGCGTCGCCGTTGCCGTCCAAGTCGGCCCAGCCCACGACCCCGGCGTAGAGGCCCCGGGGCCGGGCCTCGAGCCGGCGGATGGCCGCCAGGGCCTCGGCCCGCGGCATGCCGCCCACGGCGGGCGTGGGGTGGAGCGCCCCGACCGCGTCGAACAGGGTGACCCCGTCCGCCAGTCGGCCGGTGACCGGGGTGTAGAGGTGCTGGACGTTGGCCAGCTTCTCGAGCACTGGCTCGCCGCCGTGCTCGAGCTCCGTGCACAGGGGCGCCAGGGCCGAGGCGATCATGTCGCCCACGATCGCGTGCTCCTCCCGGTCCTTGGCGCTCTCGAGGAGCCCGCGTCCGAGCTGCCGGTCCTCCTCCGGGGTGGCGCCGCGGGCCGCCGAGCCCGCGAGGGCGCCGGAGAGGACCCGCCGGCGCGGCTCGCCGTCGTCCGTGCCGGGCCGCGTCTCGACCCGGGCCAGGCGCTCCGGCGAGGCGCCCAGGAAGACGGGGGCGCCGGGCGCCGGGCGCACGCTGAACAGAAAGCAGCTCGGATGCGCCCGCCCGAGGCGCTCGAGGAGCTTCGCCGGATCGAACGGGCGGGTGCGCCGGACCTCGACGGCGTGGGCCAGGACTACCTTCGAGAGCCCCGGCTCGGCGTTGGGCGCCAGGGCGTCGAGGGCCGCGATCACGTTGGCCCGGTGCTCACCCTCGGCCCACTCGACGACCAGGTCCCCCGGGAGATCCACGGGGGAAGGCTCGGATGGCCGGGGGCCTCCGGTCGTGCGGCGGAGGAGGCGCGTCAGCTCGTCGCGGAGCTCGGCTCGGCGCGCCTCGTCGCCCACGAGGACCGCCTGGACCCGCCCCCGGGCCGCCGGATCTCGGGCCGGGTCCCGGTGGAGCAGGATCTCGGGGATGAAGATCTCGAGGGGCGAGTAGCCGCGCCACGGCTCCCGCTCCCGGCCCCCATGTCGCTCCCGGCCGAAGGCGTGGCCCGGATCGAAGGCGCAGGTGAACAAGGCGCGGAGCTCGCGGTGACCGGGGATCACGGCGTCCCGGAGGCGCTCCGCGGCGAGCTCGGTCAGGGCGCGGCCCAGGTCCCGGAAGTCCGGCGCGCAGCCGGGCGTCCCCGAGGGAGCCCACCGGAGCGCCGCGCCCAGGCCCAGGAAGGCCGTCCCACCCGGGCTCTGCCAGAGCAGGTGGGAGCGATCGGCCGGGACGGCGGCGAGCAGGGCCGGCCAGGAGCCGAGGCCCTCGAGCTCGGGGACGTCCCGCAGCTCGACGTCGAGCTCCGGGTCCCCGGCGGCGAGTCGCGGCGACGGGAGGGGTGCGTGGGTTTCGGAGGTGGTCACCGGGGCGTCGGGGAGTGTCTGGGGCGGACGGGCGGCGTCCGATCGGGACATTCTATCCGGATCGATGTGGCTGCTCGTGGGGACACACGCCCGCGTGGCGGGTGGCTTTCTCGGCGGCGAACTGCGCCGGCGAGAAACCACCGCGCCCCGCGGGCTGCCGCCTCGGTGGTTGGGGGGGCGCCCCCCGCTCCGCGATGAGGGGGGTGGGGAGTGGATCAGCGGGGCCGGACTCTTTGGCGAAGGGCCGGGAGGGGGCGTCCCCTTCCCCCCTCCGAGGGTGGGAAGGGGATCGAGGGGATGCGGGGGTGATCCGAAGGACTCCGGCGAGAAACCACCGCGCCCCGCGGGCTGCCGCCTCGGTGGTTGGGGGGGCGCCCCCCGCTCCGCGATGAGGGGGGTGGGGAGTGGATCAGCGGGGCCGGACTCTTTGGCGAAGGGCCGGGAGGGGGCGTCCCCTTCCCCCCTCCGAGGGTGGGAAGGGGATCGAGGGGATGCGGGGGTGATCCGAAGGACCCGCGCGGAATGGGGCTTCTCGGCCCTTCGTTTTCACAGACGTGGAGCAGATCACGTCGGCTGACGCCCCCTTCACGGTTCCGGGCCGCTACTGGCACGTCCTGGACGACGGCCGGGTGCAGTGCGACCTGTGCCCCCGCTTCTGCCGGCTCCGGGAAGGCCAGCGCGGCATGTGCTTCGTGCGCGGGCGCCGGGGCGACGGGGTGGTCCTCACCACCTACGGCCGCTCGAGCGGCTACTGCGTCGACCCCATCGAGAAAAAGCCCCTCAACCACTTCCTGCCCGGCACCCCCGTGCTCTCCTTCGGCACCGCCGGCTGCAACCTGGCCTGTAAGTTCTGCCAGAACTGGGACATCTCGAAGAGCCGCGAGATCCACACCCTCGCCGACCGTGCCGATCCGGAGACCATCGCGCGGGCCGCCAGCGACCTGGGCTGCCGCAGCGTGGCCTTCACCTACAACGACCCCGTGATCTTCCTCGAGTACGCGGTCGACGTGGCCGCCGCCTGCCGCGAGCTGGGTGTCCGCACCGTCGCGGTGACCGCCGGGGAGATCTGCCCCGAGCCGCGGGAGGAATTCTTCGCCGCCATGGACGCGGCGAACGTCGACCTCAAGGCGTTCACCGAGCGCTTCTACCGGAAGGTCTGCGGCGCCGAGCTCCAGCCGGTCCTCGACACCCTGGTCTACCTGAAGCGCGAGACCGAGGTCTGGTTCGAGATCACCACCCTGCTGATCCCCGGAGAGAACGACTCCTCCGAGGAGCTCGACCTCCTCACCCGCTGGGTCGCCACCGAGCTCGGCCCCGACGTGCCGATCCACTTCACCGCCTTCCACCCCGACTGGAAGATGCGCGACGTCCCGCCCACCCCGCCGGCCACCCTCTCCCGGGCTCGCGAGATCGCCCTCGCCAACGGCCTCCACTACGCCTACACCGGCAACGTCCACGACCGTGCCGGCGGCACCACCCGCTGCGCCGCCTGCGGCCAGGCCCTGATCGAGCGCGACTGGTACGAGATCCTGGCCTGGAACCTCACCGACGACGGCCGCTGTACCGCCTGCAACACCCCCTGCCCCGGCCGCTTCGAAGGCCCGCCCGGAACCTGGGGCGGCAGGAGAAGACCCGTCCGCCTGGCCGACTACGCGCGGGCGTCGTAGGCGCTGAGCCGCGCAGCGGAGTCCGACCCCGCTGATCCCCCCCTCCCTCCCCCATCGGGCGGAGCGCCGTCTCAACCACCGAGGTGGCAGCCCGTGGAGCCGCGTGGTTTCTCGCCGGCGCAGTCCGCCGCCGAGAAAGCCACCGGCCCGCGGGCGTGTGATTCCGCCTCCGTCCGCCCGCACTCCCCTCCTGTCCCGCTTCCCGCCGTCTCCGACTCTTGTACTTGCAGTGTCGGTTTTCTATGAAATGCGATTTCAGGACGGAGCCAAGGGAGACCCCGATTCATGCTGTCGAAGCCAACCACATTCCAACTCTCATCCATCACCGCCGCGCTCCTGCTCGTCGTCGCGAGCACCGCGGCTCACTCCCAATCACCGCCCGGCTTCCCGATCGAGCACCAGGACCTGCTGAGCTCGGCCTCCTACCGGGCCCTCACGGTCGCGCCCAGCCCGATCGCACCCGCCCCGCCGGACCACCCCACTTCCGGCCCGCCTCCCCACCTGGGGCCCAACCTGACGGTCAGCGCGCCCCAGCTCCCCACCCCGGCCGGCGCCCTCGGCCGTAGCGAGACCACCCTGGCGGCCCTCGCCGGCGGCCACTACCTGGTCGTCGCCTGGAACGACGCCGAGGGCTACTGCGGCCCGCCCTACTACCGCGGATGCGCCGTCCCGCCGACTCCGGGGGCCACCGGCTTCGCGGTCTCGACCGACGGCGGCCGCAACTTCCAGGACCTGGGGGCGCCGCCCGCGGGCACCCGGGTCGGGTTCGGCCCGGGGGCCGCGGGAACCAGCGCCAGCGGCGTCTACGTCACCGCGACCGATCCCATCCTCGACGCCGCCGGCCCGGGGTCGCGGGACACGGTCTACTTCTCGAACCTCGCCGTCTTCGACGACTTCTCGGCGCACATCGCCGGCGTGAGCGTCCACGCCGGCCATTTCGGGCCCGGAGGCCGGTTCGCCTTCGAGCCACCGGTGCTGCTCCAGTCGCCCGGCTACCCCGAGGATTTTCTGGACAAGGAAAATCTGGCCGCCGTTGGGCACGGCCACGAGACCCGGATCTACGTGACCGCCACCGACTTCATCCAGGTCGCGGGCGTGCCGGGCCTGGGCCTGGGCCAGATCGAGCTCTACGGCTCGGACGACGGCGGGGCGAGCTGGAGCCGCCACGTCCTCCAGCCCGACGAGACCTTCCCAGGGCACCCGGGGACCGGCGTCATCAACCAGGGCTCCGAGCCGGTGGTGTCGCCGGACGGCTCGATCCACGTGGCCTGGGAGCGCGGCTTCCTGTCGCCGTACTTCTCCCAGGGGATCGCAGGGCAGTGGCCCGAGATCCGCGTCATCTCGTCGTTCGACGGCGGTGCCACCTGGACGCCCGCCGCCGCAGGCCCACCGAGCTCCGGGGCCAATCCTGCCGGCGTCCGGGTGGCCTCGATCTGCGCCGGCGACCTCTTCCCGCCCTCGGGCTACGACCGCAACCGGACCAACTCCTTCCCGCGCATCGCGGTCGCCGAGAGCGGGCCCTATCGGGGCCGCCTCTACGTCACCTGGCAGGACTGCCGGATCGCCAACGGCGGGCCGATGCCGGCGCCCCTCGGGCCGGAGGACGACTTCGGCTACGACCTCGGCCACCCCGACACCGACGTCTACCTCGCGTACTCGGACGACGACGGGGCCACCTGGAGCGCTCCGATCCTCGCGGCGGGCGGCGGCGACGGGCTGATCCAGTTCTGGCCGACGGTCTCCGTCGGGCCCGCGGGCACGGTGGACCTGACGTACTACGAGAGCTACGAGCCGGACGGGACCGTCTTGTTCGGCGGGGGCCCCGGGACCTCGCTGGTCGACGTCTACTGGGTGCGCTCGAGCGACGGCGGCCAGACCTTCGGGCCGCCCGTGCGCCTCACCGACGCGACCACCGACTGGGGAGCTGCCCGGGCGGTGAGTAATCTCAAGCCGGCCTTCGGTGACTACAACGACGCCGTGAGCGTGGGCAACAAGGTCCTCGCGACCTGGGGCGACGGCCGCATCGGCTACCCCGAGGTCTACTTCGCGAGCGCCCTCGGGGCCCGCTGAACAGGCGCGATCGTAGAGCGCTGGGGGCCTGCGAGTCGGTCTCCGTCCGCAGCAGGCGGAGAGGGATTCGCCGGTCCCTCAGCGCTTCAGACGCGCGCCTTCCTCCTCGATCGACAGGATCCAGCCCGTCACCTTGCCGGGCTGGATCCGCCCGGAGGCCTGCCAGAACCGGCGCGTGCGCAGGTGGCGGCTGGAGGAGTCGTCCTCCGGGATCGAGGCCGCCCGCCGGTCGATCTCGCGGAAGCGGTCCACCCACTTGGAGCAGTTGTCCAGCCGCAGGTCCACCCAGCCGTCGCGGGCCCAGATCTCCACGTTCTCGGGCGTGACCTTCGCGTCCCGGGCGTCCTTGGGCACCAGCAGCTCGGGGCCGCGGAGGAGCTCGCCCGAGTCCAGGAGGATCGGGATGCCCACCGCCGCCACGTCGCTCGCCAGCTCGGGGTTCTCACGCACCAAGGCGTCGAGCCGGTCGCGCACCTGCTCGGGGGAGGACTCCCGCACCGCCTCCATGGTGCCGAAGGCCTCCCGCAGCAGGTGCGCCTCGAACAGGAGCTTCGAGATGTGGGGCGGGCCGAGCATCTCGAAGGCCACGCTCCGGGTGCCGTGCTCTTCCTGGAGCTTGTTCATCCGCTCGAGGGCCCAGTGGCGCAGCACTCCGGCGCGGTAGGTGGGTCCGAGCACCGCGTTGTCCAGGGCGTTGACCACGTCGTGGCCGGTGTTGGCCCCTTCGATCTCCAGGACCAGGTAGTGGGCGATCTCCTCCGGCGTGACGAACTCCATCTGCCCCGCGGTGGTCAGGGTCGCGAACTCCTCGAGGCTGAAAATGCCGTTCTCCCCGGTGTCGATGTAGGCCGCTTCCAGGGGCTCGTCGAGGACGCGGGCGGCGTCGGGCTCGACGGTCGACAGGGTCTCGCCCAAGGGGCGCGGCCGGGCCTCGATGCGGTGGATGTCCTTCCTGCGGCGCACGATGGGTCCGTGGGCGACCTTCTTCCATGCGATGGCCGCCGCCGGCTTGATCTCCTTGGTGATGGGAGCGCCGGGGGTGCGGCCCATGAGGAAGAGGAGCATCGACTGGGCGCCGGCCAGGGCGCTCTTCGACAGCAGCACGCGGCTCGGCCGCTCCTCGGAGTGGGTGTAGGGGATGTTGAGCCCCATGCCGCCGGTCCCGGTGGTCCCCACCTTGACGTAGACCCGGGTGCCCGCCTGGACCATCCCCTGGTAGAGGACCTGGAAGTGGCGGATCAGGCGGGGAACGTAGAGCGTTTCGAGGAGCGACTCGACGGTCTCCCGGTCGACCCCTCCGTCCGCGCTCTCGGCCAGCCGTTCGAGGGTCGTCTTGGCCTTGCCGTAGATGTCACCGTAGGCGATGGCCGTCGAGGTGTTGACGCAGTCGATCACCACGTCCGGCTTGGAGCTCGCGAGCAGGTCGTAGAGCCGGAAGCGGTGGAAGCCCTCCTTGTCGAGGGGATCGAGCTGGAAGGAGATCTCCTCCAGACGGGAGCCGCCGTCCAGGAGGGCGAACATGTCGCCGGAGGAGGTGACGACGTCGGCGTCGGGCCACTCGGCGAGGAGCTCGGCGCGCGCCTGCTCGGCCTCCTCGGGGCGCAGGCTGTGGATCTGGATCCGGCCCGGCTTGCGGGCGAGGAGCTCGCGACAGACGGCCATGCCCACCAGGCCATACCCGCCCAGCACGAGGACTTTGCGATTCTCGATGTTCACTGCGTGCCTCCAGGGGGTGGTGCTCTCGAACCAGGGGGATTGCGGGAACGATGACGCCGGCGGCGCCGGCGCGCTCGATTGTATCTTGTATTCTGTACACGAGGCCCGACGCGGTAGAGTCGGAGCTTCCCGCCGACTTCGACGGCGGGCTCTGCGATCGACTTCGAAGACCCGGCCCACCGGCGGCACGCCTCGCCGGCGGGGCCTCATCGAGAACGAGGACTGCGATGGACGACCTGGGACCCTTCATCAGCCGGTTCGGGCTGGACCGACACGGCATCACCTCCGCTCGCAACGTCTACTGGAACCTGCCCTGTGCCCGGCTCTACGAGGAGTCGCTCGCCCGCGGCGAGGCGATCCTCGGCCAATGGGGGCCGCTGGTGGCCGAGACCGGCCAGCACACCGGGCGCTCGCCCAAGGACAAGTTCACGGTCCGCGAGCCGGGCACCGAGGGCGACGTCTGGTGGGGCGAGGTCAACAGCCCTCTCTCCACCGAGCACTTCGAAGGGCTCCTGGCCAAGGTCCGCGCGTACCTCGACGGGCGCGACGCCTTCGTATTCGACGGCTACGCCGGCGCCGACCCCCGGCACCGCCTGAAGGTGCGGGTGGTCACCGAGCTCGCCTGGCACAACCTGTTCGCCCACAACATGTTCCTGCGCGAGGGAGACGGCCGGGTCCTCGAAGGCTTCGAGCCCGAGATGACGGTGATCGACGTGCCCGGCCTGAAGGCAGACCCAGCGGCCGACGGTACGGCGACCGGCACCTTCATCGTCCTCGACCTGGACCGGGGCCTGGTGCTCATCGGCGGCACCGCGTACGCCGGCGAGATCAAAAAGAGCGTCTTCAGCGCCATGAACTACCGGCTTCCCAAGCGCGGTGTGCTCTCCATGCACTGCAGCGCCAACTACGGAAGCGACCGGGACGACGTCGCCCTTTTCTTCGGCCTCTCGGGGACCGGCAAGACCACGCTCTCGGCCGATCCGAGCCGCACCCTCATCGGCGACGACGAGCACGGCTGGGGCGATGACGGCGTGTTCAACATCGAAGGTGGCTGCTACGCCAAGGTCATCCGCCTCGATCCCGAGGGCGAGCCGGAGATCTTCGCCACCACCCGGCGCTTCGGCTCCATCCTCGAGAACGTCGTGGTCGATCCCGTGACCCGGGAGCTGGACCTCGACGACGACTCGAAGACCGAGAACACCCGCGCCAGCTACCCCGTGACCCAGCTCGGCAACGTCGACCTGGCCGGCCAGGGCGGCCACCCGAGGAACGTGGTCTTCCTGACCTGCGACGCCTTCGGCGTGCTGCCGCCCATCGCGCGCCTGACCCCGGAGCAGGCGATGTTCCACTTCCTCTCGGGCTACACGGCGAAGGTGGCCGGCACCGAGCGCGGCGTGACCGAGCCCTCGGCCACTTTCAGCGCCTGCTTCGGCTCCCCCTTCCTGCCCCTCCACCCGGGGGTCTACGCCAAGATGCTGGGGGAGAAGATCGAGCGCCACGGGGTGAAGGTCTGGCTGGTCAACACGGGATGGACGGGCGGCCCGTACGGCGTCGGCAAGCGCATGTCCCTCGGCCACACCCGGCGCATGGTGGCCGCCGCCCTGGCCGGCGAGCTCGATGACGCCCCGATGAGCACCGACCCGGTCTTCGGTCTGGCCGTGCCCCGGCGGGTCGAGGGAGTTCCCTCCGAGATCCTCGATCCCCGCTCGACCTGGAAGGACCCGGAGGCCTACGACCGGCGGGCCGCCAAGCTGGCCGAGATGTTCTCCGAGAACTTCTCCAAGTACGCGGACGGCGTCGGCGAGGAGGTGCGCTCCGCCGCCCCCAAGGCCCCCGTCGGATGAGGGCTGGATGAGCGCGGCTTGAGCGATCTGGCGCGGCTTCCGGTCCACGCCGCCCGGCGGCTCGCCCGCAGGCCCGGGCAGGTGGCGATGGCCGTCGCCGAGCCCTCCTCCGCGCACCCGGGTCACTCCCTTCGTCCGCGCGTACACGGCAGACGCTCGTGACCCCCTCTGGCTGGCCACGGCGGCGGCCTTCGGGGTCCTCCTCATCGCGTGCGCGAACGTGGCAAACCTTCTCGCCGCCCGGGGGCTCGCCCGCTCCCAGGAGCTCGCGGTGCGTGCGGCTCTAGGGGCCGGCCGTCGGCGGCTCGCCCTCGACCTCCTGATGGAGTCGGCCCTGCTCGCCGCGGCGGGCGGGGCGCTGGGGGTGGGCGTCGCCTGGGCCGCCGTGGCGGCCTACCGGGCGAACGGCGGCCTGGTGGCCTCGTACTGGGTCGACGTGCGTCTGGACGGCCCCGCCCTCCTCGTGGTCCTGGGGGCGACCGGGCTCGCGGCGCTCCTGGGGGGCCTGCTGCCGGCCCTGCGTGCCTCCCGTCTGGCGCCGGGCAGGGTGCTCGAAGGCCGCTCGGGGGGCACGGGGCTCCGCCTCGGCCGAGCGGGCCGCGCCCTGGTGATCGTCCAGGTCGCCCTCTCGACGGCCCTCGTCGTGGCCACGGTCCTGATGGTGGAGAGCGTCGGTCGCCTGGGTGCTCACGACTTCGGCGACCGTCCGGAGGGCGTGTGGATCGGGAAGGTGGCGCCCACCGCTGCCGCCTCGGGGCGGCCCCTCGACGACGCCGGACGCCTCCGCTTCTACGACAGGCTGACGCGACAGATCGCGGCGATCCCCGGCGTCGAGGATGTCGCCCTGTCCTCGCAGCTCCCGTCCGGGCGGACCCCGCCGCCCGTGGGCGCCGAGCTCGAGGGTCGAGCGGCCGGGGGGGCCGGCGCCGGGGCCGGTGAGGGCTCCGGCGTGCGGTTGGCCGTGGTCGCTCCGGGGTACTTCCGAGCCCTGGGCCGCCTCGTGGCCCGCGGCAGGGACTTCGCGGCCTCGGACACCGCGGAGACCGAGGCCGTGGCCCTGGACCTCCTCCTCGATTACGCCTACTTCGAAGAGCGGATCGCCGCCGGCACGCCGCCGGCGGTCTACGTGCCCCTGGCCCAGCACGTCCAGCCCGGTATGACCCTGGTGGTCCGGACGGGGGGCGACGCCTCCCGGCTCACCCCGGAGATCCGGGCCGTGGTGGCGAAGCTCCTGCCGGATGTCGCCGTGCTCTGGCCCGGGACCCTGGCCGGCTCCATCGACCAGACCACCTCCACCTACCGCACCGTCCGCACGCTGCTCTCGGTCCTCGCTGTCGTCGCCCTGCTGCTGGCCGCGGTCGGCCTCCACGGGCTCCTGGCGTTTTCGGTCGGCGTACGGCGCCGGGAGCTGGGGATTCGCTCGGCTCTGGGCGCCCAGCGGGCCGATCTGGCGGCTCTAGTCAGCCGGTCCGCCTCGCTCCAGGTGGGGGCGGGGCTGCTCCTGGGGCTGGGGCTGGGGGCGTTCGTCGCGCGGCTCCTCGCCAGTCTGCTCTACGGCATGGGTCCGTGGGACCCGGTGGCCTTCGCCGCGGCCTCCGTCGTGCTCTTGGCCGCCGGCGCCCTGGCCTCGGTCGGTCCCGTCCGGCGCGCCCTCCGCGTCGAGCCCGCCGAGGTCCTGCGGGCGGAGTAGCTACCCTTCACGACAAGCCGTTCACGTAGTTCCAACCGAGCTGCAACTCGGGAAGGGGATCGAGGGGTTGCGGGGGAGGCCGGTCGACCGGGGGGGGTCCGGTCAAGGCCGCCAGGCGATGGCCGCCCACAGGCGCACTTCGCCGGCCAGGTCGCCCACCGGATCGTCCAGGACGTAGGCGGCGCCGACGGTGGCGCGGAGGGCCGGCAGGCCCACGATCGGCATCGGCGGCAGGTCGCGGCGCAGCTCGACGCCGACGAGCTCGAGCCATCCCCCCCGGTCCTCCCCTACGTTCCAGACCCGGTGGCGCTCGAAGACCAGGGGGGCCGGGAGGAAGCCCAAGGAGGATAGATCGAGCTCCACGCGCTGGGCTTCCTCCTCGTCGCCCAGCAGGTAGGCGGCGGGCAGGGCGGGCACCGGGACGACTCCTCCCTCCGCCTCGGCGGGCAGGAGGCTCCGGGTGGCGCCTCCGACCTGGAAGCGGTCGAAGGGGGCGGTCACGTCCTGCGAGCCGCCGCGGCTCCAGGCGAGGCGAAGGGCGTCGTCCCCCCGCTCGATCCCGAGGCCGGCGGAGGCGAGCCAGCGGCTCCAGCTCCGGCCGCCGGTGGTGCCCCGTTCGAGGCGTCCGGTGAGGCGCAGGGGCAGGCTCCACTCCCCCCGCGACGGCGCCCGGAGGAGGCCGGCGCCCAGATTCGCCACCCGGCGGCGGGCGGCGCCCCCGGCGGCGGGCTCCACCCGCTCCCCCGCGAGGCCGAGGCGGACGGCCAGGCCGCCGGTCGCCGTGCGGCGATCCCAGCGCGCGCCCAGGGCGAGCCCCCGGCGGTCGCGGTCGAGAGCTCCACCGCCCGGCGAGGCACGAAGCGCCGGTGGCGCGTGGTCCTGCTCGGAAGGCGCCACCGAGACGGCGTACGCTTGGGCCGAGAGCGTCGCGGGCAGCCCCCGCCAGGCGCCGGCGAGGGTGGCGCCTTCGGCCGCCCCGGCGCCGGCGAGGGAGCCCAGGAGGAAGCCGTCGAAGCGCCCCACCGGATCGCCGGCATGGACCCCCACCTCCAGGGCGCGGCCCGACGGGGCGGCCAGCAGCCCGACGAGGGGCTCGATCCCCTGGGGGCCGGCGCCGTACGGGTGGGCCGGGGGTAGGGCAGCGGCGGGAAATGGTGGCGCGGCGGGCTCGCCACCGGCCCGGATCGCCGGGGCGAGGTCGGGCGGGAAGCGAGGCTCGGGAGGAGCTGCGGCCCCGAGCTTCAGGCGCCGAAGGTCGAAGCCGTCGTCCTCCATGGCAAGGAAGTAGAGGAGCTCGCCGCCTGAGCTCTGAGCCGGGGCCGGAGCTGGAGTTGGGGCGAGGGCAGCGCCCACCACCCGGGTCAGCCGCTTCGGGGCCCCTCCCTCCGGGTCGAGGGCCCACAGGTCGACGAAGCCCTCGCTCCCCAGCGACGCGTAAACCGTCCGGCCCCGGGGCCCCCAGGCCGGGTCGGCGAGGGTCGTCGCGGTCCCCGTGTCGAGCTCCCGGACCCCGGAGATCCCGGTCGGGAGGCCCGGGCCCTCGATCGACCCCACGACCAGGCGCCAGCGACCGCCCCGGTGGCGGAGCGCCGCCAGGCAGTGCCCGCCGGGGGCGATCCGCGGCGACGCCCAGATCGTGTCGGCGGAAGCCTCGGTGAGAGGCGCGACGCGGCCGTCGGCCAGGTCCACCGCCACGAGCTGCGAGAGGCCGTCGCGGTCGCGCACGGCGACCGCCCAGGCGCCGCCGGGGCCCGAATCCGGCGCCGGATCCGCCGAGCGCAGGTCGCCGAACCGGTTCAGGCGCCGGGCGCCGCGCTCGCCAGGGGTCCAGAGATAGAGGTCCGAGTGCAGCACGCCGCCCGGGTCCGGCTCGAAGGCGGTGAAGAGGAGGGCCCGGCCGTCCGGCGTCCAGCGCGGCGCGGAGGGCGCCCGGCCGTCGACCGTGGGGAGGACGGCGACCGGCTCGCGGGGCAGCGGTCCGGAGCGCACGGCGGCCACGTCCTCCGGGTCGCGTTCGAGGAGCTTCGCCTGCTCCTCCCGGTTCCGCCGCTCCGTCTCCTCGTTCGCTCCGGTGTCGAAGACCACCAGGCGGGGCGGCTCCTCGCGCGGGCGCAGCACCACGGCGAGCCGCGACCCGTCGGGCGAGACCGCCGGCGCTCCGGTCCGTCGCGAGAGCTCCATCCACAGGGTCCCCGCTTCGCCGGGGCCCTCCCCGGCGGTGGATCTGGCGGCCGCCGCGGCGGAAGGCGAGACGCCGAGGCGGCGCTCGGCCTCCACGGCGCGCCAGGTGAGCTGGGCACGGAAGTGGCCCCAGAGCGCCTCGGGCGAGTCGCCGAAGACACCCTCGAACGCCTCGTCGAAGCTCCGGTTCCGGCGGGCGGAGAGGCGGGCCCACAGGTGGGGCAGGCTCTCCGGCCCGGAGCGCTCCTCGAGCCACTCGAAGAAGGCCGAGCCGGCCAGGTAGGCCATGGAAGGCCCCAGCCAGCTCTCGTCCCCGGCGCTCAGGGCGCCGTAGGAGGGCAGGTGCCCGGCGACGGCGCGCACCCTCAGCACCGCCGCCCGGAGGTCGCTGTTGGGCCGTCCCGAGCCGGTCAAACGCCCCTCGAGAAGCGTGGCGTAGCCTTCGGTGGCCCAGCGCGGCGCCCGCCGCTCCACCGGCCCGAGGCCGAAGCCGGGCAGCAGGCGCTGGGCGACTCGCTGGACGGGGTTGCGCGACGGGCGCAGCAGGTGGACCAGGTGCGCCTCCTCGTGGACCGACACCAGCTCGCCCCAGTCCCGGTAGACGCCGAGGAGCGAGGCCGGCTCGGGGGGGCTGCTCCAGAGCACCATGCGCGGCCGGTCGAGGAAGGGCCAGGCCGAACCGTTGGGCTGTCCCTGGGGGTTTGCGATCACCACGTCGACCACCTGGGGCGGCTCGTATCCGACCTCCCGGCCCAGGCGCGCCCGGATCTCCTCGAGCCGGCCGGCGACCCGGCGGGCCCAGGCCTCGGAGGCCGCCGGGTAGTGGACCCGGAAGTGGGGGAGCACCAGGGTGCGCCAGGCGGCCGACGGCGGCTGGGCGTTCGCCGGAGCGACGGCCGTCAGGGTCAGGGTCGCCAGCGCCAGGGCGGCGAGGAGGGACCGGCTGAAACTGCGCCCGGGCATGGTTCGTGATTGTACGAGGGATCAGGGGGCGGCTCGCAGCGCTCGCGCGCCAGATGGGCGCGCCGGGGTGCATTCGTGGCTCCCCCGGAAGCGCCCGCTCCTATATCGTTGCGCCTTCGCGCCGCGGGGAGCGGGCCGCGACGCGTGGACGGACACCGGATGGCGAAGACGGCGGACACCCGACATCAGCGAACGACCGCCTGGGCCCAGCGCCTGCTCGGCCTCGCCGTGCTCGCCGCGGCCGTCTACCTGGTCCATCGGCTGGTCTCCGAGGTCGGCTGGGACGAGGTGGTGCAGCGCCTGGGCGAGGCCCGCCTGCCCTGGGTGGCGGCGGTCGCGGCGTGCCTCGTCGCGCAGCTCGCGACCTGGGCCGCCCGCCAGCGCCTGTCGGTGCGCCGGATCACCAGCACGCCCCCAGGCTGGACCCTCTTCCTCGCCCTGGTGGCGACCGCGGCGGCGAACTTTCTCCTCCCCTTCGCGCGCCTCCTGGGCGGTCTGCTGCGGGCCCGTTTCATGTCGCGCTCGAGCTCGCCGCGGATCCCCAAGCGGGTCTACTACGGCGCGGTGCTCTTCGACCAGACGGTCCACCTGCTGGTCATGGGCGGCCTCACCCTCGTCGGCCTGGTCGTGGGCGCCGACGAGCTCGGTCGGCCGGCCGCCGCCGTCTCCATCACTGTGGGGATCGTGGTGCTGGCCGTGATCGCGGCGATCTGGCTCCGGCGCCGCACCGGGGCCACCGGCGGCAGCCTAGTGCGCTTTCTCCAGCGCCGGACCGCCGAGGGCGAGGGGATCGTGGGGCGGTTTCTGGCGAGCAGCGAGACCGCGGCCAAGATCTTCTTCCGCCTGGCCGCGGACGGCGACCTCTGGCGCCGCACCGGGGCCATGGGCCTCGGGGTATTCGCCTTCATCGCCGCCGCCCAGTGGCTCACCTTCTACGCCCTGGGGGTCGCGGTGAACCCCCTCTGGATCGTGACCACGGTCTCGGCCGGTCTCTCCGCGGGGGTGCTCCTGGGCACGCCGGGCGGGCTGGGGACCACCGAGGCGACCATGATCGCCCTGTACCATGCCTTCGGCATCGGCACGGTGGACGCCGCTTCAGCGGTGCTCCTCTTCCGGGGCCTCCAGTTCGCGGTGGTCCTGGGCCTCGGGCTGCCGTCGATGCTCGTCCTGGAGACCTACGCCGTCGGGGTCCGTCGGCGCAACGAAGAGAAGGCGAAGGCGGCGCCGGAGACGGCGGCGACGGCGGTCCATGTGGTGGAGCCTCTCGAGGCGGTGGAGAAAGCCTCGGGGTGAGAGCTCCGCTCCGCCGCTTCCCGCCGGGAGGGCCGCGCCATCGAGACAGGGAGCTGCGCCATGGAGAACGAGATCCCCAACCTCGGACAGGACCTCGAGGCGCTGCGCCGGCAGCTTCCGGTCACCGCCCGCCTCACCTACCTGAACCACGCCGCGATCGGCGGCCTGACACGGGCCGCTGCCGACCGCATGTGCGCCGCGGCCGAGGCGGTGGCGGCGACCGGCGATCGGGGCTGGCCGGAACGCAACGAGGAGGTGGAGCGGGTGCGCGGGCTGGTGGCCCGCCTGCTGGGTGCCCGCGAGCCCCACGAGGTGGCCTTCACGGGCAACACCTCCGAGGCCCTCTCGGCGGTGGCCTTCGGCCTCGACTGGCGCGACGGCGACAACGTCGTGGGCCCCGAGCCCGAGTTTCCGTCGAACCTCTACCCCTGGATGGCCATCTCGGAGGTGACCGGACGGCGGGTCGAGTACCGGCGCGTGCCGGAGCGGGACGGCCGGGTCGACGCCGGCGACCTGGCGGCGGCCATGGACGAGCGCACCCGGATGCTGGCGGTCTCGTGGGTGCAGTACGCGAGCGGTCACCGGGTCGACCTCCGGGCCCTCGAGCGCGCCTGCCGCGAGCGGGGCGCCCTGCTGGTGGTCGACGCGATCCAGGGCGTGGGAGCCCTCGCCCTGGACGTCGAGCGCCTGGGGCTCGACGTCTGCGCCCTCGCCTCCCACAAGTGGCTTCTCGGCCCCGAGGGGGTGGGGCTGCTCTACGTCTCGGACCGGGTGATCGAGTCGATCCGCTCGACCCGGCGGGGCTGGCGCTCGGTGGCGGGGCGCTACGAGTGGGGCGAGATTGATCCGACGCTGGCGCCCGGGGCTCTGCGCTTCGAGGCCGGCACCCTGAACGTCTACGGCATCCACGCCCTGGGCGGGAGCCTCGACCTGTTGCTGGGCCTCGACGCCGAGGCGGTGGAGCGCCGGGTCCTGGCACTGGCCGAGCGGGCCGCCCGGGGCCTCGCCGAGCGGGGGTTCGCCCTCGCCGCCCCGCGGACCCCGGGCGAGGTGACCGGGATCGTGGCCGGCGCTCCCCCGGGGCGCTCCGCCGAGGAGCTGATGGAGGCCCTGGCCGAGCGCGGCGTGATCGTTTCGGCCCGGGCCGGCCGCCTCCGGGTCTCGCCCCACGTCTACAACACCGGGGAAGAGGTCGACCGCCTCCTGGCGGAGCTCGACCCCCTCCTGTGATCGATCCGAGGCTTCCGGATCAGCGCGTCCCGCCGTAGCCGGGCTTCCGGCCGCCGGCGTCCGGGGGCGTGTGCCCGGTCGAGCCCTGCTCCCTCTTCCTATCCGCTGGGGGTTCCGGTGACCTTCTTCGGCGGCCTGGCCGATGCTCTTGGGGATCGTGAAGTCCTCGAACGGATCGTCGGACTTGACGGTGCGCACGAACAGCACCATGTATCCGGCCCCGTGCCGCCACAACGAAAGACAAGGGATTCATGAATCAGACCACGAGAGGAGGGGGCTAGAATTCCGGCGGGCGGCCTCCCCACCACCATGAGACGACTTCGCGCCATCCTTCCCCTCGGGCTCGCGTTCTTCTGTGCCGCCGTCCCCGTCCGGGCCCAGGCGACCCGGTACACGCGATCGATCGAGGTGCCCCGGGCCGGGTGGGTGCGGGTGCCCCTGGACCCGGACGTCGCGCACAAGGCGGAGAGCGCCGGCGGCTCCTTGCGGCTCTTCGGCCCCGAGGGGGAGGACGTTCCCTTTCGCCGGGTGCCGGCGGAGGAGCCCGGCGCGCGTGTCGCGGCCCGGGAGGTGAAGGTCTCTCCGGGGGCGGCCGGCGGCTGGCAGATCGAGGTGACTCTGGGGGTGGAGTCCGCGCACCACGACCGACTCCTCCTCGACCTGAAGGGCTCGCCCCCGACCGGCGACCTGCGGCTCTCCGGGAGCGCTGACGGCGAGGACTGGCAGCCCGTGGTGATCGGCGCCCTCGTGTCGGTCGGCCGCCCGGGGCCGGAGGGGGAGCTCACCGCGGCCTTGCCCTACCCGGCCACCGGCGCCCGCCTCCTGCGGCTCTCCGGCTGGCCCTCGGGGGAAGGCCCCCCGGAGGTCCGCGGCGCCGCCGTCGAGTTGGTGCCGGCGCGCTCATACCACCTCTCCCTGCCGCTCCCCGACTGCCGCTCGCCCGACCCCCGCTCCGCGGCCTCGCCCCGCACCGTCTGCCGCCTGCCCGTGGGTGGAGCGGGGCGGTATCTGCGCCGGCTGGACCTCGTCGTGGGCGGCGGGGGCCCGGTCGGATATCGCCTCTTCCGCGCCGAGGAGGGGCGGTGGGAGGCGGTCGGGGAAGGGATCTGGCAGCACGCCGACGGCGAGGCGCCCCGCTGCCTGCCCCTGGGACTGCCTCTCGATCGGGACCTCTCCGGGCCGGCGGAGTCCCTGCGTCTGGAGCTCTACGGGACGGGCGACGAGGCCCCGGCGGTGCGCGACTACGGCGCCGACTTCGCGGGCGAGGCGCTCGTCTTCCGGGCCCGCCGGGCCGGCACCCACACCCTCGCCTACGGGCCGTCGGTGGTGCCGGGCTCGCCGGGCTCGCCCCCGCAGATGCCCCTGGACACCGAGGCGATGCGGGTCGAGGCCGGTCCGGCGGAGGAGAGCCCGGCGCCGGGCTCTCTGCCTCCGATCCCCGACACGGGCGGCGCCGCTCCCGCCATCCACTTCGCCGGCACCTGGCCGGTGACCGCCGAGGAGAGCCCCAAGCCCGGCGAGCTCTGTCGCTTAGTTCTGCCGCCGCCGGTCTACGACGTCGCCCGCGACGACCTCCGCGACGTGCGGTTGATCGCCTCCGACGTCCAGGTGCCCTACGCCCGGTGGCGCCCGGCCGAGCCGGTCCTCGCCACGAGCCTTCGGGGGGCGGCGCTGGCGGCGGCGGACGGGGCGGGCCCCAGCCACCTGGAGCTCTCGCTTCCCGCGCCCCGTCTGCCCGTCTCGTCCCTGGTCGTGAGCGCGCCGCCCGGCCGGCTCGACCGGCGGGTTCGGGTCCTCTATCCGGGCACCGCCGGGGCGGGGACGGCCGGCGAGGCCCAGGCGGCGAGCCCGTGGCTGGAGTGGCACTGCGCCGCGAACCCCCCGTTGCCCTGCCGCCTCACCGTGGCCCTCGGCGGCGCTCCCGGCGCGGGGGTGACGGTGGAGATCGACGACCGCGGAGCCGGGCCGCTCCCCGCCGTCGACCTCGAGCTCTGGCGCCGGCGCGACGTGCTGCTCTTTCCCTGGCCCTCGGGCGAGCGGGCGCTGGCGCTGGGCGCCGGGGCGGCGGAGCTGGAAGCTCCGAACTTCGACCTGGCCGGGCGCCTGGGCGAGCTCCTCGCGCGCCCCTGGCACGAGGCCCGCGTGGTCCTGGACCAGGCCCCGGGCGGTGGCGGCGGGCGGGTCGGGAGCTGGGCGGTGGCCGCGACGCTGATCGTGGCGACGGCGATCCTGCTGTTGCTGCTCCACGGCGTGCTGAAGGAGCAGGAAGAGCGATAACCTTCCGGACCGATGGACGGCGAGCTCTCGCGAGGTTGGAGGTTACTGCTCGGTGCGGCGGCCCTGGTCGTGGTCATCGCCGGGCTCAAGGCGGCGTCGGTCTTCTTCCTGCCCCTGCTCCTGGCGCTCTTCCTGACCATCCTCTCCCTGCCCCTGCTGCGCTGGCTCCGAGGCCACCGGGTGCCGGCCGTGGCGGCGATCGCCCTGACCATGCTGGCGGTGGTGGCGATCCTCGGTCTGGTGGCCCTGGTGCTCTCCGCCTCGATCGACTCGCTCACCGGGAAGCTCCCGGCCTACCAGGAGCAGGCGCGCCAGGGAGCAGGCCGGGTGCTCGGCTGGCTCGAGGTGCGGGGCATCGACCTCGCCGAAAGGATCTCCATCGAGGCCCTCGACCTGGGGGCGGTGGTCAACGTAGTCGGCAACACCTTCCGGGGCGTGGCGACGGCGCTCTCGAGCTTCCTGCTGGTGCTACTGATGATGATCTTCATGCTCTGGGAGTCGATCATCCTGCCGGGCAAGCTGGCCGTGGCCGAGCGCCGCGGCCGCTTCGACCTCCGGCCGCTCGCGCAGATCGTCGGCAGGGTCCAGCGCTACTTGATCCTCAAGACCGCCATCTGCCTGGCGACCGGCGTGGCGGTGGGGCTGGTGACCTTCTTCATGGGCCTGGACTTCGCGCTCTTCTGGGGGTTCATCGCCTTCGTCCTCAACTACATCCCGAACGTGGGCTCGCTCCTGGCCGCCTTGCCCGCCCTCGCCCTCTCCCTGATCCAGCTCGGCGTCGGGCGGACCCTGTTGATCGCCGCCGGCTACCTGGTGATCAACATAGTGTTCGGAAACGTCCTCGAACCCGCGGTCATGGGCCGTGGCCTGCGCCTCTCGCCCCTCGTGATCTTCCTCTCCCTGATCTTCTGGGGCTGGGTGTGGGGGGCGCTGGGGATGATCCTCTCGGTCCCGTTGACCGTCTCCCTCAAGATCCTGCTCGAGAGCACCGAGAGGCTCGCCTGGGTGGCGGCCCTGCTCGACCGGCGCCCGCGCGAAGCTCCGTGATCCCGGCCGGAGCGGGGCGAAATTTCCCGGCCGCCGAAGCCGTTGGAGAGGATGCCGGCCGGCGGGAATTCCCCATCTGAGACGATTGACAGAGACGGGCTCGGTGGTATTATTTCCTCGAATCAGCACCAAACTGGTACTGATTCACGAAGGAACTACGAAACCGGCCCTCCGGTCCGCCCCGCTGGTCGATCGGTCGAGAGGTCGGGCCGAGGGCGCCCCGCAGAGGCCCGGGCGGCGACGAGACGAGGTACGGCGATGCTCCGGATCACCAAACAGACCGACTACGGGATCGTGCTCCTGACCCACATGGCGAACGATCCGGACCGTCTGGTCAACGCCCCCGAGCTGGCGCAGGAGACCTCCCTGCCCCAGCCCATGGTGGCGAAGATCCTGAAGCTCCTGGCCCGCGCCTCGATCCTCGAGTCCCACCGCGGCGTCAACGGCGGGTACTGCCTGGCTCGGTCCCCCGAGGAGATGTCGGTCTCCGAGGTGATCTCCGCCCTCGAGGGGCAGATCGCGATCACCGAGTGCACCGACGACACCGAGGGGCTGTGTTCGAAGGAGCAGGTCTGCCAGGTGCGCAGCAACTGGAACCGGATCAACCTGGCGATCCACGAGGCCCTCGGCGGGATCTCGCTGGCCGAGATGACCGGACCCGTGCGCGTGCCCCGGCCGGCGCGGCTGGTGCAGATCGCCGGCTGCCGGGCGCCGGGGGCCGAGGCGGTCGAAGCCGAGGCCGTGTGAGAGGCCACCGGCGCACGAGAGAGGCGAGAGGACGAACGAACCTTCGGTCGGCGCGCCCCGGCGCGGCGCCGTGGACATAGACGAGACGAGGACATCCCATGGCCGAACCCTCCACCCAGAATCAGCTCCTCGACGAGGTCGCCAACCGCGACTACGCCTTCGGTTTCGTGACCGACGTGGAGCAGGACACCCTGCCGCCCGGCCTCGACGAGGGCGTGGTGCGCGCCATCTCCGCGCTCAAGGGCGAGCCCGAGTGGATGACCGAGTGGCGCCTCAAGGCCTACCGGGGATGGCTCAAGATGAAGGAGCCGACCTGGGCCATGGTGCACTACGACCCCATCGACTACCAGGCGATCTCCTACTTCTCGGCGCCCCGCTCGAAGGCGGACCAGCCGAAGGACCTGGGGGAGGTCGACCCGGAGATCCTGCGCACCTACGAGCGCCTGGGCATCCCTCTGGAGGAACAGAAGATGCTCGCCGGGGTGGCGGTGGACGCGGTCTTCGACAGCGTCTCGGTGGCCACCACCTTCAAGGCCAAGCTCGCCGAGATGGGCGTGATCTTCTGCTCCATGTCGGAGGCGATCCGCGAGCATCCTGACCTGGTCAAGAAGTACTTGGGCTCGGTCGTGCCCCGGACGGACAACTTCTTCGCCGCCCTCAACTCGGCGGTCTTCTCCGACGGCTCGTTCGTCTACGTGCCCAAGGGCGTGCGCTGTCCTATGGAGCTCTCGACCTACTTCCGGATCAACGCCATGAACACCGGGCAGTTCGAGCGCACGCTGATCGTCGCCGACGAGGGCGCCCAGGTGTCATATCTCGAAGGCTGCACGGCGCCCATGCGCGACGAGAACCAGCTGCACGCCGCCGTGGTCGAGCTGGTGGCCCTCGACGACGCCCAGATCAAGTACTCGACGGTTCAGAACTGGTACCCGGGCGATCCCGAGACCGGCAGGGGCGGCATCTTCAACTTCGTCACCAAGCGGGGCCTCGCCGCCGGCCGCAACTCGAAGATCTCCTGGAGCCAGGTCGAGACCGGCTCGGCCATCACCTGGAAGTACCCGAGCTGCATCCTGAAGGGCGAGGGCTCGGTGGGCGAGTTCTACTCCGTCGCCGTCACCCGGGGCTACCAGCAGGCCGACACCGGCACCAAGATGACCCACGTGGGCAAGAACACCCGGAGCGTCGTCGTCTCGAAAGGCATCTCCGCCGGCCACGGCCAGAACACCTACCGGGGCGGAGTCAAGATCCTCAAGAGCGCCGAGGGCGCCCGCAACTTCTCCCAGTGCGACTCCATGCTGATCGGCGACCAGTGCGGCGCCCACACCTTCCCCTACATCGACGTCCAGAACCCGACCGCCAAGATGGAGCACGAGGCCACCACCTCGAAGATCGGCGAGGACCAGATCTTCTACTGCAACTCCCGCGGCCTCGACGAGGAAGCGGCCGTGTCGATGATCGTCAACGGCTTCTGCAAGGAGGTCTTCAAAGAGCTCCCCATGGAGTTCGCCGTGGAGGCACAGAAGCTGCTGGAGATCAGCCTGGAAGGCAGCGTCGGGTAGCCGTCGGGCGACACGCAGGGCCAGAGCTCCGAACAACGACCACCACGAACCGAAACGAGACCAATCCGACCATGCTTCTGACGATCAAGAACCTCCATGCCTCCGTCGAAGGCACCGAGATCCTCAAGGGGATCGACCTCGAGCTCGAGGCCGGGAAGGTCCACGCCATCATGGGACCCAACGGCTCGGGCAAGTCGACCCTCGCCCAGGTGCTGGCCGGCCGCGAAGAGTACGAGATCACGGCCGGCGAGGTCCGCTACAAGGGCCGCGACCTGCTGGAGATGGCCCCCGAGGAGCGGGCGCGCGAAGGCATCTTCCTCGCGTTCCAGTACCCGGTGGAGATCCCCGGGGTGTCGAACACCTACTTCCTGAAGGCGGCGCTCAACGCCATCCGCAAGCACCGGGGCGAGCCCCAGGTGGACGCCATGGACTTCCTGGCCCTGGTGCGGGAGAAGATGAAGCTGGTCAAAATGGACCAGGGGCTCCTCAACCGGCCGGTCAACGAGGGCTTCTCCGGCGGCGAGAAGAAGCGCAACGAGATCTTCCACATGTCGGTGCTCGACCCGACCCTGGCGATCCTCGACGAGACCGACTCCGGCCTCGACATCGACGCCCTGCGCATCGTCGCCGACGGCGTCAACAGCCTGCGCAGCCCCGAGCGGGCGTTCCTGGTCATCACCCACTACCAGCGGCTCCTGAGCTACATCGTCCCCGACGTGGTCCACGTGCTGGTCGACGGCAGGATCGTCCAGACCGGCGGCCCCGAGCTCGCCGAGGAGCTCGAGGAGAAGGGCTACGGCCAGGCGGAGGAGACCGCGCGCCGGGCCGGCAGGGCCTCAGCCCGGCCGGCGGGAGTGAGCGCGTGAGGTCGGGTCGATGACGGTCGCGAACGCCAAGCCCCGAGTCTCGGAGAGCGCCTGGCTGGAGGGCTTCGAGGCCTTCGCCCGCTCCCGCTCCGGCCGCGAGCCGGCGGCGGTCGGAGAGGTCCGCCGGCGGGCGATGGAGCGTTTCGCCGAGCTCGGCTTCCCGTCGATCCGCCAGGAGGAGTGGCGCTTCACCAACGTCGCCCCCATCTCCCGGCGGGAGTTCCACCGGCCCGAGGTGGGCGCCGCCGCCGCCGCCGGCCACCTGGTGGAGCCGTGGCTCTTCGAGAGCGCGCGGGCCCGCCTGGTCTTCGTCGACGGCCGGCTCCGGCCCGAGCTCTCGGACACGGGCGCCCTGCCTCCCGGGACCGTCCTCGGAGGCCTGGGCGACGCCCTCCAAGAGCAGGGCGAGCTGGTGGAGAAGCACCTGGCCCGCCACGCCGCCTTCGACGAGCAGCCCTTCGTGGCGCTCAACACCGCCTACATGGCCGACGGCGCCTTCCTTCACCTGCCCAAGGGCGCGGTGATGGAGGAGCCGATCCACCTGCTCTACCTCTCCACCGGCGCCACCGACGCTGAAGGCCGTCCGGCGGTCACCTTCCCCCGCAGCCTGGTGGTCCTCGACGAGGCGAGCCAGGCGACGGTGGTCGAGACCTTCGCCGGCCCCGAGGGGGCCGAGTACTTCACCTGTCCGGTCACCGAGGTAGTGTGCGGCGACGGCTCGGTCCTCGACCACTACAAGATGCAGCAGGAGTCCACGGCCGCCTACCACATGGCGAGCTTCCAGCTCTACCAGGGGCGCTCGTCGAGCTACGCTCTGCACTCGATCTCACTGGGCGGCGCCCTGGTGCGCAACGACGTCAACACCCTCCTCGACGGCGAGGGCTCGGACTCGGTCCTGAACGGCCTCTACATGGTCCGGGGCTCGCAGTTCGTCGATCACCACATGCGGGTCGAGCACGCCAAGCCTCATTGCCACAGCTTCGAGCTCTTCAAGGGGATCCTCGAGGGGCGCTCGCGGGCCGTGTTCAACGGTCTGATCCACGTCCACCGCGGGGCCCAGAAGACCGACGCCAAGCAATCCAACCAGAACCTGCTCCTGTCGGAACAGGCGCTGGTCAACTCGAATCCTCAGCTCCTCATCTTCGCCGACGACGTCAAGTGCACCCACGGCTCGACGGTGGGCCAGCTCGACGACGACGCGGTCTTCTACCTGCGCTCCCGGGGCATCGGCAAGGAGGCCGCCCGGAGCCTGCTGGTCTACGCCTTCGCCAGCGACATCGTCGGCCGGATCAAGGTGCCCGAGCTGCGCCGCGACCTCGAGGAGTTCCTCTTCACCCGCCTGCCGAAGGGAGAAGTGGTTCGGCAAGCCATCTGAGGGTCGTGCGATGAGCCAGGCCACAGTCAGCAAACCCGAGGTGGCGACGCCGTTCGACGTCGAGGCCGTCCGGGCCGAGTTCCCGGCCCTCCACCAGGAGGTCCACGGCTGGCCCCTGGTCTACCTGGACAACGCCGCCACCACCCAGAAGCCGCGGGCGGTGATCGAGGCGGTCGAGCGCTTCTACACCCGGGACTGCTCCAACATCCACCGCGGGGTCCACACCCTGGCCGAGCGCGCGACGGCGGCCTACGAGGGCGCCAGGACGCGGTCCGCCCGCGCTCTGGGCGCCGCCTCCCCGGAGGAGGTCGTCCTCACCCACGGCACCACCGAGTCCATCAACCTGGTGGCCCGGAGCTTCCTCCTCCCCCGGCTCGCCCCCGGCGACGAGGTGGCGGTCTCCTGGATGGAGCACCACGCCAACATCGTGCCCTGGCAGATCGTCTGCGGCGAGGCGGGGGCGACCGTCCGCCCGGTGGCCATCGACGATCGGGGCGTCCTCGACTTGGACGACCTCGAGCGGGCGCTCTCGCCGCGGACCCGGATGGTGGCGGTCAGCCACGTCTCGAACGCACTGGGCACGGTCAACCCGATCCGGAAGATCGTGGAGATGGCCCGCGCCCACCAGGTCCCGGTCCTGGTGGACGGCGCCCAGGCGGTGCCCCACCTGCCGGTCGACGTCCAGGCCCTGGGCTGCGACTTCTACGCCTTCTCGGGTCACAAGGTGTACGGTCCGAGCGGCATCGGCGTGCTCTGGGGCCGGCGCGAGCACCTGGCCGAGATGCCCCCGATGCTCGGCGGCGGGATCATGATCCGCTCCGTCTCCTTCGAGGGCACCACCTTCGCCGACCCGCCGACCCGCTTCGAGGCCGGCACCCCGAACATCGAAGGGGCGGCCGGCCTGGCCGCGGCCCTCGACTTCCTGGACGGCCTCGACCGCCCGGCCCTGGCGGTTCACGAGGAGTCGCTCATAGCCCACGCCGTCGAGGCCCTCTCGGCGATCCCCGGGGTCCACCTCGTGGGCACCGCACCCGAGCGCGCGGCGGTAATCTCGTTCACCGTGGATGGCATCCACCCCCACGACCTGGGGACCCTCCTCGACGGCCGGGGGGTGGCGGTCCGCGCCGGACACCACTGCGCCCAGCCCGTCATGAAGCGTTTCGGCGTCCCGGCCACCGCCCGGGCCTCCTTCGCCCTGTACAACACCCACGACGAAGTGGAGGTGCTGGCGGAGGCGGTGCGCCAAGCCCAGGAGATGTTCGGCGTATGAGCGATCTTCGCGACCTGTACCAGGAGGTGATCCTGGACCACAACAAGAGCCCCCGGAACTTCCGGGCGATCGAGCATCCCGACCGCCACGCCCACGGCGACAACCCGTTGTGCGGCGATGTGGTGGACATCTACGCCGAGCTCGAGGGGGATCGCATCACCGATCTCTCCTTCCAGGGCTCGGGGTGCGCCATCTCCCAGGCGTCGGCCTCCTTGATGACCGACGTGGTCAAGGGGCGCAGCGTCGCCGACGCGCGCCACCTGGTCGCGCGGTTCCGGGCGCTCCTCACCGAGGAGAACGGCGACGGGGTGACCCCGGAGGAGCTTGGCAAGCTGGCCGTCTTCTCCGGGGTCAAGGACTACCCGATGCGGGTCAAGTGCGCGACCCTTGCCTGGCACACCCTGGCGGCGGCCCTCGACGAGGCCACCGTGGCCGCCGATGCCGTGACCACCGAGGACTGACATGCCCTACAGCAACAACCCGATGCAGCTCGAGCCCGACCCCGGCGACGAGGAGACGGCGGCCCCGGCCGAGGCACCCGCCGGGCCGGTGGCCTCCGACGACCCAGACCCAGCGCCGGCACCGGCCGCCCCGGAGACGCCCCGGCAGGACGTCCCCGGCCTCGAAGATCGGGTGATCCGGGCGCTGAAGTCGGTCTACGACCCCGAGATCCCGGTGGACATCTACGAGCTCGGCCTGGTCTACGACCTCGCCGTCGACGAGGCCACCCGCACGGTCCACGTCAAGATGACCCTCACCTCGCCGGCCTGCCCCGTGGCGGGCTCGCTTCCAGGGGAGGTCCAGCAGCGGGTCGAAGGGGTCGCCGGGGTCGAACGGGCGGAGGTGGAGATCGTCTGGGACCCGGCCTGGAACCCGGGCATGATGTCGGAAGCGGCGCGGCTGGAGCTCGGATTCTTCTGATCGGGTCCCCCCCCGCAACCCCTCGATCCCCTTCCCACCCCCGAGGGGGGAAGGGGACGCCGCCTCCCGCCTCGGTGGGTCCACCCCCGGGCACCACAGCGTGGAGCGTTGTGCTCGGGGAAGGGGATGCCGCCGCCTCGGCGCCTCGCCGGCTTCTTGCAGTCTGTGATGGCCGGCTGGAATTTCTGCGCATGCCGCAGGGTTACCCTTACAAAGGCTTTCCCAGAGCGACTGTGCCTCGTCAGGGCTGAATTTCACCGTTTCGGGTGCATGGCGGGACACGAAGCCCCGAGATGCGGTAAGGTAATTGTTCCAAGCCTTCCGCGGAGACCGACATGTCGGCGATCGACCAACCTTTGGAAGAGGAATCCTTCGACGCTCTGCTCGAGCGCCTGAGGCCGCGGCTCAAGCAGATCCTCTACCGCTACCAGGTTCCCCCCGAGGACGCCGAGGACATCCTCCAGGAAGCTCTCCTGGCCACGGTCCTCAAGTGGGAGCGGATCAAGAACCCCGAAGCCTGGCTGGTCGTCACCCTGAAGAACCGTTGCCTGATCTACTGGCGCCGCCGCCGCGGCAGCCTGTGCACGGCGGTCGACGCCGTGGCCCTCGAGCTCCTCTCCGAGCCGGAAGATCCGCCCCAGGAGCGGGAGCACATGCGGTGGGATCTCGACAACCTCATCGAGAACCTCCCCTCCCGCCACCAGGACCTTCTGCGCATGCGCTACCTCATGGGCCACAGCCCGTCGGAAGTCGCCGAGCGCCTGGGGTACTGCCAATCGAGCGTCCGCAAGCTGGCGAGCCGCTGCCTGGCGCGGCTCTGTGAGCAGGTCGAAGCCGACAAGACCCCGGAGTGACCCCCGCCGTGAGCCCCGCTTCGAGCGCCCGGCGCTCCCGTGCCGGTCTGTGGCCGCTCGCCGCCCTGATCGTCGCCCCCGCTCTCGTCGTGACCCTGACGTCCTGCTCCCACAAGACCGATCCGCCGGCCGACCCGCCCGGGGACGGCGCGCCGCCCGCGGCGGCCTCTCCCGCCGACCCGGCTTCCGGGTCCGGCGCCGAGGCGCCCGTGGCGGTCCCCGGCACTCCGGCCGATTACGTGACCGAGATCGAGGCGTGGCGTGACCAGCGGCTCGGCTCGCTGACCGCGGAGAACGGCTGGCTCTCCCTGGTCGGCCTCTACTGGCTCGAGCCGGGGGACAACACCTTCGGCAGCACCCCCGACAACTCCCTCATCTTCCCGGAGAAGGCGCCCAACCACGCCGGCACCTTCCATCTCGTGGACGGCAACGTCACGATCGACCCGGCACCGGGAGCCCACATCTCCCTGGCGGACGCCCCGAAGGAGCCGGTGGCGGGGAAGGTCCTCGCCAGCGACGCCGAAGGCAAGCCCACGGTCCTCAGCCTTGGCAGCCTGCGGTTCTACGTGATCCAGCGCGGCGACCGGGTCGGGATCCGGGTCAAGGACGCCGAGAGTCCAGCGCGGAAGGGGTTCACGGGCCTCGATTACTTCTCGATCGATCCCGCCTGGAAGGTCGAGGCGCACCTGGAGCGCGTCGAGGGCGCCACGGTGCCGGTGCCCAACGTGCTGGGTCAGGTGGAGAACGTGCCCTCACCCGGCACGCTGACCTTCGAGCTGCCCGGTGGAAACGGCCGCACGTTCAGCCTCCACCCGATCCTGGAAGACGGCTCCGACGAGCTGTTCATCGTCTTCGGCGATCCGACCAACGGCCGGCTGACGTACGGCGGCGGGCGGTTTCTGTACGCCGAGGCGCCGGGCCCGGACGGTCGGGTGGTGCTGGACTTCAACCGGGCCTACAACCCGCCGTGCTCGTTCACGCCCTACGCGACCTGCCCCCTGCCGCCCCCGGGCAACAAGCTCCCCGTCGCGGTGACGGCCGGGGAGAAGAAGTATGCACACGGGCCGGAGGGGCACGCCGGGAGGGGCAGCACGAGCTGATCGGACTTCGGAGGGCACGGGCTCGCGCTTCGGCTCAGCCCGCGCATGGCCCGGTTCGGACTCCACGAAGCTCCGTTGAGCGCGGCCCTCGACATCCTCCGGGCGTGCCCCCCCGGCCCTCCGGGTCGGACTCTTCGGCGCAGGAACTTTGGGACATCCAGTCCTCGGGTCTCGGGGCCGGGCTCCGTGGAGCGACGGAGATCTATCGGCGCCGTTCGAAGTGACAGGCACTCCGGCGCTGCCCTGTTTCCTTGGTTGAGGTCGGTCTGGGTCCAAGCCTGTTCCAACAACCGCCGCCGTCGATCCCCCCTTCTCTCCCCACCCAGCGCGGGCGGGGGGGGAGCTGCTTCATTCGCCGACGAACGGAGGGGCGGAGCGGGGCTCCCGTCCGGAGGTGTCAGCGCGAGCACGAGCGCACCGAGCGGTAGGAGGGCACCGACCGCGGCCCGTGCGAAGAGCTGGCAGGCGAGGCCCCCGCTCGAAGTCCAGGCACGCCGAGCCGAGCCGGAGGACGGGAGCCCCGCTCCGCCCCGGCCCACTCATCCTGCCGTCCCAACTACCCGGCAACCCTTGACAGCCCGCGCCATCGCATATATCCTGCAATCCGGATGAACGGATCGGACCAGGTCTTCCAAGATCTCAGCGCCCTCGCCGACTCGACCCGCGGCCGCCTCCTGCTCGCCCTCGAGGGGCAGGAGCTCGCCGTCTCGGAGCTGTGCACGGTGCTCCAGGCGCCCCAGTCGACGGTCAGCCGGCATCTCAAGGTACTGGCCGACGCCGGGTGGCTCGGCTACCGCCCGGACGGGACGAGCCGGCTGTACCAGCTCGATCCGGCCCGGCTGGACGGCGGGCGGCTCCGCCTCTGGCGGGTGATCCGATCCGAATTGGCAGCCCTGCCGGAGGCGACCCAGGACGCGCAGCGCCTGGAGACGGTCCTGGTCGAGCGGGTCACCCGGTCCCGGGAGTTCTTCCTCTCATCGGCCGGAGAGTGGGACCGCTTGCGCCACGATCTGTTCGGCCGCCAGGCGGGCCCCGGACCGCTTCTGGGGCTGCTGGACGAGAGCTGGACCGTCGGGGACCTGGGCTGCGGCACCGGGCTGGCCTCGGCGGCGCTGGCGCCGTTCGTGCGGCGGGTGGTGGCGATCGACGCCTCGCCCGCCATGCTGGCGGCGGCCCGCAAGCGCCTCGGCGGCCACGCCAACGTCGAGGTGCGCGAGGGCGAGCTGGAGAGCCTGCCCCTCGCCGACGGCGAGCTGGACGCGGCGGTGCTCTTCCTGGTGCTCCACCACGTGGCCGAGCCACCTCGGGTCCTGGCGGAGGCCGCCCGCGGTCTCGCCGCCGACGGGCGGCTCCTGGTGGTCGACATGAACCCCCACGAGCGCCAGGAGTACCGGCAGGAGATGGGCCACGTCTGGCTCGGCTTCGACCGCCGTCAGCTCGGCCGGTGGGCCGCCGCGGCCGGCTTCGAGGGCCTGCGCCTCGAGCCGCTGCCGCCCGACCCGGAGGCCAAGGGACCGACCCTGTTCGCGGCCACCGCCCGCAAGAGGAAAACGCAGGAGACGACACAGAACGCAGCGTAGGGCAGGCCCCGGCCCGCCCTGCGAACTTCCATCGAGAAGCCACCGAGACCCCATACAGACTCGAAACGAGAGGAGCGCACCATGACCGTCGCAATGGACACGAAGCAGCACCCGTTCGAAGCCGCGAAGGCGGCCGGCCGACCGGCCTACAAGGTGGCCGACCTGGCCCTCGCCGAGCTCGGCCGCAAGGAGATCCGCCTTGCCGAGCACGAGATGCCCGGCCTCATGGCCGTGCGCAAGGAGCACGGCGTCACCAAGCCCCTGGCCGGGGTCAAGATCATGGGCAGCCTGCACATGACGGTGCAGACCGCCGTGCTCATCGAGACCCTCACCGAGCTGGGCGCCGACGTGCGCTGGGTCTCGTGCAACATCTTCTCGACCCAGGACTCGGCCGCCGCCGCGGTGGTGGTGGGCCGGCCGGAGACGGGCGGCACGGCCGAGGACCCGAAGGGCACGCCGGTCTTCGCCTGGAAGGGGGAGACCCTCGATGAGTACTGGTGGTGCACGGGCGAGGCTCTCATGTGGCCCGACGGCACGGGCCCCGACCAGATCGTCGACGACGGCGGCGACGCCACCCTCCTGGTCCACAAGGGCCTGGAGTACGAGCGCGCCGGGGCCGTCCCGGCCTTCGACGCCGACACCGAGCCCGAGGAGTGGGGCGAAATCCTCGACCTCCTGCGCCGCGAGCTCGAGCGCGACTCCGGCCGCTGGGCACGCACCACAGCGACCCTGCGCGGGGTCTCCGAGGAGACCACCACCGGCGTCCACCGCCTCTACCGGATGGCCAAGGAGGGGACCCTCCTGTTCCCGGCGATCAACGTCAACGACTCGGTGACCAAGTCGAAGTTCGACAACATCTACGGCTGCCGCCACTCGCTGATCGACGGCCTGAACCGGGCCACCGACACCATGCTCTCGGGCAAGCTCGCCGTGGTCTGCGGCTACGGCGAGGTGGGCAAGGGCTGCGCCCAGTCCCTACGGGGCCAGGGCTGCCGGGTGGTGATCGCCGAGATCGACCCGATCTGCGCCCTCCAGGCCGCCATGGAGGGCTTCGAGGTCCGGACCCTGGAGAGCGTCCTGGAGCGCGCCGACGTCTTCGTGACCGCCACCGGCAACCGGGACGTCATCACCGCCGAGCAGATGAGCCGGATGAAGGACAAGGCGATCGTGGGCAACATCGGGCACTTCGACAACGAGATCGACATGGCGGGCCTGAAGAAGATCCCGGGCATCGAGCGCATCCAGATCAAGCCCCAGTACGACGAGTTCGTCTTCCCCGACGGCCACTCCATCCTGGTCCTCGCCGAAGGCCGCCTCCTCAACCTGGGCTGCGCCACCGGCCACCCCAGCTTCGTCATGTCGGCCAGCTTCACCAACCAGGTCCTGGCTCAGCTCGAGCTCACCCTGCACCCGGACCAGTACGAGCGCCAGGTCTACGTCCTCCCCAAGCACCTGGACGAAGAGGTAGCCCGCCTCCACCTGGCCCACCTCCAGGTCGAGCTGACCAAGCTGACGCCGGAGCAGGCCGACTACATCGGAGTGCCGCAGGAGGGCCCGTTTAAACCGGAGCATTATAGGTACTGATCGGATCACCCCCGCAACCCCTCGATCCCCTTCCCTCCCTCGAGGGGGGAAGGGGACGCCCCCGCCCGCCTTCGCCGACCCGGGTCGGCCTATTCGACTCCCTTCGCCGAGAGGGAGTCCGATCCCGCCGATCCACCCCTCTCTCCTCCAAGCTGCCGGCCGTTCCGTCAACCGGCGGGGAGGGGGAGCGGGTGGGTGCCACCGGACTCCGCGGCAGCCGGTTCACGCAGGCCCGGGCCCCGGGGAGGGTTCGCCGGCGCAGTCTGCCGCCGAACCCTTACCGGGACCGGGCCGTCGGTACCCCACCTCCGCTCCATCGGCCCCGCCCCGCTACCCACCGTCGCCCGTCACCGTGAACCCCGCCGGCAACCCGTCCGCCACCGCCAACCCCCGCACAGTAGGCCGCAGCCGCCCCCCCTCCACCACCACCAAACCCCCGTCCTCCAGCTCCGCCACCAGCTCGCCGTTCGCCGCCACCAGATCCACCCCGAACCGCTCCCGAAACCCCGCCAGATCCACCCCCTCCACCGTCCGCAACCCCAGCATCAGCCTCTCCAGCGCCAGATCCGCTTCCGACAGCTCCTCCACCCCCGCCACCGGCCGTTCCCACGCCGCCACCTTCGCCGACCACTCCGCGAGCGAGCGCTCGTTCCACCACCGCCGCCGGCCGTCGAACGAATGCGCCGATGGCCCCAGTCCCAGGTAGGGCGAGTGATCCCAGTACTTCCGGTTGTGCCGCGAGCGGTGCTCGGGGGTCAAGGCGAAGTTCGACACCTCGTACGGCGCGTAGCCGGCCCTCGTGAGCACCTCCACCACCCGCTCGTAGGCCCGCGCCTGCCGCCCCTCCGGCAGCTCGCGGATCACCCCGCGCTCGACCCCCCGACCGAACGGCGTCTCCTCGTGCACCGTGAGCTGGTAGCAGGAGACGTGCTGCGGCCCCAGGGCCACCGCCTGCTCCAGCGTCCGGGTGAGCGACGCGAGGTCCTGGTGTTCCTCGGGCAACCCGAAGATCAGGTCGACCGACACCGTGTCGAACCCCGCGTGGAGGGCCGCCTCGACGCTCCGGCGCGCCTCCTCCGGCGAGTGGCGCCGCCCCAGGAACTTGAGCGCCTTCTCGTCGAACGACTGGACGCCCAGCGACAGGGTCCGCACCCCCAGCTCCCGCAGCGCGGCGAGGTGGCTCGGGCGCGCGTCCTCCGGGTTGGCCTCGAGGGAGATCCAGGCGTCGGGCACGACGGACAGGTCGGCGCGCAGCGCCTTGAGCACGTTCGCGATCTCCCCTGGCGCGAGGAGCGACGGCGTGCCGCCTCCGAAGTAGAGGGTGTCGAAGACCCCGCCCTGCCAGCCAGCTCGCCAGAGGGCGATCTCGGCGAGAAGGCACTCGACGTAGATGGCGTGCCGAACCGGCGCATCGCGGGTCACCGCGAAGTCGCAGTACGGGCAGATCGCCGAGCAGAACGGCACATGCACATAGAGCCCCGGGGGGCCCTGACCTGAAGGCATGACGACATTCTAACGAGGTGACGCCATAGATATCGCTTTGTACCCCGACCATCTCCTCACCCTCGAGAGGAGGAGAGGGCGCCTCCGTCCGGCTCTCGCCCCCCCGGCGGCATCCATTTGGCATAATCAGCACCCTCGACCGCAGGCCCCCGCGGCCCCGTCCGGCGGTGGTCGCCGGCCGGTCCGAACCATCCCCCGAGGAAGCGCCCATGGCTGACGATCCCAAGCGGCAAGACATCGACCCTCGCGAGACCCGGGAGTGGCTCGAGGCTCTCGAGGCGGTGCTCCGCCACGACGGCCCGGCCCGCGCCCGGTACCTGATCGAGCGCCTGGGCGAGCGCTTCCACCGGGAGAGCGGTCAGATCCCCTTCACCCTGACCACCGAGTACATCAACACCATCCCCCCCGAGAGGGAGGCCCACCGGCCGGGCGACCACGACCTCGAGCGCCGGATCAAGAGCCTGATCCGCTGGAACGCCGTGGCCATGGTGGTGCGCGCCAACAAGCGCTTCCCCGGTCTCGGCGGCCACATCGCCAGCTACCAGTCGGTCGCCAACCTCTGGGAGATCGGCTTCAACAACTTCTTCCACGCCCCGAACGAGAAGGGCCGAGGCGACCTGGTCTACTTCCAGGGCCACAGCTCGCCGGGGATCTACAGCCGCGCCTTCCTCGAGTACCGCCTCGACGAGGAGGATCTGGACAACTTCCGCCGCGAGGTCGAGACTCCGGGGCTGTCCTCCTATCCCCACCCCTGGTTGATGCCGGACTTCTGGTGCCTTCCCACGGTGTCCATGGGGCTGGGGCCGATCTCGGCGATCTACCAGGCCCGCTTCATGAAGTACCTCCACAAGCGGGGCATCCTCGACGCCGGCGCCCGCCGCGTGTGGTCCTTCCTGGGCGACGGCGAGATGGACGAGCCGGAGGCGGTGGGGGCGATCTCGCTCGCCGCCCGCGAGCGCCTGGACAACCTGACCTTCGTCGTCAACTGCAACCTCCAGCGCCTCGACGGGCCGGTGCGCGGTAACGGCAAGATCATCCAGGAGCTCGAGACCCTCTTCCGGGGCGCGGGCTGGAACGTGATCAAGCTGGTCTGGGGGCGGAGCTGGGACCCGCTCCTCGCCAAGGACAAGAAGGGCCTGCTCAAGAAGCGGATGATGGAGGTGCTCGACGGCGACTACCAGGCGTACGCCGCGAAGCACGGAGCCTTCGTCCGCGAGCACTTCTTCGGCGCCTATCCGGAGCTCGAGGAGATGGTCGCCAACATGACCGACGAGGAGATCTGGAACCTCAAACGGGGCGGCCACGATCCGTTCAAGGTCTACGCCGCCTACCAGGAGGCGGTCTCCAACCGGGGCACGCCGACGGTGATCCTGGCCCACACGATCAAGGGCTACGGCATGGGCGAGGCGGGTGAGGGCCTCAACATCACCCACCAGCAGAAGAAGATGGACGTCGAGGAGCTCAAGAGCTTCCGCGACCGCTTCCGGGTTCCGATCCCCGACGACGAGATCGCCGACATCCCCTATTACCGTCCGCCCAAGGACTCGGAGGAGTTCAAGTACCTCAAGCAGCGGCGCGACGCCCTGGGCGGCTGGATGCCGCGCCGGGTGACCGACGCCCCGCCCCTCGAGATCCCCGACCTGGACGCCTTCAAGCTGGTCCTCGATGGCTCGAAGGGGCGCGAGATGTCGACCACCATGGCCTTCGTGCGCATCCTGACGGTCCTGCTGCGGGACTCCAAGATGAGCCGCCACGTGGTGCCGATCGTCGCCGACGAGGCCCGCACCTTCGGCATGGAGGGCCTGTTCCGCCAGTCCGGCATCTACTCGCCGGTCGGCCAGCTCTACGAGCCGGTCGACGCCGAGCAGCTCCTCTACTACCGCGAGGAGGAGGACGGCCAGATCATCCAGGAGGGGATCACCGAAGCCGGGGCGTTCTCGACCTGGGCCGCCGCCGGCACCTCCTACGCCAACCACGGCGTCCAGATGGTTCCCTTCTTCGCTTTCTACTCCATGTTCGGCTTCCAGCGCATCGGCGACCTGGCCTGGGCCGCCGCCGACATGCAGGCCCGGGGCTTCCTGATCGGCGGCACCTCGGGGCGGACCACGCTCAACGGCGAGGGTCTTCAGCACGAGGACGGCCAGAGCCACGTCCAGGCGTCGGTCATCCCCACCTGCGTGGCCTACGACCCGACCTACGGCTACGAGGTCGCGGTGATCATCCACGAGGGTCTGCGCCGGATGTACGCGGAGCGGGAGAACGTCTTCTACTACATCACCACCCTCAACGAGAACTACGAGCATCCGCCTCTGCCCAAGGGGGCGCGCAAGGGCATCCTGCGGGGGATGTACCGGATCCGCAAGAGCGGCGGCAAGAAGAAGGCGCGCGTGCAGCTCCTGGGCTCGGGGGCGATCCTGCGGGAGGTGATCGCCGCCGCCGAGCTCCTGGAGGCCGAGCTCGGAGTGGACGCCGACGTGTGGAGCGCCACCAGCTTCACCGAGCTCCGGCGCCAGGGCCTGGCGGTCGATCGCTGGAACCGGCTCCACCCCACCGAGGAGCCGCGCAAGAGCTGGGTCGAGCAGTGCTTGGAGGACACCCGCGGCCCGGTGGTGGCGGCCACCGACTACATGCGCACCTTCCCCGACCAGATCCGTGCCTGGGTGCCGCGGCGCTACAGCGTGCTGGGTACCGACGGCTTCGGACGCAGCGACACCCGGGAAGCCCTGCGGCGGTTCTTCGAGGTGGACCGCACCGCCGTCGCCCTCACCGCCCTCAAAGCCCTGGCCGACGAAGGCACCCTCGACGCTTCCCAGGTCGCCAAGGCGATCAAGATCCTCGACGTGGACCCGGAGAAGCCCGACCCGTGGACGGTATGACGAGGGGAAAGTCGTGACGAACCAGCCCTGTTCTTGGTGGAGCCCGAGCTTGGAAGGGGATCGAGGGGATGCGGGGGGCATCCGGTCAACCGTCCCCTTCCCCCCCGTGGGGAGGGAAGGGGATCGAGGGGATGCGGGGGGCATCCGATGAATCCTAAGACCGAGGAAATCCGGGTCCCGGACATCGGCGACTTCGACGAGGTCGACGTCATCGAGGTGCTCGTCGCGCCGGGCGATCACGTGGCCGTCGACGACGGGCTGATCACGCTGGAGAGCGACAAGGCCTCCATGGACGTGCCGTCACCCGAGGCGGGGACGGTTCGGGAGGTGAGGGTGGAGGCGGGCGGCAAGGTCTCCCAGGGCGACGTGATCGTCACCCTCGAGCCCGACGCGCCCGCCCAGCCTGCCCAGCCCGCGAAGCGGCCGGCCCGCGCGTCGGCCGAGCCGGCTCCGCGCTCCCGGCCCCCCCACCCCGTCGACGAGGACGAGGCGGAAGCCCAGGACCGGGCCTCCGAGCCCACCGAGGCGAGGAGCTCCGACGGGCACGAGGCCCGCCTGGCGACCCGGCAGCGGCGGAGGGAACGGGCGGCCGGCCCGCGCCCGGCGATCCCCCTCCTGGACGAGGAGGAGGAGCTCCGGCCCCTGGACGACGACGTGGACGAGGAGGCTTTCGGCAAGGTCTACGCCAGCCCGGCGGTGCGCCACTACGCGCGCGAGCTCGGTGTGGACCTGGCGCGGGTCGAGGGCTCGGGGCGCAAGGGCCGCATCGTGCGCTACGACGTGAGGATCTACGTCCAGAAGCGGCTCGGCGAGGTCCAGGAGGCGGGCGGCGCCGGCCCCGGCCTGGCCCTGCCCGAGCTGCCCGAGATCGACTTCGCGAAGTGGGGCGAGGTCGAGACGGAAGAGCTCTCGAAGATCCAGCGCCTGACCGGAATGAACGTCCACCGGGCCTGGGTGACCATCCCCCACGTCACCCAGCATGACGAGGCCGACGTCACCGACCTCGAGGCCTTCCGCAAGGCCCAGGCCGAGGAGGCGAAGCGCCGTGGAGTGAGGCTCTCGCCGATCCCCTTCCTGATCCACGCCGTGGTGGCGGCGCTCCGGGAGTTTCCACGTTTCAACGCCTCCCTGGCCGCCGCCGGCGACTCCCTGGTCCTCAAGAAGTACTTCCACGTCGGCGTCGCCGTGGACACCGACGCCGGCCTGGTGGTGCCGGTGGTGCGTGACGCCGACACCAAGGGCCTCTTCGAGCTCGCGGCCGAGGTGGCCGACCTGGCCGAGCGGGCGCGCTCGCGCAAGCTCAAGCTCGAGGAGCTCGAGGGCGGCACCTTCACGATCTCCAGTCTCGGCGGAATCGGGGGCACCGCCTTCACCCCCATCGTCAACTGGCCGGAGGTGGCGATTTTGGGCGTCTCCCGGATGGAGTGGCGCCCGGTCTACCGCGACGGTGCCTTCGTGCCCCGGCTCCTGATGCCCTTGTCGCTCTCTTACGACCACCGGGTGATCGACGGCGCCGCCGCCGTCCGCTTCACCACCTACCTGGCAACCGTCCTGGGCGACATCCGCCGCCTGTTGCTGTGAAGGAAGGCTCTCCCGCGTCCATGGCCAAGACCCACGTCATCCCTGTTCCCGACATCGGCGACTTCGAGGCCGTCGACGTCATCGAGGTGCTCGTCGCGCCCGGCGATCACGTGGCTGTCGACGACGGGCTGATCACGCTGGAGAGCGACAAGGCGTCCATGGACGTGCCCTCGCCCGAGGCGGGGACGGTCCGCGAGGTGCTGGTGGCGGCCGGCGGCCAGGTCTCCCAGGGCGACGCCATCGTCGTCCTCGAGCTCGACGAGGAGGCCGAGGAGCCCACGAAGGCCCCGAGCCCTGCCCCGGCCGCTCGTCCGAAGCCCGCTGCCGCCGACCTCCACGCCCAGGTCCTGGTGCTGGGCGCCGGCCCGGGCGGCTACACCGCCGCCTTCCGGGCCGCCGACCTGGGGTCCGAAGTGGTGCTGGTGGAGCGCCACCCGACCCTCGGCGGCGTCTGCCTGAACGTCGGCTGCATCCCGTCCAAGGCCCTCCTCCACGCCGCCAGAGTGATCGACGAGGCCGCCGAGATGGCCGAGCGCGGCGTCCGCTTCGGCCCGCCGGAGATCGATCTCGACGCCCTCCGGGGCTGGAAGGACGAGGTGGTGGGCAAGCTCACCTCGGGCCTCGCCTCCCTGGCCAAGCGGCGGAAGGTGAAGGTCGTCCAGGGGACCGGCACCTTCACCTCGCCCCACACCCTGGAAGTCGAGGGCCCGGACGGCGAGAGGCGGACCGTCTCCTTCGACGCCGCCATCGTCGCCGCCGGCTCCCGGGTGCTCCAGCTTCCGGGGATCCCCTGGGCCGACCCCCGGGTCCTGGACTCGACCCGCGCCCTGGAGATCCGAGACGTGCCGGAGCGGCTGCTGGTCGTCGGCGGCGGCATCATCGGGCTGGAGATGGCCTCCGTCTACGCCGCTCTGGGCTCGAAGATCACGGTCGTCGAGCTCCTGGACCGGCTCATGCCCGGCGCCGACCCGGACCTGGTCAAGCCGCTCCGCAAGCGGATCGCGGCGCGCTACGAGGCGATCCGCCTGGAGACGAAGGTGGCGAAAGTCGAGGCCGAGGCCGAGGGCCTGCGCGTGCACTTCGAGGGTGCCGTCGAAGGAGGGAAGGCCCTCGATCCCGAGCTTTTCGACCGGGTCCTGGTGGCGGTCGGCCGGCGGCCCAACGGCGACCGGATCGGCGCCGAGGCCGCGGGCCTCCGGGTGGACGAGCGCGGCTTCCTGCCGGTGGACGAGCACCAGCGCACCCACGTGGAGCACATCTTCGCCATCGGCGACATCGTGGGCCAGCCCCTTCTCGCCCACAAGGCCAGCCACCAGGGAAAGGTGGCCGCCGAGGTCGCCTGCGGCCTGGGCAGCGCCTTCGATGCCCGCGTCGTTCCCTCGGTCGCCTACACCGATCCCGAGGTGGCCTGGGCCGGGCTCACCGAGGAGGAGGCGAAGCTCCGGGGCCTCGACTACGGCAAGGGGACCTTCCCCTGGTCGGCGAGCGGAAGGTCTCTGGGTCTGGGGCGGGACGAGGGGATGACCAAGCTCCTCTTCGACCGGGAGACCGGCCGGGTGATCGGCGCCGGCATCGTGGGCCCGGGTGCCGGCGAACTGATCGCCGAGGTGGCGCTGGCCATCGAGATGCAGTGCGAGGCGGCGGACATCGGCCTCACCGTCCACCCCCACCCCACCCTCTCGGAGACCGTCGCCTTCGCGGCGGAGGCTTTCGAGGGAACGTTGACGGAGTTGTACAAGCCCAGGCGGTGATCGCCCCCCAACCCCTCGATCCCCTTCCCACCCTCACGGGGGGAAGGGGACGAATTGACTGGATCGCCCCCCAACCCCTCGATCCCCTTCCCACCCTCACGGGGGAAGGGGACGAATTGACTGGATCGCCCCCCAACCCCTCGATCCCCTTCCCACCCTCACAGGGGGAAGGGGACGAATTGACTGGATCGCCCCCCAACCCCTCGATCCCCTTCCCACCCTCACAGGGGGAAGGGGACGCCCCCACCCGCGCACGCGCTTCGAGTCTGTGGTGGAACAGGCGGTTTGAAACACGGCGGGGTGGGTGGGCGTAGGATGGAACAGGAGGTGCCCGGACCATGATCGAGCTTGCGATCCTCTTCGCCCTCATCGTCGGTTTCATGATTGTCGTGTCCATCGTCCTGGCGGTGGTGGGGGTGGCGCTCAAGGTCACCGTCGGCGTCGCCAAGCTGATCCTCCTGCCCTTCATCCTCGTGGCGGGCCTGGTCGTCTGCCTCGCCGCCGCGCCCCTCTTCGTAGGGCTCCTGGGCGTCCTCGCGGTCTTCCTGGCCATCGCGGTGCCGGTCCTGGTGATCGGCGCCGTCGCCTGGCTGGGCACCCACCTCCTCGCGCCGGCGGTGTGAACGGGGCCCCGCCGGTCAGTCCGACAAACCCCGATCCCCCCTCCCCCCACCCCCCGAGCGGCGTCTCCTACGCCCCAACCACCGAGGCGGCAGGCCGTGGAGCGGCGTGGTGTCTCGCCGGCGCAGTTTGCCGCCGAGACAGCCACCCGCCCGCGGCCGTGTGAGCCCCACACCGCTCCACCCCCCCCTCCCACCCGGAACGCCCCTTGCACGCTCCCAGTACCTCGTGAGCACTTCCCTCGAGCCCTCCCTCAGCGCTTCCCCCGCCCTGACCGCCGCCATACGCCCGCTCAGGCCTCCCGGCCCCCGGTCTCCCCGCCGGGATACGCTCCCTCCGGGCGCCAACGCGGCACGTGAGTCGGCGCCACTTCGCGGCTCGGCCCCAGTTCCCGGGGACGTCTGTACTTCACGGAGCGACACGACATGATGCGAGTCCTGGCCGGGGACATCGGGGGAACCCACACCCGCCTGGCGGTCGTCGATCCGGACGACCACCGGATCACCGACGAGAAGGTCTACTCGAGCCCCGAGCACGACGGCCTGGCGGCCGTGGTCGGCCGGTTCGTCGGCGAGCACGGCGCCTCCTTCGAGGCGGCCTGCTTCGGGGTGGCCGGCCCGGTCGCGGACGGGCGGGTCCGGACCACCAACCTGCCCTGGGTCGTCGATGAGCGCTCCCTCGCCGAGGACCTGGGCGTTCCGGTGGCGGTAATCAACGACCTGGAGGCCGCCGCCTGGAGCGTGGCGATCCTCGGCCCCCACGACGTGGCGACGATCCACCCGGGGGCCGGCGGCGACGCCCGGGGCCACCGGGCTCTGATCGCCGCCGGCACCGGCCTGGGCGAGGCGGGTCTCTACTGGACCGGGTCCGAGCACCTTCCCTTCGCCACCGAGGGCGGCCATGCGGACTTCGCCCCGGCCGGCGAGATCGAGCGCGAGCTCCTGGTCCACCTCTCCCGGGAGCACGGCCACGTGAGTTGGGAGCGGGCCGTCTCCGGCCCCGGCCTGGAGGCGATCCATCGCTTCCTCAGCGAGCGCAGGCACGGCGCCGACACCGGCTGCCCCGTCCCCGACGCGCCCTCCGGCGGGGAGGTTGCCCCCGCCATCAGCCGTGCGGCCCTCGACGGCTCGTGCCGAGTCTGCGTCGAGAGCCTGGACCTTTTCTGCCGGCTCCTCGGCGCCGAGGCCGGCAATCTGGCCCTCAAGTTGCTCGCCACCGGCGGCGTCTGGGTGGGCGGCGGCATCGCCCCGGAGATCCTCCAGGTGCTCTCGGTTCCCGACGGACCGTTCGTCGAGCGGTTCCTCGCCAAGGGACGAATGCGCGACCTCCTGGAGCCGATCCCCGTGCGGGTGATCCTGGACGACAAGGCGGCGCTCCGCGGGGCGGCGCGGGTCGCCGCCCGGCGCCGGGAGGCGGCGTGATCCGCGTCGTGTCCGACGGGCCGGCGTTGGCGGAGGAGGCGGCCGCGGCCTTCGCCCGGGCGGCGCAGGCGTCGATCGAGGAGCGCGGCCGCTTCGCGGTCGCCCTGGCCGGTGGCCACACGCCGATCCCGACGTATCGGGAGCTGGCGGGTCCCCACCGCGGCGACGTGGCCTGGGACCGGGTTCAGCTCTTCTGGGGCGACGAGCGCCTGGTGCCCCCCGACGATCCGGACAGCAACTACCGGATGGTGCGGGAGACCCTCCTGGTCGGTGCGCCGGTGCCCGAGGCCCAGATCCACCCGGTGCCGACGGAGCTCGGCGCCGCCGAGGCGGTGGCGGCGGCCTACGAGGCGACCCTCCGCTGCGAGCTCGGGCCGGACGAGGTCCAAGCCGGGGCCGGTTCCGGCGCCAGTTCCGCCGGATCCACCGCAGGGGTACGCTTCGACCTGGTCCTCCTGGGTCTCGGCGACAACGCCCACACCGCCTCCCTCATGCCAGGCTGCCCGGCCCTCGCCGAGACCCGCCGCCTGGTCGCGACCTGCTTGCCCAAGGATCTCCCCCACCCCCGGGTCACCCTCACTCTGCCGGCGATCAACGCCGCCCGCCAGGTGATCTTCCTGGTCTCCGGCGCGTCCAAGGCCGGGGCCCTCGCCCGGGTCCTCGAGGGCGGCGAGCCGCCGTCGGCGGCGCCGGCGGCCGGGGTCCGGCCGGCTGCGGGAGATCTGCTCTGGCTGGTCGACCGGGCGGCGGCCGGAAGCCTCCACGACGAGACGCTCACCACCATCGGCCGCGCCCGAGGCGCGGTGGAAGGGAATGCACCATGAATCCGTTGATCGCACTCCACGAGAACGGCCAGAGCTACTGGCTCGACAACCTCACCCGGGGGATGCTCCGGAACGGCGCCCTCGCGCGCCGGGTCCGCGAGGCGGGGCTCCGCGGGGTCACCTCCAACCCGGCGATCTTCGACCGGGCGATTTCGGGTGGCGAGGAATACGACGAGCAGATCGAGGAGCTTGTGCGGGCGGGCCTGCCGGTCGAGGAGATCTACGAGCACCTGGCGGTGGACGACGTGCGCTCCGCCTGCGACGTCCTGCGCCCGGTCTTCGACGAGTCCGGCGGCGCCGACGGCTTCGTGAGCCTGGAGGTCTCGCCCTACCTGCTCCACGACACGGAGGCGACGGTCGCCGAGGCCCGGCGGCTGTTCGACGCGGTTGCCCGGCCCAACGTCCTGATCAAGATCCCGGGCAGCGAGGCGGGCGTGCCGGCGATCGAGGAGAGCCTCTACCGCGGGATCAATGTCAACGTCACCCTGCTCTTTTCGATCGAGGCGTACGAGGAGGTCGCCCACGCCTACCTCGCCGCCCTCGAACGGCGAGCCGCCGAAGGTCTCGACGTGGCGGGCGTCGCCTCGGTGGCGAGTTTCTTCCTCTCGCGGATCGACGTCCTGGTGGATCACCTCCTGGGTCAGCGCATCCGCCCCGGGGCGGCCCCCGGCGACGGACCCCGGCCGGAGCGGCTCCTGGGCCGTGCCGCCATCGCCAACGCCAAGCTCGCTTACCAGAGCTTCCTGCGGATCTTCTCCGGCCCCCGTTGGGAGGCTCTGGCGGCGAAGGGCGCCCGGGTGCAACGGGTGCTCTGGGCCTCGACCAGCACCAAGAACCCCCTCTACCGGGACGTGCGCTACGTCGAGCCCCTGATCGGGCCCGACACGGTCAACACCCTGCCCGACGAGACCATCGACGCCTTCGCCGACCACGGCCGGGTGGCGCCTGGAACCATCGAGGAGGGCGTCGACGAGGCGCACCAGTTGCTGGACGACCTCGAGGAGATGGGGATCGACGTCGACGCCGTCACCTGGCAGCTCCTCAACGAGGGGATGGAGAAGTTCGTGACCCCGTACGACGACCTCATGCGCACCCTCGAGGCCAAGCGCGAGGCGATCCTGGGGGCCGCCGCCGCTCGGCAGCGCTACGCGGGCAAGGGCCTGGACGGCGGCCTCCGGGCCCTCGCCGAGGCGCGCTTCGGCCGGCGCCTCCACGCCCGCGACACGGCGCTCTGGACCGACGACGAGGAAACCGCCCGGGCGATCTCGAATCGCCTGGGCTGGCTCGACGCGGTGGCCACCTTCGGCGGGCGGATCGGCGAGCTCCAGGCCTTCGCCCGGGAGGTCAAGGACGCGGGGCTCACCCACGTCGTCCTCTTGGGGATGGGCGGCAGCAGCCTCTGGCCGGAGGTCGCGAGCCGGGTCTTCGGGCCGGCCGACGGGTGGCCCGACCTCCACGTCCTCGATTCGACCGACCCGGAGGCGGTGCGGGCCAGCGAGGAGGCCGTCGACCTCGAGCGCACCCTGTTCGTGGTGTCGAGCAAGTCGGGCACCACCACCGAGACCCTGAGCTTCTACCGCCACTTCTTCTCCCGCCTGGGCGAGCGCCTCCCCGGCGCGACATCGGGATCGGGAGGGGGCTCCGTGGGCGAGCGCTTCGTGGCTATCACCGACCCGGGGAGCCCCCTCGTTCAGGAGGCCCGCGAGCACGGCTTCCGCCGGGTCTTCGAGAACCCGCCCGACTTCGGCGGCCGGTACTCGGCCCTGTCGGACTTCGGGCTGGTGCCCATGGCCCTGCTGGGTCTGGACCTGGAGGAGATCCTGGAGCGCACCGCGCGCCAGGCGGCGAGCTGCTCCGGCGCCGTGCCGCCGGGGCGCAACCCGGGCCTCCACCTGGGGACGGTGCTCGGGCTCCACGCCCGCGCCGGCCGCGACAAGGTGACCTTCGTCATCGATCCGCCGGTGGCGCCGTTCGCCTACTGGGTCGAGCAGCTCCTGGCCGAGAGCACGGGCAAGGAGGGACGGGGCCTGGTGCCGGTCGAGGGCGAGCCCCTCGGAACGCCGGAGGACTACGGCTCCGACCGGGTGTTCGTCGCCCTCGAGCTCTCCGGCGTGGACGATCCGGAGCGCCGTGGGCGCCTCCAGGCGCTCCAGGACGCCGGCCACCCGGTGGTGCGGATCGCCCTCGACGACCGCCTGGACCTGGGCGCCGAGATCTTCCGCTGGGAGGTGGCCACGGCCACCGCCGGAGCGATCCTCGGGGTCAACCCGTTCGACGAGCCCAACGTCACCGAGAGCAAGGAGAACACCCGGGAGCTCCTCGCCGCCTGGCGCGAGCGGGGAAGCTTCGACGAGCCCGCGGCGGCGGCCGAGGCGGGGGAGGTGGCGGTGTGGACCGGCGGTGGGGCCGACGGCGCGGGGGCCGGAGGAGAGGCGCCGGCCGCGGTGATCGCGGCGCTCCTGGCGAGCGCCCGGGCGGGAGACTACGTGGCCCTGCTCCCCTACTTCCGGCGCACCCCGGAGCGCCACCGGTCCCTCGAGACGCTCCGGCGCGCCGTCCGCGACCGCTACCGCGTGGCCACCACCCTGGGCTACGGCCCGCGCTACCTCCACTCGACCGGCCAGCTCCACAAGGGCGGCCCGGACACCGGCGTCTACTTGATCTTCACCGCGGGCTCGGGGGGCGACGACATCTCCATCCCCGACTCCGGATCGGGCTCCGGGTCGGGCTCGGACGGCGCGGAGCGGGGCTACGGCTTCGCCACCCTCCTCCGGGCCCAAGCGCTGGGGGACTTCCGATCCCTGGCCGAGCACGGCCGGCGGGTGGTGCGGATCCACCTCGAGGGCGACCTGGACGAAGCTCTAGCGACCCTCGTCGACGAGCTCACATGAGGCAGCCGAGCACTCTCATCGGCGCTCTGAAGAGAGACCCCGGGAGGGGGCGTCCCTCTCACCCCGCGAGGGAGGGAGAGGGAACGAGGGTGAGGGGGGTGATCCGGTGGATCCACCCGTCTGGACAAGGCAATCTGCCGGGGTCGGCGACGACGGTCGGCGGGGGTGGGGGAGCGGCGTTTCACGAGGCTCGAGAGCTTCGAGCTCCTCGCGGGTTCGAGGCCACGCTCATGAAGAAAGCAAGGAGGCTCTTTCAATGAAAATCGGACTGATCGGGCTGGGCAAGATGGGCGGCAACATGGTCCAGCGCCTGGTGGAGAAGGACCACGAGGTCGTGGCCTACGACCTCGACGCGAAGGCGGTCGAGGCCGCCGCGGGGCACGGGGCCGAGGCGGCCTCGTCCCTCGCCGACCTGGTGGCGCGCCTCGAGGCGCCGCGCACCGTCTGGATCATGCTGCCCCACGGCGGCCCCACCAACCAGACCGTCGCCGCGACCCTGGACGAGGTCGACGCGGGGGACCTGATCGTCGACGGCGGTAACTCCCACTACACCGACACTCTGGCCAACGCCAAGGCGTGCCGGGAGCGGGGCGTCGACTTCCTGGACATCGGGATGAGCGGCGGGATCTGGGGCCTCGAGATCGGCTACTGCATGATGGCCGGCGGCCCGGAGCGGGCCTACCAGCGGATCGAGCCGGTGATCCGCGCCCTCGCCCCGGAGGACGGCTACGCCCGGGTGGGCGACAACGGTGCCGGCCACTTCGTGAAGATGATCCACAACGCCATCGAGTACGCCATGCTCGAGGCCATCGGCGAGGGCTTCGAGGGCATCCGGCGCTCGCCCTTCGACGTGGACCTGGGCCGCGTCGCCGACCTCTGGACCCACGGCTCGGTGATCCGCTCCTGGCTCCTGGAGCTCCTGGCCCGGGCCTTCGACCAGGAGGGCGAGAACCTGGCCGGGATCGCTCCCTACATCGAGGAGTCGGGCACCGGCCGGTGGACCGCCCAGTACGCCCTCGAGCAGGGCATCCCCATGCCCAACATCACCCAGTCGCTGTTCGAGCGCTTCGCCTCCCAGATCGACGAGCGCTTCTCCTACAAGGTGATCGCGGCGCTGCGCAACCAGTTCGGCGGGCACGCCGTGCGGCGCGAAGGCGGCGACGGCGGCGACGGCGCCGACGGCGGAGAGCGCTGAGGTGAAGGAAACCACCGGGGCGCCGGTCTTGGAGGCCGAGAGCGCGGGGAGCCCCGAGAGCGCTGCAGATCCCTGCGTCATGGTCGTCTTCGGCGCCTCGGGCGACCTGACGCGGAAGGACCTCCTCCCCTCGATCTTCGAGCTGGCGGCGCGCAACCTCCTGCCCGACCGCTTCGCTGTCCTCGGCTTCGCCCGCTCCGAGTGGAGCGACGACGGCTTCCGCCGCCGGATGCGCGAGGCGGTGGAGGCGGGCTGCGACTTCGACCGCCGGGTCTGGGAACGCCTCGCTCCCCGCATCCGCTACCTGCAAGGAGACCTGACCACGGCCGACGACTACCAGGGGCTCGGCCGCCGGATCGAGGAGCTCCAGGAGGAGCACGGGGTCGGGGGCGACGCCTTCTTCCACCTCGCCACTCCGCCGTCGCTCTTCGGCACCATCGCCGGCCAGCTCGGCGAGTCCGGCCTCGCCCGCCGCTCCAGTGACCAGCCGGAGGACGGCCAGTGGCGGCGGCTGGTGATCGAGAAACCGTTCGGCGAGGACCGCGCGTCGGCCAGGGCCCTCGACCGCGAGCTGCGCTCGGCCTTCGACGAGGACCAGATCTACCGGATCGACCACTACCTGGGCAAGGAGACGGTGCAGAACATGCTCGTCTTCCGGTTCGCCAACCCGGCCTTCGAGCCGATCTGGAACCGGGACTACATCGACCACGTTCAGATCACCGCCGCCGAGGACATCGGCATCGGCACGCGGGCGCGCTTCTACGAGAAGACCGGCGTGGTCCGCGACATGGTGCAGAACCACCTTCTCCAGCTCCTGTGCATGGCGGCGGTCGATCCCCCGGTCCATTTCGACGGGGCCTCCCTGCGCGACGAGACGGTCAAGGTGCTGCGCTCGATCCGCCGGCCCGCCCCGGAGGACTGCGTGCTCGGCCAGTACGGACCGGGCGTCGTGGAGGGCGAGGAGGTGCCCGGCTACCGCGCGGAGGACGGGGTCGACGACGCCTCGACCACCCCGACCTTCGCCGCCCTGCGCCTGGAGCTCGATAGCTGGCGCTGGGCCGGGGTGCCGTTCTACCTGCGCACCGGCAAGCGGCTGGCGAGGAAGCTCACCGAGGTCGCCGTCTACTTCAAGCCGACCCCGCACCTGATGTTTCCCCTCGAGGAGGACCGCCCGATCCGCAAGAACGTCCTGGTCTTCCGCCTCCAGCCCCAGGAGGGGATCCTCCAGACCTTCATCGCCAAGCAGCCGGGCCCCGACATTCGCCTCACCCCCGTGACTTCGCGATTCCTCTACGCCGACGCCTTCGGCGTGGGCTCGCCGCCCCGGGCCTATGCGTGGCTTCTCCTCGACGTCATGCAGGGCAATCAGACGCTCTTCGCCCGCGCCGACTGGATCGACCAGGCCTGGTCGATCGTCGACCCCATCGTCGAGCGCCACGAGAACGTGCCGCCCGAGGACTTTCCCAACTACGGGGCCGGCACCTGGGGCCCGGACCGCTCCCACGACCTCCTGGAGCGCGAGGGCCGCTCCTGGCGGGCCCTCCAGGTCGGCAAGAACGACTAGGCATCCGAGCAGGCCCGACTCGGGACCAACGAGCCGAGTCTTCGGACACGGCGAGAAGGGGTGGGGGCGTCCCTCTCCCCCCGTGAGGGTGGGAGAGGGATAGAGGGTGAGGGGGGAGGTCCGATCTACTCGGTCAGGTAGACGTACAGGTCGGCGTCCACCGAGCGGTCCGAGCTGTTGTAGAGGAACACCCGGTAGCGGGGGAACCCGAGGACGCGCCGGGGCTGGTCGGAGGCGAAGTAGCCGCGGTCCTGCTTGTGCACTTCGGCCCGGACCTCCACGGGGAAGTCGTAGCGTCCCTGCTCGCGCAGCGCCTGGAGCACCGGCTCCTCGTCGGGCACCAGGACCGCGCCCACCGTGCCTTCCTTGAGGAGGTTGCCCTGCACCTCGCCGCGCAGCCCGAGGACGGCGTGGGTGAAGCCGGAGGCGTCGACGACTCCGGCCTCGACCAGGCCGGTGGTGGCGGAGCGGGGGACCGGCGGCACCACCACGTCCAGATGGCGGACGAGGGCGGAGTGGGGGACCGGCTCGGCCACCGAGACCTTGCCCTCGACCTTCTGGATCTCGGGGAAGTTGGCCACGATGACCTCGGACGGGGTGTCGGCGGACAGCCGGGGCGCGATCCCAACCGGGAGCAGGACCAGGGTCAGGACCAGGAGCAGGGCGGTGCCGAGGACGACGGCGACGAGCGCGGGCGTGCGACGCATGAGAGACCTCCTTTCCCCTGTCTACGGGGCCTGCCGCTCCGGTGTCCAGGCGCCCGCGGGGTCCCCGCGGACCCCGCGGGAGTAACATGCAGGGGTTCCGGAGGCCTGAAGGTTGTCGACCGATCCGCTAGAGCTTGTGGCAAGCACCGCCGATGCCGCCTTCGGCACCGACGAGGACGGGCGTGTCGTCATCTGGAACAAGGCCGCCGAGAGCCTCCTCGGGTTCAGCGCCTCCGAGGTCCTGGGCAAGCCCTGCCACGAGCTCCTGTGCGGCAAGGACGTGTTCGGCAACCGGTATTGCGACGCGGACTGTCTCCTCTCGAGGATGGTGCGGCGCCGCGAAGCGATCCGCCACTTTCGGCTGAGCCTGCGCAAGGAGAACGGGCAGGTCGTCCTGGTGGAGATCACGGTCGTCGTCGTGCCCGGACCGCGTCCCTCCCAGTTCACCATGCTCCACCTCGTCCAGCCGGTTCAACCTGCCGGGGCCGCCGGGCTGGTCCCCTTGGGCAACCCGCCCCGGCCTGCCGGCCTCTCGAGCCTCCCCCGGCCACCGGCCGCCGCCCCGCCCGAGGAGCCGCCGCACCGCCCCCTGACCGGCCGCGAGGTGGAGGTGCTCCGGCTGCTCGCCGACGGCACCGGCACCGAGGAGATCGCCGACTCCTTGTTCATCAGCGTCACGACGGTGCGCAACCACGTGCAGAACATCCTGCGCAAGCTCGAGGTCCACAGCAAGCTCGAGGCCGTCTCCTTCGCCCTGCACCACCGGCTGATCTAGCGGATTCCCCCCGCATCCCCTCGATCCCCTTCCCACCCCCTCGGAAGGCCCGGGCCGCCAGGTTCTCGCCGACCGGGTTCCCGTCGGTGGGGGACCTGCGTCTCACCAAGCCCACGCGGCTCCAAACGCCTCGTCGGTTTGAGGCGGAGATTCTCTAGTAGACGGCCGCTGAGGCCTCGCCGAGGAAGGCGCGCTTCCGGTCGGATCTGATGTAAGTGCATCAACAAAATGATGCACTCGGTGGATGGTGCTGTGCCGGCCCGCGCCGTAACTTGGGATCCATCAATTGGCCTGAGGACCAAGGAGGATTCCATGAGAGGAGAGACACACGCTTCGAGGCGAGCGCTGGCCCGCACGGTGACCGCGGTGATGGGTCTCGCGCTGGTCTTCGCGACCGTCGCCCCTGTGCATGCCGTGCCCGTCTTCGCCCGCAAGTACCACACGAGCTGTCAGACCTGCCACACCGTGTTCCCCAAGCTCAACCCCTTCGGTGAGGCCTTCCGCCTTCGCGGCTACCGCCTGCCGTCGGAGACGGAGGCGCAGGTCAAGCAAGCGCCGGTCAGCCTGGGCGCCGACGCCTACAAGCGCGTCTGGCCCAAGGCCGTCTACCCGAGCGACCTGCCGGGAGGCGCCCCCATCGCCATCAACGTGAAGATGGCGAACGTCTACGCCTCCAGCCAGGACGACAGCGGCCACCAGGTCACCCACAACGACTTCCAGTTCCCGCAGGAGGCCAACATCTTCTCGGCGGGCACGCTCGGTGACCACTTCAGCTTCTTCGGCGAGTTCACCTTCGGCGAGACCTCGGACGGAGGGACCGAGACCGAGATCGAGCACGCCCAGCTCCACGTGAACTCGCCGTTCGGCCCGGAGAACCTGGTCAACTTCAAGATCGGCAAGTTCTCGCCCGACCTGGAGGACAGCTTCCAGGAGATGTGGTTGATGACCGACAACGGCGTCGACACCCTGTTCAACTACAACCCCATCGGGCTCCACGGCGGCACCGGCATCGAGGAGGACGTGGGCATCAGCCTGCCGGCGCTGGTCCAGGGCATCGAGATGTACGGCATCGCCCACCACCGGTTCTTCTACACGGTGGGCGTCACCAACGGTCTGGGACCCGGCCCCAACGACACCGTCGACGGCAACAACTCGAAGGACGTCTGGGCCCGGATCGACTACAAGTTCGGCGGCATGGGGCTGGACGGCGACACCACCGGCGTCACGCTGCCGCCCGAGAACTGGCGGGAGAAGTCGCTCCGCGTCGGGCTCCTCGGCTACTCCGGGGACGGCTCGGGGATCGACTTCCCGGTGGCGGATGACAACGGCGTGACGTTCAACGTCCAGGACCGCCGCTACGAGCGCGTCGGCCTCTTCGCCTCATGGCTGTGGAACGACCTGAACGTCTTCGGCGTGGCCCTCCACGGCACGGACAAGTTGCAGGTCAACGACGGGTCGGGAGCACAGCTCTACGAGTCGACCCCCGGCTACGACACCTGGTTCCTCCAGGCGGACTACGTCATCCGTCCCCCGTTCCAGACCTCGCTCCGCTACGAGGACCTCAAGCCCGGAGACACCTCCGCGCCGGAGATGCGCTACCTCAACGCCGACTTCACCTTCCTGGTGCGCGCCAACATCAAGACGATGCTGGAGTACCGCCGCGACCTGGAGCAGAGCCGGAACTACCAACTCGCCGCGGTCCTGCGCTTCGCGTACTAGAGCCGCCGGCTCCTGGAGACGAATGACCATGAAGACAGCAATCCTGCTTTCCCTCGTGACGCTCCTGGCCGTCGCGGGTCCCCTCACCGCCGGTGAGATCCACGGGACCGTGAAGGCCACCGGCCTGCGCAACTCGGCCGACGCCGTCGTCTATGTCGACCAGATCGCCGGCAAGACCTTCCCGGCGCCCGCCGAGCACGCGCTCATGGACCAGAAGGACATCCAGTTCCAGCCCCACGTGCTGCCGGTGCTGGTGGGCACGACGGTGGACTTCCTCAACAGCGACGCTTTGCTCCACAACGTGTTCACGCCGGACAAGTGCGCCGACCGCTTCAACCTGGGGAGCTGGCCGCAGGGGCACAAGAAGAGCTACACCTTCAAGAAGCCCTGCAACGCGACCCTCCTGTGCAACGTGCACCCCGAGATGGAGGGCTTCATCCTCGCCCTGCCGACGCCCTACTTCGCGGTCACCGACGCGAGCGGCGCCTACACGATCAAGGGCGTGCCCGACGGGACCTACACCGTCAAGGTCTGGCACCCGAAGCTCAAGGGTGTGAGCCAGCAGGTGACGGTCTCCGGTTCCACCGAGGCGAGCTTCTCGCTGGCCAAGTAGAGGCCGAGGGGAGACGAAGATGTCCCGGCGCCGGGTCGATCGAGCGTGGCTCGAAAGCAACTTTCCGTGCTACACCGCGTGCCCCGTGGGCACCGAGGCCGGACGCTACGTGGCGCTCATCGCCGATGGGCGCTACCGCGAAGCCTACGCGGTCGCCCGGCGCCCCAACCCCCTGGCCTCGATCTGCGGCCGCATCTGCGCGGCCCCGTGCGAGGCCTCCTGCCGCCGCGGCGCCCTGGACGAGCCGATCTCGATCCGGGCGCTGAAGCGGTTCGTCACCGAGCGCTTCGGCGTCGAGAGCATGATCGACCTCGACGTGCTGCGCGAGGTCTACGGCCAGCGTGAGCTGCGCTACCCCGAGGAGCGGATCGCCATCGTCGGCGCCGGGCCGGCGGGGCTGGCGGCAGCCCACGACCTGGCCCTCCTCGGCTACCCGGTGACGATCTTCGAGGCGCAGCCGGTGGCCGGCGGCATGCTGCGTCTGGGGATCCCCGAGTACCGCCTGCCCCGCGAGCTCATCAAGATGGAGATCAACGCCATCCTGAGCCTCGGCGTGGAGCTCAAGGTCAACCAGCGCCTGGGGCGCGACTTCACCCTCTCCAGCCTGCGCCGGGACGGTTTCCGGGCGGTGTTCCTGGGCATCGGCGCCCACAAGGGCCGCGACATGAACGTGCCCGGGGTCGACCTCGACGGGGTGCTCAAGGGGGTCGACTACTTGCTCAACGTCAACATGGGCTACCGGCTCGAGATCGGCCAGCGCGTAGTCGTGGTGGGCGGCGGCAACGTGGCCTTGGACGTGGCGCGCACGGCGCTGCGGACCGGCGTGCCGGAGGAAGCGGTCAACCGGGAGATCAACATCGTCACCGCCCTGGACGTGGCGCGCACGGCGCTGCGCTTCGGTGTCAAGGAGATCCACGTGGTCTCCCTGGAGTCCATGGAGGAGATGCCGGCCGATACGGAGGAGGTGGCGGAGGCGCGCCGGGAGGGGGTGGTCTTCCACCCCGGCCGCGGGCTCAAGACGATCCTCGGCTCTCGTGGCAAGGTGACCGGCCTCGAGACCCTCGAGTGCAGCTCGGTCTTCGACGCCGACGGCCGGTTCAACCCGAAGATCGAGGAGGGCACCGAGCTCGCCATGGCGGCGGACACCGTCATCCTGGCCATCGGTCAGGCGAGCGACCTGTCCTTCCTCTCGCCCGAGGACGGCGTGGCGGTCACCCGCCGCGGGACGATCCAAGTGGACCCGGACACCCTGGAGACCACCGCGCCCGGTGTCTACGCCGGCGGCGACGTGGCCTTCGGCCCCCGGATCGCCATCACCGCCGTCGCCGACGGCAAGCGGGCGGCCTCGTCCATCCACGCCTACCTCCGGGGCACCGAGATTCCCCACGAGCGCCTGGAGGTGGTGATCGAGCCGTTGCCCCAATACACGCGCCCCTTCGACTACGAGGGGGTGCCCCGCCAGAGGCCGCCCATCCTGCCCATCGATCGGCGCATCGGGATCGCCGAGCTCGAGCAGTGCTTCTCCGAGCCGGCGGCCCAGCGAGAGGCCTCGCGCTGCCTGCGCTGCTGGATCAACACGATCTTCCACGAGGACCCGGAGCGCGGCACCGAATGCATCCTGTGCGGCGGCTGCGCCGACGTCTGCCCCGAAGACTGTATCGAGCTCATTCCGCTGGCCGAGATCGCCGCCGACCCGGCCCTCGCCGAGGCCGCCGCGGAGGAGCTCGGAGACGCCGGCGCGGCGCTGTTCGACGACGAGGTGCGGGGCACGGCGCTGCTCAAGGACGAGACGGTGTGCATCCGGTGCGGGCTGTGCGCCGCCCGCTGTCCGACCGGAACGATCACGATGGAGAGTTTCTCGATTATCGAGGAGGTGACCCATGTCTGAGAAGAAATCGAAACACGACCGCGCGACCACCCGGCGCCACTTCTGCCAGGCGACGGGCCTCGCGGCGTGCGCGGTGGCCGCCGGCGGCGCCGCGGCCCTGTCCGCCGACTTCTTGAAGCCCCGGGCCTTGTTCGAGCCGCCGACCAAGTTCGACGCCGGGCCGCCGGACGCCATCGGGGTCGGGCAGGTGGTCACCAACGAGATGTTCCGCGCCTACGTGATCCGCCGCCCCGACGGTTTTCGGTCGATGTCTTCGATCTGCACCCACCTGGGGTGCATCACCCGCTATCAGCCGAGCGCCGGGATCATCGCGTGCCCGTGCCACGGCAGCAAGTACAACCTCGACGGCGAGGTGATCGCGGGGCCCGCCCCGCGGCCGCTGCACTGGCTCGAGATGGACCTGACGAACAAGGGCGAGATCGAGGTCGACACCTCGATCGAGGTCCCCTTCGGCACGGTCTTCAAGCTCTGAGGAGACGGACGATGGACCTGCCCAAGGTCGCGAGCGAGAACCGGGTCTGGCGGTCGATCTTCCGCCACGGCTTCCGCCCGACCAACCGCAACCGCGTGCTGGTGGTGATGGACAACGTCTTTCTCCATCTCCACTCGACCAAGGTACGCCGGCGCAACCTGGAGATCACGAGCACCTACTTCCTGGGTGCGATCGCCTTGATCTTGTTCGCCGTGCTGGTCGGGACCGGGCTCTTGCTGATGCTCTACTACCACCCCTCGGTCCCCCAGGCCTACTTCGACATGAAGGAGCTGCAGTTCGTCGTCGGCAACGGCGTCTTCCTGCGCAACCTTCACCGCTGGTCCGCCCACGCCATGGTGCTGGTGGTCTTCCTGCACCTGCTGCGAGTCTTCTTCCACCGGGCCTTCCGGCCGCCGCGGGAGTTCAACTGGGTGGTCGGCGTGGTCCTCCTGCTCTTCACCCTACTGCTGAGCTACACCGGGTACCTGCTGCCCTGGGATCAGCTCGCCTTCTGGGGCGTCTCGGTGGGCACCAACATGGTGCGCGCCATGCCGGTCCTCGGCGCCAAGGTGCGCTTCCTGCTCCTGGGCGGCAACATCGTCGGCGAGAACGCCCTCCTGCGCTTCTACGTCCTGCACTGCGTGCTCCTGCCCCTGGCCCTGGTTCTCGGCATCGCCGTCCACCTGTGGCGCGTCCGCAAGGACGGCGGCGTCGTCGGCTCGGCGGGGCGCCAGCAAGCCAAGCCTGCAAAGGAGCCCCGGCCGTGAGTCGTTACGTCCTCGAGCCCAACAGCGACGCCCGTGAGGTACCGAAGCGCGTCGCGCTGATCCGCCGCGAGGAGCCGGCGCGGCTCCTCGAAGACCGCCGCGAGATGGTGACGGCCGCGCCCCACCTCCTGCTGCGAGAGATCATCCTCATCGAGCTGGTGGTCGTCGTGCTGGCCCTCGTCTCGCTGCGCTTCGACGCGCCCCTCGAGGCCATCGCCGACCCCTTCCACACCCCGAACCCGGCCAAGGCCCCGTGGTACTTCGTCGGGCTCCAGGAGCTGCTGCACTACTTTCCGCCCATCGTCGCCGGGGTCCTCCTGCCGGCGCTCATGGTGATCGCCATCGTGGTGATCCCGTACTTCCGCACCAACGTCGACGTGGTGGGCCTATACGAACGGCCCTGGAAGCGCGTCCTGGGGCTTCTCAGCGTGGCCACGGCGGGGGTCAGCGCCCTGCTCGTCGCTTACCGCGTCTGGCCGGTCCTGGCGACGACCTTGGCCGTCTACCTGTTGCTCGCTCTTCCCGCGCTGCCGTTTCTGCCGTCGCGGCTACGTCGCCGGCTCAGACGGGTGCCGCTCGCCGACTGGATCATGGTCTGGTTCGTCGCCACGGCGGTCGTTCTGACCTTGATCGGAATCCTGTTCCGCGGCCCGGGCTGGAGCTGGACCTGGCCCTGGCGCGAGGGGGTCTACTGATGTCCGCCGATCCCAACGGCTCGTCCGATCGTCTCTGGCTCGGATTCGCCGTCTCGAGCATCCTGCTGCTGGTGGTCCTGGCGGTCTCGCCGGTGAAGGACTACTTCCGCGAGTACCGCGGCTTTCAGAACGGGTACCGGGCGCGCCTGCTGGCCGCGGCCGGCACCTCGAAAGAGCTCGCGGAGGCGCGCGCCGAGACGGTGGGCATCCGGCAGGTCTGGATCCCGAAGCTCAACGGCCACGTCGACCGTTGCACCACCTGTCACCTCGGGGTCGAGAACCCGAAGATGAAGGGGGCCCCCGAGCCCTACCGCTTTCATCCCCTGACCCCCCACACCCCGGGCGACTTCGAGAAGTTCGGCTGCGTGAGCTGCCACCGGGGCCAGGGGCGGGCGACGACCCGCGCCGAGGCCCACGGTGAGGTCGCCGACTGGGCCTCGCCCCTGCTGCCGCTGCGCTACACCGAGGCGGCGTGCGGTACCTGCCACCAGGGGGACGTGGTGCCGGAGGCGGCGCTCCTGTCCCGCGGCCGCGCCCTCATCGAGCGCGTCGGGTGCCCCGGCTGCCACAAGCTCGAGCGGCACGAGGGCTGGCGCAGCCAGGCCCCCGAGCTCGACGGCCTGGCGCAGAAGACCCACGTCGAGTGGCTGCGCGCCTGGTTGAAGAACCCCAGGAGCCTGCGCCCCCAGACCTGGATGCCGAACTTCCACCTGAGCGACGACGAGGTCGGGGCGCTGGCCGCCTTCCTGTGGGCCCAGCCGCCCCACCACACCATCGAGGCGGCCGCGAAGCTGCCCGAGGGGGACTTCGACCGGGGCAAGACGATCTTCCGCGAGTCGCGCTGCATCTCGTGCCACACCGTCGGCGGGCGGGGCAACGGCAGCGCCCCGGAGCTGGGCGGCGTGGGCTCGGCCTTCAACCGGGCGTGGATCTTCGCCTTCCTCGGCGATCCCCACTCCTTCCAGCCGGCGACGAAGATGCCGCAGTACGACTTCACGCGCCAGGATCTGCTGGACCTCTCGACCTATCTGAGCGAGGACATGCTCGACCCGTCGGCGCCGGCTGCGGGCGGTCCCTACCGTCCGCCCCTCAAGCGGGTCAAGGCCGGGGAGGCGCTGTACCAGAAGTACGGCTGTGCCGGATGCCACCGGATCGCCGGCCGCAAGGACGTGGCGCAGATCGGGCCCGACCTGACCGGCATCGGCGGCAAGCCCGTGGCGCGCCTCGACTTCGGCTCCCGGGACGACCTGCCGCGGACGCTGCCCGACTGGCTCGCCGCCAAGGTGTCCCAGCCGCGCTCGTTCCGCGACGGGCTGAAGATGCCCGAGTTCGGGTTCACCCCCGACCAGATCGAGGCCCTGGTCACCGCGCTCCTCTCGTACGACGGCCAGGAGATCCCCGAGCCGTATCGAGTCGTCCCGGCGACCGCCCACTACGAGCCGCCCGGCCGCTTCGGCGACCTGGTGCGCCGCTACCGGTGCCTCTCCTGCCACCAGATGCAGGGCGTGGGCGGAGACATCTCGACCGCACCCCTCACCGCCGAGGGCAGCAAGGTGACCGGGAAGTGGCTGAAGAGCTACCTGCTCCTTCCCACGACCATCCGCCCCGTGCTGACCGACCGCATGCTCCCCCTGCGCCTGCCGGACGAACAGGCCGGCTTCCTCGCCGACTTCGTGGAGAACGTCTTCATCGACAACGACATCCCGGGCGACATCTTCCCCGGCGGTGCGCCCGCCGACCAGGCCGAGCGCGGGCGGCGCCTCTACTACGAGCGCTACGGCTGCCAGTCCTGCCACCAATTGGGCGGCAACGGCGGCTACTACGGTCCGCCCCTCGACGACAGCCCGTCGAAGCTCAAGTCGGGCTGGATCGCCTGGTGGCTCCAGGGGCCGCAACGCTGGCGACCGGACATCCGATGCCCCGACTTCGGAATGGACGCGACGGACGCCCGCGACCTGGCGGCGTTCCTCAACACCTACCGGCCCTCGGCCCCCTCGGCGGGCGCCGGTGACGGAGGTCGACCATGAGACCGGTGTACCTGATCCTGGGTTCGGCCCTGAGCCTGTCCTTCCTCGTCGTGGCCGGTGCGTGCCGCCACGAGCCGTCCGCGCCCGCCGCCGCGACGGCCGCTCAGGCGGCCGCCCCGAGCTCCGGCCCGGCCTCCAGTGAGGTGGGCGCGGGAGACGCCGCCCAGGCCGGGGCCGCGGTCCGGCCGGCGACGGACACCGAGGCCGCGGCGACCGCTTCGGCCGCCCCCGCCTCGCCGCTTCCCGAGCCGGACCTGGGCTACAACGCACGGCAGGGAAGGGTCCTGTTCAAGTACTACTGCTCCACCTGCCACGGGACCGAGGGCCGGGGCGACGGCTTCAACTCCTACAACCTGGACCCCAAGCCGCAGGACCTCTCCGACCCCGCATTCCAGGCCCAGCGCAGCGACGACGACCTGGCCTCGATCATCTCCATCGGCGGCGGCGCCGCGGGTCTCTCCACCGGCATGCCGCCGTGGGGCCACACCCTCAACAAGCGGCAGATCCACGACCTGGTCCTCTACGTGCGCACCTTGAAGCCGGCGCCGCCGGACGAGTAGGCGGAGGTGGGGGCCGGTGAGGAGTCCGGCCTAAATGCCGACGGGCCGCACCGATTTCTCGGCGCGGCCCGCGGGTCCTACAGCGTGTGAAGCGAGCTCAGATCTTCCGGACGTTCTCGGCGGCGGGGCCCTTCTGGCCCTGAACCACGTCGAACTCGACCCGGTCTCCCTCGTTCAGGCTCTTGAAGCCGCTGCCCTGGATGGCGGTGTGGTGCACGAAGCAATCCTTGCCGCCGTCCTCGGGAGTGATGAAGCCGAAACCCTTGGTGTCGTTGAACCACTTCACGGTGCCGGTGGTACTCATTTCTACACTCTCCTCAGACTCGGGTCGGAGACGAGAAATCCGTACCTTCCGACTCGGTGCTGTGGGCGGGACCCTCAGGCCCTCGCCGTGATGCCGCGAGCTCCGGACACGGTGCCCGGCGACGATCTCGCGAACCGGACGCAACAACCCTTATTGCGTCCGGCGCATTCCCGACTTCGAAGAAAAGTTGGAAATATTTTTCGGCCGGGTTCTGGCCGGGCCTTGGCTGGGAGCCGGCCGGGAGGCGGCCGGGAGGCGGGCCCTCGCCCCGACCGGTTGCGGAGCCCCCCTCTCCTCGGAGAGACTGTGCCCCCATGCCGGGCCCCCTGAAGTCGTCGCCGTCCCTCGATCTCGAGAGCCTCCTCAACCCGGAGCAGGTCGCCGCCGTGGTCCACGGCGAAGGTCCCCAGCTCGTCCTGGCGGGGGCCGGCTCCGGCAAGACCCGGGTGATCACCTACCGGATCGCCTGGCTGGTCCAGGAGACCGGCGTGGCACCGGACCGGATCGCGGCGGTGACCTTCACCAACAAGGCGGCGGCCGAGATGCGCGAGCGGGTCGAGGATCTGCTGGGGATCTTCCCGTTGCCCACCTTCGTCGGCACTTTCCACCGCTTCAGCCTGGTGCTGCTCCGGCGCTACGGCGATCGGTTGGGTCTCGCCCGGGACTTCGCCATCCTCGACACCGCCGACCAGCTCAACCTGGCCAAGCAGGCGATCGAGGCCGAAGAGCTGTCGGACAAGTCGTTCACTCCTCGCTCGGTGCTCTCGGCGATCAGCTCCGCGAAGAACCGCCTCCTCACCCCGGACGACTACGCCGCCGAGGCCGAGAACTTCTTCCAGCGCAAGGTCGTCGGCATCTACCGCCGCTACCAGGGTCTGCTCCACGCCGTCTCGGGAGTGGACTTCGACGACATGATCGCCCTGGCGGTGCGCCTGCTCACCGAGGACGAGGAGGTGGGCCGGCGGGTCCGGGACCGTGTCCAACACCTCCTGGTCGACGAGTACCAGGACACGAACCACGCTCAGCTCGCCCTGATCCGGGCCCTGGTCTCCGACCCCGCCAACCTCACGGCCGTGGGCGACGAGGACCAGTCCATCTACCGCTGGCGCGGCGCCCAGATCGAGAACATCCTCCAGTTCGAGAAGAGCTTCCCCGGCGCGGTGGCGCGCAAGCTCGAGAGGAACTACCGCTCGACTCAGACGATCCTCGACGCCTCCGGGGCGCTGGTGGCCCACAACGAACGCCGCCGGGGCAAGAAGCTGTGGACCGAGGCGGGCGACGGCGACCTCCTGGAGCTGTACCGGGCCGACGACGAGGCGGACGAGGCGCGCTGGATGGTCAACACCCTCCAGTCGCTGCGCGGCCGGTTCGAGCTGTCGGACATGGCCATCCTGGTGCGCACCAACGCCCAGACCCGGGCCATCGAGGAGGAGCTGCTGCGCCAGGAGGTGCCCTACGTGCTGGTAGGCGGAACCCGGTTCTACGACCGGGCCGAGATCAAGGACCTGGTCGCCTACCTGCGGGTGATCCGCAACCCGCGGGACCTGCTGTCGTTGAACCGCATCCTCAACCAGCCCCCGCGGGGCATCGGCAAGTCGACCGAGGAGATGGCCCGCCAGGAAGCGGCGGAGCGGGGGCTGCCGCTCTGGGACCTGATCGCCCAGGACGAGCTGGGCAATCTGCCGAACCGCAGCGCCTCGGCCCTCCGGGGCTTCGGCAAGCTGATCCGGGACCTCCAGGAGGCGGCGGCGGAGCTGCCGCTGCCGGCGCTCCTCGACCGCCTGCTCGAGAAGACCGGCTACGCCAAGATGTACGAGGACAAGCGCGACGCCGAGTCGGAAGCCCGCCTCGAGAACATCAAGGAGCTGCTTTCGGCGGCCCAGGAGTTCACCGAGAGCTCGGCGGTGTCGCCGCAGGGCGCCGAGACCGACGACCTGCTCACCCCTTTCCTCGACCACGTCTCCCTGGTGGCCGACATCGACTCCTGGCAGGGCGGGCGCGGGGTCTCGGTGATGACCCTGCACAGCGCTAAGGGGCTGGAGTTCCCGGTGGTGATGGTGGGCGGGCTCGAGGACGGCCTGCTGCCCCACTTCAACTCCCAGGGCACCCGCGACGACCTCGAGGAGGAGCGGCGGCTGCTCTACGTGGGGATGACCCGGTCCAAGCGGCGCCTGATCCTGACCTGCTGCCGGCGCCGACGGATCGCGGGCCGCTATCAAGACCAGATGGAGTCGCCTTTCGTGGCCGAGATTCCCGCCGAGCTCCTGCGGGTCACCGAGAGCCCGAGCCTGTTCCACGCCCACCGTCCCGGGGCGGGCTCGGAGCGCCTCGGCGGCGTCTACTCCTTCTTCGGTCGCGAGAGCGCGCCACGAGCCCCGGCGTTCGGCGAGAGTCGCGGCTCGGGCGGCACCGGCCGCTCGATCCAGCGTGGGAGCCGGGTGGAGCACCCGACCCTGGGCCAGGGCGTGGTCCTGGCCACCGAGGGGTCGGGGGAGCAGGCGAAGATCACCGTCTTCTTCGAGCGCGCCGGGCGCAAGAAGCTGCTGGCGAAGTACGCCAGCCTCGAGCTCCTATAGGGGACCGACGGCCAGCCAGTCCTCTTTGAGGATGGCGTAGAGGTAGTTGTCCACCCGGTGGCCGTGGAGCCGGAAGTAGCTCCGGAGCACTCCCTCGTGGCGGAAGCCGGCCTTCTCGAGCACCCGCTTGGACGCCGCGTTTTCGATGGCGCAGCGCGCCTCGATGCGCTCCAGGGAGGTCTGGGTGAAGAGGTCCGCGACCAGCATCGTGAGGGCCCGGGTCATGAGGCCGCGGCCCTGTTGATCGGTGGCCAGGGCGTAGCCCACCTCGGCCAGGCCGTGCTCCCAGTTCGAGACCACCAGGGTGATCCAGCCGGACGGCGTGCCGTCTTCCTCGATGATCCACTGGAACTTGTCGCCCCGGCCGCGGTAGAGGTCCCGCATGCGCTGGGCCGCCACGTCCGAGCGGAGCTGGGCGACCGAGAGGTCGTGGAGGGGTTGGAAGCGGCGCACGCTCCACTCCTCGCGCCACCGCTTGAGCCACTCGGCGTCCGAGGGCATGGCCGGCCGGAGCCGGAGATCACCGGGCTCAGCGTGCTCCAAGGTAGCCATTCATGGATTGTACCCGCGCCGGCGGCTTGCCGGGCCGCGGAGCCGCGGGTTCCTGGCGGAGGGCCGCGCGACTCGGTGTAGAGTGGCTCGCCGAGCTCGTGATGGTCTACCGTTTGATCCTCTCCTACCGGGGTGCCGCCTACGCCGGCTGGCAGCGCCAGGACAACGCCCTGGCCGTGCAGCAGGTGGTCGAGGAGGCCCTCGCCCGGCTGCTGGCGCCGGCGGTGGATCCTCCCCTGCGGCCGGAACGGCCGGTACGGGCGATGGGCGCGAGCCGCACCGACGCCGGCGTCCATGCCCGGGGCCAGGTGGCTCATCTGGCCTTCGGCGGCGCTTCCGCCCCGTCCTTCCCCCTGAAGGGCTTGGTCCACGGCACGAACCGGTTCTTGCCCGAAGACGTCCGCGTGATGGCCGCCGAGGCCGTGCCACCCGGCTTCGACGCCCGCAAGCACGCCGCGGGCAAGGAGTACGTCTACCGCCTGAGCCGGGCGCCAGTCGTCTCCCCGCTCGACGCCCCGTACGTGGTCCGGGTGGCGGGAGTGCTCGACCTCGACGCCCTCCGGGAGGCGACGACCCACCTGCCCGGCCGCCACGACTTCACCGCCTTCGCCCTCGCCGGCGGCTCCCACGGCCAGCCGTTCCGCACGGTCGGCGAGGCCGACTGGACCGAGCGGGGGGACGAGCTGGTCTTTCGGATCACCGGCGACGGTTTCCTGCGGGGCATGGTCCGCTCGCTGGTGGGCACCCTCCTCGAAGTGGGCCGGGGGCGCTCCAGCCCGGCGGCGTTCGCCGAGCTGCTCGGTGGCCGGCCGCGCTCCGAGGCGGGACCGACGGCGCCGGCCCACGGCCTGGTGCTCGAGCGGGTCGATTACCCGGCACGGTGGAGCGCGGTGCAGCGCTACCCGTGAGTCGCCGGGAGGCGCCAAGATACAATGCCCTCCGCCATGCCGTCGCCCGATCTCTCCCGTCTCGCCGAGCCCGGCTCGCCCGAGGAGCTCCTCGTGCGCCGCATCGACTTCGAGCGCCTGCCGCGCCACGTGGCGGTGATCATGGACGGCAACGGACGGTGGGCGGCCGATCGGGGGCGCGCGCGGGTCGAAGGCCACAGGGCCGGGGTCGACGCGGTGCGCGAGACGGTGGAGACGTCGGCGCGCCTGGGAGTTCCGGTGCTGACGCTCTATGCCTTCTCGGTCGAGAACTGGAAACGGCCGCGTTTCGAGATCTGGACCCTGATGAATCTCCTCAAGGAGTACATCCGGCGGGAGCTCGACGAGCTGGTCGCCAACGGCATCCGCTGCCGGCCCATCGGCCGCTGGCGCGAGCTCGACGACTCGGTGGTGCGGCAGCTCGAACGGGCCGCCGAGGCCACCAGCGCCGGCGAGCGCATGACCCTGAACATCGCCCTCAACTACTCCGGCCGCTGCGAGATCGTCGACGCCTGCCGCCGCATCGTCTCCGACTGGGCGGCCGGCAAGCGGGCCGACATCGATGAGGAAACCATCGGCGACTACCTGTACACGTCGGGCCTGCCGGACCCCGACCTGCTGATCCGGACCTCGGGCGAGCTCCGGGTCTCGAACTTCCTCCTCTGGCAGATCGCCTACACCGAGATCTGGGTCACCCCGACCCGCTGGCCCGACTTCCGGCGCCGTCACCTCTACCAGGCGATCCTCGACTACCAGGCCCGCGACCGGCGGTTCGGCGGAGTGGGGGGCGGCGCCGGCGAGACCGGCGACGAGCCCGAGCGCCCCGTCGAGCACCGGGAACGTGGCGCCTGAGCGATGCAGCGCCTACTGACCGCCGCCCTCACCGTGCCCGTGGCTCTCGCCGCGGTCTTCTACCTGCCCAGCGTCTGGTTCTTCATCCTGGTGGCGGTGGTGATCGGCTGGGCCTCCGGGGAGTTCGTGCGCATCACCCGCTTCTGGGCGCCCGGCGCGCCGGTGGAGGCTGTCCTCGCCCTGGTCCCCCTGGCGGCGGTGCTGCTGGCGGGGTTCCTGCCCATCTCCGGCGGTCCCGGAGGCCGGGAGCTCGAGCTGTTCGGCGCCGCTCTGCTGCTCTCGGTGGGGGTGGGCTCCCTCGTGCTCCTGGCCAAGACGCCCCTGCCCGAGATCTTTCCGGCGCTGGCGGCCTTCTCCTTCGGCATCCCCTATTTCGCCCTGCCCATCGCGAGCCTCTACCGCATCCACCGGATCGGCCCCTGGTGGATCTTCCTGCTCCTGGCCATCGTCTGGCTGGGCGACACGGCGGCCTACTACTTCGGCTCCCGCTTCGGGCGCCACAAGATGGCGCTGACGGTGAGCCCGAACAAGAGCTGGGAGGGGGCGGCGGCCGCGCTGGGCACGGCGGTGGTCGCGACGCTGATCTGGAGTCTCTGGAAGCTGGGCGACGTGGACGGGCGCCTGCTCCTGGTAGGGGGCGCGACCTCCCTCGCCGCCCAGATCGGCGACCTGGTGGAGTCCATGATCAAGCGCGGCGCCGGTCTCAAGGACTCGGGGAACCTCCTGCCCGGCCACGGCGGCATGTACGATCGCATGGACGCCCTGCTGTTCGCCGCCCCCGTTTTCCTGGTAGGGATCTGGCTCACGGGCGTCTGGCAACGCCCCCTGGGATGACCCACGGAATCGCAGGCTCGCCCGCCCTGTTGTTGTAAAGCTCGACCTTCCTCCGGCCCGACAAGAGACCCATGGACTTTCTGACCAACGCCCTCGCCTTCGTCTTCGCCCTCGGCGTCATCATCTTCGTCCACGAGGGCGGCCATCTGCTGGTGGCCAAGGCCTTCGACGTCCGGGTCCTCGCCTTCTCCCTCGGTTTCGGCAAGCGCCTGGTGGGGTTCCAGCGCGGCGAGACCGACTACCGCGTCTCCATCGTCCCCCTCGGCGGCTACGTGCGCCTGGGCGGCGAGAACCCGGACGAGGTCTCCGACGACCCGCGGGAATTCCTCAACAAGCCGCGGTGGCAGCGGATCGCGGTCTACCTGGCCGGGCCGGCCATGAACGTGGTCCTGTCCATCCTCATCATGACCGTGCTCTTCGCCGCCGGCACCTCGGTGACCGTGAACCCGGGCCAGATCGAGCCGGTGGTGGGCGCCGTCGCCCCCGACTCGCCCGCCGCCCAGGCCGGCCTCGAGCCCGGCGATCGGCTGGTCCGGATCGACGGCAAGCCTCTGGAGAGCTGGCAGGACTTCGCCGTCGCCGTCTCCTTCGCTCCGGGCAAGGCCATGGCGGTGACCGTCCGGCGCCACGGCGAGGAGATCGACACCCGGATCACGCCGGAGAAGGTCCAGCCCTACGGCTACGGCGACGCGGGGGTCGTGCCCCTGATCCTGCCGCGGGTGGTCGAGGTGGTGCCGGGCGATCCCGCCCAGGCCGCCGGCTTCCAGGAGGGCGACGAGCTGGTCTCGGTCGACGGGCGGCCCATCGCCGACCAGACCGACTTCGTTCACTACCTGGAGAAACACCCCGGCCAGAAGGTGACCGTGGGAGTGCGCCGCGGACGCGCCAGGGTCCAGTTGCCGGTGGTGCCCAAGGACGTCGACGGGAAGGGGCGAATCGGCATCCTGATCGGCTACTACATGCGCTACTCCCCGGGCGAGGCGGTCCTCCAGAGCCTCGCCTTCAACTGGAACATCACCGTCCAGACGGTGGATATTCTGGGCAAGATCGTCACCCACCAGGTCTCCGCCCGGAGCGCCGTCTCCGGGCCCATCGACATCGCCTCCCTCTCCGGCGAGGCGGCGAGGACGGGCATCAAGCCCCTCTTCTACCTGATGGCGGTGATCAGCGTCTCGATCGCCATCTTCAACCTCCTGCCGATCCCCCTGCTCGACGGCGGCCAGATCTTCATCCTGCTCATCGAGACGGTGCGTGGGCGCGACCTCTCCCTGGTCCTCAAGGAGCGCATCCAGCAGGCCGGCTTCCTGGTGATCATGGTCCTGATGGCGGCGGTGATCCTCATGGACATCTCGAAGCGGCTGCCGAGCGGATTGTTCGGGAACTGACGGCCGGCCGAGCCGGGGCTCCCCTCAAAGGCCCGAGCGGAGCTGCCCGGCGCGGCGCGCGAGGGCCGCGGCGACCGCCGCGAGACCCAGGGCGAGCCAGAGCGCGGCGCTGCCGTGCGCCACGGCCTGCTCCGTGGCCCCGGAGAAGTCCAGGGCCGGCACCCGGTTCAACGGCCCGACGTACCAGAGCAGGGTGAAGAGCACCTCGAAGGCCTTGGGACCGCCGGTCCACACCCCCAGCGCCAGCGCCAGGCCCGGCACGAAGAGGGCACCCGCCAGGATCGCCAGCACGGCGCCCGCCTCGCCGCCGGCGAGGAGGCGGGCCACCGCCGGGGCCGCTACCCCCGCCGCCACCGCGACCCCGGCGAGCCAAGCGGCCAGGGGCTGGCGCACGGCCGGTCGGTAGGACGCGGCGAGGATCTCGAAGGTGCCTGCGCGCTGCTCCCGATTGCCCAGGGGCGAGAAGAGGAGCACGCAGGCGAGCCAGGCGACGGGCACCAGCACGGAGCGGGCGGTGGCGAGGGGCGCCAGCGCCTGGGCGACGAGCAGGCCCGCCAGCCCCAGGTACCACCACCAGGGCCAGCCCCGAATCATCAGCCGCAGCTCGGCGACGACCAGCGCTCCCAGGCGGCTTCGCCGACTCCCGGGAGGCACCGGCGTCAGCCGGGTCGGGGTGGCGACGAGCGCGCTCGGTGGGGCGGCCTTCGTCTCGGAGGAACGTTTCCGCCGGCCGCGCCGGTGCGGTGCCGCGCGCCGGTCGAAGCGGTCGAAGGGGAGGGCCGCCAGGAGCGCCAGGGCCGCGGCGACCGCGAGCCACTCCAGGCGCCCGGCGACCCGCGCCGCCGTCCACCGGAAGCCGCTCCAGGTGAACGAGGTCGACGCCTCCCGGCGCGGCCCGAGGTTCAGGCTCATGCCTAGGTCGGCGGTCGCCACCTCCGGGTGCTCGGCGCCCACCGCCGCCACCAGGCTGTCGTGGGTGGCGAGCATCCCCAGGGGGTCGAGCCAGGCGTGCCCGCTCGCCATGGCGCCGGTGAGCAGGCCGAGCCAGGCGAAGAAGAAGAGCACGTTGCCGAGGCCGCCGGCGAGCCAGCGCACGCTCTCGAACAGCACCGCCAGGGCGGCGGCCACGGCGACGGACGGCAGGGCGATGAGCAGGAAGGGCGCCGCCACCGCCCACGGGTGGCCGCTGCCGGGCAGCCCCCGCAGGAGGACCACCAGGAAGGTGACAGCCGCCAGGGCGCCCACCATGGTGGCCAGGACCGCGAAGTTGCTGAGGGCCTTGCCCAGGGTGTAGAGGGGCCGGGACAGGGGGGTGGCGGCGAGGATCTGCCCCACGCCGGTCGCTCGGTCTCGCTCGACGGCGTTCTTCACCAGATAGAAGCCGAAGAGCGAGAGCATGAAGCTGGTGACCAGGGCGGTCAGGGCGGCGATCCAGGGCGCGGTCGGCCGCCCGACGAACCTCCCGACGTGCATCGACCAGGCGCCGGTGTGGATCGAGTAGGCGAGGAGCCCCGCCAGCCCCAGGATGGCCAGGAAGCTGCCGCGGCGAACCCGCTCCAGGAAGTCGGCCAGGGCCACGTGGCCGAGGGCGCGGAGGCGCGCCGCGGCTGTCACGCCGACGCCCCGTGCGGTCGCCTCGACACCAGGTCGAGGTAGGCGTCCTCCAGGGTCGCCGGCACCGCGGCGGCGCCCGGCTCCGGGGGCTCGTCGGCCACGACGCGCACGTGGAGCCCATCGCCCCGGGCGACGGCGCCGGAGAGCAGGTGACGCGCCTGGATCTCGCCCAACCGCGAGCTCGGCACGACCCAGCTCCACACCCGGCCCTCGACTGCCCGCAGGAGCTCCTCCGGGTAGCCCACCGCGGCCAGCGCGCCGTCGCGGATGACGGCGATGCGGTGGGCCGTCGCCTCGACGTCGGAGACGATGTGGGTGGAGAGGATGACGATCCGCTCGCCGGCGAGCTCGGCCAGGAGGTGCCGGAAGCGCACCCGCTCCTCCGGGTCGAGCCCCACGGTCGGCTCATCGACGATCAGCAGCAGCGGATCGTTGAGAAGCGCCTGGGCGATGCCGATCCGCTGGCGCATGCCGCCGGAGTAGCCGCCGAGGGGCCGGCGCTTCGCCTCGGTCAGGTTGACCAGGGAGAGCAGCTCGTCGATCCGGCGCCGGGCGACCCGGGCCTCGACCCCCTTGACCGCCGCGACGTAGCGCAGGAACTCGACCGCGTCGAGATGCGGGTAGACGCCGAAGTCCTGGGGCAGGTAGCCGACCACCGCGCGCACCGCGTCGGGTCGGCGCACCAGGTCGACCCCGTTCCAGCGGGCGGTGCCGGCGGTGGGCCGGGTGACCGTCGCCAGGATGCGCATGAGGGTGGACTTGCCGGCGCCGTTGGGCCCCAGCAGGCCGAGGATCCCCGGACCCAGGTCGAGGTCGATGCCGCGCAGGGCCTCCACCCCGCCCCGGTAGCGCTTGGTCACCCCTTCGATGGTCAGGCGGACGCCGCCCTCGGTCGGTTCCATGGACCGTAGTACGCCGACCATGAGCCGCGGGTTACAGCCGTCTCAGAAGGTGCCGGCCGAAAGGTGGCCGCCGGAGAGCACCCGGAAGCCCGACGCCAGGACGATCCTCGTGCCGGCCTGGAAGGTCACGTCGCCGCCCGCCGCGACGGTGAACGACGACCCGGCAGTGAGGGTGTCGCAGGCCCGGAACGCCTGGGTGTCCGAGACGGTCTGGCCCGAGAGGGCGAGGTCGACGTCCGAGCTGCACGCCGCGGCCTGGCCGGTGAGGGTGACCTCGGCCGGGGTGAAGTTGCCGCCGAAGGAGAGGGTCGAGGCCAGGTCGCCGGTGGAGGTGGCGTGGACACGCAGCGTCATCCCGCAGCTCGCCCCCGGCGGCAGGCAGGGCTGGAGGCTCGAGCAGGGGGGAGCAGCCCCGTGGAGATCCAGCGTGACCGCCGCCGGTCCTACCAGCTCGGTCGAGGTCGCCGCGGCGGCCTCCGGCCCGGCGTTGGCGTTGGTCAGGGTGATGGCCAGCTCGACCGTGTCGCCCACCTCCACCGTCCCGAAGTCGTGGCTCGCCGGCGTGACCTGGAGCTCCGGACCGCCGGAGCCCGCGGCGAGCACCAGGCGGTGGACCTTGCTGCTCGCCGTGCCGTCGCCGTGGAACTCGGTGAGGTAGAGCTCTCCCGCCTCGTCTTCGCCGAACGAGGTGACGTTGAACGGCAGGTCGGCGAGGGTCTCGCTCTGCCAGACCCCGTCGCAGCGGGGCACGGTCCCGAAGACCTCGCCGGTGCAGTAGTCGGCGTAGAGATAGACGCCCCGAAGGCGCGGCTCGGCCGCCCCCCGGTAGCGGAAGCCTCCGGTCACCGAGCAGCGCCCCGCCGTGTGGCCGTACTCGAGGATCGGGTCGGTGGTGCCGGTGCCGGTGCAGGTCGTGTTGTGGTCGCCGTTGGGGTCCGAATACGCGTGGAGCCCCTCGCGGCAGTCCCACCCGTAGTTGCGGCCGCCGGGTCCGCCGGTTCCGCCGGCGGGCTCGAGGTCGACCTCCTCCCAGGAGCTCTGGCCCACGTCGCCGATCCAAAGGTCTCCCGTCTGGCGGTCGAAGGAGAAGCGGAAGGGGTTGCGCAGCCCGTAGTCCCACACCTCGCCGCGCGCTCCGGACACGCCGACGAACGGGTTGCCGTCCGGAATGGCGTAGGCGAGGCCGGGATCGGGAGTGGAGTCCACGTCGAGGCGCAGAATCGTCGCCAGCAGCGTGCCCGGGTCCTGGCCGTTCTCGTTCGGGTCGCCGCCGCTGCCGCCGTCGCCCAGGGCCACGTACAGGTACCCGTCCGGCCCGAAGGCGAGCTGCCCGGCGTTGTGGTTGGCGAACGGCTGGTCGACGGTGAGGAGGATCTCCTCCGAAGCGGCGTCGCCCTGGTCCGGGTCGCCCGCCGACACGTGGAACCGGGAGACCACCGTCTGGAGCTGGCCGGTGCCCGGCTCGTCGCGGGTGTAGTCGACGAAGAAGGCGCCGTCGGCCGCGTAGCCGGGGTGGAAGGCGAGGCCCAGGAGGCCCGTTTCGCCGCAGCAGGCGATCTCGCCCGAGAGGTCGAGAAACGGCGTCGCCTGGACGGACACCCCGTCGTAGATCAGGATCTGGCCGGTCTGCTGCACCAGGAACAGGCGGCCCGAGCCGTCGCCGGCCGAGATGATCCCGACCGGCCGCACCAGGTCCGCGGCCACCTCCACCGTGTCGAGGGCGAGGCCCTGGGCCCAAGCTGTGCTCGAGACCCCGGCCGAGACCCCGGCCGCTGCGTACACGAGGAGACAGAGGGTGGTGGGGCGGCTCCAGGCACTTATAGCCATGCTTCATCATAGTGCGACACGTGCCGATCGGTGTAACGGCCGCTCCGCCGGCCGGTAGACAAGGATGTGAAGGGAACGTGGGGGAGATCGAACAAGTGGACGAGCTGACCGACGGGGAGGTGATGATGCGGGTCCGCGGTGGGGACGTGGAGCAACTCTCGATCCTGTTCGAGCGCCACCACGCCCGGCTGTTCAACTACTGCCTGCGCTTGACCGGCGACCGGGAGACGAGCCGCGACCTCGTCCAGGAGGTCTTCTTCCGGATGCTCAAGTACCGCGCCACCTACCGCGAGGAGGGCACCTTCCTCCCCTGGCTCTACCGCCTGGCCCGCAACGTCTGCATGGACCACCTGCGAGGTCCGCGCCGCGAGGTTCCCCACGAGGAGGACGCTCCCGAGCCGGTGGCCGCGGGCCCGCAGCCGGCCGAGACGGTCGAGCGGCGCGAGGAGACGCGGCTCCTCGGACGGGCGCTCAGAGAGCTGCCGGTGGAGAAGCGCGAGCTGCTGGTCATGGCGCGCTTCGCATCCCTCGGCTACGACGAGATCGCCCAGGTCCTGGGCTGCACGGTGGGCGCCGTCCGGGTGCGCGTCCACCGGGCCCTGCGCGAGCTGGGAATTCACTACCGGCGCCTGGCCGGAGAGGCGACACCATGAAGAGCTGCGACGACGTGATGGAAGAGCTGACCGCCCGCCTCGCCGATCCGTCCGGGTCGGCCGACGGGCCGCCTCCCGAGGTGACCGAGCACCTCGCCGACTGCGAAGCCTGCCGGCGGGAGGCCGAGGAGCTGACCCGCCTGTGGACCGGCCTGGAGGCCCTCGAGACGGCGGCCCCCGGCGACGAGCTCCGGCCGCGCTTCGACGCCATGGTCCACGCCTTCCGGGCCGGCATGGAGGGCGCGAGCTCCGAGAGCCCCGCGGGCGCGGCTGCCGCCCCCGCCACCTCGTCCCGCCGCCGGCCGCGCTGGCTCGCCGCGCTCCTCACCGGAAGCGGCGGTCCGGCCCCCGTCTGGCGCCTCGTTCCGGTCGCCGCGGCCCTCCTGGTGGGCCTCGGTCTCGGCACCCTCCTCGGTGTCCGCCGCGGCGCCGACGTGGCGGCCCTGCGCTCCGAGGTCCACTCGCTCAACCAGAGGGTCGCCCTGTCGCTCCTCGACCGGCCCTCGGCGGTCGACCGCCTGCGGGGCGTCTCCTTCGGCGGGCGGCTCCAGAGCCCGGACCGCCCGGTGGTCACCGCCCTGGTCCACACGGCGACGGCCGACCCCAACGTCAACGTTCGCCTGGCAGCTCTCGACGCCCTGGCGCCGGTGGCGTCCGAGCCGCCGGTCCAGGCGGCCCTGATCCGCGCCCTGCCGCACCAGGATTCGCCCATGGTGCAGATCGCCCTGGTCGACCTGCTCCTCGACCACGACGGGGCCCGGGCGCGCCGCGCCGTGACGACCCTGGCCGGCAACCCGGCGGTGTTGCCCGAGGTCCGCCAGCACGCCCGGCGGCGCCTGGGCACCTCCGTCTGACCGATCCGAACTGAACCCGACCTACCGAGAAGGAGATCCGCCATGTCCGAACCGAACGCCCGCCCGCTCCGCCGGAGCGCGCCCCGGCTCCTGCGCTCTCTGGGCGCCCTGATCCTACCGGCGGCCCTCGCCCTGCCCATGCTCCTGGCCGCCGCGCGCCCCGCCGCGGCCACCGAGGAGACCGCCACCCGGCGCGAGACGCTGCGCTTCGAGGGCGGTGCCGCGGGACAGGCGCGGCGTCTCCGGGTGTGCAACGTCTTCGGCTCCATCATCGCCCGCGGCACCACCGGCGACGAGGTGCGCCTGGTGGTCCACGAGCGCTTCTCCGGCGACACCCCGGCGGCGGTGGCGCGGGCCAAACGAGATATGGCCCTTGGCATCGGCCGGAGCGCCGGCACGATCGAGGTCTACGTGGGCCAGCCCTGCGACTCCCGGCATTCCCACGACCGCGACGGCTCCGACGACCACGCGAAAGCCCGGTACGACTTCGAGATCGAGGTGCCCCAGGGCGTGGCGGCCGACCTCTCCACGGTGCTCGACGGCAAGGTGACCCTCACCGACCACCGAGGGCCGTTCCGGGTGGCCAACGTCAACGGCGCGGTCGAGGCGACCGGCATCGCCGGCTCCGGGCGCGCCACCTCGGTCAACGGCCCGGTAACCGTGAGCTTCGCCGAGAACCCGCGCGAGGCCTGCAGCTTCAAGACCGTCAACGGCGAGATCGACGTCGCCTTCCGGCCCGACCTCGCCGCGGACCTTCGCTTCAAGACCCTGAACGGGGACGTCTACTCAGACTTCCCCTTCACCTATCGACCCGCGGTCGAAACCCGCCGGCACAAGGAGGGCGGCATGACCGTGCTGTCCACCCGCTCGCTGTCCGGTATCTCGGTCGGCGGGGGTGGCGTAGAGCACTCGCTCACCACCGTCAACGGCAACATCTACGTCCGCCAAGGAGGACCCACGTCATGATTCACAAGCTATCCCTCGCAGCCGCCGCGCTGCTCCTCGTCGCCGGCTTCGCGCCGGCCCGCCCGGCCGCCGCCGAACAGGTGGTCGTCCCCCTGTCCCACCCCGGCCAGCCCGCGCAGGTCGAGGTCCACACGCTGATGGCCGGCATCTCGGTCGAGGCCTACGACGGCAAGGAAGTGGTCATCGATTCCCAGCCGTCGAAGGACGAGAAGGAGCCGACGCCGCCAGCCAAGGCCCGCGGCCTGAAGCGGATCAGCGGCGCCGGCCTCGGGCTGACCGCCGAGGAGAAGGACAACAAGGTGGAGGTGAGGGTCGACGGCCCCGTGGGCGGCAAGCTCTCGATCAAGGTGCCGCGCGACACCTCGCTCCAGCTCAAGACGGTCAACGGCGGCGAGGTCTCGGTGCGCGGCGTCCACGGTGAGCTGGAGCTCGGGAATGTCAACGGGGGGATCACCGCCGTGGACGTCTCGGGCTCGGTCGTCGCCCACACCACCAACGGCGGGATCAAGGTCGTCCTGCGCAAGGTGGCGCAGGGCGAGCCCATGTCGTTCGTCACCCTGAACGGCGACGTCGACGTGACCCTTCCGTCCGATCTCAAGGCTACCCTCAACCTCCAGTCGAGCCACGGCGAGGTCTACACCGACTTCGACGTCGACGTGCACAGCGACTCCAGCACCACCGGCCCCGAGCGTTCGGGCGGTCGCTACCGCGTAGAGATGAACCGCGCGGTCAGCGGCACCGTCCACGGCGGCGGCCCGGAGATCACCCTGCGCACCTTCAACGGGGACATCTACGTGAGGAAGGGAGGCGGCGGCGATTCCTAGTCGCGCACCGATAGTCCGCCGGACGCGAGAGCCCTCTCCCTCCGCTGGTGAGGGGGGAGAGGCCTCGGTCTATATGTCGCGGAGTAAGGAAGGCAAGGAAGGCGTTGTCGCGGCGCGCGCCCGCGCCGCTCCCCGCCAGAAGTCAGTCGTTCTTCTGCTTGGCGCGCGCCTTGGCAAGGGCCTCGCGGGCGCGGCGCTCGAACTCTGCGGGATCCTCGAAGAGCTTCTTTGCGGCCTTCTGAGGGAGAATCGGTGGTCCCCCGGCAAAGGCGCCCCGAAAGTTCGGATCCTTGGATCCTTCTTCGAGCCCGTCCGAGAACGAGTCGTAGTATCCGTCCGTGTTCATGGTTGACATCTCCAGCGGCTTTCGAACACTTTCGATACGTGTCCGGCAGATTATGATCCCGTCTCTCTTCCGGTGTCAATGGAGGCGGTCGGACCTTGCCCCAGCTCCCCCAGGAGGGCTTCCCGCTGGGACCTGAGGCGGGTCAGCAGTCCTTGATGGCCCTCGTTCCAGAGCTTGCTCGATTCGATCCGGTCTCCCAACCGGTCGGCGACAGTTGGATGGAAGAAGTTTAACAAAACCCATGTGAGGCGTCGCGTCTCGGCCTCTGCTTGGGGGAGCTCCAATCTCGTTACGAGTAGGTCGCTGTCGAACCACGACTCCTCGAGTCGGAGAGGGGACTGTATCGCATCCGGCGGCGGTGCGGCGTCGAATCGTCGTGCCGCGGCCGAGAGAAGCCCGAAGGCCAGTCCCTCGGCCAGGATGTGCCGTCTGGGCTTCGACTTCGGATCGAGCTTGGCCTCCAGGTGGGTCGTGAGGGCTTCGGCGGTGGCTTCGCCCATCCCCTTCAAGGCGATGCGGGGACATCGTAGACGACGAGCAACGCCGGAGACACCCCGTAACCACCTTGCGCCCAAAGGGTTGCGGCGGCGTGTGGCCGTCTACTTCGTTCCCGCTCCTCGACGATGGCTCGGCATCGCCTGCGTCGCGGTGCCTCGTATCCGACCCCACGGCGCTCGCAACGCGACTGCGCGTTTCTGCCGCGCAGGCTCCTAGGCTGGCCTCATGGCTGCCGTGAGCGACGAGGAGATCGGCGCGCTGTTCCGCCGCGAGTCCGGGCGGCTGACCTCGATTCTCACCCGTATCCTCGGCCCGCGGAACCTCGACCTCGCCGAGGACGTCGTGCGAGAAGCCTTCATCGCGGCGACGAGCGAATGGTCGCGCCGGGGCGTTCCCGACAACCCCGCCGCCTGGCTCCTCACCGTGGCCCGCCGGCGCGCGATCGACGCGATCCGGCGCGAGCGCACGCGCCGCTCCTTCGCGGCCGACCTCGCGACCTCCCTCGACAGCGAGTGGACCCTCAGCCTCACCGTCGAGGAGCAGTTCGGCGAGCCGTGGATCCTGGGCGACCAGCTCCGCATGATTTTCATGTGCTGCCACCCGGGCCTCTCCGTCGAGAACCGGGTCACTCTGATCCTCAAGTCCCTGTGCGGGTTCAGCGTGCCGGCCATCGCCCGGGCGCTCCTGGCCAGCGAGCCGGCGATCTACAAGCGCCTCCACCGCACACGGCAGCTCTTGCGTGATGCGACCTTCGAGCTGCCGCCGCCGGAGGAGCTGCCGGCGGCCCTCGACACCGTGCACACGGCCCTCTACCTGCTCTTCAACGAGGGCTTCCTGGCGAGCTCCGGCGAGCCGATCGTGCGCGAGATGTGCCGCGACGCCATGCTCCTGACCCAGCTCCTGGTGGACGAGTCGAGCCTCGCCGACAGCCGGACCGTCGCGCTGCTCGCGCTGATGTGCCTGACCACCGGCCGCTTCGACGCCCGGCTCGACGAGACCGCCGACGAGGTCCCCGACGAGGCACCAGCCCGGTCGAGATCATCCCATCTGGTGGACCGGGCGCACCACGACCTGGCCCCGAGGGTTGTTGCGCAGGAAGGGACACCCCTTGGCGAGATCGGCCGCCTCGTCGATCGAGTCGGCCGCGATCACCGAGAAGCCACCGATCAGGTCCTTGACCTCGGGCAGGGCGCTATCGGTCTGAAGGCTCCCGTCGCGCACGCTGAGCACGGCCCCGCCCCACTCGAGCGCCGCCCCGCCGTTACGCAGGTTGCCGGAGCGCTCGAGCTCCTGAAACCACGCTCCCCACGCCTGTATCGATGCCCGAACCTCCTCCGGGGGTCGGTCCATCCAGGAGTAATCGCCGCCCTCGTAGATCAACAAGTAGTCCGCCATGTTGGTGCTCCTCGATCGAACCTCCGGTCCATTCCGGCGGTTCTACCCTCCCTGACGGGCGGGCAACGCGGACTAGGACACCACGGGATTCCAGCTCCGCGCCCCGGAAGAAGAGCCGTGTAGTACCTTCGCCGGCATGTGCCATGCGACCCGCTCAGACCTCTGGTGGCGCTCTGCGCTCGCCGCAGCCTTGCTGGCTCTCTGCCCACTCGCCGTGCGAGCCGCCGTCCCGGAGGCGCCGGCCGCGAGCCTGCGGATGGCGATCACCGTCGACGACCTCCCCGTAGGGCCGCCCGGCAAGCACACGACGGCCCAGCAGCGCGAGATCACGGACCGGCTCCTCGCCGCCCTCACCAGCCACCACGTTCCGGCCATCGGCTTCGTCAACGAGTCGAAGCTCGAGGTCGACGGGGTGGTCGAGCCGCGGCGCGTGAAGCTGCTCGAGAGCTGGCTCGACGCCGGCGAAGAGCTCGGCAATCACGGCTACGCCCACCTCGACCTCCATCGGGTGCCGACCGGGGAGTGGGAGGCCGACGTCTTGCGGGGCGAGCGCGTGCTGCGGCCCCTGCTGGAGAGTCGGGGCCGGAAGCTCCGCTGGTTCCGCCACCCGTACCTGCATACCGGGCGCTCGGCGGAGGTGCAGCACCAGACCGCCGCCTTCCTGAAGAAGCATGGCTACCGCATCGCGCCGGTGACCATCGACAACGGCGAGTGGGTCTACGGCAAGGCCTACGCCACCGCCTGGAACCGGGGCGACCAGGCCACCATGCGGCGTCTGGGTGAGGACTACGTCCGCTACATGCTCGACGTCGTGACGTTCTACGAAGGCCAGTCGCGCCAGATCGTCGGTCGGCTGATCCCGCAGATCCTCCTGGTCCACGCTTCCGCCCTGAACGCCGACTGGCTGGGACCGCTGCTCGACGCGCTCGAGAAACGGGGCTACCGCTGGATCGGGCTCGAAACGGCCGTCGAGGACCCCGCCTTCCAGCACCCCACCGACGGCTACACCGGCGCCGGAGGGATCAACTGGATCCAGCGCTGGGCCATCACCGACCACCGCGACCGGAAGATCTTCCGCGGCGAGCCCGAGGTGCCCGACTGGGTCGCGGAGCTCGCGAACCGCCCCGATTCTCCCCAAGAGCACTGACCCCCTCTCCGAGCACGGCGCCTCGAGGAGGTCCTGGCGCCGCCCTCAGAACGGATTCGTGGCGAACACCGAGAGCTCGGGCACGAAGCCGCGGTCGTCGATCTCGAGGATGCCGACGACAGCGTCGGCGATCTCCTGGGGCCGCAGCTTCTTCGGCGAGGCTTCCTGCTCCCGGCCGAGCTTGGCGGAGAAGCCGGTCAGCACTTCGCTCGGGTTGACCAGCATCACCCGCACGTCGTGGCGGCGCAGCTCGTCGCGCCAGCACTCGGTCATGCCCCGGAGCGCGAACTTCGAGGCGCTGTAGGCGGTCGAGCCCCGGCCCCCGCGCAACCCCGAGGTCGAGGAGATGTTGATCAGGTGGCCCGAGCCCTGGCGGATGAAGTGCTTCGCCGCTTCGCGGGCCATCAGGAAGGCGCCGAAGACGTTGGTGCGGAACACGGCCTCGAGGTCCTCGAGGCGAGTGTCGACCAGCGGCGCGAAAATGCCGAAGCCGGCGTTGTTGACCAGCACGTCGATGCGGCCGTGGCGGTCGACGAAGTCGGCGACGGTGCGGACGGCGTCGGCCTCGACGCCCACGTCGCCGGCGATCCAACCGGCGCCGATCTCCTCCGCGGTGCGGCGCAGCGTCTCCTCGTTCCGGCCGGTGATGGTGACGTCGGCTCCTTTGGCGGCGAGCGCGGCCGCGATGCCGCGGCCGATGCCCTCGCTACCTCCGGTGACCAGGACCTTGGCGTTCTCGAGCTTCATGTCGGTTCTCCTCCCTGGACAGGTCTATCACGGAGACGTGGCCGCGGATCACCCGGGCTCCGGACAAGATGCGGAACTCGGTCGCTGGCGACGAGTCCGAACCGATCCGAAGTTTCGACCCCACGAACCTTCTGAGGGTATCGGGATGTTGCTCCACCGACCGCTGGGCTCGCACCCGGCCAGCTGATCAGAAGGTTGCCGATGAAGGCTCTGACGAGCTGCATGCCCGTGCTGGCGCTCGCGCTGGCCATCCCCCTCGCTACCCAGGCTGCGGGGTCGGTCCCCAACGCGCCGGCCTGCCTCGAAAAGCCCCTGAGATTCCTTCCGGGCTCGTTGGGCGGTAAGTATCAAGCCGTGACCCTCGCGATGAGCTCACGGGGTTGGGACAGTGCCCTACGAATCTGAGCGGCAATCGCCGCATCCCCGATGGAGACGGCCACCGCGCATCCGGCCGAATCCTCGAAGGCGGGGTCGGGCCAAGCGCTACAGAGGAGAACGAACAACGCCTCGTCGATTGGCTCTCCGGCGTGTCAGGTCGTCATGATGACCGACCCCTCCGGTATCGACGGGTCGAGTTGCAACCCGACATCGTCGATGAGGTCATGGGCGCGCCAGCCGGCCGCACCAGCGATGGGGTTGGCCGCCCCTACTCGCTTAGTATGACTGCCAGTGGTACCATGAACGCATGTCCGTCGCCAAGATTGCCGTATCCCTCGACCGCGAAGCCTTGCAGGAAGCCGACAGACTGGTGCAGGCAGGTGTGTTTCCCAGCCGAAGCCGGCTGATTCAGGACGCACTTGCCGAGAAGCTAGAGAAGATCCGCCGAGTTCGTCTGGCACGAGAGTGTGCCAAGCTCGATGCTGCGCTTGAGCAGGCAGCCGCCGAAGAGTTTCTCCCCAGCGAGACTGCATGGCCCGAATATTGAGGGGCGATGTTGTCTGGGCTGAGCTCAATCCAGCCCGCGGGCACGAACAGGCAGGACGCCGCCCGGTTGTGGTCCTGAGCGAGGACGTATTCAACGAGAGGTCCGGTACGGTGATCGCTGTTGCCGTGACGAGTCGCGAGCCCACGGCGGGTTTCCCACTCACGCTCGAGATCCACTCGACGAAACTTCCGAAACGCTCCTGGGTCAAGATGAGCCAGATTAGGACGCTGTCGACTGTTCGACTGGGACGACGATTAGGCCGTCTCGCTCCTGACGAACTGCAACTGGTGATCGCTGGTCTCAACGAGATTCTCGGCGGCTAACGGCTCTTCGCCTCGCCGGCGGCGCAGCCGCCCGGTGCAGGCGATCGTTTTACGTCGTCTCCTCGTCTCGGGCTTCCTCTCCATCCGTTAGCCTCTCAAACTCACTTCGGACTTCCTCCCCAACGTTCTTCCACTCTGTGCCATCAACAAGGCGTAGCTCACAGCCTTGCCGACGAGCCGCAGCCTCGATTTGCCTGAACCAGCGGGTATACGACCACTTTCGGGGAGGGGGCGAGTAGAGAGACGACCGCCGAGCGTCCCAGTGAACCTCCATTGCCTCGCGGTAGATGTAAGGGAACCTCTCCGCCAATGGGCTCACGTGGAGTCGACCACTCGGATCGATTTCGATTCTGGCGATCGTGTCCTGTCTCATACATCCTCTCACCACTGCGCGCCCGCCGAACGGCCTGCCCGCTCACCGGCGGCCGGCGAAGCCGGCTGTCCGGTGCAGAGGGGTGGTTGGGTGGTGCTCCGCCTCGTTGCAGTTCGTAGGCACCTCCCTGAGCGCGCCTGGGCACCGGTCGTCTGCTGCGCCGACTAATCAGTGCGACCATCACCTCCACAGGTATTGCACTTGCCGGTTCCATGGCACGCGCCGCACTGTGACCCACCCACAGAGCCAGTACCATCGCATGGATAACACTTACCGCTGCCGTTACAGGTTCCGCAGACTCCCATCCTTTTCTCCTCTCTGGCCACCTCTCGGAGCCATTCTCATCCAGCGTTGTCAGTTCCTACCACCAGTCCAAAATTTCCGCCGCGCCCATTGAGTCAACGGGCCATATTACGGAGTGACGCGCCATTTCCGCTGTCGTCTAGCGCGCGCTGGACTGATGTTGGTCACGGGCGTCTATCCGCTTCAGGCTCCGGCGTTTTAGCCAACCTAGCATAGCCTTCAAGGCCGGTCAGCCGCAACAACCGGCCCTGTGATCTAGTCGCCCGCGGGTGTCGTCTAGCCCCAAAACTAGCGCCGCATGTGTGGCGGTGTCTCGGCTATGTGCGGCGCCGACTTATCTGGCGGAATCCTGGGGAGGGGAGCCTCCGGGACGGTCTCATCCCTCGGGTTACAGAGCCAGGGAGTCGGCGGGGCTCTGCACTCCATGCCCACCGCGGTTGAGGACGTGGGTGTAGATCATGGTCGTTCTCACGCTCCGGTGGCCGAGGAGCTCTTGGACCGTGCGAATGTCGTAGCCACCCAACAGCAGGTGGGTTGCGAAGGAGTTCCGGAGCGTGTGGCACGTGGCGGGCTTGGCGATTCGGACGGTTCGGACCGCCTTCTTGACGGCTCGCTGGATGGTCCTCGGGCTCGTGAAGTAGCGGCGGAGCTCACCCGTTTCAGGATCTCGAGACAGGCTCTCGGAGGGAAACACGTATTGCCAGGCCCACTCTGTGTTCGCGTTCGGGTACTTGGTGGCGAGGGCATCCGGGAGGAAGACCCGTCCGAGGAGTCTGCGCGGCAGAAACGCGCAGTCGCGTTGCGAGCACCCGACCACATTGGATCGCCCTCCTCATCCTCGATCCCTCTCCCACCCTTGCGGGGGAGAGGCACACCCCCTACCTGCTTTCGGTGCCGGACGAGACGCTCCGGCGGAGCGGCTCGGGAGTCTGTCCGAGGAGATGAGGGCGGCGGTCGAGGCGGCTCCATAGGGGTGGCGGGCCGGAGTCGGGGCCCCGGCTGCCCGCCGAGGTTTCTCGACTCCGGCTCGCGCCCCGCGCGAGCCTGCGCTCGAAGCGACAAGGAAAGGGACGAGGCGAAAGCGCCGAGGTCTACTTCCCCTTGGTCCCGAGCTGCTGCATGAGCTCGACCTGGATCTCCTGGATCTCGAGGAGGCGCCGCCACTGGTGGTTGAGCAGGCGGTCGACGCGCTCGCCGAGGAGACGGATCTCGAGCTCCGCCTTGAGGTTGACCCGGTAGTCGTGCTCGGCGCGCAGGCGGTCCTTCGCCTCCTGGCGGTTCTGGCTCATCATGATGATCGGCGCCTGGATCGCCGCCAGGCAGGAGAGGACCAGGTTCAGGAGGATGAAGGGGTAGGGATCGAAGGCCCGGCTCAGGAGGACGGCGGAGTTGATCGCCATCCAGACGACCAGCACGAGGAAGAAGCCGATGACGAAGCCCCAGCTCCCTCCCACCGCGGCCACCCGGTCGGCGAGGCGCAGGCCGAAGGTGGCGCGCTCGTCGAACTCGGTGTTGACGTTCTCCGAGACGATCTCCTGCTCGGAGAGCTTGTGGATCACCTCTTCCTCGATCTCGCCGATCTCGCCGCGCTCCTCCTCGAGCATCTTGGTGACGTAGGCAGCGCGGTAGCGATTCAGATCCTCGCGGCAGATCGTGTCGCCCGGCCTGATATCCGGATGGTCGGCACGGATCAGCTCGACGATTCCGGGGCGGATCAGCTCGATCGTTTCGAGGTCGGCGGCGGCCACCTGGTGGTGGCAGATCGAGCATCGTCCGTGGGTGGCAGGCTTGGCCATGACGTGGCTCCTCGTTGGGCTTCCGCGCGGATGATAGCCCCGCGGCTCCCGCCGCCGCCACGGGACGGTATGCTCGGCCCCGATCCCCTGGGGAGGTGACCATGCCGCGTCACGGAGCGCACCGTCCGTCCTTCGTCCTTTTCGCCCTCTTCGCCGCCGTCCTGTCCGCGGCCGCCGCGGCGTCCGCGCAGGCTCCCGCGCCGGATGCTCCGGATGCTCCGTCAGCTCCGGCCCCCATCGTGATCCGGGCGGCCCGGATGCTCGACGTGGTCTCGGGCAAGCTGATCCCCGACGCGGTGGTGGTCGTCGAGGGCGAGACGATCCGCGCCGCCGGCCCGGCCGGGAAGGTCGAGGTGCCGGCCGGCGCCCGCACGATCGACCTGGGGGAGCTCACCCTGCTGCCCGGCCTGATCGACCTCCACACCCACATCACCTACGATCCGGACGACCTCCTCGGCACCCTCGGCCACGACCCCTACTCCGCCGGCGAGACCCACGTCCTGATCGGCGCCAAGAATGCCCGGGCGACTCTCGCCGCCGGCTTCACCACGGTGCGCGACCTGGGCTCGTGCTGCTTCGCGGACGTCAACCTCTCCCGGGCGATCGACAAGGGCCTCGTCCCCGGCCCGCGCATCGTGCCGGCCGGCTATCCCCTCACCATCACCGGCGGCGACTGTGACCAGACCCTGGCCGAGCCCCGGATCTTCGACGGCGGACCGCACCAGGGCGTGGTCGACACGCGGGACCAGATCGTCGAGGCCATCCACTACATGGCCCGCTTCGGGATCAAGTTCGTCAAGGCGTGCGTCGACCGGCACCAGTTCACGGAGGAAGACATCGCCCTGATGGCGGACACGGCCCACCGCCTGGGCATGAAGCTCGCCACCCATGTGTGGGAGAAGGAGAGCGTGGACAACGCCATCGCCGGCGGCGTCGACACGGTCGAGCACGTGACCTTCCTCGACGACGCGGCGATCCGGAAGATGAAGGAGAAGGGGATCGTGCTCATCCCCACGATCTACATCTCGACCTCCTACGACCTGGACAAGCTGCCGCCCAAGATGCAGGAGCGCTTCCGGCGCGAGATGCCGGAGTGGGAGGCGAGCCTTCGCCGGGCTGTGGCCGCCGGCGTCACGATCGGCTTCGGCAGCGACGTCGGCGAGTTCCCCAGCGGCGAGAACGCGCGGGAGTTCCCGGCCCTGGTCGCCCACGGCATGACGCCGCTGGCGGCGATCCGGGCGGCCACCGTCACCGCCGCCGAGGTGCTCGACGCCGACGACCGCGGGGTGATCGAGGCCGGCCGCCTGGCGGACCTGATCGCGGTGCCCGGCGACCCGCTCCAGGACGTGACAGCGCTCCAGGACGTCCGCTGGGTGATGAAGGGCGGCGAAGTCGTTTCAAGCCCGGAGTAAAGAGACCTCCGGATCCGGAGCAAGCGCCTGAGCGAGCTCTGGGGCCGCGACGTCTACCTGGGCGCGAACGTCCTCCTGCCATGGTGGCTTGTGGACCACCCCGAGGCCCACTACCCGCTGAGGGTCTTCCACGGGCGGCGCCGGATGCGGGTGGCACCCCGGGAGTGGGCGAGAGTGATCAGGACGACCCCGGCGAGGATCAGACCGCCGGCGGCCAGGGTGGTGGAGGTGATCTCCTCGCCAGCGAAGAGCCAGCCCAGGATCACCGCCACCAGGGGGTTGACGAAGGCGTAGGTCGAGGCGGCCGCCGGGTGGGCCACTCGCAGAATCCAGGCGTAGGCCGAGAACGCGACCAGGGCGCCGAAGACGATGAGGTAGGTGATGGCGAGGACCGACTTGGTGGAGACCGCCGCGAGGTCGAGGCGGGACCACTCGCCGGTGGCGCTGGCGGCCACCACCAGGAGGGCACCGCCGGAGAGCATCTGGCCGGCCACGGACATCCACGGGGTCTTGGGCAACCGGGCGGTACGGCTGTAGAGGGATCCGCTCGCCCAGCACAGGGTGCCACCGAGCAGGATCAGCGCTCCCCGCAGCTCCACGCCGACCCCGGAGTGGAAGGGCGAGACCAGGAAGAACACCCCGGCGAAGCCCAGGGCGAGCCCGAGGACCACCCGTCCGGTGGGCGCCTCGCCGCGCGGTCGGAGCCAGTTGAGCACGATCACCCAGAACGGCTCGCTGGCGACCATCAGGGCGGTGATCCCGGAGGGCACCCACTGCTCGGCGGTCACCACGCCGCCGTTGCCCCCGAGGAACAGGGCCGCGCCGATGATGACCATCGGCAGCAGCTCCGCGCGCCGGGGATGGGGCTCTCCACGCAGGCGAGCCCAGACGTAGAGGATTCCGCCGGCGATCAGGTAGCGCAGCCCCGCCATGAGCAGAGGCGGCACCGTCTCGATCGCAAACCGGATCGCGAGGTACGTCGAGCCCCAGATCACGTAGACCAGGGCGAAGGCGAGGACGAGCCGCCACCTGGGCGGCCCGCCCGTCTCGGTCGTCATGCGCGCTCAGGGTCCACCGGCGCTCAGGTCACGGCCCGCTCGGCTTGGGCGCGGTGGCGGGGGGCGTGGGAACCGCCAGCGGCTTCGGTGGGTTTTCCTCGAGCTTCTTCATCAGCACCTCGATGGCCTTGTCGAGACTCGGATCGATACCCTTCGCCTCGAGGTCGGGCCGGTCGACCACCTGGATGTCGGGCTTGACTCCCACGCCTTCCACCGCCCACGCGCCCGACGGCGAGACAAACCGGAACGACGGCGCCGTGATGCTGCCGCCATCGGCCAGGCTCGGTCCCCCGGAGAGGCCGATCAAGCCGCCCCAGGTGGTGGTGCCGATCACCGGTCCCAGCCCCTGTTCGCGGAAGTAGTACGGGAAGGCGTCGCCGCCCGAGCCGGCGTAGCCGTTGGTCAGCATCGCCTGAGGGCCGCGGTGCACGAAGCCGGGGGTGGTGAAGGGCTCGACGTCGCGCCGCGCCCAGTAAGACATGAGCGGCCGCTCCAGGAGCGCGATCAGGCCGTTCGGGATGAACCCGCCGCCGTTGTAGCGGTCGTCGATGATCAGGGCGTCCTTGGTGGCCTGGGCGTAGAAGCCCTGGTAGAGCTCCCGCGTCCCCTCGACCGCGGTGTCCTCGACGTGGATGTAGCCGATCTTGCCCCCCGAAGCCTTCTCCACGTAGCGCCGGCGCGCATCCACCGCGTCGAGGTAGCGCAGGCCGGTGTCGTGGGTGATGGTGCGCACCCGCTCGTCGTGGGCCTTCTTGCCCGACGCATCGGACGCGACGCTCAGGGTGACCACCTGGTCCGCCTTGTCCTGGAGAAGCTGGTAGAAGTTCTTGACCGTCTTGGTGGACACCCCGTCGACCGCCAGGATCAAGTCACCCACCTGGACGTGGACGCCCGGCTCGGTCAGCGGCGAGCGGTACTCCTCCTGCCAGTTCTGGCCCGGGAAGATCTTGGTGATCTTGAAGTAGCCGGAGGGATCGGCGGCGATCTCGGCGCCCAGCAGGCCCCCTTCGCGGCGTTGGAGCTGCTCGTCGTCGGAGGGCTGCACGTAGACGTGGCCCGAGGAGATCTCGCCACCCATCTCCCCGAAGATGAAGTCCAGATCCTGGCGGCTCGCCACGAAGTCCACCAGCGGCTCGTACTTGGCGCGGATCGCCTGCCAGTCGAGGCCGTTCATCTTCGGGTCGTAGTACCAGTCGCGCCAGATCCGCCAGGCGTCGACGAACTCCTGGTGCCACTCGGCACCCGGGTCGATCTGCATGGTGAGGTTTGAGAGGTCGAGCTTGCCGTCGGCCACCTTCTGGCCCGGCTGGACGTCGGCGATCCCCCAGACCGATCCGTTCGGGCCGCCTCGGCCCCCCGCCCGGTAGAGGAGCTTCTCGCCGCCGGCGGCGAGCTCGTAGCCCTGGACGCCTTCGAGGATGGTCTTCGCCTCCCGGGCGTCCAGGTCGAAGAGCTGGAGCTTGGTCTCCGGCCCCGTCCCCTCGAGGTAGAGGACGCCCGAGTCCACCGCGGCGAGGCTGTGGTAGCTGTCCGGACCGCCGGGCAGGGCGCGGACGCGGCTCTCGAAGCCCGTGGTGTCGATCTCGACGTGCACCGGGGAGCCCTTGGCCTCGGAGGCCTGGTGCAAGGTGGCCTTCTTGGTCTCGGCCCCCTTCTTCGCGCCCTTCTTCACGGCGGCGTCCGAGGTTCCCTCGGCCGGGGTCTCGGCGGGCTTTTCCTCATCGCTCTCCGGCAGGAAGAGCGCCGGGGTGTCGTCCGCCAAGAGACCCACGTAGACCCGCGCCGGGTGGGTGTAGACGTAGGCGAACTCGAAGGAGCTGAAGGTCAGGTTGTAGTCCCGGTCGGAGACGAAATAGAGGTACCGGCCCTTCGGGTCCCAGGTCGGCTCCGACTCGGCGGTGTCGTCGCCGGTGAGCTGGGAGGCGGCGCCCTTCTCCAGGGAGTAGACCCAGACGCTCGGGAGCTGGCCCGAGCCCACTTTGGTGTAGGTGAGCCACCGGCTGTCGGGCGACCACTGGTAATCGGTGATGTCGGAGAATCGGCCCCGGTCGGCGTCGGTGAGGGCGCCGCTGGCCACGTCGACGATCCGCAGGCGAGCCTCCCGGTCGCCGAAGGCGATCTTCGAGTCGTCCGGGGACCAGCGGGGAGCGTAGCGCCAGGTCGGATCCTCGGCGCCGTCGGTGGTCAGCCGGCGCTCCTCGCCGCTCCCGTCGGCCGGCCGCACGTAGAGCTCGTACTCGCCGGTGCGGTCGCTCCAGTAAGCCACTTGGCGGCCGTCGGGGGACCACGCCGGGTCGCGCTCGCGCACGCCCTGGCTCCGGGTCAGGTCGCGAATCTCGCCCTTCTTGGCGGGCACGGTGTAGACGTCGCCCCGGGCGCCGAACAGGGCCCGGGCCCCCGAGGGCGAGATGCCGGCGCTGTCGATGTTGCCGGAGACGTCGGCGAAGCGGGGCAGGAGGCCCTTGAAGTCGCCGTAGACCCGGATCGGCACGCGCACCGTCTGGTCCGTCGCCGGGTCGTAACGCCAGATCCAGCCGCCCGCCTGGTAGACGATCCGCCGGGTGCCAGCCGACGGCCAGAGCACGTCCCAGATCTTGTGATGCGTGAGCTGGCGCGGCGCGGCACCGGTGGCGGCGGTCGGGGAGATGGCGAAGAGGTTGAGGGTGCCCTCGGCGCGATCCGAGGTGAAGTAGACCGTGTCGCCCACCCACACCGGCTGGTTGTCGGTGCCGTCGTAGTCGGTGAGCTGGTGGGCGCTGTCGTCGGTCAGGTCGAAGGTCCAGACGTCCTGGGCGTTGCCCCCGTGGTAGCGCTTCCAGGTCCGGAACTCGCGGCTCTTGGGCGTGTAGACGAGCGTCTTGCCATCGGGCGAGAGCATGCCGCCGCCGCCCCGCGGCGGACCCAGGGGCGTCTCCATGCCTCCCGCGACGGGCACGACGTAGGGCACCTCCAGGCGGTTGCTCCAGGCCAGGCGGTGGGCCAGGAAGACCACGTTCTTGCTGTCTGGCGTCCAGCCCAGGACCCGGTTGTCGACCCCGCCGCGCGGCGGAATCGGTCCCACGTCGTTGTGGAAGGTGAGCTGCCGGGGCTCGCCGCCGTCGGTGGGGATCACGTGCACCTGCGGGGTGCCGCTGTACTCGCCGGTGAAGGCGATCCACTTGCCGTCGGGCGAGATCTTCGGGAACAGCTCCTGCCCGGCGTCGGAGGTCAGGCGCCGGGCGCTTCCGCCGTCGGCGCCCACCGTCCAGATGTCTCCGGCGTAGACGAAGGCAATGGTGTCGCCCTGGATGTCGGGGTAGCGCAGGAGCCGGGTGAGGCCGGGGTCGGCCGGGGCCGTTTCGTCCTGGGCGGCGGCCGGTGCCGCGAGGGCGAGGACGGCGGCCAAGGCCACTAGCAGGGCGAAGGCCGAGCGGAGGGCGGAGCGGTGGGGCGAACGGGGGGTGTCCATGGAACCTCCTTACGAGGGTGAAGCCGCACGGTTGCGCGGGGAGGGGTCGCGGCCGACCAGGATCTTAGCAGCGGGCTGCTACACTGAGGGCATTCATGAGCCTTGCGCCCGTCGCCCAGGAACAGGTCGCTCTGTGGCCCGGTAGCTCCTTCCCGAGGAGGGTGAGCGCCTTTCCCCAACTGCGCTACATGGGGAGCAAGTACAGGCTTCTGCACTGGATTCATTCGGTCCTCTCGGAGCTCGAGTTCGGGTCCGCCCTCGATGCGTTCTCCGGTAGCGGCTGCGTGGCCTACCTGCTGAAGTCCATGGGCAAGCGGGTGGTCGCGGCCGACTTCCTGGAGTTCTCCCACCTGATTTCGTGCGCCACGATCGAGAACAGCCGGGAGACCCTGAGCGAGGGGGACCTGAGCTTCCTCCTGGCCGACAACCCGAGGCGGGAACATTTCATCGAACGGACGTTCGAGGGAATCTTCTTCACGCCCCAGGACCTTCGTTTCCTGGACAACGTCTGGGCCAACCTCTCCGGCCTCGAATCCGAGCATCGCCGCGCACTGGCGATCTCCGCTTTGGTGCGTTCGTGCGTCAAGCGCCAGCCTCGGGGGGTGTTCAGCGTGGCGGGAGACCCGGAGAAGTACAAGGACGGCCGGCGCGACCTTCGGTTGAGCCTCGAGGAGCACTTCCTCGAGTCGGCTGCGGCCTACAACGAGACCGTATTCGACAATGGCCTGGACCATGGTGCGTTGCGCGGCGACGTCTTCGAGATCGAACCCGGGCCCGTCGACCTCGTGTACATGGATCCACCCTACGTTCCCCGGTCGGACGACAACTGCTACATCAAGCGCTACCACTTCCTGGAAGGGCTCGCCTCCTACTGGCGGTCCGAGGACGCCCGGATCATGGAGGAGACCAAGGTCAAGAAGCTCGAGAAGCGCTACACGCCGTTCTCATACAGGCGTACGGCTCTCGATGCGTTCGACCGCCTCTTCCGCCGCTTCGCGGACAGCCTCCTGGTTCTCTCCTACTCGTCCAACGGCTACCCGGATCTCGAGGAGCTCGTGGCAATGATGTGTCGCTACAAGGACAGCGTCGAGGTCTTCGAGCAGGACCACCGATACCACTTCGGTACCCACGGCAACGTCTCGCCGAAGCGCACCGCGGTGCGCGAGTACCTGATCGTCGGAACATGAGTCCGGAGCTTCGATGAAGTTCCAGAAGATCGGGCTCGACGATCTCCTGGGCGAGCTCGGTGAGCTGCCAGCCGAGTGGTTGGACGCTCAAGCCCGCGAGGTCGTCGCGGAGGTCCGGTCCGCGACACAGACGCTCCGGGGGCTCGAGAGGCCGATCTCCGAAAGCGCTCTGGCTTCGCTGCTCAGGGACATCCCTAACTTCCTGGACGTCTGCCGCCTCTTTCTGGGAAAGGCCCAGGAACCGGTGGCTCACCTCCTCTGCTCGGAGCTCGGCGGGGGCTCCATCTTCCTCGGGGACGTCCTCAAGATCGGTTAGGCGAAGGACTACCACATGTACTTCTTCCTGGTCACCGACGGGCGGGGCTGGCGAAACCGGGTCAGCGACCTTCGCCAGATCGTGCAGTACCACCAGGACAACCTGGTCGACATGATCTACACCCGCCGGCGGCTCGGAGAGCTGGCGGAGACCGCTCGGCGCATTCTCGAGGCCGAGTGAGGCGACCGCTACCAAGAAACGGGTATCGCTTCCACGGAGGAGACGTGATGAGTGCTCTGAACGGCGGGCTTCGTCGAACGGTTCTGGCCCTGGGATGGGCAGTCCTTTTGCTGGCCGCTCCGGCGGTGGTCCGGGCTGCCGAGGGGCACGTTTCGTGGGGGTACGACTGCGCGGCGGGACCGCCGTTTCTCTGGGGGCGGCTCTCGCCGCAGTTTGCCCGCTGCGACGACGGGACGGCCCAGTCCCCGATCGACGTCGCCACCAGCGGTGCGGTGCGCCGGCCCCTCGATCCTCCGGTGCCCCGCTACGGAACGACGGATCTCACCGTGGCCAACAACGGCCACAGCGTCCAGGCCGACGTGCCCGCGGGCGCCGGCGAGCTGCGGGTGGGTGACGCGAGCTACCGACTGGTGCAGTTCCACTGGCACACGCCGAGCGAGCACTGGATCGACGGCAAGCGCTACCCCATGGAGCTCCACCTGGTGCACCGGGGGGACCGCGGCCTCCTGGTGGTCGGCGCCCTGGTGGTCGAGGGGCGTGCCAACCCCGAGGTCGAGAAGATCTGGCGCTCCTTTCCCGAGAAGCCCGGAGACCGGGTGAAGGTTGCCGCTTTCGACCTCTCCAAGCTCCTGCCGGGTGACCTGCACTCCTACCGCTACCGGGGCTCCCTGACCACCCCGGCGTGCGACGAAGGGGTTCAGTGGATCGTCCTCGCCCAGCCGGTGGAGATGTCCCGCGAGCAGATCGAGCGGTTCCGTTCGGTGTTCTTCGGCACCGAGCGCTTCCCCGCCGGCAACGCCCGGCCGGTCCAGCCGCTGGGAGACAGGACGGTCACGACCGACGTCGAGCCCTGATCGCCGGCCGGCTCGTTTCCACGGAAGGTCTCCGAACGGCGTAACATCGGTGATGAGGGCGTCGGGGGCTTGCCCGAAGAATGTGGGCGTCGAAGCCCGTCGCGGGCTCCGGATGAAAGGACCCGACGAGTCTTGAGATGTTGAAAGCTCAGCGTTTCAGCGCTCTTCTCGCAATCTCTCTGGCCGGCTGGTTGGTCTCCTGCTCGAGCGGCCCCCCGCCGGCCCCCCTGCGAGTGGGGCTGCTCGTGTGGCCGGGCTACGAGCTCTTCTTTCTCGCTCGGGACCAGGGCCTCTACCCGGACCGAGAGATTCAGCTCGTCAGCTTCCGGTCCCCCGCCGAGGCGGTGCGCGCCTACCGCGCCGGCCTTTTGGACGCCGTCGCCCTGACTCTCGAATACACCATCCAGATCGAGTCCGAGGACCCCGGGCAGGCGATTGTCCTGGTCATCGACGCCTCCAACGGCGGCGACTCGCTCGTCGCCCGCAAGGGGATCGACACCCTAGCCGACCTGGGCGGCCGCCGGATCGGGGTCGAGGCGAGCGCCCTCGGGGTCTTCTTCTCACGGCGGATGCTCGAGAAGGCCGGGCTGACCGAGGCCGACGTCCACCTTGTTCCGGTCGACGTCGGCGACCAGGAGAGGGCCTTCCACTCCGGCGAGGTCGACGCCCTGGCGACCTTCGAGCCGACCCGCTCGAGATTGCTCGCCGCCGGTGCCCACGAGCTGTTCAACAGTCGGGCTCTCCCCGGCCAGATCCTCGACGTGCTGCTGGTGCCCGACGAGCTGATCCACCACCGCGCGCCCGCGCTCACCCGGCTGGCCCGCGGCTGGTTCGCGGCCCAGAGCCGCCTCGCCGGCGACCCGTCCGCGGCAGCCGCCATCATGGCGCCGCGCGAGAAACTCTCGCCGTCGGCCTTCCTCGCGGCCCTGGGGGGCCTCGACCTGACCACGCTCGGCGCAAACCGCGGTTTCTTGACCGCCGGCGATCGGGGTACGGCGCCGGGCCTCATCACCGTGATCGCCGACCGGGCCCGCCTCCTGAGACGCTACGGGCTCATCGACCGGCCCATCGACCCCGCCAGCCTGGTGTCGGGAGAGGTGATCCAGGACCTCGAGCCATGAGCCGGTGCCCCCCGCCCCTGCGCTGGTCGTTGCCGGCCGTTCTCCTCGCGGCCGGGGGGCTCGTGCTCGCCCTCTCGTACGAGCTCGACCTGCGCTACTTCAAGTACCTCGGGGTGGAGGAGGCAGAGGCCGACGCGCGTCTGGCCGCCACACGGACCGCCGCGGAGGTCGAGCGCTCGTTTCGGAGGAGGCATCCGAACGGGGTCCGCGACGCCCTGGACGCGGCGAACGACGACCGGCAGCTCCGGGTGGCTCTGGTGGTCGATAAGGATCTCCGCATCCTGTTCGCGACCGACTACGCGGTGGAAGGCCGCCCGCTGCGCGACAGCCCCCAGGGGGAGTACGCACCGCTGGTGCGCGCCACGATCGCCCAGGGCAACGAGGGGCTCGAGCTCAACCGCGACCGGAGCCGGGCCGCGGTCGCCGTTCCGGTGGCCGTCGGTTCCCGCCCGGGCGAGATTCTCCCCGTCCGCCGGGGCGCCGTCCTCCTGGTCTTTGACACTTCCCGCCATCTCGGGCTCGCGCAGAGCCACGCCCTGCGCTTCACTCGGGACCTCGCCCTCCTCCTGGGTGGGTTGACCGTTCTGCTCTGGATCCTCCTGGGACGCCTGGTGACCCGGAGGGCGCTGCGGGTCGTGGCGGCCACCCGCAGGATCTCGGAGGGGGACTTCACGGCGCGCGCGGGGACCGAAGGGAGCGACGAGCTCGCCCAGTTGGGCCACGCCGTCGACTGGATGGCCGCCACTCTGGGAGAGAAGACCGCCGAGCTCGAGGCGAGCGAGCGGCGATTCCGCCAGCTCATCGAGCACGGCAGCGACGTGATCGCCGTCGTCGATCTCCGGGGGCGCGTGCACTACGTCAGCCCGTCCGTCCAGCGTGTCTTGGGGCGGACCCCGGACGAGCTCGTCGGCACGAACCTACTGGACCTCGTGGAGCCCGAGGATCGGGAGGCGTGCGAACGGGCGTTCCGGGAGGGCCAGGACGATGGGGAGTCCTCGGGCCGGGTCAACATCCGATGTCTCGCGGCCGACGGCAAGGAGCGGACGATCGAGATCACAGCCTACGCGCCGCCCGAGCTGGCGCGACAGAGACAGATCGTGATCAACGGCCGCGACATCACCGCCTGGACGAGCCTCGAGAGGCAGCTTCGCGAGGCTCAGAAGATGGAGGCGATCGGCCGCCTTGCCGGCGGTGTGGCCCACGATTTCAACAACCTCCTGACCGCCATGCTGGGCTACTGCGACCTGCTCAACATGCGCCTCTCCCCGGGCTCGCGCGAGCGCGCCCAGGTCGGCGAGATCCGGCGCGCAGCCGAGCGCGCGGCTGCGCTGACCCGCCAGCTCCTGGCCTTCGGCCGCCGCCAGATGCTCCAGCCGACGGTCTTCGACCTTAACGCGGTCGTCTCCCAGATGCTCGTCATGGTCGAGCGCCTGCTCGGTGGGGGCATCGAGATCTTTCTGCAGCTCGGCGAGGGTTCGATCCCCATCCGGGCCGACCGCCCACGGCTCGAGCAGGTGATCGTGAACCTCGTGGCCAACGCCCGCGACGCCATGGCCGAAGGGGGCTCGCTGACCCTGGCCACGAGCCACCTCGACCTAGGCGCCGAGGAGGCGGCAGCACGCGGCCTCGATTCCGGCTCCTACGGCCAGCTCACCGTCTCCGACACCGGAACCGGCATGGCGGCCGATGTGCAGGAGCGGATCTTCGAGCCCTTCTTCACCACCAAGGAGATCGGCAAGGGCACCGGGCTCGGTCTGGCCTCGGTCGTGGGCACGGTGGAGCAGAGCGGCGGCCACATCCGGGTCGAAAGCGAGGTCGGGGCTGGCACCCGCTTCGAGATCCTCCTGCCTCTGGCCGAGGAGCCGCCGGCGGTCGAGGAGGCGGGCGCCGACCGGTGAGTCAGGCGCCCGGCGCCCCGGTCAGTCGGCCTTCCTCCGGGAACAGCTCCGCCAGGTCCCGGGCGGCGACGGGCCGAGTCCCGGCCTGAAGCCCGGCCCGGTGGGCGGCCTCGCCCAGGACCCGCTCCGGGCTCCAGCCGGCGGCGCGGAGCTCGCGAAGGCCCGTGTCCCGGTCGGACTTGGAGAGCTTGGAGCCGTCCTGCTTGAGCACCAGGGGGTGGTGGAGGAAGCGGAGCGGCTCGAAGCGGCCCCCGTCTGGACCCCTTTCGGGAGCGAGGAGCTCGGCGAGCTGGATCTGGCGGCCGGTCGAGGCGAGGAGGTCCTCACCGCGAATCACCAGATCGATCCCCTGATCGAGGTCGTCCACCACCACCGCGAGCTGGTAGGTCCAATGGCCGTCGCGGTCGCGCAGGAGTAGGTCGCCGCACTGGTCGGCCGGCACCTGGCGCTGCTCGCCCAGGCGCAGGTCGGTGAAGGTCACCTCCCGGCGCTCGAGCCGCAGGCGCCGGATCGGGGTCGAGGCGGGGTCGATCTTCCGGGTGCGGCAAGTGCCCGGGTAGCGGAGCTCGGCCGCCTCGCCGCCCTCTCTTCCGGAGCCGTGCTCGCGGATCTGCCGGCGCGTGCAGACGCACGGATAAGCCAGGCCCCGCGCCTCGAGCCAGGCCAGCACCTCGGCGTAGCGCTCGCCGCGCTCGCTCTGCCGCAGGAAGGGGCGCCCCATGGCCTTGTCGTGCTCGTCGGGCTCGAGGCCCAGCCAATCCAGGTCTTCGAGGAGGGCCGCCTCGTACTCGGGGCGCGAGCGGATCCGGTCGTGGTCCTCGATGCGCAGCACGACCCGGCCGCCGAAGGCGCGCGCCAGGCCCCACACGTAGACCGCGTTGACCGCGTGGCCCAGGTGCAGGTAGCCGGTGGGCGCCGGGGCGAAGCGGGTGCGCCAGGGCGCGGCGGGAAGCTCCAGCACGGCCCGGATTGTCCCACGGCCCTGGACCTGGGACCCCGGCCCCGCCCGGAGCGGCAGGCCGGGCGCCGCCTGCCCCGACACCGTCCTCTACCCGGACGGGTGGGGCATAGAATCGGGCCACTCGGTATCTTGCGCTTGAGACCGCCGTGGCGGTTGGCCGGGTCGTGTCCCTCCCCACCCGGTCCGGACGGCGGAACGAGAGAGGACGGAGGCGACGACTGCCATGAGCACCAGCCTCCCCTCATGGACGACGGAGTGCCTCGGTGCAGAAATACGGTCACGCACCGAGGGCGCCGGGGCGCCGCCCCGGTAAGGCGCGCGACCGAGGCATACCCGAAGGTCTGTCGCAGGGAGCGCAACGCCGCTGGGGTGGATGCAGCGGCGCCCGAATGCGAGCGTAGTTCTACACCGAGGTACCAAGGGAGATCCAAGTCATGAAGAAGCTGCTGAGCTTGTTGGCCATCATCGCCTTCGCCCTGGTCGCGACCTACGCCATGGCCGCCCAGACCCCGCCCGAGACGGTCACGATCAAAGCCGCCCAGGCGAAGAAGGGCCCGGTGGAGTTCCCTCACGCCAAGCACATGAAGCTGGTGGACAAATGCACCACTTGCCACCACACCAACGAGGGGCTGACCGCGGATCACGTCGAGGGCGTCAAGGCCTGCTCCGAGTGCCACCTGGACCCGGCGGAGGCGACGACCCCGAGCATGCGCCAGATGAGCATGAAGAAGAACCCCTTCCACGAGCTCTGCATCACCTGCCACAAGGAGCAGACGAAGGGCCCCACGAAGTGCGCCGACTGCCACAAGAAGTAGCCGGCTGAGGCTCGCGGAGATTCTCTCGACGCCCCGCGGTCCGGACGGCAAGGTGCCCTCCGGTCGGCGGGGTGTCGTGTCTCTGGCTTCCCAGGGCTCTCCGGCTCTCAGCCGATCCCGTAGCGCTTGAGCTTCTCGTAGAGGGTGCGCACGCCGATGCCCAACTCCTCGGCGGCCCGCTGCCGGTGGCCGCCGTGGCGCTCCAGGGCGCGGGCGATCGCCTGGCGCTCGAGCTCCTCGAGGGTGTGCCCGGCGGGCGCGCCCGGGGCCACGCTCGCGGTCGGCGCGCCGGCGGGCGAGGACGGCCCGGCGATCACGAGCTCCGGCGTGATCGGGGCGTCCCCGGCCAGGATCGCGGCCCGCTCCAGGGCGTTGGCGAGCTCGCGGACGTTGCCCGGCCAGGGCGCGGCCTCGATCACCGCCTCCGCGCCGGGGTCGAGGCGCGGCGTGGCCCGGCCCAGGTCCCGCCCGATGCGCTCGAGCAGGTGGCGGGCGAGGGGCAGGACGTCCTCCCGGCGCTCGCGCAGGGGCGGCAGGCGCACCGGAAAGACCGCGAGGCGGTGGTAGAGGTCGTCCCGGAAGGCCCCGGAGGCGAGGCGCTCGCCGAGCTCCCGGTTGGTGGCGGCCATCCAGCGCACGTCCGCCTCGAGGGTCCGCGAGCCCCCCACCCGCTCGAAGCGCCGCGTCTCGATCACCCGCAGGAGCTTCGCCTGGAGCTCCGGGCGGAGCTCGGCGATCTCGTCCAGGAAGACGGTGCCGCCGGCGGCCAGCTCGAGCCGCCCGCGCCGCCGCGCCGTGGCGCCGGTGAAGGCGCCCTTCTCGTGGCCGAAGAGCTCGCTTTCGAGGAGGGTCTCGGCGACCGCCGCGCAGTTGAGGGCCACGAACGGACCGTCCCGGCGCGGGCTCCAGCGGTGGACCGCCCGCGCCGCCACCTCCTTGCCGGTGCCGCTCGCGCCCAGCAGCAGAACCGTCGCCTGGGTGGGAGCCACCTTCTCCAGGGCCGCCACCACCGGCTCCATCGCCGGAGCACCGTAGGTCAGCGGCGGCGCCTCGTGCTCGTCGGCCGCCGAGCGCTCCCGGAGCGAGCGCAGCTCGAAGCGTTCGGCGGCCCGGGCGGCGAGGAGGCGCAGCTCGTCCGGCCCGGAGAGGGGCTTTTGCAGGTAGTCGAGGGCCCCTAGCTTCATGGCCTCGACGGCGCCGTCCACCGAGCCGTGGGCGGTGAGCACCAGCACCTCGGTCTCCGGCTGCTCGGCGCGCACCTTGCGCAGCAGGTCCATGCCGCCCATCCCGGGCATCTTGAGGTCGGTGATGAGCAGGTGGAAGCTGCGGCGGTCGAGCCAGCGCCCCGCCTCGTCGCCGTCGGCCGCCTGGATCACCCGGTGCCCCTCCGTCTCGAGGGCTTCGGCGACGAAGCTCCGCACGCCCTCTTCGTCGTCGGCTACGAGGATGGTCGCCATGCCTCTTCGTACGCTCCGCGTTCGACCTTCAGCCTCCAGCCTCACCCGGCCGGAATCGTCACCCGGAAGACGGCGCCGCCTTCGGGGTGGTTTTCGGGGACGAGGGTGCCGCCGTGGAGGGCCACGATGCGCCGGGCGACGGCCAGGCCCAGGCCCGTCCCGCGCAGGCGGGTGGTGTAGAAGGGCTCGAAGATCCGCTCCCGCTCGGCCTCGGCGATCCCCGGCCCCCGGTCCCGGACCTCGAAGACCAGCGAGCCGTCCTCGGCCGCCGCCCGGGCCGTCGCCGGCGCGGCGTCGGGCGAGGCCTGGAGGGCGTTGCGCAGCAGGTTGGTCAGCACCTGCTGGAGGAGGCGCGGGTCGAGGGACCAGCGCGCCGGAGCGTCCCCGGTCTCGAGCTCCACGCGCTCGGCGCCCACCTCGGCGGCGGCCGCCTCGAGCACCTCTTTGGGGTCCGCCGGCCGGCGCTCGATCTGTTTCGAGCGGACAAAGCCCAGCAGGTCGGCGGTCAGCTCCTCGAGGCGCACCGCCTCGCGCACCACCCGCTGGGCCTTCTGGTGCTCGGCCGAGCCCTCCCCCAGGCGCTCGGCCAGGAGCTGGGCGTGCCCCTTCATGGAGGTCAGGGGATTGCGGATCTCGTGGGCCAGCACCGCCGCCATCTCGCCCAGGGAGGCCAGGCGGCGGTCGCGCTCCATGGCCTCCTTCATCCGCTCCTCGCGCAGGCTGAAGCGCCAGAGGACGACGGCGACCACGACCAGCGCCAGCGACGCCGCGCCGCCGATCCCCAGGCTGGTGAGGGCGCCGCGCTCGAGCTCCCGGGTGCGGAGCGGCTCGAACTCGGCGAGGAGCGGATGGTGGGAGGTCAGCGCTCCGCCCGGGTGCTCCGGACCGCCCCGGGTCACCCGCCTGCGCGCGCCCAGGTCCACCGGGTCGTCGGCGCTCGAGGTCATGAGGGCGTGGCGGAGCTCCGCGGGCCCGCGAGCTGCGCACGCCCCCACCACCGTGGTCGGCCGCGCCTGGGCGTCGAAGACCGCGATGCAGCGCAGCCCCTCGCCCCGGCGCTCGGCGAGGAAACGCGCCAGGAAGGCCGGGTCGGTGCCCGAGCTCGGCGAGCGCCGGATGGCGTCCAGGAGGGCGTCGCCCTGGCCCCGGGCCAGGCTCTCCAGGACGTTCGACACCGAGAGGTAGGAGACGAGCACCGTGCCGATGAGCGCCACGCTCATCACCAGCGGTACGAGGATCAGGGCGCTCCGGGCTCGCTGCATGGCAGGGTGTCCTGAAGGTGACTCGGCCGCATGCTACCGCGCCGGCTCAGGCGCTGGCGGCTTCTTCCTCCTCGGGAACCTCCCGGCGCGCCCGGGAGAGCCAGCGGCTCGCCCGCGCCCGCGCCACGAGGCCGGTGGCGCTGATGTAGGCCACGGGGATCAGCACCAGGGTCACCAGGGTCGAGGCGACCAGGCCGCCGATCACCACCCGCGCCAGCGCCGCCTGGATCTCGGCGCCGGCGCCCAGGCCGAGGGCGAGGGGCAGCAGACCGAGGACCGTGGTGCTGGCGGTCATGAGGATCGGCCGGAGGCGCAGGCGCCCGGCCTCGACCACCGCGTCGGCCGCCCCCATGTGGCGCTCGCGCCGGAGCAGGTTCACCGCATCGACCAGCACGATGGCGTTGTTGACCACGATGCCGATGAGCATCACCAGCCCCATGACGCTCTGGATGTTGAGGGTCGTGCCGGTGAGCAGGAGCGTCGGCACCACGCCGATCAGGGCCACCGGCACCGAGGCCATGACCACCAGCGGATCGAGGAAGCGCTCGAACTGGCCGGCCATGAGCATGTAGACCAGGACCAGGGCCATGGCGATGGCGATCAGAAAGTCCCGGCGCGCTTTCTGCTGCTCCTCGTAGGCGCCGCCGAAGACCACCGAGTAGCCCTGGGGCAGCGAGAGGTCGGAGATCGCCGAGCGCACCCCGTCGACGGCGTCGCCCAGCGCCACGCCCTGCTCGAGGTTGGCGGTCACGTAGGTCACCCGCTGGCCGTCGACCCGGTTGATCTCGGTCGGCCCCCGGGCGCGGCGCCGCTCGACGAGGGTCGAGAGGGGAACCACCCGGCCGGCGGGCGTGCGCAGGGGGACCGCCCCCAGGTCCCGGGCGTTCAGGCGGTCGCGGGCCGCCAGGCGCACCCGGATGGGGAACTCGTCGCCGCCCTGGCGGAAGCGCCCCGCCTCGACGCCGCCCACGTTGGCGAGGAGCGTCTGGCCCACGTCCTGGACCGACAGGCCGAGCTCGGAGATCCGGTCCCGGTCCAGGACCAGGCGCTCCTCGGGCTGGCCCTCGCGCCGGCTCACCCGGACGTCGGTGATCCCGGGCAGCCGCTCCATGCGCTGGCGGATGGCGGCGGCGATCCGGTCGGCTTTGTCCAGGTCCCAGCCCCGGAGCTCGAGCTCCAGGGCGTCGCCGCCGCCGCTCGAGCTGAAGATCCGCCCGAGGATCCAGAGGCCCTGCTGCGCCTCCACGCGGATCTCGGCGCCCGGCACCTGGCCGTCCACCGCCCGGCGTACGCGGTCGGCGAGCTCGGCGCTGCCCACCGAGCGCTGGTCCCGGGGGACGAGCTTCACCTCCACCGCGGCGTTGTCGCCGCGCACCTCGGTGTCGGAGATGTGGATCGCCTCGGCCGGGATGACGCCGCGCACCTTCTTCTCGAGCTCGTCGACGTAGGCGCGGGCCACGGCCAGGTTGGTGCCCTGGGCCATCTCGAGCTCGATGTCGATCTCGTCGGCCTCGGTCTGGGGGGCGAGCTCGACCGGGATCAGCGGCCAGAGGGCGAGGGCCCCGGCCAGGAGCAGGCCGGTCACCGCGAACACCCGCCCGCGGTGGCGAAGCACGCTCTGGAGGCGCCGGGAGTACCAGCCCTCGAGGCGCCGGAAGGCGCGGGTGAAGCTCCAGCGCCGCCCCGACCCCTCGGACTCCTGGCGGCTGCGCACCCGGAGGAAGCGGGCGGCGAGCATGGGGACCAGGGTGAGGGCGACCAGGAGCGAGCAGGCGAGGGCGAAGACCACCACCAGCGCCAGCGACTGGAACAGGGCGCCGCTCGTCGTGTGGGTGAAGACCACGGGCAGGAAGATCACGCAGGTGGTCAAAGTCGAGGCGACGATCGCGCCCGCCACCTCCCGTGCCCCGACCCGGGCCGCCTCGACCAGCGGCGCGTCCTCCTCCTCGCGCTTGCGCACGATGCTCTCGAGCACCACGATCGAGTTGTCGACGATCATCCCCACGCCCAGGGCGAGGCCGCCGAAGGTCATCTGGTTGAGGGTCAGGCCGCCGAAGTAGAGGAGGCCGAAGGCCGAGACCACCGAGATCGGGATCGACAGGGCGATGATGGCGGTCGAGGTGCGGTTGCGCAGGAAGAGGTACAGGACCAGGATCGCCAGCAGCGAGCCCCAGAGGGCGGAGCTGCGCACGTTGTCGATGGACTGGCGGATGAACTCGCTCTGGTCGGTGACCACGGTCAGGTGGAGGTCCTTGCGCTCGCGGTTGATCCGGTCGGCCTCCTGGCGGATGGCGCGGGCGACCGACACCGTGTTGGCGCCGCTCTGCTTCTGGATGCTCAGCGTGACCGCCGGCACGCCGTTCATCTCCACCAGGTAGCGCACGTCCTCGTAGCTGTCCTCGACGCGGGCCACGTCCGAGACCCGTATCGGCTTGCCGGCGACGTTCCGGATCACCGTGCGGGCGATCTGGGGCACCGAGGTGTACTCGCCCAGGGCGCGCACGTAGAGGTCGTCGTAGCCGCTCTTGACGTCGCCGGCCGGCAGGGTGAGGTTCTCGCGCTCGAGGGCGCGCTCGACGTCGAGGGCGGTGAGGCCGGCGGCCCGGAGCCGGTCGCGCGCGAGGTTCACCCGGATCTCCCGGTGGATGCCCCCCCGCACGTTGATCGCCCCCACGCCCGGGATCTGCTCGAAGCGGTGGGCGACGTCGTTCTCGAGCAGGCGGGTCAGCTCCTCGAGGTCGTGGGTCGAGGTGGCGGCCAGGCTCACCACCTCGATCCGGTCCAGGTCGAGCTTGAAGATCTCCGGCGCCTGGGCCTCGTCCGGCAGCTCGTCGCGCAGGCGGTCGAGGGCCGAGCGCACGTCGTTGGCGGCCTCGTCGATGTTGGTGCCCCGGGCGAACTCCAGGCGCACGCGGCTCGAGCCCTCCTCGGACCTGGAGGTCACCCGCTCCAGGTTGGGCAGGCCCGAGAGGGCGTTCTCGACGGGGTCGGTGATGATCTTCTCGATCTCCTCCGGGCCCACGTTCGGGTAGCGCGTGCGCACGGTGAGCTGGGTGAACTCGACCTCGGGGAGCAGGTCGACGGGCAGGGTGCGGAAGGAGACGATGCCGACCACGATCAGCATCAGGAAGCCCATGGCGGTGGCCACGGGACGGCGGATCGAGATGTCCGTGATGGCGGCCACGGCCGGTCAGCTCCCCTTCTCGGTGGCGGGCCCCGGGGCGGGCGCGGTGGGTGGGCGGGAGCCGTCCGGAGGGCCGGGCGCCTCGCCCTTCTCCGCGGCGGCCCGGCGCAGCACCTCGTCGACCTTCGCCGAGCTGTCGGGGATCTCGGTGCCCAGAGCGTGGGCTACGATCCGCTGCTTGTCCAGGAACTCCTGGAGGAGGTCCTCGCGCTGGAGGCGCTCGATCCCCAGGACGCTCTCCCAGGTCGTCGGCCGGACATGCGCAGTCGGCGCGGTCGGCGCCGTGGCGGCGGTGGGCGCGGTGGAATCCTCTGCGGAGGCGCCGGCCGCCGCCTTCGGGGCCGGGCCCTCCGACGCCGTCTCGGCTTCGGCCTCCCGGTCCTCGCTCTGCTGGTGCAGGAGGTGCTGGCCCACCGAGGCCACCCAGACCCCCGGCTCGACGCCGCGCACCCCCACCACGCCCCGGCCCTGGGCCAGGACCTCGACCGGCTGGAGTCGGAAGGCGTAGGCCCGCTCGGAGAGCGGCCCCGCGGCGTGGGCCGCCGGGTAGAGCCGGACCTGGCCCGGATTCTCGCGACCGAACTCCTCGCTCACGTAGAGCCCCCGGTCCCCGGTCTCGGGGTCCTCCCAGACCGCGCTCGCCGGCACCAGGGTCGCCTGCCGGCTGGTGCCGTAGAGCACCGAGACCTCCACGAACATCCCCGGGCGCAGGCGGCCGTCCCGGTTGTCCACGTCGATCTCCCCGGTGGTGCTGAAGCTCCCCTCCTCGAGAAAGGGCGAGATGCGCGAGAGGCGGGCCTGGATCGAATCCTGGCCCGGCTCCGGCCCCAGGGACCGGGAACGGATCTCCACCGGAGTGCCCTCGCGGACGTGGCCGAGCATCGTTTCGGTGAGGGGCACTTCGACCCGGATCTCGTCGAAGTCGCCCACCAGGAACAGGATCGTGCTCGGGGTGGCGAGCATGCCCACCTCGGCGTTCCTCTGCCCGACGCGGCCGGCGACCGGGGAGGTGACCACGGTCTTGGCCCTCCGGGAGCGGCGCTCGCTGAGGGTCGCCCGGGCCTGGTCCACCCGGGCCGCCGCCTGCTCGGCCTGGGCCTGGGCGGCGTCGAGCTGGGCCTCCTGGGTGTCGAGCTGCATCGCCGGCACCAGGTTCTGGGCGGCGAGGGCCCGGGTGCGCGTGACCTGGGCCTTCACCTCCGCCACGCGGGCCCGCGCTTCGCCCGCTTGTCCCTCGGCCAGACGCAGGTTGGCCTCGGCCTGGTGGACCTGGTCGGCGAGGGCCTGGTCGTCGAGGCGCACCAACGGCTGTCCCTCGGTGACCGCGTCGCCGCTCCTCACCAGGACCTCCCGTACCGACGGCCTCGATCTCCGGCCGGATCGCCACCTGGTTGCGGGCCTTGACCACGCCGTTGAGCTTCTCCTCCAGCGGCAGCGAGCCCCGGTGGGCCTGGACGATCTCCACCGCGGGGGTGACGTCGCTGGACGGATCGCGATCCCGGTCGCCGCCCGAAGCCGGGCGGTCGCCGTAGCAGCCGGCGAGGGCGAGCCCGGTGAGGAGGAGCGCGGCCGAGAGCCGGGCGAGCCGGGCGCGGGCCGGGCCGGGGCGGCGGCGGCGGTGGAGACGGGTGGCTGGCAGATCGGACATCGAGAACCCTCCGGGAGACCGAGCTCCGAGGCGGAGCTCGAGCCGAGGGTTACCGCAAGGGCGGTGCCACCGGCAGGAGGGCTCTCATGCCCTGTGAGGGTAAAGGTTTACGGCGATCTCGAAGGCCGGCACCGAGGCGCCGGGCTGCGGATTCCGCAGTCGCCTCGCCCGCCGGACTGCGGAATCCGCAGGCGGCTCGTGCCGGGCCGTGGTAGCCTCGAATCCAGCAGCAGATTCGTTTTCCTCTATGAAAGGTCGGTGGTGGTTCGGCGGGTTGGCCCCGCGAGCGCCCGCCTGCGCCGGCGGCCCGGAAGGAGATCGAACCGAGATGAAGCAGGTCCGCCCTCGCCTCGCCCTCGCCGTGCTCCTCCTCATCGCGCTCTCGACCGGCGCCTACGGCCAGTCCCAGTGCGGCCTGACCGCCCTGACCGAGACGGTCGGGGCCGGCTTCGACATTCCGGGGGTCGCCGGTGATCTGGTCGTCTTCGACACCGACGCCGACCTGGTGGGCCAGAACGCCGACGGCAACTACGAGATCTACGCCGCCGACCTCTCCACCAGCCCGCCCGCGATCACCCAGATCACCCACAGCTCCGGCTCCGGAACCTTCAGCGACAGCCCCATCACCGACGGCCGTCGCATCGCCTTCGAGTCCAACGCCGACCTGGTGGGCGAGAACGCGGGCGGCAGCTACCAGGTCTTCGTCTACGACCTCGAGACGTCGTCTCTCACCCAGCTCAGCCATGGAGCCGCCGACAGCTTCAGCCCGGTCATCGACGGTGACCTCGTGGCCTGGATCTCCCACGGGGACCCCTTGGGCCAGAACGCCGACGGCACCTCCGAGGTCTTCGTCTACGATCTGGCCACCTCGCACCTGACGCAGGTCACGCACACCACCACCGGCGCCGCCGGCGGAGCCGCCATCGACGCCGGCCGCGTCGCCTTCGTTTCGAGCGGCGACGTGCTCGGCCCCGGCACCGGAGGCTCCTACCACCTCTACCTCTACGACACCGCGAAAGCGAGTCTCTCCGAGCTCGCGCCGAGCGTCGGCGGCACCCAATCTCCCTCCATCGAGGGCCACCGCGTGGCCTTCAAGGCCGGCCCGCCGAGCGACTTCGAGATCTACGTCTACGACCTGGCCGACCAGAGCCTGAAGCAGATCACCAACACGCCCGGGCTCAACGAGTCAAACCCCTCGATCCAAGGGGACTTCGTGGCCTTCGCTTCCCAGGGCGATCCCCTGGGGACGAACCCGGACCACGACTGGGAGATCTTCCTCTACGACCTCGCCACCTCCAGCGTCGTGCAGGTCACCGACACCACGGGCGGCACCGACCAGGCCTTCGCCGTGCTCTCGGGGAGTCGCATCGTCTTCCTGAGCAACGCCGACCCGACGGGCACCAACTCCGACGGCGGCCCCGATCTCTTCGTGGCCGATTGTCCGGACCTGATCACGCCGCCGCCGCCGGCCGGGCCGTGGCTGACCTCGGCCGCAATCTCCGACTTCCAGTTCAAGGTCCGGATCGCGGGGCCGAACGGCACCTTCCGCCAGGGTGTGAAGGAGCCGGGTTGCATCAGCGAGACCTTGTGTGTTTCGGGGGCGGTTCCCGGACGCTCGGAGGTTTTCCTGCGCATCGTCGGTCCCAAGCCCAACGGTAAGCTCTGGCCGACACTGGTCAAGTTCTCCACCTCGCAGGTGGAGATCTGGGTCGAGCAGCTCAGCAGCGGCGACCTGCGCTACTACCGGCTGGCCGGGGCGTCACCGGGGGTGGATACGCTACCCGGTCTGTTCGATCGCAACGGGTTCACGCCGGCCAGCCCGATCGTGTCGCCGCCCGCCTTCGCCCGGGTGAGCGCACCGACGGAGCTCGTCGCCGTGGGCAAGGCCAACGGCTACTTCACCTCGCCCCAGTTCCCGGGCTTCCGATTCCGGGTGACGATCGACAACGGCGGCACGTCTTCCAGCCCGGCGACGGTCGAGAGCCAGTGCATCGACGAGACCATCTGCCTCTCGGGCGCCGTCCCGGGTCGCTCGGAGCTCTTCGTGCGGATCGTCGGCCCCAAGCCCAACGGCTACCTGTGGCCGACCCTGGTCAAGTTCTCGACCTCGCCCATCGACGTGTGGATCGAGCAGACGGCCACCGGCGTCCAGAAGCACTACCACCTGGACGGCGCCACGCCCGGCAGCGACGATCTGACGGGGATCTTCGACCGCATGGGTTTCCAGCCCTGAGGGAGGCGTCGCCGGACTATCGAGCTCCCCGGACGGCCCGCGCGAGCGCGCCGTAGGTCTGGAGTCCCAGGAGCACGCGGCGGATGTCCGAGCTCCGGTCGAGCACCAGGGTGACCGGGCGCCACCCGAGGACGACGCCGGCGAGCCCCGCGGCAGGCGCCGCGTCGGTGAACGTGCCGCGGATCGTCTCGGCGAGGGACGGATCGCCCCATTTCCGGACCACCTCGGGCGCCTCGTCGGTGAGCGTGATGACCACTACGCCCCGGTCGCGCTGGGCCTGGGCGAGATGCGCCAGGTCCGGCAGCTCGCGCCGGCAGGGCTCGCACCAGGTGGCCCAGTAGTTGACCACCACGACCTGGCCCCGCCAGTCCGAGATCGAATGCGCCTGCCCGTCGTCGAGGGTCCGGAAGTGGAGATCGAGGGTGCGCTCCCGGAGGTCGGCGCGGACCGTGTGGGCGAAGAGGAACGCCGCACCGGAGACCAGGGTCACGAGGGCGAGGAGGCCGCCCAGGCCGTAGCGGACGAGCGCGCGGCGCCGGCGCCAGCTCCAGACACAGGCGGCGAGGGCGAGGATGGCGACGACCGGAAAGACGACCTCGCCCTTCTCGACCACGAAGACGAGGATCTGCTCCAGGAGCGATGCAAGGTGTTCCATGGCGGAAAGAACGCTCCAGCGGCGGAGTTCTTTCAGCGGGCCTAGTGGTCCGTCAACCTTCAATTGACGGGCCCCACCGGTCCTTCACGCCGCTGGCGGTGTTGCTCCTCCCGACGTAGCCCCCGCTACGCCTGCGTCGGAGCGCCTGGCCAGCGACGCGAAATCCTCGCCGGATACCCTGTCAATTGAAGGTTGACGGACCACTAGGCTCAGCCGCTCAAATCCAGATGTCGTTCCCCGCCGTCCGCGCGCCGCCTGCGTCGCCCGTGTTGACGACGCCTCGGGGCTCGATCAAGAGCAGCTTGACCTCCTGCTCGGCGTAGGGCTTGTGCTCGACCCCTTTCGGGACGACGAACATCTCGCCGGGACCCAGGCTCACCTGGCCGTCCCGAAAGTCGATGCGCAGGTTCCCTTCGAGGACCAGGAAGGTCTCGTCGGTGTCCTGGTGGTCGTGCCAGACGAAGTCGCCCTGGAGCTTGGCGAGCTTGAACTGGTAGTCGTTCATCTCGGCGATCACCTTGGGCTGCCACTGCTCTTCGAAAAGGCCGAGCTTCTGTGCGAGATTGATCGGTTCGTAGGGCATCGGAGGGTCTCCGGATACGAGTCGAAGCTGTGACTGCGAGTCGGCGACCGTCGAGATGTTGGGAGGCCCGGTCGCTCGGGAAGATGGGGGTCGGCTACAGCGCCGCTCCGAACAGCGCGCCCACCCCGGCGGTGAGCGCCATGGCCAGGGCGCCCCAGAAGGTCACCCGCACGGCGGCCCGCCAGACCGGCGAGCCCCCGGCGCGCGCCGCCAGGGAGCCCAGGAGGGCGAGAAAGACCAGCGAGCAGAGCGAGACGGTCCAGACGAGGGCGGAGACCGGCACGAAGAGGACGAGCAAGAGGGGTAGGGCTGCACCCACCGCGAAGGTCGCCGCCGAGGCCAGCGCGGCCTGGACGGGACGCGCGGTGAGCGTCTCGGAGATGCCCAGCTCGTCCCGGGCGTGGGCGCCCAGGGCGTCCTTCGCCATCAACTGGCTCGCGACCTGATCGGCGAGCGCCGGCTCGAGGCCGCGCGCCACGTAGATGGCGGCCAGCTCCTCGTGCTCCCACTTGCCGTCCGCGGCGAGCTCTTCGCGCTCTCGGGTCAGGTCGGCCTGTTCCGTGTCGGCTTGGGAGCTGACGGAGACGTACTCGCCGGCGGCCATGGACATGGCGCCCGCCACCAAGCCCGCGATGCCGGCGACCAGCACGCTGCTGTGGCTGGCTTCCGCGGCGGCCACGCCCAAGATCAAGCTGGCCGTGGAGACGATCCCGTCGTTGGCACCGAGGACGGCGGCACGGAGCCAGCCGATGCGATGGGTCCGGTGTTGCTCTGGGTGGTGCATGCGGTCATTATCGCCCGAGACGCCCAGGGTCCGCGCCGTCCTTCGCTTCAGTCGGGCTAGCCGAGCTTGGAGACGGAGTGCTCGAGCGGCTTCACCTCCCGTCGCCCGCGCTGTCAGTGCACGATCAACGCCGCCAGACCCGCGCAGATCGCTCCCACGGCCCCGCCGGCCGACGCCCCTGACAGGTCGAAGTGGAGTCGTGGCAGCTCGCGAGCCTGCCCCGCGACGGGCGCCGGAATGGTGCCGACCCGGACCGCCCCCATGGCTTCGTAGAAGGGCTCGGCGTTTGGGTCGGAGTCGATCTCGAGGAGCGAGCACCCGTGGCTCGCGGCCTCGGCGCGCGCGTGCTCGAAGAGGAGCCTGCCGACGCCGCGGCCGATTGCGGGCGGATCGATCCAGAGGTGGTCGAGCGCGGCCGTCGCACCGCGGACCTCGAGGGCGTAGAACCCGAGAATCGCCTCGCCGGCCCGCGCCACGAAGACAGGGCTCGAGGCGATCGTCTCGCCGGAGATCGTGAGCTGAGGGCGCCACTCCTCGAGCCAGCTCTCGGGGTATCCCCAGTGGGACTTCGAGCGCAGGGCGAGCGCGGAGAGCGCCTCGGCGTCGCCCACCGAAGCGCGGGTCACCACGATCTCCCCCGGGGCCGTCTCGAGCTCGACCGCCTCGCGGCGGAACAGCCGCTCGGACCACGCAAAGCGGTCGCGCAGCAAGGTGACCACGATCGCGAGCACCGCCGTGGCGACCAGGAGGGAGATGTAGAGGCTGTCCCCGACGGCCACGTCACCGCTCATGTACAGGGCCGCACCGAGATTGCCGATCGCGTGCAGAAAGAAGACGAGCCACAGGTTCCGGCCCCAGCGGAAGTAGAGCCAGGCCAGCCCGAGCGCCGACGCCCCCACGATTCCGGCGTTCGCGAGCTGTCCGGCGAGGTCCAGGCCGGCGGCCGCGGCCCTCGCCATGTGGCCCAGGCCGAACAGGGCACTGGTCAGCAGCCCGGCCGGCCAGAAGCCGAGACCCGAGTAGGCGCAGATCTGGCCGAAGGCGAAGCCCCGAAAGTTGACCTCCTCGGCGAGCGGCCAGATCCCCGCCCCGAACAACTGGTCGACGAACGTCAGGTGGAGGTTGGGAAGCACGCCGAACGCGAGCGGCAGGATCGTCATCGGGAGCGTGAGAACGACGGCCAGCACGAGAGCGGGGACGATCGGTCGATCCAGCCCCAGCTCACCCGCCCACCTCTTCGGGTGCGGCCCGTAGAGGAGAAGGAGCCCCGCCGCCACGGGAATCAGTGGACGGACGGCGTTCTCGATCCACCACCAGAGCTCCGGCAAGCCCTTGAAGAAGCTCCCGTAGCCGGGGACGAGGCGAACCAACGGGAGGGAGAGAAAGCTGATCAAGAACAGAGCTGCCACCAGCGCCGTCCTGGTCCAACGGCCTTCGACTGTCACCGGCACCCCCCTTGTTGGTCTTGTCGATGCTTGGCCCGGGATCGCTCCGCGCCACCCCGAAGCGGCGTCCGCCGGTCCTCATACGACTCGAAGCGCGCGTCGTTACAACATCGCGAAGAGCTCCACCGGCTCGGAAGCACCTGGCAGCTACCGGTTGGCGGCCCGGATCCGCTGCCGCTTTCTGCTCCGGAGTACCAAGCTCCTCGAAGCCTTGTAGGCAGTTGCCGCCGTCGACCCGAGAATCTCGAGCGGCTCCTCGCCGTGCTGGAGGAGCTCGGCGCCCGGTACCGCGACCCGGCGGGCCGCGAGATTCGCCCGACCCTCGGCCGAGGGACGCCGGGAGGGTTCGGGGCGTCATGCGTCACTCCGGTGGCAGCATCTGCGGATTCCAGGCGACCTCCCACAGATGCTGATCCGGATCCTGGAAATATCCCGCATAACCTCCCCAGAACGTCTCCTGCGCAGGCTTGACGATGCTGGCACCGCCGGCCTCGGCCTGAGCCATGACGGCATCGACCTCGGCCTTGGAGGAGACGTTATGGGCCAGGCAGCAGTCCGTGGGGCTCGGGCCGCTCCGGGGAAGGCCGGAATCATGGGCGAGGCTCGCGCGCGGCCAGAGCGCCAGCCCCAGACCCGCCTGCAACTCGAAGAAGGCCACCGCTCCATGCTCGTACTCCGTGCCGACGACTCCCGGCGTGTGCAGCCCCAATCCGTCCCGGTAGAAGCGCACCGCCCGTTCGAGGTCGTCGACGCCGAGAGTGATCAGAGTGATGCGTGGCTTCATGGCAAGGCACCCTTACATGTGCACCAAGAACGCCACGAGGCCGGCGGCGATCGCACCGACGGCTCCGCCGAGCACCCACCGAGCGAAGCGCCACCCCGGGGTCGGAGGAGAGATCAGGAAGACGAGGCCCACCACGACCCACATCGTGAAGAAGGCGATCGCCACCGCGGCCCAGGGCGGCATCCACTCGACGAGAAGGTGAGCCAGCAAGGGTCCACAGAACCCGCCGACGAAGACAGGCCACCAGTGCCACATGGAGGGTTCGTGCGGTGGGGTCGTCGTCTGCTGTGACATGGCTTCCTTTCCGTGGCCCGCTTACCTGCCGACCGCGCCTGCCGGGGTGGGCTCACCCGGAAAACGTAGCACGCGCCGGGCCGCGGCACCCGGCATGGCTCGGCGATGCGTTCGGCGGCGTCAAAAGAATCCCCGGAGGAAGGCCGCCGTTTCGTCGGAGATGCCCACGATCTTGTCGGTGGCCTGGCGGTAGAGCTTGAAGTTGAGCTCGGTCTCTGGGCGGCCGTCGTCCCAGTCGGAGAAGGGTTTGAGCTCGGCCCGCCCCAGGCGGCGAGTCGCGAGGGCAGTGCGCCGGAGGGTGACGCTCACGCGCGGCGTCTGCCGGGCAACCCCGGGCTTCTTCGGGACGGGCTCGGCCGAGGTGACGATGCCGCTCGCGACGAGCCCCGCCCCGCCCTCGTTCTCGCTCGCAAAGACGAAGATCGCATCGCCCTCGGCGATCTGCTTGCCGCCGTACATTGTCTTCTGCGCGCGGAACGCAAACGCCTCCGCCCGCGGATCGGCGACCTCGGCCTTGACCACGAACGCCCGGCTCTTCATCTCGCGCCGGTCAATCTACGGTCCCCGTCGCCGTTCTCTCTCATCTCAGATCGGTGTCGTCCCGCCTTCTTGCGGCGGCCTGTAGCCGCAGGGGCACACGAGGGTCGGGACGGCACCGGCACTCCGAGCCGCAAGAGTCTCGTTCGGGTGCCTGCCTGAGGGCATCTGAAGCCCGTATCAGCGCTATCGAGCTGTGCGGCGCCGCCAGCCGCCCGGACCAGCGAGGGGATATGCAACCCGCCCGGAAGCATTTGGCACCCGTATCGGCAGTGATCCCATGATTCTACTGGCGATCGTCGCAACGTGAGGCGATGCGGACCCGCGCGATCTCATCATGCAGGGAGCTCGCTGATCGTGACGTAGTACCCGTCCGGATCCCGGAGTGAGAAGCTCCCGGGTTCGAGTGCTCGGGTTCACGTGGGGCGCCTCTTCGAGCCGGGTGACGAGAGCGTGGGCCCTCTCGAGCGCCTGGTCGAAATCATCGACCCGGAAGAACAACAAGAGGCCGTTGCCGGGGGTCCCGTCCTCGGGGCTCGTCAAGGTGGGGTGCTCGTGGGCGCCCCATTCGTGGAGGCAGAGCAGGACGGTTCCATCCAGATCCAGGATCTGCCCGAAGTGGTCATGGGCGGGAGGGGTGGGCGGCTGACCGAACAGCGCCTGGTACCAACTGAAGCTGGCCGCGACGTCGGCCACCCCAGGATCGTCCACGTGCGCTTCATCGAGTTCAGTGCCTCCGGGCAAAGGGCGGAGCACAGTCTATGACACGGGAGTCCTGCAGCGCTGGCTCGTTCCCTCGAACGAGGTCTAGGCCGATCAGCCGGAAGGTGGGACCATCACTCTTGTCGAGCGATGAGACCCACCGGAGTGAGTAGCTCACCCAAGTCGTACATGTCAACGCAGAGGGCGAAGGAATTCCAGGTCCTCCCCCAGTTCCCAGTCCCTCGACTCGGGCCATGACCTGTGGAGCCCACACTGATGCCGCCCAGTCTCGCCTTGGGCAGGTTCGAGCTCAGGGCGCCCCCTGGGGTTACTCGCCTACTGTCTTGCCCAGGCGGCCCATCGGCCCGGGAGTGCTCTCCTCTCCGATCTCCGCGGTGATCTTCCCCTTCGCGTCGAATCGGAGCAGCGAAATCCCTCCCCAGGCGGATGCTGCCTGACCGGGTTCTGCCTCGGTATCTCGTGCGCTGAAGCTCCAGAGGAGAACCACACGCCGCTCATCTGATACCGCGTCGTGGAACACGACCTCGGCGTTCGCCCACTTCCGGCAGAAGTGCTCGGCGAAGGCCGTGACCGCATCCCGCCCGCGAAGCGCTGGCTTCCCGAAGAGACTCGCGAAGACAGGGTAGGTGACGACGATGTCAGGGCTCGCCAACTCCTCTACTACCGCAGGATTGCAGCCGTAGAGTCCGCGGAAATATCGTTCTGCGACACCAGTCAGGGAGGACTCCGCAGGCGCAGCCTGGCTGGCGGAAGCGAGTCCCACGAGGAGAGAGATAGAAACGAGTAGAGTCCAGGCCCAGCGCTCGTTCATCGCCAAGTTCCTCCAAGATTGCCTGACGTTTGAGGTAAGGGGCGCGCCGTAGACGCGTCCCCGCGGAACGAAATGGAGCGAACCTGACCGAGGGTGTTAGGCGGCAGACTACTTGTAAGGAAGTACATCAGTGACCTCCAACAAACGGAATGACAGATCTTCCTCTGTGGCTACAGTCCTGCCACGAACCTTTACGACCTCTGAGCCCCACGCTAAGAGAACGTCATCGACGACCCTTCCTGAGGAGAGCACGACAGTAACTTTGTATGCCCCACAGCTAGACTCTGGGAATTGAGCAGCCTTTTCGGCCAACGAAGCTGGAATACGCAGACTCATGGCCATGAGGCCTAACGTGTTTGAGGCAAGCCGCGCAGCCCGTAGGGCAGTGGCCGCTTCACCGGTTGGTTATGCACGCGACTCCATCCCGAACATGCGCAGGGATGCCTTGACGGCCCACGTGTTGAGCTCGTCGGAGTTCAGCGTAGCGGAGTCCAACAGCGTGTCGAGATGATTGGTGAACCACTCGAGTTGCTCGCCAACGCCGAACTGCGCCTTCGTAAGTGCCTCAAGGTCAGCTGGTTACGACTTGGTGGAGTTGAACATGGGCGATGCCGGCAGCGACGAGCGCAGCCATCGAGGTCAGAGATCCTTCAGGATTTCGGCCTTCTTCTTGTCGTATTCCTTCTGCGTGATGAGGCCTTTCTTCAAGAGGTCTTTCAGCGACTTCAGTCTCGCCTCCACCGACTTCCCGTTGGTCTGTCGGCTAGTGGGCGCACCGCCCACCGTGCCGCTAGAGGACGCCTCCGGCTGCGCGGGGGCCGACGAGTCCCTGCCGCCGAGCTCCGCGCGAACTCCGGCTTCGTCTGTTTCGTAGCGGCTCATCGCCTCGTCCAGCCTCTTCGCCTCCTGGCACTCTTTCATGGCCTCCGTCACGATACTGCCGCCCTGAAGCTTCTCCGCTTCCATGAAGTTTGGTAGAGCGTCGTCGAATTGATTCAAGAGGAAGTGGGCCATCCCCACGTTGTAGTATGCGTGGGCCAGAACCTTTGGCTTGACCTCGGACATCCCGCGGCACGCATCGAGGTTTGCGTCTGACTGTTTCAGACCGCCCTCTAGGTCAGTGGCCTTGACCAGCTGGAAAGCGAGCTTGAGGTCACACTCCTTGTCGTCGAAGAAGATGAAGGTTCGGTTCTCGGTCCATGGGAAGAACATTCTGTGGATTTTAGAGGTGGCCGAATCCTCGGCTTCGAAGATCATGTTCTTACGATCGGGATACCCGGACCAGCTTCCCTCAGACTCCTTGTCGTCGAAGGGCTGCGCCGCCAGGACTTTACCGGTCGTCAGATCGATCGTTCTGATTGTTCCGTTGATGGCGGCGTCGGTGAAGTACTCATATCTGACGTTGCCCTTGCGGTCCTGGAACCTTTGCGTCCTCTGGGACGTGTCGCACTGGAGCATCCGGACCATGATGAGGGCCTGCGCGCCGACCAGCGCGCCGACGTCGACGGCCGTCTTCTGATCCACAAGCCCGCTCACTTGGAACTTGTGCTCGGCCAAGACCGCGTCGAAGTGTTGACGATCGACGACCTCTACGCCGCTGTTTATGAAGTCGGACTCCAACCGACTGAACATCGAATCACCGCACTCACCTTCGGGCTTGGTAAAGGCCACCGTCTTCACCCTGAGGTGAGAATACGGCGGGTGTTGCAGCTCGATCGTGACGCGTGGATTGGTCAGCCGCTGCCAGATCTGGCCCTGCGTCGGGCCGGTCGCGAGCAGGACGCACATGAGGGCTCCGAACGAACGGACAGATGTCATCGAGTTCTCCTTCTGAGTTATAGGCTCCGCCCGGAGACTCAGGGCCAGGATGCGAGATGGGCCTCGATCGAGCTCGCGAGCTTCTCCGAGGCCGCCGAGATGGCCGAGGTGCGATCAAGGCCGCCGCCTTTCACACGTAGGTCGATCTCGTCGAGGATCGAGCCGGTGCCCGGTGAAATCTGACGAAGGTCAGCAACGAGCTCTGCGATGAACAGGCCGCCGATGTTCTGAGGCTCTCGGGCAATCGCCACCTGGCCCAGGACCACAGTTGTGCAAGACCGAGCCAGATCCAGACGTCGAGCTAGCGAGGGATCTCCTTCATACAGATGGGCCGCGAGGCCATCCTGGAGAAAGGACGGGCGAAATACGCGCTTCATCTCCATGCCGCGCCGGAGAAGACCCTGGCGAGCCGCGCGTTCGAAGGCCCCGGTAGTGAGCTCCTTCGTTTCGAGGAAGGTCAGCGCCACGCCACGAGGAGGAGCCATGCTCCGTGCCTCGCCGTACGTATAGCGATTGATGAAAGCGAGTTCCTCGGCCCGCCTCGCGTCGACAGCTCGCTGGCGCTCGCGCTCCGCCTCCGCGCGTTTCGCCGTCTCGTCACGGTCAACCACCGATTGAGTTTGCGCCTGAGCCCAGCGTTGCACCTCGGCCGCGACCTGCGGGGTCATCGGCCGCAGAACCGATCGGGTGGCTCGATCGAAGCCGGGGCCATCGAAGAGCGTGAAGCCCTGCCCGGAGCGCGAATACCAGACTCGGGCGACGCCGGTATTCGGATCGAATCCCCCTTGTGCCAGGAAAGCCTTCAAGGAAACGGGCTGGGGAGCGACGCCAGCCTGTTGCCGCTCGTAGGCCTGCACAATCTGGGATGTGGCCTTTCCTAGGCGCTGACCTGTGCGGGTGTCGAAGCCGGGCGACTCGTAGAGATGAATGGTACCGCCATCGTCTATCGAATACCACTTCAGAACCTCGCCGGACTCGTGGGCGAAGTAGACGCCCCGCCCAAGCCACCAGGCTCCGACGAAGTAGACGCAGAAGTATCCAACAGTGAGGACCTGCGCGAGCCTACGGCGCCTGCGGCTCCGTTCTCTGAACGCTATGGGTAGACCGTATCTGATTCCGTAAAAGAAAAACGCCGTCGAAACCAGTGCGATCGCCTTCGCCAACCACGGGCTCATGCCGTACCTGTCCGCCAGCAAGTCAAACGTGCTTGCGAACCGGCTCGCTAATCCTATCGCCCAGCCGACCGCGACGAACGCGAGGAGCGCGCCCAGGACTACCAGCCACCTCTTTACCCAAGGTGGCATTGGTCGGTCGCCCCCGCCAATGATCCGGCGGCGTCGTGGTTCGCGTAGACTCCCTTTTGACTCACTCATGGCTCGGTCAACTCTCCTGTAGATCAGCACCTTCTGCTTGCCGCCGCGCCACGAGGTCTCCGGAGCACTCGTTGTGCGACAGTGACGAGCGACGATAAGCGCTTCCTCGCCGGACGAACGTTTCCCTACAGCATCGCTCCCGGAACACTCTCACCAACGGGAGTGCCGGGTCGGCCTGGTCTGTAGACTCTCAGAGTTTACAAGATTGCAGCGCTGGCTGTAAAGACCCCCTTCTGGCACGTTCGCGGGCCCCGTCCATCCCGGCTTGACCACGATGGTTCGGCGGTTTCTGATGAAGCCAGCGAGGGCGGCAAGGCTAGGCGGAGCGACGAGGCGGGGTCGAGGTCAAGGGACGCCGAGATCTCCATGACGAACAAGAACACTGGAAACGGGAGAACCTCAACTGGAAATGCCAGTTGCGACCGCGACACCTGCGCCGGATCACCGGGGTCGTCGCTCGAGGTTCGACCTGCCTGCGACTGCGACGCCTGCGACACGTCATCATTGAGAGCGCTCATGAGCGTGGGAGGTGCAGACGCCAGGCGTCCTGTTTCTCGCCGTCCTGGGAGATGGATTGGTAGGCGCTCTCAATGACCCAGCGCGCAGCTTTCGAACCACTCGCGGATCTCGGACTCCCGCCATGCGGTCAAGTTCCGTCCGAGACGGACCGGCGCCGGGAAGAGGCCTTTGGCGATCCAGCTGTAGAGGGTCGCCGTCAACGCGCCGGTCACCTCAAGCCCATCTTCAACGCCGGAAGATCGTAACCCTGGGATCAAAAGCCACTTACGGAGGACCACTTCGGCGTTGGCACTATGCAGTCGAGGTTTGGGGCCGGCCTTGTTCAGGGCCTGTGAAGAAATCTCTGCCCGTCGCGAGGGAGCGGACACCGCCGCGCGGAGCGCGGTGGTCGGGTTGTGCCCTTCACAAGGCGCAACGCCGCGAGGGGTGATTCGGGGGCGCCCGCAGCAGGGTCGGAGATTCTTTTCACTGGCTCCTAGCTCACCTCCCGCATCGTGGGAGGTCGGGCGACGCCTGCGGCCTGGAAGCCTGCCGACGGAGCCCGGGGCCTCGGACCGAAGGCCGAAGCGGGTGCCATGCTTGTCGACCTCGATCTCTTCGAGCTAGGCGAGGTCGCGCAGGATCGAGGCCCACGCGAAGGATTCACCCCCCTCGGCGAGGCACCTCTCGAGCTCGTAGCGCAGGCGTAAGGCCAGAAACGAGCAGAAAACGTGGCCGCGGATCGTTTCGTCGAGACGATGCCAGATCGGACAGGTGTCGAGCAGCGACTTCATTGTGGGGAGGGTGTCATCGGACTTTAGGCTCCGCCAGCCCTCCAGCCTCAGTACAGGCAGGCGTCGAGGAGCGCCAGCGCTTCGTCCAGCACCTCGCTCGGCGCGCTCGCGATCCGTTTCACCTGGCGAGAACGGAAGTCGAGAGACTTCACCTGCTCCACCATGACGAAACCGGTCACGCCCTCCCCTTCGGGGATCGGTACGTGGAAGGGATAGTCGCGGCGGGTATGGGTGATCGGGCAGGCGAGGCAGAGGCCGGTCCGCTGGTTGAACAGGTCGTTGCTCACTACCAGCGCGGGCCGCCGCCCCCGTTGCTCGTGTCCGGATTGCGGGTCGAAGGTCACGGCGACGAAGTCACCCTTCCGCGGTACGTAGGCCGCCATCACCACGCCTCGCGGCCGACCGCCGGACCCCAATCGAGCTCCTCCGGCTCGCGGCCCTCCGGAATGCGGCGGACGAGCTCGCTTAGGTCGTATCGGCCCCGCACGCGTCGGACCGGCCTCACGACGATGGCGCCCTCCTGCACCACCACGTCCACCGCGTCCCCGACTTCGATCTCGGCTTCCCGCAAGGCCTGCTTGCTCAGCCGGATGCCCTGGCTGTTGCCCCACCTCTGGATCTTGGTGACCATGTAGGTTCTCCTCGGATAGCCGAAGTATAGCCCAGGTGAGATGTTGCACCCCAGCAGCCGGAACGAGCCTGCGGACACCGAGCGACGGGACTCTTCCCGGTTCCGGCCGGCCCCCGCCCTGGCTGAGACAGAGCTCAGCCGCTTCAGGCGGGTTGGGCGCCGGCCGGACCATCGTTGACCTGTGGCCCACATGCAAGTAGCCTGAACGCATGCCCAAGATGCTCCAGGTGCGGAACGTTCCCGACTCGCTCCACCGGCTCCTCAAGGCCCGTGCCGCCCTCGCGGGGCTGTCGCTCTCGGATTACGTGCTCCGCGAGCTACGGCGCACGGCAGAGCGCCCGACGCCCGAGGAGCTGCGCCGGAGGCTCGAGAGCCGGCGCCCGGTCGAGCCACATCCTTCCCCTGCCCAAGTCCTTGCCGAGGAGCGGGCGGCGCGTTGATCGTGGTCGACGCTTCCGCGCTCTCCGAGGTGCTCCTACAGACCTCCGCTGCGCGCCCGATCACAGACCGGCTGTTCGATCCGGGCGAGACTCTGCACGCTCCGTTTCTCGTGGACGTGGAGGTGCTCCAGATCCTGCGCCGCTATGCGCTTACGCGGCAGATCGACGAAGCCAGGGGTCGAGAGGCCTTGACCGACTTGGAGGAGTTCGCGATCGAGCGCTATCCCCACGACTCGCTCCTCGCGCGAGCCTGGGAGCTGCGAGAGAACTTCACAGCCTACGATGCCGTCTACCTGGCCCTTGCGGAGACTCTCGGCGCTGTCCTGGTGACTTGCGACGGAAGGCTTGCGCGCGCGGCGAGGAGCACGAGCGGCGTCGACATCGAAGTCGCGGTCTTCCCGCCGTCGAGTGGCCCTGGCAAATGACGTCCTGGGCTCGTCCCCTTCACACCTCCAGCCGCACCGGCACGCTGCCATGGCGCAGGGGTTGCTCGCTCTTGAGCATCATGCGCTTGATGACGCCGGTCTTCTTGAGGATGGGGAGGACCGTGGCGCGCAGCAGTGGTGAGCGGACGGGGGGCGGGGGCTGGGCGGAGCGGAGCTGGAGCTGCTGGGCGAGGGTGATCTCCGGCTCGCGCTCCGCCTGGATCCGGCGGGCCGCCTCCTCGAAGGCGCCGGCGTCGCCCGACTCAAGGGCCGGGACCAGGTGGTTCGCGGCCACCAGGGCGTCGCGCAGCGCCAGGTTGATCCCCTGGGAGCGGACCGGCGACATGGGATGGACGGCGTCGCCCAGGAGCAGCGTCCTGGGAGCCCACCACTGCGGGCAGCGGCCGAAGAGCACCTTGAGGACCACCGGATCGGAGAGCTCGTCCGCCCGCTCCCGGAAGAACGGACCGTACGGCTCGCCGACGACGCGGCAGAGCTTGTCGAGGAGCGGTGCCTTGAGCTCGCTCGGCTTTCCCGCGGCCTCCTGGGCGGAGAGGTGGAGCCCGAGCCGCAGGCGGCCGTCCCACGACGGATAGAGCACCACCGTCTGCCCGCCGCGGCTGTGGGACTGGAAGCGCGGGTCGTCCTCCTGGTCGGGAGGCAGAGGCGCCGAGAACCAGGCGACGTCGGCAGGGAAGGGCAGGCGCTCGACGGCGAGGCCGGAGCGCGCCCGGACGATCGAGGCGCGGCCGTCCGTCCCGACGACGACGTCGCCCGAGAGGGTCTCGTTGCCGGCCGCGGTCCGCACCTCGAGCTCGACGCCGTCGGGGAGCACCCCCGCGTCCCGCACCGCCGCGCCCAGGCGGAGCTCGAAGCCCGGGTGACGGCGCGCCGCCGCGACGAGCATCTCGAGGAGCGCCGGTTGCGAGACGGCCCGGACCGCGTTCTCCGGCCCCGAGGTCTCGGGCCACGCGGCCCGCAGCACGCGGCGGCCCTCCATGAAGAGCTCCAGGCGCTCGACCCGGCGCTGGGGCAGCCGCTCGAAGGCCTCGCCGAGGCCCATCTGGGCGAGGGCGTCGACGCCGCTCGGCATGAGCGCCTCGCCCCGGAAGACGCGGCCGAAGTCCTCCTCGCGCTCGAGGAGGACGACCTCGATGCCGCGGCGCGCGAGGAGGTAGGAGAGGGCGGCCCCCGTGGGCCCGGCACCGACGATCAGGACTCGCATGGCGCCGGAGCGTACCAAAGCACTCGGGGGGCGGCGAACCCCTGGCCAGCTCGGCCAGGCCGTCCAACTCAGCCGCGGAGCGGCAACCCGGTTGAATGCTACAATCACATACGCACTCCTTCCGGCTCGACCTGGTATCCGAAGGAACCGCCCCATGACTCCGAGCCCCTCGTCTCCGATCCCGATCCCCATCCGCCGCCTGCCGGCCCTCGCGGCCCTCGCCCTCCTGGCCTCGACGCTCCTCGGCGCTACGCCCTCGAGGGCCGACGAGCGCCTCGCCCTGACGGCGGCCCAGGTGGCCTGCAACCGCGCCCAGCTCGACGCCCTGGTGGCGCGGATGGACGTCACCGCCCCCGGCGGGGGCCTCGCCCCCAGGGCCCAGAGCCTGCTGGTGACCTACTCGAATGCCTACGGCTTCTACGAGGGCATGGTGGTGGGCGAGCCCTTCTACCGGCGCGACGAGGTGCCCCAGGTTCCGACGCTTCCCGGTCCCGGCCCCGAGCACCAGCTCGGCTTCCATCTGAACCCGAGCGTCCGTGAGCTGCTGCTCAACCCGGAGAGAACACCCCTCGCCCAGGTCAGCCTGACCCGGGAGGCGAGCACTTCGAGCCTGGTCCCCGCGGGCGATCCCTTCGAGGTGGCGCTGTTCGTCAATCCGACCCTCGATCCGAGCCTGGGCGGCCACGGTCCGGGCGACCTGGTGATCGACAACCTCGCGGCGCCCGACCCCGACGGCCTGCCCCGCGTCGCCGACACGAAGCCGGGCCGCGGGCTCACCGAGGCCGGCCTGACGAAGCTCTGCCACCCGCGTCTCAGGCCCCTCGACCGCCGGGTCTTCGCCATCCTCCAGCGCACCCTCCGCGCCGACCTCGCCGACCCGGTCCGCGGCCTGCGCTACGACACCCGCATCGTTGTCTACCGGGACGAGCAGCCGGATCAATACCTGGCGGACATCTTCGTTGTCGACCCCGAGACCGGTGCCCCGCGCCCGACGCCCCTGGTGGCCCGGGTCCAGGTGGCGGTCGACGCCTCGGGGCGCCTCAGCGACGGTCACTTGGGTATGCCGGTGCACTTGCTGACGGCCGGTCCGCCGGTGGAGGGCTCGGTCTTCCTCACTGCGCCCCTGTTCGGAGGCGTGGGCGGTCAGTACCACGCCGCGGTCGTCTTCCCGGTCGGTGGCCCCCTGCCCGCCGCGCCGGAGACCTTCTGGGACTTCGACTGGGGTGACGTCCTCGCCGACACCGCCTGGAACGAGCCGGCGCCCGCCGCCGCCCGAGCCTGCGGCCAGGGCACGCCCGAGGAGATCGCGGCGACGCCCCGGGCCGACCGGGAGCTCGAGCACATGACCCTCGACCTGGGGGGTGGGCTGACCGCGGACCCGGCCGTCTACGAGCGGGTGGTCGCCGACGTGACGGCCCTCCGCGCCTCCTTTCCCCAGGCGGCGTCCGTCGCCTATCTCGGCAGGTGGCGCCCCGACCAGCTCCTTCTGACGGTCTCGCCGGCGACCTACCGGGAGATCGAGGCGAACCGCTACCACGCCTGGGACTGCCTGAGCTCCTGGTACGGGGCCGAAAGCGTGGAGCTGGCCCCGGATTCGGAGACCTGGCTGCTCCTCACCTTCGACGGGGTCTACGACGTCACCGCCCTCGGCCGGGACTACGCGGCCCTGCCCGGCGTCTCGGCGGCCGAGCCCAACGGCTTCGCCGGCGACGGCAGCCGGCTCTGCGGCTCGATTGCGGGCTCGACCTACCGCTACGTCGTCCGGGAGGCTTCGGGGGACTGCCCGGCCGGGTGCATCCACGAGACGCTCACCCTGTTCACGTCCGAGCCGGGCGCGGCCCCGGTGCTTGCCGGCACGTGGGCCGATACGAGCCCGCAGCCGCGGCCGGAGTGGGCCGACGGGTGTCCGTAGCGGGGCTGCCCCGGGGCGCGAGGGCCTGTCCGTGGCAAAATGACTCCATGACCCTCTCGCCCTCGCGCAGCCGTGCCCGCGGCGTCGCCCTCGGCCTCGCCGTCCTCCTCGCCGTCTCGCTCGTCCTGCCCCGCGCCCTGGCGGCGCAGGCGCCGGAGCCGGTTCAGGCGTCGGATCAGGCCGCAGTCCAGACCCCGGATCAGCCCCAACCCCCCGCTGCCAAGTTCGGCGAGGAGGTCGAGGTCACCGAGATCTTCCTCGACGTCCTCGCCCTCGATCGCCACGGGCAGACCGTGCCGGGCCTCACCAAAGACGACTTCGAGATCACCGAGAACGGCCATCCGGTGGAGGTGACCAGCGTCGACTACTACACGACGCGCTACGAGGACCTGGGCCGGGCCGCCGCGCCCCGAGCGCGGGAAGGGGCCGAAGCGGCGCCCGCCTCGGTGCCGTCGTCGCGCTACTTCATACTGTTCTTCCACGACCAGAGCGGTGCGGTGAGCAACGAAGCCGCCTTCACCCGCGCCCGGCTCGATGCCGCCCGCTGGGCCCGCCAGTGGGTGCGGGACGACATGCAGGGCTCGGACTGGGTCGCCGTCGTGCGCTACGTCCAAAGCCTCTCGGTGCTCTCCGACTTCACCCAGAACCAGCAGGCGATTCTCCAGGCCATCGACGACGCGGTGGTCGGCCGGCCCTCGGAGGTCACACGCCCGTCGGTGCGTCGGCGCGAGGAGGCCGGAGGCGGCCCGAGCCTGCTGGCCGGCCTGCCCGACAGCTTTGACCTCGCCGGCTCGGCCACCCGTCCGGAAGACGCAGTCCGCCTGGTCGCCGAGGCCTCGGGGAAGATCATCGGGCGCAAGAACCTGCTCCTCTACAGCCTGGGCTTCGGCCAGATCGGATCGGCCTACCGCCTGGGCGACTCGCGTTACTACCCGCCCATGGAGGAGGCCCTCAACGCCAACAATGTGGCGGTCTACCCCATCGACCTCTCGGGCGGCGGCATCCACTCCGACACGGCGCAGACGACCTTCCTCAGCGAGCTCGCCGACGACACGGGCGGCGAGCTGTTCAAGAGCTTCAACTCCTACCTCCAGCCCCTCGAGAAGATCAGCGCGCAGACCACCGGCTACTACCTGGTCACCTTCCAGGCGAAGCACCCGGCCGGCGAAACGGGCTATCAGAAGATCGACGTCCGGGTGAAGCGCCGCGGCGTCCAGGTGCGCACCCGCAGCGGCTACCGCTACGGCGGCGCCGAGAAATAGCGCCGCGGCCGGCCGGGCTCGGCCAGCGCCTGTTGCGCCTGTTAACCAAGACTGCCGCCGGCGCGTGGTAGGCGGTATGAAGAACTGGCGAGGGAACCTGCTCCACGCCGGGCGCCGGATCGGCCGCAACCCCGGGCTGGCGCTCACCGCCATCCTGTCGCTCGCCGTCGGTATCGGGGCCAACACCGCGGTCTTCACCGTCGCCGACGGCCTCCTGCTGCGCGGCCCGGCAGGGGTCGACGACCCCGGCCGGCTGGTCGACGTCGGGCGCTCGCAGGACGGCCGCGGCTTCGACACCAACTCCTACCTGAACTACCTCGACCTGCGCTCCCGCAGCCGGTCGCTCGCGAGCGTCGCCGCGTACGATTTCTCCCCCGAACCCATGAGCCTCGCCACGGGCGACGGAGCGGTTCGGGTCTACGGGTCGCTGGTCTCGGCCAACTACTTCGAGACCCTCGAAGCCACGCCGGCGCGGGGGAGGTTCTTCTCGGCCCGGGACGGTGAAGAGCCGGGAGCCGCGCCCTACGCGGTCCTGTCCCACCACTTCTGGACGAGCCACTTCGGCGGTGACGAAACGGTCGTGGGTCGCCGCCTGGAGCTCAACGGGCACCCCTTCACCGTCGTCGGCGTGGCGCGGCGGGGCTTCGGGGGGACGACCGTCTTCCGCCCCGACCTCTGGGTGCCCGCCAGCATGATCGCGCAGGCCATGCCCCGCGCCTCGGCGGAGGAGCTGCACCGGCGGGAGGCGAACTGGCTCATGATGGTCGGGCGCCTCGCGCCGGGAGCATCCATCGATCAGGCGAGAGCCGAGGTCCAGACGATCGGCGCGGCGCTGGCGAAGCAGTACCCGAGCGACGATCACGCCATGGGCCTGCGGCTCGAGCCGCTGTCGTCGCTCCCAGGCGCCAAGGGGCCGCTGGCGGCCTTCGTCGGCGGCCTGATGCTCCTGGTCGCCCTGGTCCTCTTCATCGTCTGCGCCAACCTCGCGGGAGTGCTCCTGGCGCGGGCGGCGGCTCGCCGCGGCGAGATCGGCGTGCGCCTGGCCCTGGGTGCCAGCCGGGCGAGCCTGGTGGGGCAGATGTTGACCGAGACCGCCGTCCTGACCCTCGCCGGCGGGCTCCTCGGCATCGTCCTCGCCCGCTGGCTGACCACGCTCCTCGTCGCCTCGCTGTCCGCCCTCCCCTTCCCGGTCGGAGTCGCCACCGCGTTGGACGGCCGCGTCGTCGGCTTCGCCCTCGGGGCCTCGCTCTTCACCGCCCTCCTGGCCGGGGTGGCGCCGGCTCTCTCCGTCACCGGGCGCGGGGCCGCCGGGGCGCTCAAGCCCGGGGCGCAGACCGGTCCCCGGAGGATGCGCCTGCGCCGGGCCTTCGTGGTGGCGCAGGTGACGTGCAGCTTCGCGCTGGTGGTGACCGCCGGCCTGGCGCTCCAGACCTTGCACCGGGCGGCCGCCGTCGACCCGGGCTTCGACCCGTCCGGTGTCCAGGTCACGAGCCTCGATCTGTCTCTCGGCGGCTACGACGAGCAGACGGGACCGGCCTACGTCCGCGAGCTGCTGGAGCGGGTCCGCGCCCTGCCCGGGGTCGAGAGCGCATCGACGGCGCGGGTGCTCCCCTTGACCGGGGGCGGCATGGGCCGGGGCGGGGTCTTCGTGCCCGGGCACACCGCCGAGGCCGACGAGGTCGACCCGGACTGGAACGTCGTCGAGCCGGAGTACTTCGCGACCCTCCACACCCGGCTGCTGCGCGGCCGTGGGTTCGGCCTCGCCGACACCGCCGCCAGCCCGCCGGTGGCGATCGTCAACCGGACGCTGGCCGAGCGGCTCTGGCCCGGGGAGGATCCCGTCGGCAAGGTCCTGCTGAACCGGGCGGAGTCCCGCGGCGACCTCGTGCCTCTCACCGTCGTCGGCGTGGCCCAGGACGGCAAGTACCGGTCCCTCGGCGAGCCGCCCCGCGCCTTCGTCTGGGTGCCGCTGCGGCAGGCGTACGACCCGCGGGTCAACGTCCTGGTGCGCGCCGCGGTCGGCGCGCCCGTCGGCGCCGAGGTCCGCCACCTGGTGCGGGCTCTGAGCCCGACCCTGCCGATCCTCCAGTCGGAGTCCCTGTCGGACGTCAGCGCCGTCGGGCTCCTGCCGCAGCGCATCGTGCTCGCGGCGTGCGGCGGGCTCGGCCTGGTCGGAGTGCTGCTCGCGGCCATCGGCTTGTTCGGGATCACCGCTTACGCCGTGGTCAGCCGGAGCCGAGAGATCGCGGTGCGCATGGCCCTCGGCGCTCGTCGCCGGAGTGTCGTCGGGCTGTTTCTCGGACGGGGGATGAGGCTCACTCTCGTCGGCCTCGGGCTCGGCCTGGCGCTCGCCTTCGGCGCCAGCCGTCTCCTGGCCTCGGTGCTGTTCGGGGTCGGTCCTCTCGACCCGGCGGCGCTGGCGGGCTCGGCCCTGCTCTTCGCCGTCGTCGCCCTGGCCGCCACCTACCTGCCGGCGCGGCGGGTGAGCGCTGTCGAGGCGGCCGAGGCCCTTCGCGCCGAGTGAGGACCCGGTGGTCGCTGGCGGGCGTAGCCTGGACTCTTCACGAGACGGCGTAGCGAGAGCCGCAAGAGTGCGTGAGATCGGGGCAGCGCAGCGATGAGCGACGCAGGCGTACTCGAACGTACGTTGAGGAGCGAAGAGAGAGCACGCCCCGAGATTGCGTGCAATTGCGCCTCGCAGTAGCCGGATCATGAATAGTCCAGGCTAGAAACGGGGCGGGTTTCAGGTGGTGCCGTCGAGCAGGGCCGCGAGGTCGATCTGCACCGGCGCCTGGCCGCGAATGCCTCGGGGTACGACAGGCGTACCGTCGGCGGCGCGAGCAGCGGGCGCTTCGACTTCCGAACCCCGCACATTCGCGATAGAATCGTCGGCCAGTTTCGGACTCAGGCACGTGGGACGTGCGTCGACCGCGGGTGCGGTCGCCGCGCCGCGTGACGCAACCGGGGGCGGCGCCCCCGAGGGAGGAGAGCCCGTGTTGAAATCCAAGATCTGGATCACCACAGCCGTCGCCGTCGTCCTTGCCGTGGGAGCGCTCCCCGCGCTCGCCCAGGAGCCGGCCCCCCCGCAGTTCTTCCTGGTCCACCAGGAGACGATCCGTCCGCCCATGATGGACGCCTACGTCCAGACCTCGAAGTCATTCGTGGACATGGTCCAGAAGCACCGGGACGTCATGAAGACGTTCAATGCGACCGCCTTCCAGACCGACGAGATGCAGATGGTCTACGTGATGCCCATCTCGAGCTTCGCCGACATGGACGTCGTGGGCGGCGAGTTCATGGCCATGGAGGGGGCCGGAGGGGACACCTGGAAGGAGCTCATGAAGCAGAACTCCGCGACCACGGTCAAGAGCGACGAGTCGGTGGTGATGCGCGTCGCCGACGCGAGCTTCGAGCCCGCCGAGCCGGCGGTCTCCCCGGCCGACGCCAAGGTCTTCCGCTGGGACTTCTATTACTTGCAGCCGGGGATGGAGGCCGAGGCTGTGCAGATCGCCCGCGACGTCAAGGCCCTCTACGAGCAGAAAGGCCTCCACGACTCCTGGAGCGTGTTCCAGGGGGTGATGGGCAGCGACCTGCCCTACCTCATCGTGAGCAGCGGGGGCAAGAGCGTGGCGGACATCGAGGCCCGCAACGCGGCGGCCCAGGCCGCGATCGGCGAGGCTTGGGGGGCCATCGATCAGCGCATCCGCGCCGCCATCCGGACCACCTCGACTCAGTACGCCTGGGTGCGCCCGGACCTGTCGATCCCCGCCCCGCAGGCGGCGACGGGACAGGGGATGGAGGAATGAAGGCGGCCGGAGCCGGGACCTCGAAGGGCTTGGCTCCGTAGACCTCCGGTGAGTCCCCGGGGCGCCGGACCTCGCCGAGCCCCGGGGGCGAGCCGACCATGAGAACGATCCTCGACGACCTCCGCCTGGCCCTCCGGCGCCTGGCTGCGCGGCCCGGGTTCGCCGCCCTCGCGATCCTCACCCTGGCCCTCGCCACCGGCGCCCACGCCGCCATCTTCAGCCTGGTCGACGCGCTCTTCCTGCGCCCGCTACCGGTGGCCCATCCGGAGCGCCTGGTGGGGATCTACGAGAGCCGCGGTGGAACCGGCTTCCATCCTCTTTCGCTGCCCGACTGCCTCGACTACCGCCGCCAGGCCACCTCCTTCTCGGCCCTGGCGGTCCACTACCCGACGGCGCCGCTCAGCCTGCGCACCGAAGACGGCTCGCAGGAGGTCAACGGCTCAGTGGTCTCGGCGAGCTACTTCCGGGTGCTGGGGATCGAGGCCGAGCGTGGCCGCTTCTTCCGTCCCGCCGAGGACCGGGCATCCGGCGCCGCCCCGGTGGCGGTGGTCTCCGACCGGCTCTGGCACCGGCGCCTGGGCGGCCGGAGCGACGTCCTCGGCACGGTGCTGCACCTGAACGGCACGGCCTTCACCGTGGTGGGCGTGGCGCCGCGCGGCTTCACGGGCGTGATCAAGGGCCTGCCCTCCGAGGTCTGGATTCCCCTGTCGGCGGCGGCCGTCGGCTATCGCTGGTGTGACCCTGCGAGCCGGGACTGCACCTGGCTCAGCCTGATCGGCCGGCTCGCACCGGGGGCGAGCCTCGCCTCGGCCCGGACCGAGATGGCGGGCCTCGCGCGGCGAATTCGGCGGGCGCACCCCTCCGCGCCCTCGGAGCAGGCTCCGCTCCGGGGCGTGAGCCTGGCGCCCTTGACCGGCGTCCACCCCGCCGCCCGCGCCGGTGTGCTGCGTCTGGCGGGGCTCCTCGCCGCCGCCGTCACCCTGCTGCTGCTGGTGGCCGGCGCCAACCTGAGCGGGCTCCTGGTCGCCTCCGGCGTGGCGCGCCGTAAGGAGACGGCGGTGCGTCTGGCCCTCGGCGCGCCCCGGCGACGGGTGGTCTCGCCGCTGCTCGCCGAGGCGCTCGTCCTGGCTCTGGCGGGCGGCGCCGGTGGCCTCCTGGTGGCGAGCTGGCTCGGCCTCCTGGTCGCCCGCCTCTACCCGAGCGACGTGCCCCTGGAGCTCGGCGTCTCGCCCGCGGTCGTGGCCTACACCGCGCTCCTGGCGCTGGTCACCGGCCTGCTGGTGGGGGTGGTGCCCGGCCTCCAGTCGTCGCGGCGCGACCTCGCGCCGGCCCTGGAGGACGAAGCCACCCTCGGCTCCCGGCGCCGGCCGCGGCTCCTCGGGGCGCTGGTCGTCCTCCAGGTGGCGCTGTCGTTCGTGCTCCTTTCCGCCACCGGCCTGCTGGTCCGGAGCGTCGCCGGCGTCGTCGGGGGCGGCGGCCTCGATCCGGAGAGCGTGGCGACGCTGCGCCTCCGGCCCCGGTTGGTGGGGTACTCGCCGAACCGGGCGCAAGCCTTCACCCGCCGGGCCGTCGAGCGCCTCGAAGCGGTTCCCGGCGTCGCCTCCGTCAGCCTGGGGCGCGGCCTCGCCCTCGGTCTCTTCGGCAACCCGGAGGAAGTGCGTCCCTCCGAGGTCCCCGCCGGCTCGGACGGCGGCCTGGAAGCCTGGACCGACGAGGTGGCTCCGCGCTTCTTCGAGACCAACGGCGTCGCCCTGCTGCGCGGCCGCGAGTTCGGACCGGACGACCGCACGGGCACCCGAAACGTGGCGATCGTCAACCGCACCCTGGCCCGCTCCCTCTGGCCGGACGGCGAGGCCCTCGGGGGGCGGCTGGTGGTCGGGGGCGAGAGCCGCGAGGTGGTGGGCGTGGTCGAGGACGCGGCGGTGCGCAGCGTCGACCAGGCCCCGGCGCCCCAGGTCTATACCCCCTACTGGCAGGACCCCGACGCCGTCGACTGCCGCCTGGCGGTGCGGGTCGAGGGCGACGCCTCGAGGCTCCTGCCCGCCTTGCGGCGGACGATCGCCGCCGTCGATCCCGCGGTGCCGGTCACCGAGGTCGCCACGATGCGTGAGCGCCTCGCCCGGATGCAGGCGCCGGCGCGCCTCGCCGCCCGCATTCTGGCGGCTTCGGGTGGCCTCACGCTGTTCCTGAGCGCCGTGGGCCTCTACGGCGTCCTCGCCCTGGCCGTCGCCCGTCGTCGGCGGGAGATCGCCATCCGCATGGCCCTCGGGGGCGAGCGGTCCCACGTCGTGGCCCTCGTGGCGCGCGACGCGTTGGGTCTGGTGGCCGCCGCCCTCGGCCTCGGGCTCGCCGCGGCCCTCGGCGTGACCCGACTCCTCGCCCACTACCTCTACGGCGTGAGCCCGCACGACCCAGCGGCCTTCGCGGCCGCCTTCGCGGTTCTGGCCGCCGCCGGTGCCCTGGCCGCCTGGTACCCGGCCCGCCGCGCCGCCCGCCTCGATCCAGCCACCACCCTCCGCAAGACCTGAACGGCCCCGGTCGGGAGAGGGACCGAGGGTGAGGGGGGTGACCCGATCAACACTCGATGACGTTCAGCGCCAGCCCGCCCCTCGACGTCTCCTTGTACTTGCTCTTCATGTCGGCGCCGGTCTCCCGCATGGTCTTGATCACCTTGTCCAGGGAGACCACGTGGGAGCCGTCGCCGCGCAGGGCGATGCGGGCGGCGTTGATCGCCTTGACCGCGCCCATGGCGTTGCGCTCGATGCAGGGGATCTGGACCAGCCCGCCCACCGGGTCGCAGGTCAGGCCCAGGTTGTGCTCCATGCCGATCTCGGCCGCGTTCTCGATCTGGGCGTTGCTCCCGCCCAGCACCGCGGCGAGGCCCGCCGCCGCCATGGAGCAGGCCACGCCCACCTCGCCCTGGCAGCCCACCTCGGCCCCCGAGATCGAGGCGTTCTCCTTGTAGAGGATGCCGATCGCCCCGGCGGTCAGGAGGAAGCGGATCACCTCCTCGTCGCCCGCGCCCGGTACGAAGCGCCGGATGTAGAGGGCGATGGCCGGCACGATTCCGGCGGCGCCGTTGGTGGGGGCCGTCACCACCCGGCCCCCGGCGGCGTTCTCCTCGTTCACCGCGAGGGCGAAGAGGTTCACCCAGTCGAGGAGCGCCAGGGGATCGTCGGTGGCGGAGGTCCCCCGGGTCGAGAGCTCGCTGTACAGGGCGGCCGCCCGCCGCGGCACTCGGAAGCCGCCGGGCAGGGTCCCCTCCTGCCGGCAGCCGCGCTCGACGCACGCCTCCATGGCCCGCCAGATGGTGAGGAGGCCGGCCCGCACCTCCTCCTCGCTGCGCCAGGCCCGCTCGTTCTCGAGCTGGAGCCGCCAGATCGGAAAGCCCGCGTCTCCGGCCATCTCCAGCAGCTCGGCACCGGTCCGGAAGGGGTGGGGCAGGGGGGTGTGGTCGGCCACCAGCTCGTCGGCGCCGGCGGTCTTCTCGTCCACTACGAAGCCGCCGCCGACCGAGTAGTAGATCCGCTCCTCGAGGGTTCGGCCGTCGGCGTCGAAGGCCGCGAAGCGCATGCCGTTGGGATGGAGAGGCAGGCTCTTCTTGCGGTGGAAGAGGAGGTCCGTCGCCGGAGCGAAGGCGATGGCGTGCCGCCCCAGGAGCACCAGACCCTCGCCGTCCTCGATGGCGGCCACGCGCGGCTCGATGGTCGCCGGATCGATCTCCTCGGGGGTCTCCCCCTCGAGCCCCAGGAGGACCGCCTTGTGGGTCCCGTGCCCGCGGCCGGTCGCCCCCAGCGAGCCGAAGAGCTCGGCCCGGACGCGCGTGGTCGCCTGGAGGAGGCCGCTGCGCTCCAGGCGCAGGGCGAAGCGCAGGGCGGCGCGCATCGGCCCCACCGTGTGGGAGCTCGAGGGGCCGATGCCGATGGTGAAGAGGTCGAAGACGCTGAGGCTCATGGGTCCTCCGAAGGGGGACGACTCTATCCTGGGGCCGTTCGGGACCGGATGCGATACTCACCCTCCGGACTTGGCACCAGGAAGGAAAGGGGGAACGCGGGATGGCGACGCAGCACCGGGTGGTGATCGTCGGCGGTGGGTTCGCCGGTCTCAACGCCGCCCGCGGCCTCGACGACCCGGCGATCGAGGTAACGCTCATCGACCGCCGCAACTTCCATCTCTTTCAGCCGCTCCTCTACCAGGTGGCGACCGGGGGGCTGTCGCCGGGCGACATCTGCGCACCCCTGCGAGGCGTCCTGAGCCGGCAGCGGTGGACCCGGGTGCTCCTCGACGAGGCGGTGGATCTCGACCCCGAGGCGCGGCGCCTGGAGCTCCGCCACGCCGGCAGCCTGCGGTACGACACGCTGATCCTCTCCGGCGGCGCCCGCCACCACTACTTCGGCCACGAGGGCTGGGAGGCGCTCGCTCCGGGGCTCAAGACCGTCGAGGACGCCACCGCCATCCGCAGCCGTATCCTCTCCGCCTTCGAGAAGGCCGAGCTCGCGGAGAGCGACGAGGAGCGGCGGCGCCTGCTGACCTTCGTCATCGTCGGCGCCGGGCCGACCGGCGTGGAGCTCGCCGGGGCGATCGGCGAGCTCGCCCATCGCACCTTGCGCTGCGACTTCCGGGCTTACGATCCGGAGTCGGCGCGGATCCTCCTGCTCGAGGCCACGGACCGGGTCCTACCGCCCTTCCCGAGCGACCTCTCCGCCGCCGGCCGCCGCTCCCTCGAGCGGCTCGGCGTGGAGGTGCTCACCGGCGCTCGCGTGGCGGCGCTCTCGCCCGGGTCGGTGACCCTCGAGCAGGCCGGCGAGCGCCGGGAGGTGGTGGCCGAGACGGTGCTCTGGGCGGCGGGTGTCCAGGCGCCGCACATGGCCGAGGCCCTGGCACGCCGGACCGGCGCCGAGACCGACCGCAACGGCCGTATCGTGGTCGACGGTCGCTGCGCGCTCCCGGGCCACCCGGAGATCCTGGTGCTGGGGGACATGGCCCGCTTCTCCGGCCCGGACGGCGAGCCCCTGCCGGGAGTGGCGCCGGTGGCGATGCAGCAGGGCCGCTACGCCGCCCGGCTCGTCCGGCGCCGGGTGGCCGGCAAGGAAGCGCCGCCCTTCCGCTACCGCAACAAGGGCACAGTGGCCGTGATCGGCCGCGCCGCGGCGGTCGCCGACCTGGGGTTCTTCCGCTTCTCGGGTCCGGTCGCCTGGTGGTTCTGGCTGTTCATCCACATCATGTACCTGGTGGGCTTCGCCAACCGTGTCCTGGTGCTGGTGCAGTGGGCCCAGGCCTACGTCACCCGCGGCCGCGGCGCCCGGCTGATCACCGACCCGCGCGAGGGACCCGAGACGATCGACCGTTCCGGCGGCGACCCGGATAGAGTGCGCTCATGAATCTCCTTGCGAGGGGCAGCATCCGCGTCGGTGGGTTCTGCCTGGTCGCCCTGGCCGCCTCGGCGCTCGCCGCGCCGGCGGCCGGCCGCACCCTCTACTGGCGCGAGCTCGGTGTCGACGCCCGGCTCGAGGCGGACGGTGCGATGCACGTGGTCGAGACCCAGACCATGGTCTTCACCGGCGACTGGAACGGCGGCGAGCGGATCTTCCGGCTGGGGCGCGGCCAGGCGGTGTATCTCGTCGGCGTGACTCGGATCGATCCGGAGACCGGCGAGCGGCACGAGCTCGAGGAGGGCAGCTTGCAGGCGGTCGACGACTACCGGTGGGTCGACGACCATACGCTGCGCTGGCGAAGCCGCCTGCCGAGCGACCCCGCATTCGACGACACGGCGATCACCTACGTCGTCGACTACCGTCTGACCGGCGTCCTGCGGCCGGTGGGCGACGGCGTCTACCTCCTGGACCACGACTTCGCCTTTCCGGACCGCAGCGGCCCGATCGAGCGCTACCACCTCGACCTCGCGATCGATCCGGCGTTTGAGCCCGTCGATGCGCTGCCGGCCTCGCTCGACCGGGAGAACCTGGCGCCGGGCGAGAGCGTGGTCCTGACGGCGCGGCTCGGCTACCGAGGCGGGGGCGCGCCCGCGGCCGCCCTGCCGCCGCCGGTGCCGCCGCTGGCGCTTCCCGTCCGACTGGCGGCGGCCCTCGTCTGGCTCGCCGCGATGCTCTGGCTGTTCCTCCGGTTCGCTCGCCACGAGAGCGCCGTCGGCCGGCGCTGGGGGCGCGTGCCCCAACCGTCGGGCATCGATCGCTCCTGGATCGAGACCCACGTGCTGGCGCTCCGCCCCGAGGAGGTTGGTGCGTACTGGGACCGGACGGTGGGGGCCCCGGAGGTGTCGGCGGTGCTCGCCCGGCTGGTCGCCGAAGGCAAGCTCGCGAGCGAGGTCGAAACGCCGGGGAAAGGGCACGGGCACAAGGGAGAGCTCAGCCTCCGGCTGCTGGTCGATCGGCACTCCCTGTCCGGCTACGAGCGCGACCTGGTCTTCGCGCTGTTCTTCGGTGGCCGGAGCGAGGTGACCACCGCCGAGCTGCGGGCGCACTACAAGTCGTCCGGCTTCGACCCCGCCGAGGTGATCCGCTCCGGCCTCGAGGCGCGCCTGAAGCTCGACGTCCACGAGAAGCAGCCACGCCCGGCGCCGAGCCGGCGACCGACGGCGATTCTCGCCCTCTCCACCCTCGGCTTCCTGGGTCTCCAGGCCGCCTGGCGCTGGCCTGCGGGCCGCACCACCCTCCTCGCTCTCGCCTTCCTGGTGCCGGCGTTCTACGGGCTCGCCCTGGGCATCGCCTACGCGGCGCGCAACGTGCCCGACAAGCTGCGGAACCGGGTGATCGCCTTCGGCGTGCCCATGGGGTTGATGGTGGCCGGAAGCCTCGTGGTCGTCTTCCAGCCGGAGCTTTCGAGCTGGTTCACGATCGAGGTGCCGCCGGGGATCCTGGGCCTTGCCGCCCTCCTGCTCGGCCCTGTCGCCGCCTGGTCGAGCGTGCTCAATGCTGCGACGAGCCGCGAGCGGCCGGAGACGATCGCCGCCCGCCAGGAGCTTCTCCAGGCCCGGCGCCATCTGAAGGCGGAGCTCCATCGCCCGGAGCCCGACCTCGACGACTCCTGGTTCCCGTACCTCCTCGCCTTCGGGCTGTCGGCGGCCATGGACCGCTGGGCGAAGGCCTTCGGCGGCGTCTCGGCGACCGGCCTCGCGACCGCCGCGGCGGCGGCGACCGCGTTCTCCGGCGGCGGCTCCTCCGGCGGTGGCTGGACGGGGGGCGGCGGTAGCTTCGGCGGCGCCGGCGCCAGCGCCTCGTGGGCGGCGGCCGCCAGCGGCATGGCCTCCGGGGTGGCGGCGCCCAGCTCGAGTGGCGGCGGTGGTGGGGGAGGAGGCAGCTCGGGGGGCGGCGGGGGCGGCGGCTGGTGAGCGAAGGCCTGCCGGCTTCCGGCGAACCGCGCCGCCTCGATCCGGTCACCGGGTTGCGCCAGGTGTGACGCCCGGCGAGTCCACACCACCCGGCCGGGTCTTGCGCCGCCACGGGATCAGCGCGTAACCTCAGCGCATGAAAGAGATCCGTAACGAGACCCATGGGCCGCTGCGGGTGCCACTGCCGCACGGCAAGGTGCTCCATCTCGGTCCAAGCCAGACCGGCCAGGTCCCGGCCTCGGCCCTCGAGCACGAGCCGTTCAAGAAGCTGGTCGAGGCGAAGAAGGTCGAGATCCTGGGCGAGGGCACCCGCGAGACGCGCCACCCCCTGAAGGAGGAGAAGGGGCCGGCGACGGCCGGCGGCACGGGCCACGCCCCCGGCGGCGGGGTGCATCCGTCCGGGGACCGGTAGAGCGAGGCGAGGCTCCGTGGCCTCCGGAGGACGCGGCCTATCCGGCGGCGCGAAGGGCTACAATCTCCCGAGCCGTTCCCCTCGTCATCGTCTCTCGGAGGATTGGATGTCTCGCCTACGCGCCGCCGTTGTCCCCGCCGTCGTCGCCCTCGCCGGTCTCCTCGCCGCTCCGGTGGCCGTTGCCGCCGCCGATCGGTCACCCATCGACGCGAAGGTCGACCAGGAGCTGCCTTCGCTGGTCCAGACCTACGAGTCCCTCCACGAGGCTCCCGAGCTCTCGGGGCACGAGGAGAAGACCTCCGCGTTCCTGGCGGGCGAGCTCCGCAAGCTCGGCTTCACGGTCATCGACCACATCGGCAAGTACGAGGACCCGAGCCTCGTCGGCTACGGCATCGCCGGGGTGATGAAGAACGGCGACGGGCCCACGGTGCTGGTGCGCACCGAGCTCGACGCCCTGCCGGTCACCGAGGCCACCGGCCTGCCCTACGCCAGCCACGTCACGACCCTCAACCCCGACGGCCAGACGGTGGGCGTGATGCAGGCCTGCGGCCACGACATCCACATGACCTCGTTCCTGGGGACGGCGCGCCTGCTGGCCGGGATGAAGGACCGCTGGCATGGCACGCTGGTGATGATCGGGCAGCCCGCCGAAGAGCTGGGCAAAGGGGCCGACGCCATGCTGCGGGACGGCCTCTACGACAAGGTGCCGAAGCCGGACTACGTCCTCGCCTTCCACGATTCCTCGGACCTGGCGGCGGGCACGGTCGCTTACTGCCCCGGGTTCGCCCTGGCCAACATCGACTCGGTGGACATCACGATTCGCGGTGTGGGTGGCCACGGGGCGCTGCCGTCCAAGACCAAGGACCCGGTGGTCCTCGCCGCCCAGACGGTGCTCGCCCTCCAGACCATCGTCAGCCGCGAGATCTCCCCCCTCGACCCGGCCGTGGTCACGGTGGGCTCGATCCACGGCGGCACCAAGCGCAACGTCATCCCCGACCAGGTGGTCCTCCAGCTCACCGTGCGCACCTACAAGAAAGAGGTCCGCGAGAAGGTCCTGGCGGCCATCCAGCGCATCCCCAGGGGCCTGGCGATCGCCGCCGGCATTCCCGAGGACCGCATGCCCATTGTCACCGTCTCGAAGACCGAGCGGGGCGACGCCACCTACAATGACCCGGCGCTGACGGCCCGGATGGCCAAGGTCTGGGAGAAGGCGTTCCCCAAGGGCGACGTGGTCCAGATCCCGCCGGAGATGGTGAGCGAGGACGTGGGCCACTTCGGCCTCGAGCGGCAGATCCCGGTGCTCCAGTTCCGGATCGGGGCGGTCGACCCGAAGCTCATCGCCGAGCACGAGGCGAACGGCACCCCCCTGCCGCCCCTCCACTCGGCCCTCTTCGCGCCGCTGCCCGAGCCGACGATCCGCGCCGGCGTCAAGGCCACCACCCTGGCGGTGCTCGATCTGATGGCCAAGTAGGAGGACGCGGCGATGGATCTCCGGAAGCTCGTGAAGTGGCTGATCTTCCTCCTGGTCGTCGTCATCGCCTGGAAAGAGGGGGTGCCGCGCCTGAAGGCCATTCTCGCCTCCTCCGGTGCCACCTCGATCTCGTCCGAGGTGGCGGACGAGAGCCTGGACAACCGCTGTATCCGCCTGGCGACCGAGACCGCCCAAGACTTCGGCGCCGGGGTCTCGAAGTACGGCCGGGACCGCTCCGACACCGCCGGCTGGATGAGCTTCGCGGGGCGCATCCAGAAGCGGGTCGAGAGCGCCCGGAACTACTGCGACTGCCCCAGCGACGCCTGCGAGAAGGCGAAGTCGGCGCTCGTCCAGCTCGGCTCCCTGATCCAGAGGACCGACGGCATGGTGCGCGGCTCGACCGAGGTGATGTTCAACCCGGCGACCGACATGGAGGAGATCTACGACAAGCTCGACCAGGCCAAGTCCCTGGAACGGAGCTCCTCGAAGGACCGCCCCGGGCAGTAGTGCCGGCGGGGTTTCCCCAAGGGAGGTGTAGGGTGTCTCGACGTTTCGTTCTCGTGCTCACGCTCGGTCTGCTGGCACTGCCCGGCGCCGGATGGGCTCGCGGCGCCAAGCCTTCGGCCCCGGCCTCGGCCCCGAACCAGGGCCAGTCCGGTCCGATCGCCCTCCACGTCGACCTGCGCGACGTGTCCCAGAAGATCTTCCACGTGGAGGAGAGCCTGCCGGTCGAGCCCGGCCCGCTCACCCTCGACTACCCGAAGTGGATCCCCGGCGAGCACTCGCCCAGCGGCCCGGTGGCCAACATCGCCGGGCTCCGGATCACGGCGGACGGCGCGCCCGTCGCCTGGCGCCGTGACCTCGACGACATGTGCGTGCTCCACCTCCGGGTGCCCCGAGGGTGCCCACACGCCTCGAGGTGGCCTTCGACTTCCTCTCGCCCACCGGCGGCGGGCGGTTCGGCCAGAGCGTCTCGGTGACCGAGAACCTGGTGGCGCTGGAGTGGAACCAGGTGGTCTTCTACCCGGCGGGCCGGCCGTCGCGGGAGATCCGGCTCCAGCCCACGGTGGAGCTGCCGGAGGGCTGGCGTTACGCCACGGCTCTCGACACGGCCTCGAGCTCGGGCTCGGAGGTGCGCTTCGAGCCCACGTCGCTGGCCGAGCTGGTGGACTCGCCGCTGGTGGCGGGCGCGTACTTCCGCGAAGTCGAGCTCGCCGGGCCGCCCGCGCGGCCGGTGGTCCTGGATCTGGTGGCCGACGCCCCGGAAGACCTGGAGATCACCGACGCAGAAACGAAGGAGCTCCGCGCCCTGGTCGAGCAGGCGAAGCTCCTGTTCGGGGCCGAGCACTACGACCACTACCGCTTCCTGCTCATCCTCTCGGACGAGTCCGGCCACTTCGGCCTCGAGCACCATCGCTCGAGCGACGATCGCACCTGGGCGAAGTTCCTCACCGATCCGGTGTCGTTCCTCTCCTCGGCGGGGCTGCTGCCCCACGAGTACGTCCACTCCTGGAACGGCAAGTTCCGGCGGCCGGCCGACCTGTGGACGCCCGACTTCAACCGCGTGCCCATGCGTGACGACCTGCTCTGGGTCTACGAGGGCCTGACCACCTACTGGGGGGACGTGCTGACGGCCCGGAGCGGGCTGCGCAGCGCCGCCCAGTACCGCGACGCCCTGGCGGCGAGCGCGGCCCAGATGGACCACCGCGCCGGCCGCGCCTGGCGCCCGCTCCAGGACACCGCCGACGAGGCGCAGATCCTCTACTACGCCCCCGGGGCCTGGCGGAGCTGGCGGCGGGGCACCGACTTCTACCCCGAGGGCGAGCTTCTCTGGCTCGACGTCGACACCAAGATCCGCGAGCTCTCCGGCGGGGCCAAGTCCCTCGACGACTTCGCGCGCCTCTTCTACGGCATGGACGACGGGAGCTGGACGACCAAGACCTACACCTTCGAGGACCTGGTGAAGGCCCTCGGGGAGATCCAACCCTTCGACTGGGCGGCGTTCCTGCGCGAGCGCCTCGACGCCACCGGCGAGCACGCGCCCCTGGGCGGGATCGAGCGCGGCGGCTACCGGCTCGTCTACACCGGCCAGCCCTCCGGCTACCAGACGGCGAACGAGACGCGGCGGCATCCTGGACCTCGAGGACTCCATCGGTCTCGTCGGTGAGGCACCGGGCACGGACAGCGCGGGCGAGATCTCCGACGTCCTGTGGCAGGGACCGGCCTTCCGGGCCGGCCTGGCGCCGGGCATGCACCTGGTCGCCGTCGGCGGCCACGCCTTCACGGCCGACGGGCTGAGAGCGGCGGTGACGGCGGCGGCCTCGGACAAGCCGGGGGCCAAGCCCATCGAGCTGCTGGTCAAGGACCAGGACGTCTACAAGACCGTCCGGCTCGACTACCACGGGGGGCTGCGCTACCCCCACCTCGAACGGCAGAAGGGAGCACCGGCCCTGCTCGACGAGATCGTGGCACCTCGGAAGTAGGTCCGTCCACCAGGTGCCGGAAGGCGCTTCTTCGCCCCTTCCGGCAAGCTGAGGTCAACGCTCGCTCGGGTCCTGCCTCTCTCGCCGGCGGCTTGCCTACGTGAGCGCTCAACTCACCCTCCGGGACGTGCCCCGCGCCGTGCGCGGCGAGCTCGCCGCCCGCGCGGAGCCATGTTAGAGTTCGATGTTCTCTCTCATGTCGTACAATTCTGGCCGGCTCGGTCATGCAGGGCGAGGCGATGGCGCGCGGAAACGACCCCGGCGAGGTGACCCGACTCCTCCACGCCTGGCGAGCCGGCAGCAGCGAGGCCGAGGACGAGCTCTGGACGGTTCTCTATGGCGAGCTGAAAGGCCTCGCGCGAGGCGTCTTGCGCCAGAGAGGCAGGAGCGGCCACGGCCACGCCACGAGCCTGGTCCACAAGGCCTACCTCCGCCTGGTCGGTACCGACGTGGAGTGGACCGACCGCCGGCACTTCTTCGCCATCGCGGCTCGCGCCATGCGCTTCGTGCTCGCCGACGAGGCGCGCCGTCAACTGTCGAAGAAACGCGGCGAAGGGAAGGCGCTGACCCTCGACGGGGAGCTGCCGGAGGTCGCCGATCCACTGAGCCGCCGTCCCGAGGAGGTCCTGGCGGTTCACCAGGCGTTGAAGAAGCTCGCCGAGCTCCGGCCCCGCCACGAGCAGCTCGTCGAGCTGCGCTACTTCGCCGGTCTGTCGGTCGAGGAGACGGCGGAGGTCCTCTCTCTGACGCCCCGCACCGTGGTGCGTGACTGGAAGACGATCCGGATGTGGCTCCACGGCGAGTTGGCGGAGCCGGCATGAGAGAGGCGACGTGAACGAGCCGAGGCCTGCCGGCGATCGGCCGGCGGGGGCCGGTCCGGCCGGGCTGCGGCTCGGCGAGGTCGTGCTCACCGCAGCCGGCCTCGACGGCTCCGAGCGCGAGTCCTATCTCGAAGAGATCGCCGCCGCCGAGCCCGATCTCGCCGCCTGTGCCCGGCGCCGTCTCGCCGCCGCCGAGGACCTGGGCGACTCCTTTCTCGATGCTCCCGCGGCCGCTCGCCTGAGCTGGGACGCGACGGACAGCGAAGCCCTGCCGCCGGCCGCCGCGCTTCCGGCTGCCGAGCGTTATGAGCTGGGAGAGTGCCTGGGCGAGGGTGGCATGGGGCGGGTGGTGCTGGCCTTCGACCACCAGCTTGGCCGTTCCGTGGCGCTCAAGCTCCTCACCCACGAAGACCCGGCCGTCCTGCGTTTCTTCCTGCGCGAGGCGCGCGCTCAGGCGCGGGTCGAGCACCCCCACGTGCTCGACATCCATGACAGCGGCGAGCTCGACGGCCAGCCGTTCATCGCCATGCGCTACGTCGCCGGAGGCACCCTGGCACAGGTCGGCGCCACGCTCTCCCTGGAAGCCAGGGTGCGACTCCTCGTGCAGGTCGCCGAAGGGCTCCACGCCGCCCACCGTGCCGGCCTGCTGCACCGCGACGTCAAGCCAGGGAACGTCCTCGTCGAGCAGACGCCCGACGGTGAGCTCAACGCTCTGGTCACCGACTTCGGTCTCGCCACCGACCTCGAGGACGTCGACTCGATGGCGCTCGACGCGGTCGCCGGCTCACCGCAGTACATCGCTCCGGAGCGGCTCGTCGGCGCGCCGGACGCGGTCGACCGGCGCGCCGACGTCTACAGCCTGGGCATCACCATGTATCGCCTGCTCACCGGCGAGCTGCCGTTCTCCGGGCAGAACACCGCCGCCGTCCTGCGCCAGGTGGTCCACCGGGAGCTGCCGCCGCCTCGCCAGCACCTCCCCACCTTGCCGGCGGAGCTCGAGGCGGTCGTCCTGCGCTGCACCGCCCACGATCCCGACCAGCGCTACGCCTCGGCCCGGGCGGTTGCGTCGGATCTCCAGCGCTATCTCGACGGCGAGGTAGTCGAGGCCTACGCCGCCGGTCTCGCCTACCGGCTGACCCGCTTCGTGCTGCGCAACAAGCTCCTCGCGGGGATGGCGGCGGCGGCGGCGGTGCTGCTGCTCGCCGCCTCGGTGGCGGTGGCGGTCTTCGCGCTACGCGCCGACGCGGCCCGCAAGCGTGCCGAGCTGCGCCAGGGGCAGGCCGAGGGGCTGATCGGCTTCATGGTGGGCGACCTGCGCAAGAAGCTCGAATCCCTGGGCCGTCTCGACGTCCTCGACGACGTCGGCGGGGAGGCCGAGAAGTACTTCGCCGCGGTACCGGCCCGGGACCTCAGCGAGGCCGAGCTCCTGCGCCGCTCCCAGATGCTCTATCAGATCGGCGACGTGCGAATCCGGCAGGGCGACCTGGCCGGAGCCGTGGCGCCGTTGAACGAGTCGCTGGCCCTCGCCCGGCGCCTGGCCGAGCTCGCGCCGGACGACGGTGACCGGCTGTTCGCGCTCGGTCAGAGCCAGTACTGGGTCGGCGACGTCCACTGGCAGCAGGGCGATCTCGCCGCGGCGCAGCAGCTCTTCGAGGCCTATCTCGCCACCTCTCAGCGGCTGGTGGAGATGGACCCCGACAACCTGAAATGGCGGCGAGAGCTCTCCTACGCCCACAGCAACCTCGGCTCGGTGCGCGAGGCCGAGGGAGATCTCGAGGCAGCGCTCGAGCAGTTCCGCGCCAGCCTGGCCCTCGATGAAAAGCTCGCGGCGGCCGAGCCGGCGAGCCGGGATGCGAAGTTCGAGCTGGCGGCCTCCCACAACACGGTCGGCGTGGTCCTGCAGGACCTGGGCCGCTGGAGCGCGGCAGGCGAGCAGCTCCGGGCGGAGTTCGAGATCCGCAGGTCGCTGCTGGCGGCCGATCCGGCCAGCTTCCGGATGCGGGAGTTCATGGGCACCAGCCACAGCCGCCTGGGCATCCAGCTCTCGATGCTCGGGAACTGGTCGGCGGCCGGCGATCATTTCCAACGGGCGCGCGCCATCTTCACCAAGCTGGTGGCGCACGACCCGGGCAACGCCTCCTGGCGCTTCAAGCTCGCCTGGAGCTACCTCCACCTCGGCAGGGTGGCTTTCGCCCGGGGCGACCTGGCGGCGGCGGACGCGGCCTGGGCCCGCGAACGTCGGCTGATCGACGGGCTTCTCGCCCGCGATGACGCCCCTCACGCCTGGCGCCGCACCCAGGCCATCGGCCTCTATCACCTGGCGCTGCTGGAAAGAGCCCGGGGCGAGCCTGCACGCGCCCACCTCCTGAGCGCCGTGAAGATCCTCGAAGGGCTGGCGGCTTCCCGGCCCACGGATCGAGAGGTGCATCGCTGGTTGAGCCAGAGCTATCTTCTGCTCGGCACTCTCGAAAACTCGCGACCCGCCGCCACCGCCGATGACCAGCGGGCCGCGGCGGCCATCGAAGCGTTCGCAAGGGGTGGGCGAGACGGCCGCGTCCTGGCGCCGTGGGCGATCGCCCTGCGCTGCCTCGGCCGCCGGGACGAGGCACGGTCGGAGGAGGAGGCGCTGGGCGCCCTGGGCTACTCGCCGCTCGGGATCGACGGCCTCTGCGGAGGCTCGACGCGGGCGGAGCGCGAGACCTCCTGACCCCCGATGTCCTCCTTCTCCCGGGTCTTGCGAGGAACCGAGTGAGAGCCGTTCCAAGGCTCCGTGCCGAGCGGCCCCCTGACGAAAGGAGCACGACCATGTCCAAGATCACCACCCAGCCCGATCCGAACTGCACGATCGCCGTGACCGTTTACGACATCAACACGGCCCCTCGGTTCTCCTACTCTTGCACCAGACGCTCGAGCGGTTGGCGGGTGCAGCCGGACGGGAGCATCCATCCTCCGCCCAAGCAGAGAATCGTCAAGTTCCACCTGCGCTTTCCCGCCGGCTCGAACATCATGGGCTTCCAGGTCGCCAGGAAAGACGACCAGTTCCCGCCCAGGGATCAAGAACCGTGGAACATCGATCCAGCGAGCGGCGTTCAGCCCCTCGATCCCGTCACCTGGCCCCCTTCGTCGAGCACCGGAGTCACGGAGCTCACTTTCGATTTCACGGGGGCTGGCGGCTTGCTCAAGTATCAGATGGGCGTCGACGGAAACTGGGACGATCCCAAGATCTACGACGACGGCAGCGAGTAGCCCCCACCTCCCGGCGCCACCCGGCGCCACATTCCCCACCCCGCCTTCCCCGAGCCGCCGCCTGGCGGCTCGATCTCTATTGCCCTCCGCGGGGAACGGCCTCGCCCGATCCCCGAAGTCCGAAGCCCAGTGGCGGAAGAGATTTCCCACCCGATGTCTCCTGCCGGTGGTGGATCGCGATGGTAGGGGTGAAGGACGCGAGACGGCGTATGAGCGTGACGATCGCTCGGTGGAGCTCGCCACGGCGGCGGTCACCTCCGCGCTCTCGAGTCCTGCGGTCGCCGGAGACCGATGCCGGCATCCGGGGTCTTGTAGCTCGTGGTTTGGTCTCAGGTTCTGATCTTCGAAGGTTGACAGACCACTGGCTTCTGTGCCGACAGGAAGGATTGTGAACTGCGGCAAAACCGGAGGGACTTCGCGTTGGGGTTCGTCCGTCTCATTGACCGGCCGGTACGTACCGGCTTGAAACGAAAGGCGCTGACATGAGTATTCTAGGACCGATCGGTGGACCAGGAGGTAGTCTTGAAGCTCCCAGTCTCTCTGGGAGAGTACAGTCCGTCACCGTCAACGGCGGAGCCTGGATCAACGGAATCCAATTCGTCGATGACCTCGGAACGGTGATTCAAGCTGGCGAAATGTCGTCCAGTACCCTGCTGACCTTTACGGTGGAAGAGGGTGACAAGATCGCAAGCGTCGAGGTAACGTTCACCACCTACGTCCAAAGCCTGGCTTTTCATATGGCCTCAGGCAAGACCCACGTTGCGGCTGGAAAACGAGCAGGGCTACATAACGGGCAGCTCAAGATCCAGAAAGATAACGATGTGGACGGTCTCTACTGTAGGGCCGGTAGTTACCTGGATACCTTTGGTCTGCAGACGACATAGACGGCTGAATCGCGCCGACTAAGAACCTCCGGCAGTTGCCTTCCTTGAAGGCACCCGAATCGCTGTCGTCAGGGCTCGGGTGCCTTCAGAAGCCCCAGGCACCTACTCCGACCCTCCCCATCTTGGGTCTGCGAGCGTGCCAGCCAGTCCTCGAGCGGCTCACATCCAGCCGAGGGCCCGCCCGAGGGCCATCAGCTCCGGATCATCCCGGGAGACCGGCGGCAGCCACGTCGCCAGCCGCCGGCGCACCCACCAGGCGCCGCTCGGGTCTCCGGGCCGATCGGATCGGGCGAACCGGTAGCGGTAGAGGTCGATCTTGATCCGGCGCGGCGGGTGGCCGGGGAAGGGGTTCGTCTCCACCAGCGCCAGGGCCTCGGGCCGGTTCTCGAGGAGCATGGCGACGTAGTGGAGGAGCCACGGCTCCGTCTCCGGCTCCGACATCGCCGCGAACCAGAGCTGCCAGGCGAGGCGGTACTGGTACGGCGAGCAGACGCACGGCCGCCGGTCGACCGCACCCGGCTTGCACGGAAACTCGTACTCGCGCCAGTCGCCGGGGCCCGGGTGCTCGGCGTCGCTCCCGGAGACGACCAGCTCGTCGCGCACCTGGCTCACGCTGCCGAAGGCGCCGTAGGTGTTGACCAGGTGGAGCGGGTCGAACGAGGCGTTCATCGCCTGGGCGGGCGAGAGCATGTTGGTCACCGGCCCGATGCTCAGGAAGGCGACCAGCGCGGCGTAGGCCCAGGCGGCTCCGCGGCCTAGGCGCGACGGCGGCCGGGCGCGGGAGGCGAGGCGCCGGATCGACTCGCGCAGCCGCCCGGGTGCCAGCGCCGCCCAGAAGCCGTCGTCGAAGCAGGCGAGGGCGACGACGAGGGTCAGCCAGTTGAGCCAGGAGAGGTTGCCGCTGAGGATCAAGATCCCCTGGAAGGCGATCACCACCAGGCCGCCCACCTGGCGCAGGGGGCGCGGCCCGAGGAGCAGCCAGGGCGCCGCCAGCTCGGCGACGTGGTTGAAGACCACGCCGGCCACCAGGACCGGATGCGGCAGGTGGTCGAACCAGGGGCTCAGCGGGTTGGGGATCGGCTGGGTCTCGAAGTGGTAGAAGAGGCAGGTCAGGTCCCGCCAGCACGCATCGCCCCGGAGCTTGATCAGCCCGGCGCCGAACATCACCCGGAAGGCGAGCCAGCGCGCGAGCCAGAGCACGACGGGAGAGGCTCGTGCCCGACCGTCCGCCCAGGCCCTGGGCTCGGCCAGGGGCACCAGGAAGAGGGCCAGGAAGCCGGCCTCCAGGGTCATGGTCTCCCAGCCGTACCCCCAGAAGACCTGTCCCACGTGGACGATGGAGAGGTAGAGCGCCCAGAGGGCGAAGAGGATCGGCACGTCGGCCAGCCCCAGCACCACCGCCACCGCGAGGCCGAAGCCCACCCAGGCGACGACGCGGAGCGCCGTATCCGAGAGGCCGAGCCAGAAGAGGGACGGCAGGACGAGGAAGCCCTGCCCGCGTCCGCCGACGGCGTCGGCGACCCGGTCCAGGAACTGGTCGGCGGGCAGGATGCCCCGCTGGCCGACCAGGGGCACGAGCTGGAAGGCGGCGACCAGGAAGGCTACTGCGTAGATCGCGCCCAGCCCGCGAAGGAGCAGGAAGCGCGTCGTCTCGTAGGAGGGCGCGCCGTCCTCGCCGCGGTAGACCGGGGAGCGCCAGGCCAGAAGGCCGGCCCGGAGCCCCGACCGGAGCCCCGTCCGGACGAGGGCCCGGTCGAGGGAGGCGTCCTCGGCTCCGGCCACCGCCGGTGCCGGGGGAGCGAGAGGATCCACGCCCGAATGATACTCAGCGGCCGGCGGCGCTCCGCCCCCGTCGTCCGACGGCGAAGAGCACGGCGCCCACGACCAGGGCAGCCCCTGCGGCCAGGAGGTTCTCGGCCCCGGCGCTCGCCGCCAGCGCCACCGACAGGGCGCACGCGGCCAGCGGGATCGCCGGACCGCCCGGCAGGCGCACGGTCGTATCGCTCGCCGGCATCTTTCGCCGCAGTACCGGGACGGCGGCGGCGGTGCCCAGGTAGGTGGCGAGGCGGGCGACCACCGAGAGGGCGGCGAGGCCGACGAAAGTGCCCGACAGGGCGAGGGGGAGGGCGATGGCCGTCTGGACGAGGATCGCCACCGCCGGCGTCCGGTAGCGCGGGTGGACGCGAGCGAGGGCCCGGCCCAGGGCCGGCGGCCCGAAGCCGTCCTCGGCCAGGGCGAAGAGATAGCGCGGGCCGGCGAGGATGGTGTTGCTGTTGGTGCCCAGGATCGAAAGCATGGCGCCCACGGTGAGGAGCCAGCCGCCCCAGGAGCCGAGGAACGCCTGGGCCGCGTCGGCCAGAGGCGTGGCCGAGGTAGCGAGGCTCGGCAGGGTGCCCAGGGCGACCCACTGGACCGCCAGGTAGAGCAGGGTGACGAAGGTGATCTCGGCGATCAGGGCGAAGGGTACGTCGCGCTTGGGGTCGAGGAACTCCCCCGCCGCCGCCGGCGTGTTCTCGAACCCGGCGTAGGCGAAGAGCAGGAGGAGCGCCGCCGGTCCCAGGTTGTGTGCGAGGCCGCCCGCACCCGAGCCAGGTGCGGTAGCCGCCTGGCCCGCGACGCGCGCCCAGGAGACGAACCACACACCGGCCCCGAGGAACACCAGAAGCGGCAGCACCTTGACGATCACCAGGAAGACCGACGCCCGCACCCCGGACTTGACGCCGACCACGTTGATCGCGGTGAGGGCCAGCATCGGTAGGGCGATGGCGAGGGCCCGGCCGACCCCCTGATTCGCGCTCGGCACCAGGTAGGAGAGGGAGACGGCGAAGGCCACCGACAGCGAGGCCACCGACGAGACGCGGGCGAGCCAGGTCATCCAGCCGACCTCGAAGCCGACCAGCGGGCCGAAGGCGGTGCGGGCATAGAGGTAGGCGCTCCCCGGCCCGTCGAAACGGCTCGACGCCTCGGCGAAGCAGAGCACCAGCAGGAGGACGGCGAGCCCCGCCACCCCCACCGCGGCGAGGCTCAGGGGGCCGAGGAAGGCCGCCGCGGCGGCCGGCAGCAGGTAGACGCCGCTCCCGATGACGTCGTTGAGCGCCAGCCCCACGATCTCCCACCGTCCCACCACCCGGAGCAGCCCCGGCCCGGAGCCCGGAGGCGAAGCCGTGGCGGGGGCGGAGACCGGGAGGGGGGCGGTCGGCATGGCGGGCGTCAGAAGACGGCGGGCGAGATTCGCGCCATCCTACCCCGGCGCCCCCGCCCACCCCGACCGTCTCCACCTGGGAGGTGGCGGCCCCTTCCCCCCTTCGGGGGTGGGAAGGGGATCGAGGGGATGCGGGGGGGGACCCAGTCGATCGTCCCCTTCCCTAGTGGTCTGATTCACGAATCCCTTGTCTTTCGTTGCGGCAGCGCGCGGCCGTCTACGGCGTTGCCGCTCCTCGACGATGGCTCGGCATCGCCTGCGTCGCGGCGCCTGGTATCCAGCCCCGCGGTGCCGCAACGAAAGACAAGGGATTCGTGAATCAGACCACTAGTTGTAGTTCTTGATGCTCGGCCAGAGGTCGGCGACGGGACCCTTCAGCCCGCGGGCGACCCAGAGCGTCTGGTGGTTCTCGTAGGGCATGCAGTCGACACAGGTGAAGGTGCCGGCGTCCTCAACCGACGAGAAGAGCTCCTCCAGCCGTTGGCGGTCGTCGCCGATCACGATCATCACCTCGCCGGTGCAGTGGCCCGGCCCCCAGAGGAAGTAGCTGTTGTGGGCCGAGATCGCGCCCGGCACGCCGAGGGCGGGTCCGAAGAGGTCGACGGCCCCGGCCTCACCGTAGTTCTGGCCGAAGACGCACGCCCGGGCACGGTCGGCCGGGGGCAGCCGGTCGTAGACGCGGGCCACCGCCTGGGCCAGTTCCGGCCAGCCGTGCATGTCGGCGAAGAACTGGTCGAGCCGACCGACCTCGTGGTGCTCGTCGGTTTCGGCTTGGACGCCCAGCGCCCGGCTGTAGCGGACCAGGTGGTCCTCCGAGAGGAGTGGCTTGGCCAGGGGCGCGATCATCGCCCCGCCGACGGCGAGGACGGTCAGCGCCACCGGTCGGAGCTTGCGCGCCCGCGCCCCCGCCGTCCACCCCTCGATCGCCACTCCGCCGGCCGCGAAGAGCAGGGTGTAGGCGGGCCCCAGGTAGTAGGGCTTGGCGTGGCTGAAGGTCATGACGGCGAGGATCGCCAGGTAGGCCCAGCCGAGGGCGCGCCAGGGCCGGCCGCGCCGGAGCCCCAGGAGCAGCAACAGCCCCGAGATCCAGACCGGTAGCGCCACCGGCCCGGCCTGGAGGATCTGGGCGGCGAAGAAGCTCCACGGCGAGAGGGCGACGTTCTTGTGCAGCCGAGCGTTGTGCATGAACTCCAGGGTCGGCCAGCCGTGGGCCACCTGCCAGGCGACGTAGGGTACGAAGAGGAGCACCGCGAGGGCGCCCCCCAGCCAGAGCCAGCGCGAGCGCAGCACGTCCCAGCGGCGGGCGACGAGGAGGCCCACGGCGAGCCCCATCCCCAGGAAGAGCACGCTGATCTTGTTCTCGAGGCCGAGGCCGGCGACCAGGCCGAAGACCAGCCAGAGCCGGGGATCGGGCGGCGCGGTCCCCACGGAGCTCTCGCCCGCTCCGTTCACCTCCGGCCGGTCGAGAAGCGCCACCGCGAGCCACCACAGGAGGGCCCAGGCGAGGACGTCGAAGGCGTTCATGGAGAAGATGGAGAACAGGCTCAGGTAGACGGGTGCCAACGCCGTCGCCAGGCCGGCCAGGCCCTGGGCGAATCGGCCGCCGCCCAGGCGCGCCGCCATCCGCATGGATACCCAGACGGTCGCTGCGGCAGCCAGGGCGGGCAGGAGGCGCAGGGCCGGGAGCGAGGTTCCCAGGGTCCCCCGCACCCCGGCCGCCAGCCAGCCGATGAGGGGCGGCTGGTCGACGTAGCCCAGGCCGAGGTGGCGACCGCAGGCCAGGTAGTAGAGCTCGTCGCGGAAGTAGCCATAGCCGCGGAGCGTGACGAGATAGAAGGCGAGGGTGGCTCCCGTGAGAAGCCAGCGCACCTGCCGGGTGTCGCTTCGCGGTTCGGCGTGTTCGGTCGTCATGGTCGACGTTACGGCTCGGAGGCTTGAGAGGTTCCAGTGCGCGCCGAGCAGCCTGAGCGGTGGACCGGGGCGCTCACATCCCAGGGCCCGACATCGTCGGGTCCCGCGGGAACCCCTGCCCGCCGGCGAGCGCGCACCTCGGCCATGGCGAGGGGCTTCGTCCTACCGTCACACCGTCACTGGCGGCGACCCAGTTCCAAGCCGGCGGCGGCGAGGAGCAGGGCGAGAAGCGCCAATCCACCGGTGTTCAGAGCCGGGATTGCGGTGACCGAAGCCACCGTGAAATCCACAGTGGTGTCGTTCGCGCCGTCGTTGAGCTCCCGCCCGGCTGTGCTCCAGATCGAAGTGGTGCCGCAGACGAACAGGCGATACTGTCCGTTGGTCAGCGGACTGGCCAAGGTAAGTGTGGCGGTGAAGGTGCCGCTGTCGTAGCTGGCGTTGCTGATCGTCTCCGCCGTGTCATCGCTCTGCACGCCGCCCTCGCAGGATTGCGTATCGAAGCCGCCATTCGTGCCTTGCTCGACCAGCAGGTAGTTAGCAGTGTTGTTGGCGGCTTTGGAGGATGCATCGTGCAGGGCATCTTCGCTGAAGGTGACTGTGATGGTGGAGAGGCTGGCCAGGCTGGCGTTGGCCGCAGGCAGGGTGGAGGTCACGGTCAGGGAAGCGCCGTATTCGTACGCGCCGATGTCGCAGATCGCATCCTGCGGACGGGTCACTCCGCGCTGATCAAGACTGTTGATCGGGCTGGCTGCGCAAGCGGTGGCGTCGCCCGCGTTAATGGCCGGGGAACCAGCTAGCAGCGCCACTGTCTGTGTGGGGCCGCCGTTATCCGCCAGCGAACCAAGCTTGGGATCGGCCACGTCGCTCTGGTCACCGGTTTGGTTGAATTCCTGGGTAAAGTCCACAAGCGAGCCCGCCACGCCGATCAGGTTGTGGCCCAGGCTGTGGAAGCGCTGGACAGTGTTCTCGGCGCTGACGTCGTAGCCCGTATTACCGGCGATGATGTTGCTGTCGGCTAGTGTGCAGGTCGAATCATCGTTATATGAAAAAACTCCGCCGCCGGAGGGACTGGCGGTGATGGTATTGAAGAGCAGGGTCATAACCCCATTATTGTTGTTGATACCACCACCGTCGGAGCCTGCGCTATTGTCGGAGAAGGTGCTGTTGGCAATGGTGATGGCGGGTGAGCCGCCACAAGCGCCGTCCGTGGTATTGGTGTAGATGCCGCCGCCGTAGTCGCCTGCGCTATTGCCGGAGAAGGTGCTGTTCGTCACGGTGCCCGTGCCAAGAGAGTTGTAGATGCCGCCACCAACGTCGGTCGCCGAGTTGCCGGAGAAGGTGCTGCCCGTCACGGTCACTGTGCCGTACTCATTGTAGATGCCGCCGCCATAAGTTGCGCCGTTGCCGGAGAAGGCGCTGTTCGTCACGGTCACCGTGCCGTAGTTGTTGAAGATGCCGCCGCCGTGCTCGAAAAATGTGGCGCAAGATCCATCACACCCGCCGTTCCGCACGGTCAGGTCGTTGAGGCTCAGATCCCCCGGGCTGTCCACGAAGAACACACGGTAGGTCGCCATGCCGGAGCTGCCATTAGCCTGAACGATGGTGTTCCCCGCGCCGTTGCCGGTGATGGTCATCGTCGTGGTTACGCTGGGAAGCTGGCCGCCCAGCGTGATCGTGTAGTCCGCATCAAAGGTGATCGTATCCGCGCCGGCCGTGTTGTTTGCCGCGCAAATCGCTTCACGTAAGCTGATCTCGCCATCCCCGCCCCCGGGCAGATCGCCGATGAGCACGGTGGAGCAATCCTTGCCGTTTCCTACATCGAACGTGTCTGCATTGGTGTTGACCACGATGCCTGCAGCATACGCGGGCTGGATGCCGACCAAGAGAGACAGAAGGGTAGTGGATACGGCAATGGAAAATAACCTGAGGATGGACGATTTCACGGCTGTCAGTCTCCACTTTTAAGAATTCAAACGACCTCCGCCCTCGGGTACATGCAAGGCTCTGGGCGAGATCGTGCTCTTGCCGTCGAGGGCCCGCTTGCCCTTTGCCATCTCGTAGAGGACGCAGCCCAAGGCGCAGATCTCGGAGGGCCCGAGTTGGGAACCAGCGGCGTTTGTCATGGCCTGCGAGAGAGCATAGCGCACCTCCCGAGCCGGGGGCTCATGATAGGGCCTACGGTGCAAGGTCAGCGCCGCGTCTTCCGTCCTTGTCAGGCGAGGGACCTTCTCTTGCCTGGCCATTCTGTCGCCTGCTATCGCCCGCGGCGCCGCGAGAGTCACTCCTCTACTCCCTCGTCGAGGACTGCCACGACGAGGTCGAGGGCTCATCGGAGGAGCGCTTCGAGAGACGCGACGGCTCGGGCGCGGGAGAGTTTCCGTCCAGGGCACTCTCGAGGAATGCCCTGAGCTCCTCGGGATCGGTCGTCACGGGCAGGTCCGCGGGCAGGCCGGCCATCTCCCCGTGCTCCAGGAAGCCGATCGCCGGCCGCCGGTAGCCCAGGGCGAGGGCAACCTCGGAAGCGGTTCCCGCGCCGCCGGGCAGGACGACGATGACGTCCGAGGATAGGACGTTGACGTGGTTGCGCGATCGAGGGTCGGTCCCGCGCCCGCCGCTGTACGGCAGGTGGGTCCGGATGGCGATCTCCACCCAGGGGTTCGGGTAGCCGGGCGGCGGCCGGTGGAGCGGATCGTCCTCCCGGCACGGGAGCACGCCGATCACCACGCCCTGGCGCCCCGGATTCCCGGCGAAGGCCCGGCTGACGCTCGCCATCACACCTCCGCCCCCGCCGGTCAGCAGGTTCACCGGCAGGCCGGCGAGGATCTCGGCGAGCGCCTCCGCCCGCTCCCGGTGCTCCTCGGAGCCCGACCCCATCACGCCGACGGTGGCTCTGCGCATGAAGAGAGTCTACGGCCGAAGGGCCCGGCGGCCCGGTCCCCCGGCCCTCGTGAAGCCGCCCGAGCGGCCGAGCGGCTCACCCCCAGCGCGTGCCAATGTCGTCGAGACCGGCCTTCTGGAGGTCCTCCGGGGTCATGGCGATGCGGTACTCGCACTTGGCGTTGAAGCTGAGGAACCAGGGCTCGGCCAGCGCCGGGACCTGGAAGGGCGCCGAGACATCGACGATGGCGAGGGCGCCACGCTGCCCGTCGTGCTCGGTGAAGTAAATCGCCTCGGGCCGGATCTCGTCCAGGATCCGTCCCAGGATCTCGCCGACCTTGCCCTCTCGGACCAGGGTGTTGAAGGGCTCGGGCGGCATCGTGACGTTGAGGATCATGCGCATTCGGTCGGCCTCCTGTCGTCGGGTGCGCCCCGAGGGCAGGCCGCGATCGGGGCGCCGGTCATCCTATCCCGGCCCGCGGGGTGGGGGTGGAGCAGTTTGTCACTACCAGCGGGGCGGGATAAGCAAGCCGTCAATACGAAGAATCTCTCTGACCAGGAGTCTGCGCGGCAGAAACGCGTAGCCGCGCGCAAGGGGGTTACGGGGTGTCTCCGGCGTTGCTCGTCGTCGACGATGGCACCGCATCGCCTCCTCCTCGCGCCTTGGATCCGGCCCGCAAGACCCCTGCGCGCGGCCCTGGATTTCTGCCGCGCAGACTCCTATGTGATCATCGACAAGCAGGGCAACGTGACGAGCGCGAAAATCCTCGAGGGGCTCGGCTACGGCCTGGACGAATCCGCTTTGAAAACGCTCCGGCGGTGGAGGCTCAAGCCGGCGGCCCGTGCCCTCGGATCGTCCCTCGCGGCCCCTGTTAGAGTCGCCACGATGGCGTCCCGACCCGACGCTTCCGGCTTCCCCCCGGGGCCGGACGAGCGTTTCGATCTCGACATTCGGGAGGAGTCGTTCCCGGTCATCGCCGACCTGCTCGCGCGCTACGGCGACGTCGTCGGCGTGACGCCGGAGACGCGGACGGCGCCGTCGGTGATCGTGAACCATCCCGACGCCGTGCGCCGCGTCCTGGGGCCCAACTACCGCAACTACGTCAAGGGCGTCGGCCGGGACCGGGTGCGGTTGCTCCTGGGGGACGGCCTGATCGTCAGCGACGGCGAGCTCTGGCACCGCCAGCGCCGGATGATGCAGCCCGCCTTCCATCAGGAGGTGCTGGCCCGCCTCGCCGCCGCCATGTGGGAGTGCAACCGGGAGCTCGTCGGCCGCTGGCGGGCGGCCGCGGAGGCCGGCCGGCCCGTGGACGTCACGCGGGACGTCGCCCGGTTGACCCTGGACATCATCCTGCGCTGTCTGTTCGGCCACGACCTCGAGGGCCTGGTCTCCGGACCGGAGGGCGATCCGTTCGCGTTCCTGACCGAGCAGGCCCAGCGCGACCTGACCACGGTGCAGCTCTTCCGGGCGCCCAAGCGCCGGATCCGCGGCCTCGTCGAGCGCCGGCGCCGCGAGGGCCGGGCCCGCCCCGACCTCCTGGGAATGCTCCTGGAGGCGCGAGATTCGGAGAGCGGCGAGCCCATGAGCGACCGTCAGGCCACCGACGAGGTCACCACCCTCATCGTGGCGGGCCACGAGACCTCCGCCGCCACCTTGGCCTGGGCCTGGTACCTCCTGTCGCAGCACCCCGAGGCCGAAGCGCGGCTGCACCGGGAGGTGGACGCCCTCGCCCCCGCCGCCGTGAGCGACCCGGCGGCGCTCCAGTCCCTCGCCTACCCCCGCCAGGTTCTCGACGAGACCCTGCGCCTCTACCCGCCCGGCTGGCTCCTGTCGCGGCGCGCCCTCGAGGCCGACTCCTTCGGCCCCTACACGATTCCCGCGGGCACGGACGTCTTCATCGCGCCCTACTTCCTCCACCGCCACGCGGGCTTCTGGAGCGATCCGGAGCGGTTCGACCCCGATCGCTTCGGCGACGGGGCGGGTCTGGCTCACCGCTTCGCCTACATCCCGTTCGGGGCCGGGCCGCGGCGCTGCATCGGGGTCACCTTCGCCCAGGCCGAGATGCAGATCCACGTCGGCCTGGTGGCCCGGCACCTGCGCCTGCGCTACCAGGGGGAGGGGCCACCCGCGCTCGAGCCCCGGATCAACCTGAGAAGCCGTGATCCACTGGTCTTCCGCGCCCTCACCAGATCCCCCTCCGCAACCCCTCGATTCCCTTCCCACCCCCAGGGGGGGAAGGGGACGCCTCCTCCCTGAGCTCGGCTTCGCCCGAAGACCTGATCTGTTGGGGAGAAAAGATGTTGCGGAGATTGAGCGGGAAGGTCAGCCGGCGGCCTGCTCCACCGCGGTGAGGACGTCGGCGACCGTGGCCATGCCGGCGAGGTCGTCGTCGGACAGCTCGATTCTGAGACCGTCCTCCAGCTCGACCATCAGCTCGAGGGCGCGGGCCGAATCGAACTCCAGGTCGCCGACGAGCTGCTGATCCGGGGCGAGCTGCGACCGGTCCCGGCCGCTCACCCGGGCGATGATGTCCAGCGCTCGATCTCGAAGGCTCATCGTTGGTCCTCCTCTGCTCGCCACGAAGTCTACTGTCCTTCGAGTCGCTCGAGGCGACCTTCGAGGTACAGCCGGCGAAGCTCGGCCCGCCTCAGCTTGCCGCTGGTGGTGCGCGGGATGCGCCCCCGGCGCACGAAGACCACGTCGGCCAGGGGCAGCTCCAGGGCCTGCCCGATCCGGTTCCGGATCTCCCGCGCCAGGGCGGGCAGCACCTCGGGCGCCGCGCTCTCGAGCTCCGCCACGACCACCGCCTGCTCCCCCCGGGGGCCCGCGGCCACCGAGAAGGCCGCGCTGCGCACCCGCCCGCCGCCGCCGGTGACGGCGTCGGCCTGGCGCTCGAGCTCCTCGGGCATGAGGTTGGTGCCGTGGATGATGAGCACCTCCTTCGAGCGCCCGGTGAGGTAGAGCTCGCCGTCGTGGAGGAAGCCCAGGTCCCCGGTCCGCAGCCAGCCATCGGCCCAGGCGCGGGCGGTGGCCTCCGGATCGTTGTAGTAGCCGGCGCAGACGCCGGCGCCCCGGACCCGGACCTCGCCCACCCGGTCCTCGGCCAGGGCGGTGCCGTCGGGCGCGGTGATGCGCACCTCGGTGCCCGGGAACGGCTCTCCCGTACACATCACCTCGGAGATCCCTCCGGCCTCGGCGTCGGCGGGCGCCGGCAGGGAGCGGGCGCCCTCGCCCCGGCAGTCCACGGTCACCGCCAGGGTCGCCTCCGCCAGCCCGTAGCTGGGGCGAAGGGCTCCCGGCGGGAAGCCGGCCGCGGCGAAGGTCTCGCAGAAGGCGTCGCTGGTCTCCCGGCGCACCATCTCGGCGCCGCAGATGGCGACCCGCCAGCTCGAGAGGTCGACGCCCTCCATCTGCTCCGGGCGCACCCGCTCCACGCAGAGCTGGTAGCCGAAGTTGGGTCCGGTCGCCATGGTGACGCCGCAGCGGCCCAGGCGCTCGAGCCAGAGGTGGGGCCGGCTGAGGAAGGCCTGGGGCGAGAGGAGCCAGAGGTCCAGGCCGCAGTACAGGGCGCTCAGGAGGTTCCCGACCAGGCCCATGTCGTGGTGGAGTGGCAGCCACGACACCCAGGCGTCGGCCCAGGTGTGGATCGGCGCGCCGTGCGGCCGGCCGACGACCTCGTCGATCGCCACCGCGTCGTGGAGGGCGTTGCGGTGGCTCACCATGACCGCCCGGGGGCTGCCGGTGGAGCCGCTGGTGAGCTGCAGGTAGGCGGTCTCTCCGGGGTCGGCGGGCGGGGGCGCGGGGAGGTTGCCGGCCGAGACGTCCGCCAGCTCCTCGACCGCCAGCGCCGCGCCGGCCACGGCGGTCGCCCCCTGGCCCGCGGCGGCCTCGCGGAACGCCGCGCTGCACACCAGGCGCTCCGCCCCCAGGTGGTCGAGCAGCCCGTCCAGCTTCTCGATCTGCGCCTCGGAGGCGCCGAGGGCCCCGGCCGGGGCCACGGCCGCAGGGAGGCCGCCCAGGAGGAGGGTGCCGAACCAGGTTTCGAGCCATCCCCACGACGTGGGCAGGGCGAGGAGCACCGGCTGTCCGGGACGGACTCCCAGGGCGTGGAGGCGGGCGGCGGTGCGCCGGACGGCCAGGAGGAGCTCGGGAAAGGAGCGCCGCTCCTCCCGCCGGCCACGGCGGTCTACGAGATACACCGACCGGTGGGCGAAGCGCCGCGCGGCCCGGTCCAGGAGGTCCGGCAAGGTGGCCGGCGGATCGGCGGCCATGTCGAGGTCGGCGCGGTCCGAAGCACGCACAGCGCCTGGAAGCTACCCTGTCGCCCGGAAGTTGGCAACCGCGGCCGCGCCCCCGGGGGCGAACCCGAGCTTCCGGTTGACCCGGTTCCGCGCAGGACGGAGAATCGTGCGACCTTTCCCTCTCCCCGGGTCGGGAGCGTTCTTGAAGAAGCTGCGACACTTGGTCCAGTACGGCGGCTACCGCATTCTCCAGGGGGGTCTGCGGGCGATGCCGTACGCCTGGGCGCGGCCCTCGGGGCGCCTCGCCGGCCGGGGGGTTCACCGCCTCGCCGGAGGCCTTCGCCGCCTCGTCGACGCCAACTTAGGGCTTGCCCTGCCCGAGCTGCCAGAGGCGGAGCGGCGATGCCTCGGCCGGGAGTGCTTCGGCCAGATCGGCGCCCTCGCCTTCGACGCGATCTCGGCGGGCCGCTTCTCGCCGGAGGCGTTGGAAGAGCGGGTGGTCGTCGAGGGCTGGCACCACCTGGAGGCGGCCCAGCGCCTGGGCAACGGGGTGTTCCTCATGGGGGCGCACTTCGCCAGCTTCGAGGTCGGCGTCGACATCCTCGCCCGCAAGCTCGAGCCCCTCCACGTGGTCGCGGAGCGCCTCAGCAACCCCTACTTCGACCGCGAGCTCCAGCGGATGCGCCGGCGCTTCGGCCTGGAGACCATCCGCCAGGACGGCGCGGCCCGGCGGATGTACCGGGTCCTCGCCGCCGGGGGCCGGGTGCTCATCGCCATGGACCTTCGGACCCGCTACGAGGACGCTATCGCCGTGCCCTTCTTCGGTCGCCCGTCCCTGACCAGCCCGATCCCCGCCTTCATCGCCCTCAGGCTCGGGACGCCGGTGGTGCCGGTCTTCACGTACCCGGCTCCGGAGGGCTACCGGCTCGAGGTGGAGCCGGCCATCGAGCCAAGGGGAAGCGGCCGGCGGGGCGTGGCCGAGACCACGGCCCTCTACCTGGCCGCCCTGGAGCGGCGCATCCGGAAGACCCCGGCGATGTGGCCCTGGATGTACCGCCGCTGGCGGCCGGAGTGGGACGACCCCGACAAGGTCGGCTCCTCGCTGGCGCTCCGGCCCGGCGAGGAGGAGAGCGAGGACGAGCCGGTGACCTCCGCCTCGACCCGCGAGGGTTAGGAGCTTGTGAAGGAATCTCCGGCCGGCGGGCGCGCTCGCTCGGGTGCTATCGTCGCCGGAGCACCGCATGCCGCTTCCATCCACCGACTGAAGGGGTTCCCCGACGATGCCCAACGCGTCTCGCCCGAGCGCCGGCCGCCGCCGCGGCGTGGCCGGCTCGGTCACAGTCCTCGCCGCGGCCACCGGCCTGGCCGCCCTCCTCGCCCTTCTGGTCACTCCCGCCCGCCTCCGGGCGGCCGACGAGGCACCTGCCGCCGCCGCGCCCGCCCACTTCCGGCTCGGCAACGTCTTCGATCTCGAGTGGGCCGAGGCGCCGCGGATCTCGCCGGATGGCACCCGGGTGGTCTTCGTGCGCTCGGGATTCGACCGGAGGACCGACGCGCCGCGCCACAGCCTGTGGATCGTCGGCGCCGACGGCTCGGGGCTGCGGCCGCTCACCGATCCGGAGGTCGACGCCACCTCGCCCCGCTGGTCGCCGGACGGCGCCCGCCTCGCCTACGTCACCCGGGCGCCGGGCAAGCCCGACGACCCCCGGGCCGAGATCCGTGCCCTCTACCTCGACTCGGGAACGACGGCGCTCCTCGCCTCCCTCGAGCATGGTCCGAGCGAGCTCGCCTGGTCTCCGGACGGAGGCTCCCTCGCCTACGCCGCCTTCGTGCCCGACCCGCCGGAGCCGCCCCTCGCCCGTATGCCGAAACCTCCCGAGGGGGCCGACTGGGGGCCCGAGATCAAGGTGATCGACCGCCTCGTTTACCGCTTCAACGGCCGCGGCTACCTGCCGCGCGGCCGGGTGCACCTGTTCGTCCTGCCGGCGGAGGGCGGCGCGCCCCACCAGGTTACCGGCGGCGACGTGGACGACAACGGCAGCCTCGCGTGGACGCCCGACGGCAAGAGCCTGGTCTTCTCCGCCAACCGCCACGAAGACGCCCCCTACCGGCCCCTGGACACGGAGATCTACGAGGTGGCTTCGACATGTGGGGCGTGCGGGGCAGGCGGGGCGGGCGGTGAGGTCCATGCCCTGACCCATCGCGACGGGCCGGACGGCGACGTCGCGGTCTCTCCGGACGGCCGCTGGATCGCCTACACCGGCTTCGACGACCGGCGCCAGGGCTACCAGGTCACGAGGCTCTACGTGATGGCCCTCGAGGCCCAAGCCGGGAGTGGCTCACGGGTCGTCACCGCCGATCTCGACCGGGACATTCGCCACCCTCGCTGGGAGGCCGACGGCAAGGGCCTCACCTTCCAGTACGACGACCAGGGCACCACCCGCATCGGCCGCGTCGACCTCTCCGGCCGGCTGCAGGTCCTGGCGAGCGACGTGGGCGGCCTCGACCTGGGCCGGCCCTACTCCGGGGGCGAGTACTCGCTGGCGCCCCGATCCGGCCCCTCGGGCCGCTTCGCCTTCACCCTGACCGCCCCCGACCACCCGGCGGACGTGGCCGTCGGAGGGCGCGGCCTCGACGAGCCCCGACGCCTCACCGACCTCAACCAGGGCCTCTTCGACCACCTCCAGCTCGGCGCCCTCGAGGAGATCCACTTCCCGTCGAGCTTCGACCAGCGGCAGATCGAGGGCTGGGTGCTCCGTCCTCCGGGGTTCGCCCCGGGGACGAAGTACCCGCTCTTGCTCGAGATCCACGGCGGACCCTTCGCCAACTACGGGCCGCGCTTCTCGGCCGAGGACCAGCTCTACGCCGCCGCCGGCTACGTGGTGCTGTACATCAACCCGCGGGGCTCGACCAGCTACGGCGAGGCGTTCGGCAACCTGATCCACCACGACTACCCGGACCACGACTTCGACGACCTCATGTCCGGCGTCGACGCCGTCGTCGCCCGGGGCTTCATCGATCCGAAGCGGCTCTACGTCACCGGCGGCAGCGGCGGCGGTGTGCTCACCGCCTGGATCGTCGGCCACACCGACCGCTTCCGGGCCGCCGCCGTCGCCAAGCCGGTGATCAACTGGTATAGCTGGGTCCTCACCTCGGACCTGCCGTCGTTCGGCGTCACGTACTGGTTCGGCGGCTTGCCGTGGGACCACCTCGAGAGCTACATGAAGCGCTCGCCCATCAGCTACGCGGGCAACGTCTCCACGCCCACCCTGGTGATGACCGGCGAGGAGGACTACCGCACGCCCAGCTCCGACGCGGAGCAGTTCTACGAGGCCCTCAAGCTCCGGAAGGTGCCGTCGGTCATGGTGCGCATCCCCGACGCCAACCACGAGATCGCCGAGAAGCCCAGCAACATGATGGCCAAGGTGGCCTACATCCTCGGCTGGTTCGAGCGCTACGGAGGAGAGAAAGCCCCGGCGCCGTAGACGTGGACATGCCGGACGGCTGGAATGTGGAGGGCCGCCAGACAACCCTCGCAACTGCGACTGTCGAAGAGTCCGACCCCGAAGGGCCGGGGGCTCCCGCCCGGCGACGTCACGGGCCGCGCACTCGATGACCTCCTGGAGTCCGAGGCCGCCAAAGCGCGGACCGTGCCGAGGCGCGGCTCCTCCGACCCGAAGTTCTAGCTTGCCGCGCCGTTCGCAAGGGCGGGAGCCCCCGGCCCGCCCCTGCCCCAGGCGTCTCCCAGCGCCCGGGCGAAGTTGGCGCCCACCACCTTCTCGATCACCCGGTCCGGCCGCCCGCGTCGGGACATCTCCGCCGCGATCCGGTCCATGTGGCGCTCCGAGCTCAGGGCCGGGATGAACGGCGGCCGGTCCGGGCTCTCGCCGGGGGCCGAGATCCCCATCGACCGGCGCTGCTCCACCTCCTGGCGCAGCGCCTTCCGGTACTCCGGGCCGTCCGCCACCGGCACCACCCCCTGATCGCTGCCGATCCCCACGTGGTCCTCGCCGCAGACCTCCAGGGCGTGGTCCAGGTGGGCGAACAGCATGTCCGTCGTCAGCTCCCCCGTGCCGCCGTCCAGGAACGGCATCAGGTAGATCCCCACCACCCCGCCCTTCTCGGCGGCGGCCCGCAGCTCGGCGTCGTCGTTGTTCCTCGGGTGCCGGTAGACGGCGTTGCAGCCGGTGTGAGAGATCAGGGGCGGGCGCTTCGAGGCGGCGATCCCCTCCGCCGTGGTGCGCTGGCCGGCGTGGGAGAGGTCGACGGTGATGCCCAGCCCGTTCATCCGCTCCACCGCCTGGTGGCCGAGGCGAGACAGGCCGGCGTTGCCCGGCTCCAGGCAGCCGTCGCCGTAGAGGCTCCGGTCGTTGTAGGTGAGCTGGGCGATCCGCAGGCCCAGGCCCCGGAAGAGATCGAGGCGGTCGAGGTCGGCTCCGTAGAGGTCGGTGCTCTGGGCGCCGGCGATGATCCCGAGCCGGCCCTCGCGCTTCGCCCGCTGGAGGTCGTCTGCGGTGCGCACCAGGAGCAGGTGGTCGGCGTGCATCTCGGCCGCCCGCTGGAGCCGGGCGAAGCGCCGGACCGCCCCCTCGAACCCCTCCTTCGGTTGCGGCACGGTCATGTTGATGGCGGTCATTCCGCACCGGTCGACCACGGCGAGCACGTCGTCCGGGAGCGGTAGCGCGTCCCCCAGGTCGAGGCCGCACAGCCCGTCGATCACCATGGCATCCGGGTAGCCGGGCCAGAGGGGGGCGGTCATCGGTCCGGCAGCCGGCCTCTCGGCGCCCCGCACCGCCCGGGTGCCGCTTCCCAGGGCCGCGAGGGCGCCCAGGGCGGCCCCGCCTCCCAGGAGCGCCCGTCGCGAGAGATCGCGCGGAGCCGATGCCGGCGGGGTCGCCGACTCCCGCGGCTCAGACGGGGACGAGGTCGAGCGACGCGGCGGAGACGCGCTCGGTGCCTCCTCCGGGGACGGGCTGCCAGGCTGGCTCATGGGCTTCCTCCGAGAGGTGGTGATGTGCCCGGCGAGGATAGCGGATGCGCCGGCTCGTCCGAGGGGCTCATGCTAAAGTGATTATCTCCTCGACTCGGGCGCCATCGGGCGCCGCCCACGGGCCGGAGAGCGCCGTGACGGATGGAGCCCAACTCTCGACAGAGCTGCAGGAGAGCGCCGAAGAGCTGCGGAGCTACCTGGCGGACGGAATTCCGCCACTGCTCGCCGCCGGCGGCGTCGGCCTGCTCCTGCGCGGCGCGCCCGGAGCGCTGAATGCCCAGATCCAGGCCTGGCTCGCCTACCAGCACCAGGCGCGCGGCGGCACCGTGCGCTTCGCCGACCTGGTCTTCCACGCCCTGCGCAAGCTCCACCTCCTGGGCGAGCTCGGCCTGATCCCGCGGAAGGAGCTCGCGGCCTACCTGGAATCGCTGGTCGAATCGCTCCTGCCCCTCTGCCCGGCGCAGGACCGGGAGCTGGTGCGCGGCAGCCTCGAGCGCTTGCGCCAGGCGCGGCAGGAGGTGCTCGGGACGAGCTTCCAGGTCGGTTCGGCCCTTGCTGCCCAGGGCCCCGAGGGGGCGGGGGGAAGGGCCACACCTCCGGAGCTGACCGAGGAGATGCGCCGGTTCTCCCTCCTGCTCTCCCGGCTCAAGCTCCAGAACGCCGCGGGAGGATCCCCCAGCCCGTCGAGCCAGCCGGGCCAGCCGGGCCAGCCGGGATTGCCTCCCGGCGAGGATCTCGTCTCGGCGCTCCTCTCCTCGGCCACGACCTCGGCCCGCGACGGCTCCGAGCTCGCGAAGTACCTCGAGCACCTGCGGGACCTGGGCGTCGCCAGCACCGATCCGTCCGTCGTGGTGCGCACCCTGAGCCGCGCCGTGCCCGCCTGGGCGCCGGCGGAGATGCCCGCTCCCGAGGCCATGGGCGGCACCGCCCGGGCGCTGCGCCGCTTCGTGGACCTCGCCGAGGCTCCCCGGCAGCGCCTCGAGCGCTTCGAGGAGGTCCTCCACGCGCTGGTCGAGGAGTTCAACTCCGGCTCCCTGGCCCGGGCCGTCGCCCTCTCCCAGGTGGCCACCAGCCTCCTGGACGAGCAGCGTGTGCCGGCCGGTGACGCCGCCCTGGTGCGCGGCCGCGCCCGAGACTCCCTCGACGGCGAGCGCCTGCGCGCCTTCGCCCTGGACACCCGGAAGCAGCCCCTTCTCCGCCAGCTCATGGAGTTCTTCCCGGAGCTCCAGCCCGAGGGCCTGCTGACCGTCCTGGAGGACCAGCCCGACCGCCTGGTCCGGCGGCTCTGCCTGACCCTGCTCGAGGTCCACGGCGCTGCCGCCCGGCCCGCGGTCGTCGATCTCATGGGGGCCGCCCTCACCGACTCCCGGGAGACGGCGTGGTTCTGGCAGCGCAACCTGGTCTACCTGCTCCACCGGCTGCCCTGTCCGTCCGACGCCCTCGAAGAGCGCGAGCTCGAAGGGGTGCTCCAGTTCTCCGAGCTCGCTCACCATCCGCGGGTGGTCGGCGAGGCGGTGGTCCGCCTGGGCCAGATCCACCACGAGCGGGCCGAAAGCGCCCTGCTGGACCGGCTCCGGGAGGTCGAGGAGGGGCTCGAGGCCGGCGGTCTGCCGCACCAGTCCCTGGAGGACCTGGAGCGGTTGCGCGTGCTGCTCGCCGCCCAACTCGTCCGCTCCGGCTCGGCGGCGGCGCGCCGGGCGGTGGTCCAGGCGGCGCTCACCCGTTTGCGGCAGGCCGGCGACGGGGATCGGATCGCCGAGCTCCGGGTCGCCGATCTCTCGTCCGACCCGGACCTGGTCGGCGCGCTCCTCCAGGCGCTCCGGGAAGGCCTGCCGCGCCGGCTCCTGGGGGTGACTCTGCCCCGCAGGACCGAGAGCCTCACCCAGATCATCGAAGGCCTCGCCTCGACGCCCACCCCGGCGGTGCGCGCGGCCCTCGAGGCGGTCGCCGAGGGATTCCCACGGGAGCCCTACGGCATCGAGGCGTCGAAGGTCCTCGCGGCCTTCGAGGCGCCGTCGTCCGCCGCGAGCCGGGACCCGACGGCGTCGGAGATCGAGCCAGAGGACGAGGCGGCTCCCTCAGCCACGCAGCGCATGGAGGGGGACCTCGGCCTTTTCGGCCTGCCCAACCTCCTCCAGAGCCTCGGGCAGAGCGAGCTCACCGGCACCCTGACGCTCCGGGACCGCCGGGGAGCGCCCGTGGCCCTCCTGCAGCTCCACAAGGGGTCTCTCGTCTCCTGCTCCACCGGTCGCCTGCAGGGGGAGACGGCCTTCTACCAGCTCCTCGAGGTCCCCATCGCGACCTCCTTCTCGTTCGCGGGCGGCGAGGTCGCCCCGCCGGCGGGCGGGAAGGCCCTGGCGTCCCGGGACATGATGGGCCTGCTCATGGAAGGGATGCGGCGCAACGACGAGTACCAGCGCTCCCGCGCCCTGGTGCCGGATGCCACGGTCCTGGTGCCCACGGGAAACCGCCCCACGAGCCTCCCCGAAGAGACCGACGGCGTCTTCGTCCGAGACCTCTGGAGCCAGGTCAAGGGCGGCGCGACGGTGGCCGCCTGCGAAGAAGCCGTCGCGGCCGATGCCTACCGGGTGCGAGCGCTCCTGGCTCACTGGCTCACCGAGGGCGCGGTCGAGGTGTCGCAGTTCGGGCCGCCGCCCGCTCCCGCGGCCTGAGACGGGCCCGGGGCGGCCGGCCTCCCGGCGCAGCGGCGGTCAGACCTCGAGCCCGGCGTCCCGCCGTGCTTCGGCGGCGACCGCGCTCCAGTCCATCCCGCCCCGGCCGTGCTCGATCGCGTCCTCGAACCGCTCCTCGAGCAGGTCGGCGAGGGGCATCTCGGCGCCGACGCTCTCCGCGGCTCCCTGGGCCAGTCGAACGTCCTTGAGGCCGAGGGTGAGCTTGAACCCGGCCGTCTCGTAGGAGCGATCGAGGATCTGCCGGCCGTAGCCCTCGTACAGGGGGCATCCGAAGAGGGTCGCCGTGATCATCTCGTGGAAGGCCCGCGGGTCGAGCCCCGAGGCCTCGATCACGGCGAAGGCCTCCGACATGGCCTCGATCGCCGAGGCGATCAGGAAGTTGAAGGCCACTTTGGAGACATTCGCGGCCCTCGCCTCCTCGCCGAGGTCGATGACCTTGCGGCCCACCCGCTCCAGGAGCGGCCGGACCGCCTCCTTGGCGGCGGCCTCGCCCGAGAGCAGGTGGGCCTGCTTGCGCTCGGCCACGAAGTCCGGCCTGCCCAGGATCGGCGCCGCCAGGTAGGCGACCCCGTGCTCGGCGTGGAGGCGGGCGAGGTCCCGGGCGCAGTCGGGCGAGATGGTGGTCATGGAGACGTGGACGGCGCCGTCGCCGAGGGCGTCCAGGAGCCCGGGGTCGTCGAAGACCGCCTGCACCGACCGGTCGTCGGCCAGACAGCTCAGCACCAGGCGGGCGCCGGTGCAGGCCTCGAGCGCCGAGGCCGCGACCGTGGCGCCCTTTTCGGCCAGGGGACGCGCCTTCTCGGGCGTGCGGTTCCAGACGGTGACCCGGTCGCCGTCGGCCAGCAGGTTCTCGATCATGGGCCGGCCCATCATGCCCGTTCCGAGGAATGTCAGCTCCATGGAGTCTCCCGGGGGAAGGTGGTGGGGGAAGTCGTGCACCTTCCGGAGGGGACGCAAGGGGCATGCCCGCGGGGCCGCGGCGCGCCCTCAGGGCGCGGGCGGGGGCTGCAGGCTCATCGCCGGGTCGCCGAGGAGGGACATGCCGAGCACGCCGTCTTCGCCGGAACCTTCGGCGTGGAGCGCCACCTTGGCCTGGTGCAGGGCCTCGCCCACCGTCTCAGCTCCGGCGGCGACCTGGTCGAAGAAGAGCGTGCCCAGCCGCTGGTTCGAGGCCTCGGAGGTGAGGGTGGTCGCGCCGATCGTTCCCGCCGCCCCGACGTCGGGCGTACGCAGTAGGCTCGAGGAGACGCACTCCGTCGCCGGCTCGACGTAGTAACTGCTCCAGCAACCCCACTGGAGCACCAGGTCGGGCCGGCCCGTGTTGGTGAGGGAGGCGACGTCCTGCCAGTGGAGGATCGGGGTCAGCTCCCAGACGCTAATCGAGGAGTGGCCGACGAAGGAGACCAGGGGCGTGCCGGCGTCAAGGGCGGCCAGGGTCGCCTGGCGCACCGCGGCCTCGCCCGAGTCGTCGACCTGGGCGAGGGCCACGTTCCAGCCGGAGAGGCTGGCGGCGTAGGACTCGTTGAGGTCGGAGAGGGTGCGCCCGGAGTCCGAGGCGCCGGCGATCAGCAGCGCGTCGCGGCCCGACGCGACCCGGTCCTCCCAGGCGTAGAGCTTGTCCACCACCGCCTCCAGCTCCGAGGGCGAGCGCACCGGTAGCCGACCCACCGGCAGGTCGCCCACGCCGTCGCCGTCGCCGTCGACCAGGAGCTCGTCGGTGGGGGAGAACGAGACGTCGGGCACGATGGGCACGTACTGGGTGGGCACGTAGGAGACCGAACCGTCGCCCAGGTGGTCGTACGGGTCGGTAGTGTCGGCGCCCACCAGGAGGACGTCGCGCAGCCGACCGGGATAGAGCTTCTCCGAGGCGGCGACGAAGCGATGGATCGCCTCGGCCGAGGGCTGGTGATCGCTGTAGGCGGCGTAGATGCGGTCGACGGTGACCACCTCGGTGTCCAGGCCACGGGATTGCTCGAGGGCCACCAGGCGATCGAGGGACTCCGCGAACGCCGGGTGGGTGATGATCAGGTACTGGGCATCGGAGGCCGAGAGCGGCTGTGGCACCCCGGCCACGACCGCCGGGTGGAACAGGCGGCTCGTGGTGGAAAGATCGGCGCTCGCCGCGAAGCCGGGCACGGCGACCTTCCCGTTCACAGGCCGGACCTCGCTGCGCAGGTAGCCCGAGAACCTGCCGCGCTCGGCGAGCCCGGCGGGAAGGGTCGCATCGGCGGGACCGCCGGGCGAACGGTGCGAGCCGTGACCCGTCTGGAGCCAGACCACCACCGGCTCGGTGTCGTCGAAGCCGCCCACCGCCACCGTCCGGTTCGACGTGAGGTCGGCGTGGAAGCGGCCGTCGATCGCCCGGGTGGCCCGCGGGTAGTCGACCGAGTAGCCCTCGAGGTTGACCAGGTCGAAGGGATAGCCGGTGTCGTCGGGAAGGCTCAGCTCCAGGTGATTGCCGGACGCCTGGACCAGGGCGGTCACGTCGTAGGTCCCGCTCCAGGGCGTGAGGCCGTCGAAGAAGACCGAGTCGAGCTGGACCCCGTTGAGGCGCACGATCACGTGGTGATCCGGGGTCGCGCCGTCGAGGTGCGCGTACCCCCAGAGGTCGACCGTCAGCTTGACGTTCCCACTGGCCAGGTCGGGCAGGTCGAAGTCGCGGCTCAGGCTGTCGGGGGCGCCGACCGCCCGCAGGGCCGCGTCGTACCAGGGGTCGCCGTTCGGCGAGCTCGGGCTGTAGAGGTTGTCGGGATGGCGGCGCAGCTCGGCGCGGGTCGTGCCGATCCGGTCCCGACGGCGGGTCGGCGACGGGAGCACTCGCTCGCTGCTCGCCGCTCCGACCCGGAGCTCGAAATAGTCCACGGGGCTCGCCAGCGTGGTCTTCGGGTCGGCCAGGAACTCGACGTACGAGCCCGGGCCGAAGAGGGGCCCGGGACCCACGTAGACGGGCACGCCCTTGCCCTGGTCGAGCACCGCGATCCGGGCCGCGGCCACGCCCTCGAGGTCGACGCCGGCCGCGGCGAGGGCCTCGTAGGTGACGCGCTGAATCCCCGCCTCGCTCACCAGGAGGAGCGCGGCGTTGGTCGGCGGCCCTCCCTGGCCCGCCTTGGGCGCGAGGCCCGCGCGCTGGCCGGCTCGGCCGGCCTGGGCGTCGGCGAGCATCCGCGACAGGGGGCGCACCCCCGTCTCCGCCTGGATCGCGGGCCAGTCGATGGCGGCGTGCTGCGGGCGCTCCCCCACGCTCCGGCCCACCTGGAACGGCCCGTGGAGCCGCCCCTGGCCGTCGACCGCCACGTCCTCGATCCCGATGGCACCGATTCCCGCAGCCTCGACGTGGGCCCGATACTCGTGGGGCTTGAAGCTGTCGACCCCCTGGGCCGGGATCGTGGCGAGGATCGCCGGCTCGCGGCCCGGCGTCAGGTCCCAGATCCTGAAGGCCGCGTTGCGGCTCTCCTCGGCGGTGCTGAAGGAGACGTCCAGTCCCCCCGCCCGGCGCTCGGTCGCGACTTGGGCCACGGTCACCGGCAGGGTGCTGGCCGCGAGCTCGTAGTCCTCCACCTCCCCGTCCGGGGCGTAGAGGCCGCCTCCGTCGGTCGGAGACTCGGCCCGCGTCTGGCTGGTCGTGAAGCGGAACCGGGCGTAGGTGGCGTTCACGCCGCCGCAGCTCCGCGGCACCGAGCTCCAGGTGACCGAGACATCGGAGCCGTTGGTGCCGGTGGGCACGGTCACCGTCGCCGACCGCTCGTCGCCGGTGTTGAAGGCGCCGTCCCGGTCCCAGTCGACGTAACCCACGAGGTAGCCGTCCGAGCCAGAGTTGTTGGTGACCTTGACGGTGACCGAGTACGTGCGGTCGTCGGGACAGGCCGGGAAGCTCGAGACCCCGTCCTCGTCGTCGACGCCGCCGACCTGGGCGCCGTCATCGCCGCTCGCGCTGCTGTTGGGCTGTCCGTCGGCCTCGCCGTCGGGCGGGTTCGTGCCCATGTAGAGGAGGCGGTCGCCGAGGACGTGGCGCGGCCCATTGGTGAGCTGGTCGCCGTAGCTGTTGGGCGCGTCGCCGAAGTCGTAGGCGCAGAAAGTCGGGTTGCCGATGCCGATCCGCTGCTCGGCGGGGTTGGAGAAATCGTCGCCCCGCATGTACTGCACGCGGACGTCCGAGACCGCGCCGCCGAAGACGTAGCTCACGTTGCCCGCGGTGCTGGTGGAGGCGACGTTGCTGCCATCGGTCTCCACCACGTCCCCGGCGAGCTGGTCGACCGAGCCGAGGGTGGCCGAGTAGGGCACGAAGGCGCCGCTCGAGTTGTACCCGTCGGTGCGCAGGTAGTCTTCCCACGAGCCGTTGTCGACGTCGAGGTGCTTCCAGGTGAGGTCGCGCACGGGCACCGAGAAATGCCAGTTGGACTCGAGGAGGACGGCCTCGGGGTCCTGCTGCAGCCCGTTGGCACCGTCGTCGTACTGCATCAGGTAGTGTCCGGCCTCGCCGCCGAAGACACTGGTCTGCGTGGTGAACGGGATGCGGCCGCTGACCGTGACCTCATCGTTGGTGAGGTCCCGGGTGGAGGAGAGCGAGAGGGTCACGTCGCCGACCGAGGCGCTCGAGAAGGGGTTGTTGTTGCCGTTGTCACCCCACTCGTAGCTCACGGTGCTGGTGCACACGTTGGGCACGGCGTTGGAGCTGCGCAGCACCAGCCGCGCGCGGTTGAGCGTGCCGGTGGTTCCGGAGACGACGTCGCAGAGGTACAGGGTCCAGGTGCCGCTTGCGTTGCCGGTGTAGAAGTCCGCTCCCGAGTAGTTGACCAGGCGGGCGTAGTAGGGCTCGCCGGTGGGGTCGGCCGTGCCGTCGTTGAGGGGAGGGTTGCCGCCGCCGTCGGAGTTCGACGAGATCATGACGTCGTAGTTCGCGGAGTTGCCGCCGGCCGGCTGCATGAAGATGGCGTACGAGCCGTCGGGGGCATACAACACGGCGGCAAGATCGCCGCGGCGGGAGTGAGAGATATTGAGACCTAGAGCTATGTTTGCAACCGTAAATGAATTTGAGACCGAAAACGTGCGAGACAGGCCGCCGGAGGTACAGGCGGCGACGGTCGCGGCGGTTTCGGGGATCGCGCCGCTCGACGTGGTGTCGTAGCGGTAGATGGTCGCCGCCGCCGGGGCCGCCACAAGGGCCGTCCAGGCGAAGAGAGCCGCCGCCGGCAGGGCCTGCCGCCAGGGGTTTGCGTGCCTCGGGCTCCGGCGGTCTCGGATGTTGGGTGTCATGCCATCTCCTCGGTCGTACACGCCCGGGGGCCGCGCCGCTTCCCACATCCCTTCGGCATCGGCGTGTGTCCTACCTCTTTACGGCATTCTGTCTGACAGGTTCTCGGAAGTCGCCCGTCTGAGCAATCGGTCTCGATCCTATAGACAAGAGAGCGAAAATAGTATAGTCGCCGGCCGCGCCGATCTGCAAGCGTGGTCCCCCGCCGCCCGGAGTCGCTGGGATGCGGTGCCGAGGCGGCGTACTATGAGGGATGTCATGCGACAAGCACTGAGCGTCGACACCCTCCGCGGCGTCTACGGGCGGATCGCGGGCTTCTACGACTTCGAGCACGGCCTGATCACCGCGCGCTCGGACCAGCGGGGCCGGAAGATGGTGGTGCACCAGACGGTCGCCCCTGGCGACCGGGTGCTCGATTGCGGCGCCGGCACCGGCTCCACCGCTCTCCTGAGCGCCGCCCGGGTGGGGCCGGAAGGCCGGGTGACGCTCTTCGACCTGAGCCCCGAGATGCTGGCGGTGGCGAAGGAGCGGGCCGAGGGCGCCGGCCTCGCCGACCGGATGGTCTTCGCGCCCGGCGACATGGCCCACCTGCCGTTCGACGACGGCGCCTTCGACGCCGCGGTCTCGACCTACAGCCTGTGCCCGGTCGTCGACCCGGCGAAGGCGGCCCGGGAGATCTACCGGGTGGTCCGGCCAGGCGGCCGGATCGGCGTCGCCCACTCGGTCGATCCGCAGAGTCCCTGGGTCCGCAAGGTCGGCGGCTGGGTGGAGGGCGTGGCGTGGCACCTCCACTGGCTGTCCATGGGCTGCCGGTCGGTGAGCGTGCTGCCGGCGCTCGAGGCCGCGGGCGGAAAAGTGACCTTCGAGCGCCGCATCGGAGTGCCCCTCTGGCCCTTCCTGGTCTTCGTGGTGGAGAAGCCGGCCTGAGGCGAGCGCAGGTGCCCGGCTCGATCTTCAGCCGAGGAGGCTCTCGAGCTCGGCGACCGACGGCACCCGGCCGCTCACCTTCACGTCGCCGTCGACCGCCAGGGCCGGGGTTATCATCACCCCGAAATCGACGATCGTGTCCAGGTCCTCGATCTTCTCGAGCTCGTAGTCCAGCCCCAGGTTGCGCGCCGCCTCTTCGGTCTGGGCGGTCAGGCGACGGCAGCTCGGGCATCCAGTGCCCAGGATTTGCAGCTTCATGACGTGTCTCCTCGAACTCAGCTCGTAACGAGATTTCCGTAGGCGAGGCCGGTGACGGTGGCCATCACCACCACCAGCGCGACGTAGACACCCGTCTTCTTCCAGCCCATGACGCTGGCGATCACCAGCATGTTGGGCAACGAGAGGGCGGGGCCGGCCAGCAGCAGGGCGAGGGCCGGTCCCTGCCCCATGCCCTGTCCCAGCAGCCCTTGGACGATGGGTACCTCGGTCAGGGTGGCGAAGTACATGAGGGCGCCGGCCACCGACGCGAACAGGTTGGCGGCGAGGGAGTTGCCGCCCACCGCGGCCGCCACCCAGCCGGTAGGCACGAGGCCCTCGCTCCCGGGCCGTCCGAGGAGCATGCCGGCCACCAGGACGCCGCCGAACAGGAGCGGCAGGATCTGCTTGGCGAACCCCCAGCTCGACTCGAACCAGCGCCCGGCCTCGCCGGCGGCGGTCGAGGTCAGCGCGGCCAGCGCCACGGCGCCCACGGCGAAGGCGATCTGGGGGTGTTCCGGGACCAGGAGAGCGGTGGTGGTGGTGGCGACGGCGCCCGCGGCCACCTTCCACCAGGCGAGGCCGAACCAGGCGACGAGAGCGCCGGCGAGAACCCCACCGCCCGCCGCCGTGAGCCACCACTTGGCGGCGTAGACCGCGGCCGCCGCGCCCGTCTCCGACAGGGGCCGCCCCCAGGTGGCGAAGACCAGGATGACCACCAGCGCGGCGAAGACCACCGCGCTCCGGCCGAGCGGTTGCGCGGGCTCGCCCTCGGGCACGACCAGGCCGGCGCCGGCCGCGGCGCGCTCCTCGCGGCGGAAGATCGCCTCCATCAAGAGCCCGATCACCACCGCGAAGACCACGGCGCCCACCGCGCGCGCCGCGCCCAGCCGCCAGCCCAGGACGCTCCCGGTCAGGGTGATGGCGAGCACGTTGATCGCCGGCCCCGAGTAGAGGAACGCGGTGGCCGGCCCGAGCCCGGCGCCTCGCCGGTGGATGCCGGCGAAGAGCGGCAGCACCGTGCACGAGCAGACCGCCAGGAGGGTGCCGCTCACGGCGGCCACGGCATAGGCCAGGACGCGGTTGGCCCCGCGGCCCAGGTAGCGCATCACCGCGCCGCCGCTGACGAAGACCGCGATGGCGCCGGCGATGTAGAAGGCCGGGACGAGGCAGAGGAGCACGTGCTCCCGGGCGTACCAGCGGGCGAGGAGCAGGCCCTCGAGGATCGCCCGGTCGAAGCGGGGCCGGCCCACCGGGAGGAAGGCGAGGGTCACGAAGAGGACGACCAGGAGGGCCAGGGGCCGCCACTCGCCCCGCCAGTCGATGGCGCGCGAGCCGTTCACGCGGGAGCCCTCCCGTCCGGGCCGGCGCCAGGGCCGGCGCCGGCGGTCAGGCCGAGCGCCGTCAGGTCGAGGCCGGCCTCGCACAATGCCTCCGGCGAGTGTCGCCGCAGCTCGGCCGCGAGCTCCCGGTCGCCGCGGACGGTCCGGTCCCCGGCCACCAGGTCCAGCACCCGGCCGGCGAGGGTCGCCACGGGCTCGGCTCCGCTCAGGCGGTAGCGAACCCAGCGGCCCTCCTTCTCCTCCTCGACCAGCCCGGCCCGGCGCAGGTCGGCCAGGTGCCCGGAGACGGTGGAGGTGGCGAGCCCCAGGACGGCGGTGAGCTGGCACACGCAGAGCTCGCCATGCCGGAGCATGGCGAGCACCCGGAGGCGCGCCGGGTGGCCGAGGGCCTTGGTCAACCGGACCGCCCCATCGAGGTGCAGACCCAGATCGGGGCCGAGAGCAGGATCGGGATCGGCGGCAGGACGGGGCGGGACCGTTTCGTCATTTCGGGCCATGGCGAAATGATCCCTCGACGGCGCCCGCAGCGCACCGTCCCGAAGGGTGGAATCGCGCCCCACCCCGGGACACTGTCGGCGCCGGCACTTGGGGGCCTCTGCCGCGGTTTCGGGTAGCCTTCCGTCCGGGAGGATCGAGCGGATGGGTGACGTTTCCAGGATCGACGACGTGGTGGACGAGCTTTACGCGGCCCTCTCCGGCCCGGCGGGGCCGCGGGACTTGGAGCGCGAGCTCCGGCTGCATCACCCCGAGGCGCGCCTCATGCGCAGCCGGATCGGCGAGGACGGCCGGCCCCGGCTCCGGGTGATGAGCGTCGAGGAGTGGTTCGCCGACACGGCGGAGCTCCTCGCCAGCGCGGACTTCTACGAGATCGAGGTCTCGCGCCACGTCGAGCGCTTCGGCAGCATCGCCTGGGTGCGCAGCGTCTACGAGGCGCGTCGCCATCCCGACGACCCGGAGCTGCTCTTCCGAGGCATCAACAGCATCCAGCTCCACCACGACGGCGAGCGCTGGTGGATCGTGAGCGTCCTCTGGGACAACGAGCGCGAAGGCGTCAGGGTGCCGGAGGCGTGGCGCCGCCCGGAGCCGCCCGGGTGAGGCCGCCGTCCACCGTCTCGGTCCCTGCGGCCGGGGTGGCGCCGGGAGCCGGCTTCCGGCGCAGGAGCCGGCCGAGGTAGGCGCGGGACTCGCCGAGGAGCGACGCCCAATGGCCGAGGGCGACGACGGGGAAGGTGGCGAGGAGCTGGCGCGAGCGGCCGGCCCTCCGGCAGTGGCCCGCCACCAGGGCGAGGACCCGCGCGAGGCGGATCGGCGCCGCGGAAACCACCAGGTAGAGGAGGCTCCGTCGCCGCCCGAAGCCGTGCCAGCCCGCGCGCAGCTCGCCGAAGGTCACGCCGCGCCTGTAGCGCTCCCGGAGGAAGTCGCGTAGGCCGCTGAGGTGGTGGTGGGCGACCTCGGCCCGGGGGACGAACCAGAGCGTGGCGCCCGACTCGACGAGGCGCCAGGTCAGCACCACGTCCGCCAGCATGTGGTCGCCTCCGAAGCCGGTGGCCTCGAAGCGGGGCCGATCGATGAGCATGTTGGCGGTAGGGCTCATGTCCACCGGCCGGGGACGCCCGCCCGGAAGCCACTTGCTGAACTTGCACAGGTGGATGCCGACGTCGCGCCAACGCTCGCCGTGGCAGGAGAGGGACCCGACCACCGGCCGACCGGTCTCGCGGTGGGCCGCGACCAGCTCGCGGAGCCAGTCCGGGCGCGCGTAGACGTCGGGGTCGAGGAAGGCCAGGAGCCCGCCCCGGGCGTTGCGCACGCCCTCCTCGCGCGCCGTGTGGGGCAGCATGCGCCGGCCGGAGCGGATCAGTCGGACCTCGACGAAGCCCCCGCGCACGACGTCGGCGGTGCGCTCGTCCGGGCTGCTGTCCACCACGATCACCTCGAAGCTGCGGAAACTCTGGTGGCGGAGGGCCTCCAGGCAGCCTGCCACGGTCTCGTGGGACAGGTAGGCCGGAACGACCACCGACACCTCGGGCGCCTCGGGAGCCCGAGGCGACGGGTCTCGAGGACCGGAGGGCCGGGGATCGGGGGGAGGACGGTCCGCGTTCATGGGGATCTAGCGCCGCAGTGTACCGTTCCTGGAGCCCTCCGCAAGAGGTCGGGCGCGGGGCGACAGGTTCTTTGCCCTCAGTCATTTAAATGGCTGCATAGGGCTCTAGGCGCAAGCGCCGGAAGGCCCTTCCGGACGGGCGTTCGCCGGCCCGCACGAGCTTGGGGCCCGCGCCGCCTCCGCAGAGGGTCGGAAGCCGCTCAGGCTCGGGCGAGATCGGCGGCGACCCGGCGGGCGATGCGCCGGGCGGATCGGCGGATGCGGAGCAGCTCCGGCAGGTAGCCGCAGAACCAGAGCCCCGAGAGCGGTCCGGGGCGACCGTCAGGAGGCCAGGTGCCGGCCGAGGGCAGCGCTTCGGCGTCCAGAAAGCCCTCGAGGGCGGGACGGAAGCCGGTGGCCAGTACCACCGTGTCGCAGCGGTGCCGGCGGCCGTCCGCGAGCAGTGCCGCGCCGGGCTCGAAGCCGACCAGCGCCGGGAGCACCGACACGCGCCCGCCCCGGATCAAGTCGAGGAAGGGGCCGGAGGTCAAGGGCGGGCGGCGCGCCATCCAGTGCGCCACCAGCTCGGCGGGGCGCTGCTGGGAGAGGCCCAACTCTTCCAGGTCGCCGAAACGGGCGCGTTGCACCCGGCACCAGATCCGCGCGGCGGCGAGGGGCGCCAGCCGGCGAAGCGGTGCCCCCCCGAGCCGCCCGGCGATCCAGGCGAGGCCCGGTACGAGCCGGTACCAGGTCCGCCAGTTGATCCCCCACATCTCGAGAGGGACCAGCGGGACCGGGCCGCGGATCGCGACCGCCACCCGGGCGCCGGCGCGGCACGCCATCTCGATCATGTCGGTGCCGCTGTTGCCCAGCCCCGCCACCAGTACGCGCCGTCCGGCGAGCTCTCCCAGCTCGCGCCAGCGGGAGCTGTGGAGGACCGGGCCACCGAAGCTCTCCTCGCCCGGAAGGTCGGGCCGGACCGGCGTCCGGTTGAAGCCGGCCGCCACCACGACGTGCCGGGCGCCGAAACGTCCGGTGTCGGTCTCGACCTCCCAGCCGGGGGCGCGGCGGGCGATGCGGCGCACCGGGCACCGGAACCGGAGCTCGGCGTCGAGGCGGTCGGCGATTCCCTCCAGGTACTCGGCGTACTCGTCCCGGCTGGGGTAGCGCGCCCCGACACGGCCTCCGGGGCCTCCATGGGGAAGGGGCCACCCCGGGAGGGACGAGTCCCGACGAGTGGTGTGAAGGCGCAGGGACGGGTAGTGGCTCCGCCACGAGGCGCCTGCGCTCTCGCCGGCCTCGAGGACCGTCGCCCGCACCCCCCGCCGCGCCAGGGCGCTCGCCACGGCGAGGCCGGCCGGGCCGGCCCCGACGACGATCACGGCGCGCTCCTCGGCGGGCGGGGGTCCGATCATGGCGACGTCACCTGGGGGCCTCGTCCCGGCCGGCGTCTGCGACCCGCGTCAGGCCGCGACCCGGTAGGTCCCGGGCTCGGCCCGGAACGCGATCGCCAGCCGGTTCCAGGAGTTGATGGTGACCACGGCGAAGGTGAGGGCGACGAGCTCCGCCTCCTCGAGCTGCGCGCGGACCTCCTCGTAGAGGTCGTCCGGAGCGCCCTCGTCGGCGATGGCGGTGAGGGCCTCGGCCCAGGCCAGGGCCGCGCGCTCGCGGTCGCTGAAGAAGGAGGTCTCCCGCCAGGCGTTCAATGCGTAGATCCGCTGCTCGGACTCGCCGTGGGCCCGGGCGTCCTTGGTGTGCATGTCGATGCAGTAGGCGCAGCCGTTGACCTGCGAGGCGCGGATCTTGACCAGCTCCAGGAGGGACGGCTCGAGGCCGCTCGAGCGGACCGCCTGCTCGAGGGCGAACATGGCCTGGCCGGTGGCGGTGGACTGATAGGTCGTGGCGTCGATGCGTGGTGTCATGGCTCGGGACTCTCGGTAGGTTTCGATGGCTTGCGGGCGGACCTGGGGTCCCACTCGGGCTCCGGGCTCACCCGCTCGGGTTCACCGGGTAGACGGAGAAGGGCCGGCGCCCGTGACAGCTTCCGCGCTCTCGGTCTCGGCGCCCGGTGCCGGCGAAGGTCTCGGCGCTGGTTTCGCCGCAGGGAGCTTGTCCGGGTTGAGCACCTGGTAGACGGCGAGGATACGCTCTCCGTCGGTCGCGATGGACATGGCGCCGACGATCCGCCCGTCGAGCTCGAAGAGGATCCCCGCCTCGCCGTTGATCGTCACCAGATGGCGCGTGACACCCGGGGGGTAGACCTTGCGCGCCACGCCCAGTACCAGCCGGGTGATCCACTCGGGGCCGCGGAGCACCTTGCGCGCCGCGTGCACCTTTCCGCCGCCGTCGGAGGTCCACTCCGAGTCCGGGGCGAAGAGGGCGAGGAGCGCCGCCTCGTCCTGGGCCGCGACGGCGGCGTCGAAGCGCTCGAGCAGGCGGATCCGCTCGTCCTCGGAGACCTCGAAGCGCCGGCGCTCGGCCGCCAGGCGCCGGCGCGCCCGGTGGACCGCCTGGCGGCACGCCGCCTCGCTCTTGCCCAGGGCCTCGGCGACGTCCCGGTAGTCGAGGTCGAAGACGTCGCGCAGGAGGAAGAGGGCGCGCTCCTCGGGAGCCAGCCGTTCGAGGAGCACCAGGAAGGCCACCGAGAGGTCGTCCTCGAGCTCGACGGTCCGGTCGGGCGGCGGGGGCTCGCGCCGGATCAGGGGCTCGGGGAGCCAGGGGCCGTCGTAGGTCTCCCGCTCGGCCTTCAAGGCGCGCAGGCGGTCGATGGCGAGGCGCGTCACCGCCGTGACCAGCCAGGCCTGGGGGTTTCGCACTCGGGCGCGCTCGGTCCGGTGCCAGCGCAGGTAGGTCTCCTGCACCAGATCCTCGGCCTCGGCCCGGGAGCCGAGCATGCGGTAGGCGGCCCCGAAGAGCCGGGGGCGCTCGTTCTCGAACAGTGTCGTGGCGTCGGCCATGAGTCTCCCGATCGTAGTCTCCCCTCCGGGAAGGGAGACGGACGGGGCGCGGGTCCCGTGACAGGGCGCGGGCCGGCGGGCCGGTCAGGCGCTCAGGCGAAGTCCAGGGCGGCCAGCACCTGGCCGGTGCCTCGCCCTTCGACGCTCTCGACGTAGGCGCGGGCCACGGTCGCCGCGGGCAGCCCGTCGCTCCCGTCGCGGCCCATCGCCACCAGCGTCTCGCTCACCCAGGGCGGGCTGACCACGTTGACGCGCACCCGGCGGGGGGCCTCGAGGGCCGCCGCCCGGGCGAAGCCCTCCAGCCCGGCATTGACCAGGCTGATGGCCGCGCCGCCCACCATGGGGTTCTGGGCGAGGGTGCCGCTGGTGAGGGTCAACGAGCCGCCGTCGGCGATGCGTCCGAGCCCAAGCCGTACCAGGTTCACCTGACCCATGAGCTTGTCGTGGAGGCACACCTGGAAGTCCTCGTCGGTGAGGTCGGCGAGAGGCCTGAAGCGCGCCGCCCCGGCGGCGGACACCAGGGCGTCGAACGGCCCCGCCGCGTCGAGCAGCGCCTCGATCGACGCCCTGGAGGTGATGTCCACCCGGAGCTCGCCCGAGCTGTGGCCCACGGGGACGACCTCGTGCCGCGGGGCGAGGGCGTGGGCGACGGCCGAGCCGATCGTGCCGGTGGCTCCGATGACGAGAATGCGCATGGGGATTCCTTTCCTCGGGGAAGCGAACGCAGGTGGCCTCAGACCACCCCGCGGCTCGTGCCGGCCGCGCCGTCTCGCTCGACGCGGGACAGGAGGGCATCGGCCGAGACGCCGTAGACCAGGAAGATGGCGGCGACCACCGCCAGGGTGAGGGCCTGGATCGGCGAGATCCCGGGCAGCTTGCCGGTGACCAGCGCGACCAGGATCGAGCCCAGGAACATGATGGCGCCGGCGGCGAGGCCCCGGCCGGGCCCGGAGCCGCGGTAGCTGCGGCGGAGCACGAGGACCAGGATGCCGCCGATCGCACCCACCACGGCACCGACGAGGGTCACCATCACCAGGCCGCGGAAGCTCAGGTTCGTCGGATTGCCCGAAGCGAGCGCCACCCCGGCAAGAACCAGACGTCCGGCCAGACCGAGGATCAGCGCGCCGGCGATCGCCCCGGCGAAGAGCGCCGACGATGTGGAAGGGGACTCGTTCATGGTGCTCTTTTGCGGGCCGCACCCGCTCGATGGGCCGCTGGCTCGCTCCCATTGTAGAGCGTGTCGAGCACGAGGACGGCCGGGTCGGCCTGGTGGGCGAAGAAGATCGGAAGATCGTTCGGGGCGACCTCTCGGAGGCTCACGTCGGAGACGCCCATGGCGTGGCTACTCCTCCTCCGCCACCGTCCCCTGGTGGTAGACGATCCTCCAGCCATCCGGGGTCAGTCGCCAGATCGTGGAGCGCCGAGTGAGCCGGTCCCCCTGCCGCAAGGTGTAGGTCAGGAGGTAATGGTCCCGGGCGATCTCGAGGCAGTGGCCGTCCCGGGTCTCCCACCGCTCCTCCGGCGGGTGGCGCGCCCTCTCCTCCAGGACGTCGAGGACGTACTCGCGGCCATAGCGCCGTCCGGAGGCGCCCACCTCCCAGAAGCCCGGATCGACCATGGCCTCGAAGTCCCGGCGGGTCGTGCCCTGCTCCGGATGGTGGAAGATCGGCTCCCGGGCCAGGAGCTCCCGGAGCACCGGCTCGAGCTCCGGGTCGGCGACGAGGTGAGGCTCGTGGCTCATGGGGGCGATCCTACCGAGACCCGGGCTAGGAGTCTGCCCGAGAGCTCCATCAGCTCCACCGGCGCTCCATCGTGGACGATCATCGCCACCCGCAGGCCCTCCGACGGCGAGTTGGGCGGCGTGAGCACCTCCTTGCCGGCCAGGGCCGCATCCAGGTCGTCCACCACGAAGGCCAGGTGGGGCACGGTCCGGATCAGCTCCGGGAGCGGGCAGTCCCGCTCGAAGCGCATCCACTCGACGCCGTACGGGCTGCTCTCGAAGCCGGAGACGTACATCTTGAACGCCGCCAGGTAGACCTCCCCCGGGCGCGCAGCGGAGGTCGGCACCCCCAGGTGGTGAAACCGCCACCCCCACTCCGAGGCCGCGAAGGGGAGCTGGTGGTCGAGGCGGGACGGGACGGCGGCGGAGGCGGGGTCGTGGCTCATGGCCGCGAGTCTAGAGGAACCGCCCGATCAGCCACAGGATCGCCGAGAGAACGAAAGAGGGGAGCAGACCCCGGTTCCCAACCTCCACTCCGCCTCCGGCGGGAAGGGAAGGCCGGGTCCGCTACAAGATCCGTCGAAGGTCGAGGACGAAGCGCGGGAGCTCGGGCGAGCCGGCGAGCTCGAGAGGCCCTTCGAGCACCTCGGGATCCCGGTCCGGTCGGTAGATCACGACGCGGTTCTCCGTGGGATCGACGAGCCAGCCGAGGCGGGCGCCGTTGGCGAGATACTCTTCCATCTTCGCCTGCAGATCGCCGAGGCCATCGGAGGGGGATCGCAGCTCGACGACGAAGTCGGGACAGAGGGGAAGGAAGCCCTCTCGCTGCTCGGGCGACAGCTCCGCGAGGCGGGAGCGCACCACCCAGGCCGCGTCGGGTGCACGCATGGCGCCGTTCGAGAGGACGAAGCCGCCAGACGAGTCATAGACCTCGCCCGTTCCATCTTGGTCCGCCCAGTTGACGAGGCTGGCCACCAACCGGGCGTTCCTTCGGCTGGCCTCGCCTCCTGCTGGGGGCGAGACGATGAGGTTGCCTTCCGCCGTTCTCTCGATCCGGAGGTCGGGATTCTTCCGGCAGAGCTCCAGGAGCTCGTCGTCGCCCAGGCGTAGTGCCGACCCGATGTCCAGGCTCACGGGCATCGACTGTGGGCTTCTGCGGATTGCGATCTGGGTCATGGTGCCGAGCCGAAGTCTTCGGCCTCGAAGATCGGGCGGATCTCGAGCACCGCCTCGGGGCGCCCGGGGTGCCTTCCCGGATCGATCCCCACGTCTATCTGGACGAGGACGGTGAGGGCGGAGTCGACCGTCCTTCGCCTCCCAGGTACACGGTCTCGAGGTGGTGGCGGAGGCCGGCGAACCCCCCTCCTTCGAACCCGCGGCAGATCTCCTCGACCGTGGCGAGCCCCAGCATCCGGTAGCTCTCGGTCTGCGACTCGTCGAACCACTGGTCGCCGGTGCCCTGGTGGGGAAAGTCCGGGTGCGCGGCGGCGTAGCTCGCCACGTCTGGCGGCTCGGTGCCCAGGAGCATCGGTTTGACGTAGACCAGGGTGCCGTCCGGCGCCTCCGGGTCGACGTCCGAGTAGCGGATCGAAGCCACGGCGCACCGGCGGGTCCGCTCGCGGAGCGGACGCCTGAACCGATCCTCGAAGACGATGGACACCCCCAGGTCGATGCGGATCTTGCGCAGCGCGCCTCCCAGGTCGTCGTAGGCGAAGGCCGGATCGCACCCGCCGTCGAGCACCAGGACGAAACGGCAGCGCCGCGCGACCATCTCGTAGAGGGCGAGGTTCTCGAAGTGCCCGCCGTCGGAGAGGTAGACGTACTCGCTCCGGTCGGAGGTCAGGCCCAGGGCCTCCTTGACCAGCGAGCGGACCGCCGAGCGCGGGCCGGCCTCGCGCCAGGTGTGCTCGCCGGCGGGCCCCGGGTTGCCCAGCCAGGCGCCCAGGCGGGCGTTGAACAGGGTCATGATGAAGCTCACCAGGGGCGAGGAGTTGTAGCCCATGCTGGGGCTGGCCGCGGCGCCCGAGATGGCCACCGCCGTGCCCAGGGTGATGCCGCCGCCGTAGCTCGCCGACTCCCGGTAGCCGAGGCCGCGGCTGCCCGCGGCCAGCGGCGTGACGGTGAACGAGCGGGCCTTGCGCTGCTGCCAGGCCAGGCGCCCGGGCGCCACCAGGTTGAGGGTGAGGTTGACGACGTGGAACGGCTGAGAGGGCCGGTCCTCTTCCGCTCCGGGTCTGGCCACGGGCTGGGCCGCGAGATCGGACATGGCCAGGTCGTCGCCCGCGGCGAACCCGGTGAAGCGGTGGGCGCTGCGGTCGGGGTTCGAGGCGCCGAGGTAGGCGCGCACCAGGCGGTCGCGGTACATGCCGTGGAGCGAGAAGGTGTTGGTGTCGATGAAGCGGGCCGCGCCCCAGGCGAGAAGGGCCAGGGCGACGATCATCGCCAGGAGCAGGAGCGGGTTCGAAAAGTGGAGAATCTCGTAGTGCTCGCGCCAGCCGAGGGGTGCTCCGCGGGCGTCGAGCACCTGGAGGCTCGCGATCCCCGACAGGCCGGGCAGCCGGCCCGCGGCGAGCAGGAGCACGTCGGTCAGGATGGCGAGGCCGGCCACCAGGCTGGCGACGAAGAGGAGGGGCGCGAGCTTCGCCACCAGCCAGCGCCCGAGCCCCCCACCCTTGTGCCCCGAGCCGTCACCCGAGGAAAGCCAGCCGCCCAGCGCGCTCGCCGCGGCGCTCGCCGAGCCCACCACCGCCAGAACCCCGTCGAGCCACTCCCGGTGGAGCGCCCAGCGCGGCACGACCAGGACCAGCCCGGCGAGGACGAACCAGCCGACCGCCGCGATCAACACGTTGCCCACCGCCCGCGCCATCCACTCCCGGTCCCGGTCCCCGAGGAAGCGGCTCGAGAGGCCGCCGAACAGGACGGCGCCCAGGAAGAAGCCGAGGAGAATCAGGGGCGGGCCGATGGTCACGTACTCCGCCCAGGTCAGGCTGGCCGTCGGGTCCGGGCTCCAGAGCAGGTAGTTGGTGGTGATCCAGGCGGCGGCGCCGGTGCCTGCCGCCATGAACGGGATGGAGAGAGACAAGGGCCCGAAGAGCAGTCGGAAGCGCTCGCGGAGCGGCCGGCGGTGGAAGACGAGGAAGGCGACCCAGGCCGAGGCGGCCGGCACCACCGTCCAGAGGACGTCCGGCGCGAGGTGGCTGTAGTCGGTGTAGTTGCCCCCCAGGAAGAAGAGGGAGTCGAAGGCCAGGAAGGTGAGGACCGAGCCGGTGAGCGGCGCGAGAACGTTCCTCAGAAACTCGTTGCGCCCGTGGTCGCGCCCGCCCACGCCCGGCAGGTAGCGCAGGACGTTGAACAGGGCCCAGGCGAACAGCACGGCCGACGCCAACGGCAGGCCCTGGCGCACCCAGATCGAGTCGCTGATGGCGTCGAGCCGGGGCGCCGCGTAGTCGGGTGCGCCGCCCGCGAAGAGGACCGAGCGATAGAGCTGCTCCGGGAACGCGAGGGCGGCCAGGTAGAGGCGCGGGAGCATCGCCGCCAACATGAGCACGGGCAGCAGCACGAGCCAGTTGAGCAGGACGTTCCGGAGCACCGTGGCCACCAGGGTCCAGGTGTCCGAGGAGAGGGCTCCGCGGCGCGGCGAGAGGTAGTTGTTGTACTCCCGCAGGTGAGCGATGGGGTCGGCCTGGCCCGGACCCGGCGCCGGGGCGTCGGGTCGCAGCCGCCCCGCGACCTCGGCGATCCCGCCCGCGCGATGGGCCCAGGCGGAGAGTAGGCCGCCCAGGTAGCCGCCGCCCGAGACCGTGGAGAGGTAGTGGAAGTGTTCGAGGAGGCCGTGGGCGGCGAGGCCCTGGACCACTCCGAGGGCGAAGGTGGCGCTGCGGATGCCGCCCCCCGAGATACACAGGGCCGCCGGGGCGTCGCCCTCCCCCGCCTCGACGCCGATCGCACGGCGCTCCTCGGCGAGCACCTCCTCGAAAGACAACGACCTGGAGTTCATTCAGCAGCCATGGTACTCCAGGCCGTGCAAGCCTCGGCCGGACGCTGGAAGGCGCCTACCTGGCCATGCCGGCCAGGTTCGGGATCGTTTCCTCGAGCACCGGCAGTCCCTCCTCCTCGCCCGCCTCCACCGTCCGCGTGCGAGCCACCACCATGTAGATCGAGGGCACCACGAAGAGCGTGAAGGCGGTGCCGATGATCATGCCCGAAACCAGCATGATGCCGATGGAGTTCCGGGCACCCGCGCCCGGCCCCGAGGCCAAGATCAGCGGCGTGTGGCCGACCACCGTGGCCGCCGTGGTCATCAGGATCGGCCGCAGCCGCGTGCTCGACGCGTCGATGATCGCCTGCAGCTTGCCCAACCCGGTCTCCTGGAGCTTGTTGGCGAACTCCACCATCAGGATGCCGTTCTTGGCGATCAGCCCGACCAGGGTGATCAGGCCCACCTCGCTGTAGATGTTGAGCGTAGTGAAGCCCAGGAACGAGAACACCAGCGAGCCGGCCAGCGCCAGCGGCACCGAGCCGGCGAGAATGATGAACGGGTCGCGGAAGCTCTCGAACTGCGCCGCCAGCACCAGGTAGATGAGGATCGCCGAAAGCCCGAAGGTGCCCAGGAACTTGCTGGCCTCCCTGCGGAGCTGACGCGACTCGCCGGCGTAGTCGACGGTGAACCCCTTGGGCAGGATCTCGCGGGCCTGCTCCTCGAGGAGGCCCAAGGCCTTGTCGAGGGAGACCCCGGGCGGGATCACCCCTTGGATCCGCACCGCGTTGAGCTGCTGGAAGCGCTTGAGCTCGCGCGGCTCGGTGGTGGTCTTCAAGGTGGCGAAGGTCGACAAGGGCACGAGCCGGTCGCCGGGCCCGGTGACGTAGATCCCGGAGAGCTGATCCGGGGTCAGGCGCTCGGCGCGCTTGATCTGCGGGATCACCTTGTAGCTGCGCCCCTGGATGCTGAAGCGGTTCACGTAGTTGCCGCCGAGCATCGTCGCGAGGTCGCGGCCGGCCTGGGAGAGGTCCACCCCCTGCGAACGCAGCTTGTCGCGATCGAACACCACCTCGGCCTGGGGCTGGTCGAACTTCAGATCCGAGTCGGCGTAGATGAACATCCCGCTCTCGTAGGCCTTCTTGACGAGCTGGTTGGCGAAGGTCACCAGCTCCTGGGGGTCGCGGGTCGAGGCGACGACGAAGTCCACCGGGTAGTCGCCGCCTCCGGGCAGGGCGGGTGGGACGAGCGGGATCATCCGCACCCCGGGGATCTTCGCCACCTTCCCGGCCAGCTCGACCTGGAGCTGTTGCGTGTTGCGCTGCCGCTCGCTCCAGGGCTTGGCGATCATGCCGCTGAATCCGCCGGTGGGGAAGGTCACCTGGAAGGTACGTACCGTCTCGGGAATCGACTCGAATGCCTTCTCGATCTGGGCGGTGTAGAGCTTGGTCTGGTCGAGGGTCGAGTTGGCCGCGGCCTGCACGATCCCGAACACCACCCCCTGGTCCTCGGTGGGTGCCAGCTCCTTGCCGGAGAAGAGGTAGAGCGGCACGATCAAGAGCGCCACGAGGCCCCACAGCACCAGCACCACCGGCCGGTAGGCGAGAGTGCCGGTGAGCAGCCGCGCATAGGTGCGCCGCACCACCTCGAAGTGGCGGTTGATCATCCCGGCGAAGCCCTTCTCGGTGGCTCCGGCGGAGAGCAGCTTCGAGCCCATCATGGGAGAGAGCGTCAGCGCCACGACTCCGGAGATGATCACCGCGCCGGCCAGGGTGAAGGCGAACTCCCGGAAGAGCGAGCCGGTCAGCCCGCCCTGGAGGCCGATCGGCAGGTAGACCGCAGCCAGAGTGATGGTCATGGCGACGATCGGGCCGGCCAGCTCGCGGGCGGCCTCGATCGCCGCCCGGAAGGGGGAGGCGCCCATGTGGAGATGGCGCTCGACGTTTTCCACCATGACGATGGCGTCGTCGACCACCAGGCCGACCGAGAGCACGATGGCGAGCAGGGTGAGCAGGTTGATGGTGAAGCCGGCGAGGAGCATCAAGAAAACCGCGCCGATCAGCGAGATCGGGATCGCCACCACCGGGATGAGCACCGAGCGCACGGACCCCAGGAAGAGGAAGATCACCAGGATCACGATGAAGAGGGTCTCGGTGAGCGTCTTGAGCACCTCTTGGATGGCGTCCTTGATGTAGCCGGTGGAGTCGTAGGCGATGGCCACCTTCATCCCGGCGGGAAGCTGGGACTCGATCTCCGGCAGGGCGTCGCGCACCCGGCCGATGACATCGAGGGAGTTGGCCGTGGGCAGCACCCAGACGCCGAGGAAGACCGCCGTCTGGCCGGAGAAGCGGACCTCGGAGTCGTAGTTCTCGGCGCCCAGCGCCACCTCGGCGATCTCGCCCAGGCGCACGACCACCCCGTCCTTCTCCTTGACCACGAGCTGGCGGAACTCGTCGGCGGTTTGGAGGGCGGTGTTCGCCACCAGGTTCACCGACACCATGGAGCCCTTGGTGCGGCCGAGGGCCGAGAGGTAGTTGTTCTGGGCCAGCGCCTGGCGCACGTCCGACGGCGAGATGCCGCGGGCCGCCATCTTGTCCGGCTCGAGCCAGATGCGCATGGCGAAGGTGCGGCCGCCCAGGATGTCGGCCTTCTGGACCCCGCTGATCGCCGAGAGCTTGGGCTGGACCACCCGGGTCAGGTAGTCCGAGACCTGGTTCTGGTCCAGGTCCTCCGAGGAGAAGCCGATGTACATGGCCGCGAATTGGGTGTCCGCGGTCTGGAGCTGGATGATCGGCGCCTCGGCCTCGGGCGGCAGGTCGTTTCGCACCTGAGCGACCTTGGCCTGGATCTGGGTCAGGGCCGCGTTGGTGTCGTAGTTGAGCTTCAGGTGGACGGTGATCGTCGAGATCCCCTGGGTGCTCGACGACTCCATGTAGTCGATGCCGTCGGCGCTCGCGATGACGCGCTCGAGCGGGGTGGTGATGAAGCCGCGCACCAGGTCGGCGTTGGCGCCCACGTACGCAGTGGTCACCGTGACCACGGCGACGTCGCTGCGCGGATACTGGCGTACCGAGAGCGAGCGAACCGCCTGGATCCCGGCGATCAGGATGATCAGATTGACCACGATCGCCAGCACGGGCCGCTTGATGAACAGGTCGGTGATCTTCATGACAGGACTCGATTTCCTATGTCTGATTCCGCTCTTGATCCCTCGCGGGAGGAGACGTTCCCTTCCCCCCCGTCGGGTGGGAAGGGGCTCGAGGGGTTGCGGGGGGCATCAGCTATCCGCGGGGTTCGGCGACGGGTTGTTGCCCGGCTGTACCTCGTTGTTCACCAGCACCGCCGCGCCGTTTCTCAGCTTGAACACGCCCGACGTCACCACCTCCTCGCCGGGCTCGAGCCCCGAGAGCACCGCCACCTGGTCGCCGCGCGAGGCACCCAGCTTCACGAACTTCTGGCTCACGCCGAGGTAGCTCTTGCCGTCGGGCCCCTTCATCTCGCCGACCACGAAGACCGAGTCGCCGTACGGTGCGTAGCTGATCGCCGACGTCGGCAGGGCGATGATCACCGAGCCTTGGCCAAGGTGCGCGTGCGCCTCGACGAACATGCCCGGCTTGAGCACCTCCTTCGGGTTCTCGAACGTCGCCTGCACCTGGACGTTGCGGGTCGCCGGGTCGATGACGGAGTCGATCGCCGTGACCTTGCCCTCGAGCTGGGCGGGCGCGTCGCCCGCGGCCTGCGCCGGGGCCTCGACGGTCACGCTCACCGGCGTGCCCACCGCCAGGCGAGTGACCTGTTGCTGGGGCACCGAGAAGTTGACGTAGACCGGATGGAGCGACTGGAGGGGCACCACCGGGGCGCCGCCCGCGAGGTACTGGCCGAGGTCGACCTGGCGGATGCCCAGGGCGCCGGAGAAGGGCGCCCGGATCGTCTTGCGCTCGATCGTGGCGCGGATCTCGCTCACCCGGGCGTCGGCCTGCGCGAGCTGGGATGCGGCATCGTCGAGCTCGCTCTGGGACGTCACGCCCTTGTCGCGCAGGTTCTGGATGCGGGCGAGACGGGTCCGCGCGAGGTCGCGCTGGGCCTTGGCGGCCTGGAGCTGCGCCTCCTCCTGCCTGGTGTCGAGCTTGACGAGCACGTCGCCCTTGCGGACCGGGGTCCCGGAGTCGAAGCCGATGTGCTCGACGATCCCCGGCAGGTCGGCGGCGACCATGACGCCCTGGACCGCGGCCGCCGTGCCGATGGCGGAGAGCGTCGCATCCCACCGTGCCTCGCTGGTGGTGACGGTGGTGACCGCCTCGGGCGGCGGCTGGTAGGCCTTCCCCTGGGCGATGGCCGCCTGCACCTGGCGGTACTTCACCGCTCCGAGGGCCGTCACGACGACGGCCACGATGACCAGCATCAGAATCATTCGCTTTGCCATGGAAAATCTCCTCGCTTCCTCACTTCGGGCTCTGCTGGAGCTCGATGTGACGCTCGTCGAGCAGCGAGCCGGTCGCGCGGGCCATCTCGGCGCAGCGCCGCGCGGTAGTCGGTCAGGGCCTGGATCTCGGAGAGCCGGGCGCTCGCCAGGTCGTTCTGGCGGGTGAGCACCAGGAAGTTCGTGGACAGCCCGGCGGAGAAACGGTCTTGCTCGGCCGAGAGCTGGATCTGGGCGGCCTCGCGCTCGGCGCGGGCGGCGTCGATCCGGCCGGCGGCCGTCTCGAGGGCGGCCGCCGCGTCCAGGATCTCGGCGCGGATGGCCTTCTGGGTGCCCGAGAGGTCGGCCTCGGCCTGCCGCTCGGTATTGGCGGCGATCCGGGCGTTCGCCCGCGCCGACGCGGTTGCCGATCGGCACCTGGAGTTGGAGCTACAACCGGGCGTCGTCGAAATCGCCGTTGCCGATCTGGTCGACGGTGTCGCCCAGGTTGCCCTCGAGTGCCGGCGGAACGTCCGTCGGCAGCCCGGGGAACGACGTTCCGGAGGGGTTGCGCGATCCCTTGAGTCCGAACCGGTCGTAGGAGGCGACGATGTCCAGGGCCGGCAGGATCCGGTTTTTGGCGAAGGCGGTCTCCGCCCGGCGGCGCTCGAGGCCGTCGCCTCGGCGGCGTCGAGCTCGGGCCGCGAAGCGAGAGCCCGCGTCATCGCGGCCTCGACGTCCATCGGCTCGACCTCGACTTCGGCCTTGTCGACCGGATCGAGTCGCTCGGCCCACACGTCGTCCTCGGCGCCCGAGGATCAGGCGCTTCAAGGCCGTCTCGGCCCGCGCCTCGGCTTCCCGGGCGGCCAGCAGGTCGCCTCGCCGCCGCTCGAGCTCGGCCCGCGGTTGGGCGACCTCGGTCTCCGGAGAGCTGCCGGCGTCGATTCGAATCCGAGTCTCCGAGAGCTGCTTGTTGGCCAGATCCACCGCCTCCTGCTCCACGCCCACGGCGCGTCGTGCCGCGACCAGCGTCCAGTAGGCCTGCTCCACCGCCGCCACGGTCTCGGTGACCTGCCGGCGCAGCGCGGCCGGCGCCCGGTCGCGGTCGGCGGCGGCGACCTCGCAGCCCGAAGCGCGCCGAGTCGATGGCCCGGTCGCGCAGCAGCGGCTGGCGCACCTCGACGCCGAGCTGGCTCTGGTAGGCCGGCGACAGGAAGACGAACGCCCCCGTTGCTCGTGACCCGCGACGAGCCGGCCGTCACCGAGAGCATGGCCCCGGTGCGTCAGGAGCTGGTCGAGCGACGCGTTCGCCTCGGCGGTGCGGCCGGTGGGCGACAGCTGGCCCGCTGGCGCGCCCGAGAAGGAGGAGTTGACCGGCGGCGTCACCTTCCCCCAGCCGGCGCCCGACCGTGAGCTGCGGATCGTAGGCGCCGTGGGCGCCGGAAACGGCGGCCTCCGCGGAATCGAGCGGCCGCGCGCTCGATCACGATGTTCTCGTTCTTCTCGAGGGCGTGCTCGATCGCCTGCTCGAGGGTCAACGGCTGGCCCGGCGCGGCGGCGTCGCCCTCCGCCGCGCGGGCGGCCGGAGTGGCCAGGGTGCTGAGACAGAGGAGCGCCGCGGCGGCAACCGGCCCGCGAAGCCCTCGGGATTCGATGAAGCTCACGTGCGTCCTCCCTGGAGCTCGACCTTCTGGATGCAGGGGTGGAGCGCCTCGACGAAGCGCTCCACCCGGTGGGGATCGATGGCGACCAGAGCTTGCGCCTCGCAGGCGTTGAGCTCAAAGCCGCTCTCGACGACCTGGCGAATCGCGGTCACCGGGTCCTCGAAGAACCTGCGGCGGAATCCCTTCGTCGGTCACCAGCCGCCCGATCACCCGCTCTACGTTGGACTGACT
>CAVUBL010000006.1:0-19410 GCA_963739795.1 uncultured Acidobacteriota bacterium | reverse complement strand
CAGGGACTCGAACCCCGATTCTGCGGTCCAGAGCCGCATGTCTTGCCATTAGACGACCTCCCAACGGGGACGAGAGGTTACCGGACGGTCCGATCGGGTCAAGCAAACTCGGGAGTGCCTTTTCGATCGGAGCCGGCCGGTAGCCCGAAATTACAACCGCGCCGCGAGCCGCGGGATTCCTGGCCTCGCCTCCGGCCTCAACCGCCCTGTCCGAGCCAGGCGAGGAAGTGCCCCAGGTGGCGGTCGGTCGCCTCGCGGCCCATGGCCGCCACCAGGTCGAAGACCGGGGGACCAGCCTTGGCGCCCGAGAGGGCCATGCGCAGCGGGTGGATGAGCACCGCCGCCTTGACCCCGCGCTCCTCGGCCAGCGCCCGGAGAGCGGCCTCCAGGGGCTCGACGGCGAAGGGCTCGGCGGCGCGGTAGCCCTCGCGAAGCGCCTCGAGGAGCGCTGGAAGCGCCGGGTCTCCCCGGAACTTCCCGGCGAGCTCCTCGTCGTAGACCAGGCGTTCGGCGAAGTAGGGCCCGATCACCTCGGCGAGCTGGGCGAGGTCCCGAGCGCGCCGGCGGTGGAGGTCGACCGCCGCGTCGAAGCGCTCCCGCTCGGCGCCCTCGAGCGCCCCCGGCTCCGGCCCCCCCACTGCCTCCAGGATGGGGTCCAGGAAGGGCGCCAGCCGCGCCTCGATCTCCTCGAGGGGCAGCGAGGACATGTACTGGCCGTTGACCCATGCGAGCTTGTCGGGATCGAAGACCGCCGCCGACGAGTTCAGGCCGTCGGTCTCGAAGAGCTCGAACATCTCCTCGCGCGACAGGATCTCCCGCTCCTCGCCCGGGTACCAGCCGAGGAGCGCCAGGTAGTTGTAGAGCGCCTGCGGCAGAATCCCCTGGGCCCGGAACTCCTCGACCGAGGTCGCGCCGGTGCGCTTCGACAGGCGCTTCTTGTCGGGCCCCAGGATGAGCGGCAGGTGGGCGAAGACCGGCGGCCGCGCGCCCAGCGCCTCGAACAGCGGCACGTGCTTGGGGGTGTTCGAGAGGTGGTCCTCGCCCCGGATCACGTGGGTCACGCCCATGTCCATGTCGTCGGCCACCACCGACATGTGGTACGTCGGCGAGCCGTCGGAGCGGAGCAGGATGAAGTCGTCCAGGGCCGCCTCTTCGCCGAACTCGACCTCGCCCCGCACCAGGTCCCGGAAGCGGATCGGCAGCTCCGGGAGCTTGAAGCGCACCGCGAACGGCTCGCCCGCCGCGACCCGCGCCTCGACCTCCTCCGCCGAGAGCGCCAGGCAGCGGCGCGGGTAGCGGAACGTGCGCTTGGCCGCCTGAGCTTCCCGGCGCATGGTCTCGAGCTCGTCGGGGCTACAGAAGCAGCGGTAGGCCTTGCCCTCGGCGAGCAGGCGCCCGGCGAGCTCGAGGTGGCGCTCGACCCGCTCGCTCTGGAGGAACGGCCCCTCGTCCCACTCCACTCCGAGCCAGGCCAGGGCCTCCTGGATCTGGCGCGTCATGGCCTCGTCCGAGCGCTCCCGGTCGGTGTCCTCGATGCGCAGGATGAGCTCGCCGCCCCGGTGGCGCCGGAGAAGCTCGTTGTAGATCGCCGTGCGCGCCCCTCCGACGTGGAGGAACCCGGTGGGCGAGGGCGCGAAACGGACCCGGACGGGTCCCGTGGAGGTGTCCTTGGTCATGGTGGATCTCGGCGCAAGCAGTGGTGGCGGGCGAAAAAGCCGGCTGGGCGGCCTGTGAAGCTACCACGCCGCCGCCGCCGTCTCAACCACGCGGGGCTATACTGGAGGCGTCCTCCCCGGGGCAACCGACATGTCCGATCCGCTCGACAGCGTCCTCGTCGCCACCGACTTCTCGCCGCCTTCGGAGCTGGCCATTTCCTGGGCGACCCAGACCGCCCGTTCCCACGGAGCGCGGCTCCTCCTGGCCCACGTGCTGGCGCCTCCCATGCCGGTGGCGGACTTCGCGGCGCCGCCCCTGACCCTCGACAACGACCTCCGGGAGGCGGCGCGCGAGCGCCTGGACGAGATCCTCGCCCGCCCCGAGCTCGAAGGGATCGACGCCGAGGCCTTGCTCCTCGACGGCATGCCGGCCCAGGCGGTGCTCACCGCCGCCGCCGAACGCCACGCCCACATGCTCGTCGTCGGCACCCGGGGGCTCACGGGCTTTCGCCACCTGCTGCTGGGCTCCACCGCCGAGCGGATCGTCCAAGGCGCGGAGGCGCCGGTGCTCTCCGTGCATCCGGAGGACCCCCGGCCCGAGAGCGCGCCGCGGACCCTGCTCGTGCCCACCGACTTCTCGAGCGACGCGGAGGCGGCCCTCGTCGCCGCCGATCACTGCGTGTCCCTCAGCGACCAGGCGACGAGGGTGATCCTGCTCCACGTTTTCCACGTGCCCGCGGAGTACCGCTCCTACGGCCCGGCCGGCACCTTCTTCAAGTTCACCGACGAGCTCCGCGCCAGCCTGCGGGATCGCCTCGACGCCCTCGTCGCGCCGCTGCGCAGGGAGAACCTGAAGATCGAGCTCTTGATCTCCGAGGGCATTCCGGCGGAGTGCATCGTGCGGATCGCGAAGGAGCGCAAGGTGGACATGGTGGCCATGGGCACCCACGGCCGCTCCGGCCTCGCCCACCTCCTCCTCGGCTCCACCGCCGAGCGAGTCGTCCAACACGCCCCCTGCCCCGTCCTCACAGTAAGACGCCCCCCGGAAGGCTAGGAGCTTGTGAATGAACCTCCGACCTACTGCGGCCGTCCCCGCATCACCCCTCGCGGCGTTGCGCCTCCTCGACGTAGGCCCCGCTACGCCTGCGTCGGCGCGCCTTGCGAGCGGCGCGCGGGAACGCCCTCGCGACGGCCGGAGATTCATTCACAAGCTCTGAGCCCCGCGCGCCAACCACCGACCCCGCCCATCCACCCCCTCTCCTCCCCATCGTCGTTCGGGATCCGCCCCGACGAAGGGACCCAGCGGTACAGCCGACGGCTTACGCAGGCCTCGAGGGTGCGCAAGGGTTCGCCGGCGCAGTCCGCCGCCGAACCCTTGCCGCCCCCGGGGCCGTCGCCACCCCAACCCCGGCCCAACAACCTCTGCTACTTCACCCACACCGTCTTCACGTTCACAAACTCCCGGATCCCGAACCCCGAAAGCTCCCGCCCGTACCCCGAATCCTTCACCCCCCCGAACGGCAACCGGGGATCCGACTTCACGATGCCGTTCACGAACACATTCCCCGCCTCCAGCCTCCCCACCAACGCCTCTCCCGCCGCCACGTCCCCCGTCCAGACACTCGCCCCCAGCCCGTACTCCGACCGGTTCGCCAGCTCCACCGCGTGCTCGGCATCCCGCACCCGGACGATGGCCGCCACCGGACCGAACACCTCCTCGTCGAAGGCCGCCATGCCGGGCTCCACGTCCGCCAGCACCGTCGGCCGGTAGAACCAGCCCTTCCGATCGAGCCGCTCGCCGCCGGTTGCGAGTCGCGCGCCGGCCGCCACCGAGCGCTCCACCTGGTCGTGGAGGGCGTCGAGGAGGTCCTCCCGGGCGATCGGCCCCACATCGACGTCCGGATCGCTCGGGTCGCCCACCGTGAGGGCCTCCATGCGCCGGACCAGCTCCGCCTCGAAGTCGACGGCGATCTCCTCGGCCACCAAGAACCGCTTGGCGGCGATGCAGCTCTGGCCGTTGTTCTGGGTGCGCGCCCGGACCGCCTGCTCCGCGGCTTCCGCGAGGTCGCAGTCCGCGAGCACGATGAAGGGGTCCGAGCCGCCCAGCTCGAGGACCGTCTTCTTGAGGTACCGCCCCGCCTCCGAGGCCACCGCCCGGCCCGCCCGGACGCTCCCGGTCAGGGAGACCGCCCGCACCGCCCGGTGGCCGATCATCGCCGGTACCGTCCGGTGCCAGGAGAGCACTGTGGTGAACGCCCCTCCCGGGAACCCCGCCTCGCGAAAGATCTCCTCGATGGCGACGGCGCAGCCCGGCACGTTCTCGGCGTGATGGAGCAGCCCCACGTTGCCCGCCATCAAAGTCGGGGCGGCGAAGCGGAAGACTTGCCAGAAGGGGTAGTTCCAGGGCATGACGGCGAGCACCGGCCCCAGGGGGTCGTAGCGGACGCCGCTGCGGGAGGCGTCGGTGGAGATCTCCTCGCCGTCCAGGAAGACCTCGGCGTTCTCGGCGAAGTAGTCGCACACCCGGGCGCATTTCTCGGCCTCGGCCTTCGCCTGGCGGATGGGCTTGCCCATCTCGAGGGTCATGAGCGCCCCCCACTCGTCCGAGCGGTCGCGGAGGAGCTCCGCCGCCGCGCGCATCCGCTCGGCGCGCTCGGCGAAGCCGGTCTCGCGCCACGCGGTGAACGCTCCCCAGGCGCGCTCGAGCAGCCGCCCGATGGCGGCCTCGTCGTGCTCCTCATACTCGCGGATCAGCTCTTCAGTGGCGGGGTTGACAGATCGCAGCGTCATGGCACGGGCTCCTCCCTCCGAGGTTCGAGTCGAGAGTACATCGATGCAAAGGACGATCCGAACCGTGGGCAAAGACCTCCTCGATCAGTCCTCAGACGGTCCTCGGGACGAACGAGCCGAGTTCTCGGACACGGCGAGACGGGGTGGGGGCGTCCCTCTCCCCCCGCGAGGGTGGGAGAGGGATCGAGGGTGAGGGGGGAGATCCAGCCGATCGGCGTCCCTCTCCCCCCGCGAGGGTGGGAGAGGGATCGAGGGTGAGGGGGGAGATCCAGCCGATCGGCGTCCCTCTCCCCCCGCGAGGGTGGGAGAGGCATCGAGGGTGAGGGGGGCGATGCGATGGATCCACCGGTCTGGAGAAGCCACGCAGGTCAGCGTAGCCGAGCTGATGGGCGTGGGCGGGGGGGCGATCCCTGGGCGCAGCCACTGCCGCTGGACGCTACTCGATCTCCAAAGCGAAGGAACTCTTCCAGATGGCGGAGAGGGAGGGATTCGAACCCTCGGTCCAGGTTACCCCGGACAACTGCTTAGCAGGCAGCCCTGTTCGACCACTCCAGCACCTCTCCGCGGGGCCCCTGCGGGGAGGGGAGATTCTACGCTCCGGGGGAAGCGGAGTCAAAGAAACCGGGGGTTGGACGCTGCCGCCGATCCCCGCTATCCTCTTTCTTCGGAAACCGCCCAGGAGGCCCCCATGACCGACCGCACTTCCCGCGCTGAGCGGGACCAGCTCGCCATCGACACTCTCCGCTTCCTGGCCGTCGACATGGTCGAGCGCGCCCACTCGGGCCATCCCGGCGCCCCCATGGGGCAGGCGCCCATGGCCTACCTGCTCTGGAGCCGCCACCTGCGCTTCGACCCGCGCCGGCCCGACTGGCCCAACCGCGACCGCTTCGTCCTCTCCTGCGGCCACGCCTCGGCGCTTCTCTACGGCCTGCTCCACCTGGCGGGCTACGACCTGCCCCTGGCCGAGCTCGAGCGCTTCCGCCAGCTCGGCTCAAAGACGCCGGGACACCCCGAGCACGGCCTCACCCCCGGGGTCGAGACCACCACCGGGCCCCTGGGCCAGGGCCTGGGCAACGCCGTGGGCATGGCCCTGGCCGAGCGGCATCTCGCCGCGCGCTTCAACCGCGAGGGCTTCGACCTCTTCGACCACCGCACCTGGGTCGTGGTGAGCGACGGCGACCTGATGGAGGGGATCACCTCCGAAGCCTCTTCCCTCGCCGGTCACCTGGCGCTCGGCAAGCTCAACGTCCTCTACGACTCCAACCAGATCACCATCGACGGCTCGACCGACATCTCGTTCACCGAGGACGTGGGGGCGCGCTACGAGGCGTACGGCTGGCACGTCCAGCACGTCGACGACGGCAACGACCTCAAGGCGCTGCACCGCGCCATGACCGCCATGGTCGACGAGACGGAGCGCCCGAGCCTGACCGTGGTGCGCACCCACATCGGTTACGGCAGCCCTCACAAGCAGGACAGCCCCGAGGCCCACGGCGCGCCGCTGGGCACCGAGGAGGTGGCGGCCACCAAGCGGGCCATGGGCTGGCCCGAGGAGCCCACCTTCCGGGTGCCCGACGGCGCCCGGGAGGCCTTCGCCGCCGCCGTCAAGAAGGGCGCGCGCCTCGCAGCCAAGTGGGACAAGACCCTCGAGCGCTACGCCTCGTCTCACCCGGAGGCGGCCGGCGAGCTCGCGCGGCGCCTGGCCGGTGAGCTGCCGTCGTTCTGGCGGCGCCTGGTCCCGGAGTTCAGGGAGGGCGACGGCCCCATGGCCACCCGCAAGGCCTCGGGCAAGGTGCTCAACGCCCTGGCGGGCGAGCTGCCCGAGCTGGTGGGCGGCTCGGCTGATCTCGCAGCCTCGAACAACACCACGATCAAGGGCGAGCCCTTCTTCGCCCCGGGCAAGCCGGCCGGGCGCAACATCCACTTCGGCGTCCGCGAGCACGCCATGGGCGCCATCCTGAATGGCCTCGCCCTCTCCGGCGGGCTTCGCCCGTACGGTGCCACGTTCCTGATCTTTTCCGATTACATGCGCCCGGCGATCCGACTGGCCGCCCTGATGGGGCTGCCGGTGGTCTACCTCTTCACCCACGACTCGATCTTCCTCGGCGAGGACGGCCCGACCCACCAGCCGATCTCCCAGCTCGCAGCGCTGCGGGCGATCCCGAGGCTCTCGGTCCTCCGCCCGGCCGACGCCCGCGAGACGGCGGCGGCATGGCGGGCGGCGCTCGAACGCACCGACGGGCCCACCGCGCTCGCCCTCACCCGCCAGGGGCTTCCGGTGCTCGCCGAGACCGCCGGCCGGGCGGCCGACGGCGTCTCCCGCGGCGGCTACGTGCTCTCCGAGCCCGAGGGTGGGCCGGCCGAGGCGATCCTCATCGCCACCGGCTCGGAGGTCCCCCTGGCCGTCGAGGCGGCCCGTATCCTCGCCGACCGGGGCCAGCGGGTGCGGGTGGTGAGCCTGCCGTCGTGGGACCGTTTCGACGCCCAGCCCGAGGGGTACCGGAGCTCGGTGCTGCCGCCGTCGATCCCCTGCCGGCTCGCCGTGGAGGCCGGCTCACCCCTCGGGTGGCACAAGTACGTGGGCGACCGCGGCGCGGTCCACGCCATGGAGGGCTTCGGAGCTTCGGCCCCGTGGAAGGACCTGGCGCAGCACTTCGGCTTCACGGCGGAAGCGGTGGCCGACCACCTGGAAAAGCTGCTCCACTGACCGCCCCCGCACCGCCCGGGGCTCTCAGCGGATCTCCTACTCGTAACGCAGGGCCTCGATGGGCTCGAGACTGGCGGCCCGGCGGGCCGGCCAGAGGCCGAAGAAGACCCCCACCAGCCCGGAGAAGCCGAAGGCCAGGAGCACCGCCTCGGGCGAGATCGCCATGTTCCAGCCCGCCACCCGCTGGAGAGCGTAGGAACCGGCCATGCCGGCCAGCAGGCCCAGGGCGCCCCCCGACAGGCAGAGCACGAGGGCCTCGATCAGGAACTGGAGCAGGATGTCCTGCCGCCGCGCCCCCAGGGACTTGCGCAGCCCGATCTCGCGAGTGCGCTCGGTCACCGAGACGAGCATGATGTTCATGATCCCGATCCCGCCCACCAGCAGCGAGATGGCGGCGATCCCGGCGAGCAGGAACCCGAACGTCCGGGAGGTCTCCTGGATGGTCGACAGGAGCGAGGCCTGGTCGCGCACGTTGAAGTCCGGGTCCTCGCCCGGGCGCAGCCGGTGCTCGCGGCGCATCACCTGGTCGATCTCGCCCGTCGCCAGCTCCATGTCCTCCTGGCTCGTCACCTGGACGCTGATCGAGCGGATGTGATCGGTTCCCATGACCCGGAGCTGGGCGGTCGCGAGCGGGATGTAGATGTCCTCGTCCGGGTTGAAGAAGCCCATCGCGCCCTTCTCGGCGAGCACCCCGATCACCTTGAACGGAATGCTCCGGATGCGGATCGTCTGGCCCACCAGCGACTGGGTATCCACCCCGCCGAGCTCGTCGCCCACCAGGGCGCCCAGCACCGCCACCCGCCGCCGCCCGCGGTCTTCGGTAGGGCTGAACAAGCGCCCGACGGCCAGATCGTTGGAGTTGACCTCGAAGTAGCTCGGCCAAGTGCCGACGATGGAGAGGTTGCCGTTGGCCGCCCCCGCCTGGACCTGGTAGCGGCCCTCCATCTCGGGCACCACGGCGGAGATGTAGTGCGGGTCCGACTTCAAGGCCTCGGCGTCCTCGACCTTGAGCGGCGCCGCCCCGCGGCCCAGACCGCCGAAGAACGACTGGCCCGGGCGCACGGTGAGGACGTTCGTGCCGAGGGTGGACAGGCGCTCCTGGATCGAGCGCTGCGCGCCCTCGCCGAGGGCCACCATGGTGATCACGGCGGCGATGCCGATGATCACCCCGAGCATGGTCAGGAGCGAGCGCAGCTTGTTGGCCAGGATCGCCTCGATCGCGACGCGGAAGATCTCGAAGATCAGCACGGCCTCACCTCCCGCCGCCGCGGTTGCCGCTGCTGCTGCGGTTGTTGCTCCGCGAGCCGGCGATCGGGCCGCTCATGCGCTGGCGGATCCGGTCGGTCAGCGCCTGTTGCTGCTTTTGGAGGGCGGCCACCGAGACCAGGATCACCTGCTGGCCGGGCTCGAGGCCCTGCTTGACCTCGGTGAACTCCCAGTCGTTGAGGCCCAGGATCACCCGCTTGGGCTCCGGCCCCTGGGGCGTCTCGACGAAGACCAGGGCCGGGCGGGCGTCGCCGGTGCCTCCTGTACCCGAGCCCGAGCCGCCCCCGCGCTCCGCGCTGCGGGCTTCGAACTGCTTGCGGCACTCGGCCATCTTCGTGCGCTCGTCGGCGCTGAGGGCCGAAGCCCCACCAGTCCCGCCGCCCGAGCGCATCTTCTGGAACAGCGACATGCACTCCTCGCTTGTCGGAGCACTGCCGGAGGCCGCCGCCTGCGCCTCGCCCCCTCCCCCGGAGCCACCCTCGGACCCGCCCGTCGAAGCCGGTTGCAACGCCGCCTGGAGCTTGGCCTCGTCGAGCCCCACCACCGCCGCCGCGGCGCGGGAGTCGCGCAGGCTCACCACCGCCCCGTTGGGCACGGCCACCACGTCGTTGCGGCTGGCGATCTCGATCGTCACCTCGGCGTTCATTCCGAGCTTCAGGAGCCCCTCCGAGTTGTCCAGGTGGATGAGCACCGGGAAGAGGGTCACGTTCTGCTCGACCACGGCCTGGGGCTCGATCTTGGCCACCTCGCCCACGAACTCCCGCCCCTGGTAGGTCTCGACGCTCACCTTGGCCGTCTGGCCGGGGTGGACCTGGCCGATGTCGACCTCGTCGACCTTGGCGCGGACCTGGAGATCCGCGAGGTCGGCCATCTGGAAGAGGGTGGTGCCGCCCGAGAAGCCGGACGTCGCCGAGGCGATGATCTGGCCCGGCTGGACGTCGCGCTCGATGATGGTGCCGGCGATCGGTGCCCGGAGGGTCACGTCATTGCGCCGCTTCTTGGCGAGATCGAGGGTCGCCTTGGATCGCACCAGCGTCGCCTGGGCCGCGGCGGCCGTGTCCTTCGTCGCCTCGTAGTCCTGGGGCGCGATGAGGCCCAGCTCGAGCAGCCGCTCGTTGCGCGCCCGCACGGCCTCGGCGGTGGCGGCCCTCACCCGCGCCGACTCCAGGTCGGCCTGGGCCTGGTCCAGGGCGCTCTGGACGTCCCGCGGGTCGATCTGGGCGAGGAGCGCCCCCTTCTCGACCCGGTCGCCGGTGTCCACTTGCACCGACAGCACCTCGCCCGAGGCGTTGGACTTCACCTCGACCACGCGTACCGGCTCGACCAGCCCGGCGGCCTCGGCCACCACCTGGATCGACCGCTGCTCCACCGACGCCGTGGCGAGCTTCGGGCCGGCCGCCTCCTTGTCCGAGGGCCGGCTGACCACGAAGGCCCCCGCTCCCACCGCGGCGGCGGTGGCCCCCAGGATCAGGTACTTGGTCACTCGTTTCATGAAAGGTCTCCGGGTCTCAGCATCTCGGCCGCTCTCGCGCCGGGTCAGTTCTGTCCAGTGGGCCCATCGGCCGGCCCCTGCGTCTTCGCCTTCGCGGAGCCGCCGGGATCGTGGCCCGAGTCGTCGTCCTTCATCCTCTCGCGAAGGCGCGCCAGGCGCTGCGCCACGTAACGGTCGAACTCCTTGCGCTGGTCGGGGGTGAGCACCGCGCGCACCTCCCGGGTGGTCGAGTCGAAGAGCGCCTTGAGCCGGGGACGCATGGTGTCGAAGATCACCCTGGCCTTGGCGCCGTCCTGGTCGAGGATCGCCTCGATCTCGGCGCGCTGGCCCGGGGTCAGGTCGAGGCGCTTGCCCAGCGGGCCGTCGGGCGCGAACATCCGCGCCGGACCGTGGCGGTCCCTGTGGTGGTCCTGCCAGGGCCAGCCGCGGTCGAGGACGCGCTCGGTGGCAAAGCCCGCGAGGGCGCCCGCCGCGAAAGCCACCAGCAGCACCAAGAGCGCCTGCCGGCGGGCCCTGGCCGGACGCCGGAGGCCGTCGGGCTCACCCGGTCTAGCGGCCATGGTGGCCTCCTTCGAGGGAGATCAACACCTCTTCCACCGACGGCGTGCGCTCCGTCTCCACCCAGGTCGCGACCGGCGCCGGGTAGCCCAGGGCCTGAGTCAGCCCGGGAGGCGGCTCGACATCGGCCCGGGTGCCGCCGCCGAGCAGGGCGGCCAAGGCGAGGAAGGCGAGGAGGGCCGCGGCCGCGAGGGCCGGGCGCAGCCAGTCCGAAAGCCCCAGGAGCAGGCTCCCCCGCGCCGCGTGGACCGCGGCGCGCCGGGCGAGCTCGGGCCCGGCGGCGGCGAGGATGCCGTTCACCAGTCGATCGAGGCGCTCGGGGTCCCGCCCCGGGTCGAGCGCTCGCAGGGGTCTGGAGTCGATTTCGTCGGTCATTTCGCCTCCGTCGACCGGTCGCCCAGCCACTCGCGCAGGGCGCGCCGGCCGTTGTGCAGATGGACGCGGGCCGAGCCCTCCGAGATGCCCAACCGCCCCGCGATCTCCTTGTGGCTCCAACCCTCGAAGTCGTAGAGCAGCAGCACCTCGCGCTGGCGCTCGGTGAGGTGGTGGAGAGCCTGGAGAAGCTCTTCGCGCCGCTCCGTGCGCTCCGCGTCGCGCTCGGGATCCCCGGCGGCGGCCATCTCCTCGCCCGCGTCGAGCGGTTGGGCTTCGCGCACCGAGCGGCGGCGGCGGGCGTCGACGGCCCGGTTCCGGACGATGGTCAGGAACCAGGCCCCGAACCCCGCGGGCCGGCGGCAGCTCTCGAGGCGCTCGAGGGCGGTGAGAAAGGCCTCCTGGCAGACATCCTCGGCGTCCGCCGGATCACCCAACCTGGCCAGCGCCACGGCATAGGCCGGGCGCAGATATCGACGTACAAGCATCCCGAACGCCTCCCTGTCGCCCTCGCGGGCACGTGCCACGAGGGCGGCGTCGGCCTCGTCCATCTATTCACTATGACGGATGGGTGGGCTCAGGTGTTAAGGCGAAGCGGGGGGCGGGTTCAGGGCGAGACGCTGGCCGGGTTCACCGCCGCGAGGTCCTCCTCGCCGGTGCGGATGCGGATCACCGCGGTGATCAGCTTCACGCCGCGCCTCCCGCCGAGCGCGCCGCGGGACCTACCCGATGGGCCGCGGGCGCCCGGACCGGCGACGGCGTTCTCGGCGCCGAGTCGGGCAGCACCAGAATCGCTCCCTCGGCCGTGCCGTACGCCTCCTCGCCGTGCTGCTCCACGTCGAGGCCGAGCCCTTCGTGGCGTCCCGTGGCCCGCAGCGCCGCGACGGCACCGATCGCCTTCAGCAGGCCGAAGGAGACGGCGCCCGAGTAGGCCATGACCGCAAGCACCGCCACCGCCTGCCGACCGAGCTGCGCCGGATCTCCGGCCAGCAGCCCGTCCGCCCCGCCCCAGGCCGCCCGCGCCAGCACGCCGGTCAGGAGCGCGCCGCCAGGCCGCCGAGCCAGCCGCCGCCCCACACCCAGTGACAGACCGGCGCGTACACGAGGAGGCTCCAGGCGGTGATGAAGACGAGGTACGGGCCGAAGCGCATGCGCTCGACGACGGCGCCGGAGATGAGGGCCGCGGTGATCACCGCGAAGGTGCCCTGGTGGGCCATGAACAGGAGGTGGGGAATGGTGCCGTGGGGCTCGAGGCCGACGCCGGCCAGGAAAAGGTGGCTCATGCCGCCCACCCAGGCGCTGCCCGGAGCGAAGGCCAGGCTGTAGCCCGCCACCGCCCAGGCGAGCCCCACCGCGCCCAGGGCGGCAAAGCTCATCATCATGGTGTTGAGGGCGTTCTTGGAGCGCACCAGGCCGCCGTAGAAGAAGCCGAGCGCCGGGGTCATGAGGAGCACCAGGGCGCAAGAGACCATCATCCAGGCGGTGTCCGCGGAGACGATCGAGGGCGGCGGGCTGGCGGGCATCGGGACCTCCCTGTTGCCAACCGAGTGGATCCCCGGATGCGGGCGAGCTTAGTGCTGTGACCTCATGCTGTCAAACAAAAATTGACAAAACCGCCGGATCTCTTGTTCACCGGTTGCCAGAAACTGGCGAACGCAGCATAAGTGACGAGCGAGATGTGCCGATCCGTCAGGTCCATCGAGTCATCCGAGATACGACGGAGGCGTGGCTGGCGGCCCGGCGGTGAGCATGACAACATGTAGCCAAGTATTCTCATCTCCAACTCCCGCCGAGAGGAGCTCGCCGTGACCCCTGGCATTCGTCTCCCCCTCGCCCGAGGCACCCGCCTCGCCCCCACCGCCGCCCTTCTCGCCGGACTCGCGTGCCTGGCCCTCGCCCTACCCGCCGTCGCCCAGACCGAGGGCGACTGCGAAGGCAACACAGCCGATCCGGGGCTCTGCTATTACGGTCGGTTCCACGTGACCGTGGAGTGGCAGGACTTCTCGGGCAACCCGTACGCGATCCCCGGCAACGCGGCCTCCGGAACGGGTCAGGGGGTCGTGATCACGCCGAGCTCCACGAACGAGACCGATACCGGCTACTTCTGGTTCTTTACGCCGGACGCGGCCGAGGTCGTCGTGAAGGTCATCGACGGCACTCCGGTCAACGGCAGGTTCTGGGTCTTCGCCGGCTCCCTGACGGACGTCGAGTACACGATCAGGGTGGTCGACACGCAGGGAAGCGACCAGGCCACCTACGTGAACCCACCGGGCCAGTTCAGCTTCATTGCGGACACGAACGCCTTCCCGGCCATTCCGACGCCGAAGACCGGACCATTGGCACCGGCCCTCGCCGCACCGCCTTCCAACCACCCGGCCGGGACGGCTCCGGCCTTCGAGCGGCGCACCGTGATCCTGCCGAAGGAGAGCCTGCCGAGCTGCGCGGACCCGACGGTGGTCTGTGTCCAGGGCGGCCGCATCGCGCTCCAGGCGACGGCAGAGAGCCCGCAAGACCAGACGACGCTGGACGCCGGTCCGACCGAGGTGACCGACACGAGCGCGTTCCTCCACTTCTTCTCCGCCGATGGCGTCGACCTGGTGGTCAAGATCGTGGATGGCAGCTCGGTCAACGGCGAGCTCTGGGTCCTCGCATCCGCACTCGCCCCTCTTCAAACCCAGCTCACCGTCACGGACCTCCAGACGGGCAAGTCCACGACCTACTCCAGCAACTCGCCGGGGGCGGTCCTCCAGGTCGCCGATCGCCAGCCCTTCGCGCCGGACCCGCCGGCCGGACCGTGGCTCACGACGCCTGAGCTCCCGGGCTTCCAGTTCAAGGTCCGGATCACCGGACCGGCCGGAGAGATCGCGACCCGGCAGGAAGCGAGCTGCATCCCGGAGACGCTCTGCATTTCGGGCGCCGTGCCGGGGCGCTCGGAGCTCTTCCTGCGGGTCGTGGGACCGAAGCCGAACGGCTTCCTGCAGCCGAACCTGGTGAAGTTCTCGACCTCCCAGATCGAGGCCTGGATTCAGCAGCTCTCGACCGGGCAGATCAACTACTACGAGCTCGACCCTGCGACGCCCGGCTCGAGCGATCTGACCGGCTTCTTCGACCGGTATGGTTTCGGACCCGGGCCGGGGAGCCCGCCCTAGGGGACGGCGCGCGCTGCTTGCCGGGTGTTGGGGCGTAGGCGCGCACCTCGGCTTCGCCTCGCCCCAGTTGGCCATCGGCTTCCTACCGGGTTCGTGCCGGCTCGGCTCAAACGCCCCTGGGCGGGCCCCCTGGCCCTCCGGGGTGGGCTCAGCGCGGCTTCGCTCCGGCCCGGGTGACGAGCTCCTCGAGGACTTCGTAGGGCTGGGCACCGACCACGGCGTGGCCGCCGGCGGCATAGGTGGGGACCCCGGTGACGCCGAGCTCGCGGGCGCGGCGCCAGTCGCCGTCGACGGCCTCGCGGAAGGTGCGCTCCTCGAGCACGCGGCGGGCGGCGTCCTCCGGCAGGCCGGCCTGCCGCACCACCTCCAGAAGCACGTCGACCCGGGAGATGTCCCGAGCCTCGGCGAAGAAGGCGCGGAAGAGGGCGTCGTGGAGCGCCTCGCCCCCTGCCACCGTGTCCGCCCACTTGCCGAGCTCCTGGGCGAGGCGGCTGTTGTAGGTGTGGGTGCGCTCGGCGAGCGGCGGCAGGCCCGCTTCGGCGACGAGCGCCGCGAGCCGGGCGTGGACCTGGGCGAGCTGGTCCTCCCGGCCGGCGAAGAGCTCGGCGAGGGCCATGCCCTCCGGCGGCGTCTCCGGATGCAGCGGGAACTGCGTCAGTCGGGTTTCGATCTCGTAGCGCTCGACCAGCCGTTCGGTACGCACGGTACCGAGGTAGCACCACGGTCAGACGTAGTCGGAAAAGATCTCCAGCTCGATCCGTGTCGTCTCGTCGCTCATCGCGCCTCCCGGGCCAAGGTATCACCAGAGTCTCGGCCGTGACCGTCCTGGCCTCCGCGGCCGGCTCGCGGGATGCCCGGCGATCGCCCGCGTAGAATGAGCCGATGTCGCTCTTCGAGCCTCTCTTCGACGCTCTGAACCGGGCGCAGGTCCGATATGTCGTGGTCGGGGGCCTGGCGACCGTGCTCCAGGGGCATGCGCGGTTGACCGCCGACGTCGACCTCGTGGTGGACCTGTCGCCGGTGGCAGCTCGTCGGACGATCGAGGTACTCCTCGCCCTCGGCTTCCAGCCGCGCCTTCCCGTCGCCGCCGGGGACTTCGCCGACCCGGAGATCCGCAGGCACTGGATCGAAGGGCGAGGCATGCGAGTCTTCTCCTTGTACGATCCCGCGAATCCCCTGCGGTCCGTCGACCTGTTCGCCGAGCACCCGATCGAGTTCGAGGACCTCTTCCGGCGTGCCGAGGTCCTCCCGCTTCGCTCGACCGAGGTGCGAGTCGCCTCCATCCCCGACCTCATCGAGCTCAAGCGCCTGGCCGGGCGCCCGAAGGACCTCGACGACATCGAGAAGCTCGAAGCCATCCAAAGAGAGAAGGGGGCGAAGGATGGGTGATCGGAAAGGGAAGGCTCCGAGGCACGAGCCCTCCCGCCCACTCGAGATCGAGTGGTCCGCCGGCTGGGAGAGCCAGGAGCGCGCGAACCTCCAGGCCTCGCTCGCCGCGACCCCCGCACAGCGGCTCGAGTGGCTGGAGGAGGCGCTCGAGATCGCCCTGGCGAGCGGGGCCTTGCCCGACGAGAGCCTTCCGCGATAGACGGCGAGCGGGGTCGGGTCGAATGGGCTCGCGTAGAATCGATCGATGTCGCCCTTCAGGGTCGGAGAGACCGCGCACCAACTGAGCGAGATGGTCCAGGCGTCGGTGGGGATCGGCGCCGGCATCCAGGTCAAGCTCCTTCTCAGCGTCCTCACGATCCTCGTCCTGTGGCTCGCCCGGCGCCTGGTGCTGCGGGTGGCGAACCGGAGGATCGACGACCCCCGCGCCCGCTACCAGTGGTCGAAGAGCTCCGGCTACATCGCCTTCATCCTCGGCCTGCTCCTCCTGGGGCAGATCTGGCTCGAGGCGATCCGGAACATCGGCACGTTCCTCGGCCTCCTCTCGGCCGGCCTCGCCATCGCCCTGCGCGACCTGGTCGCGAACCTGGCCGCGTGGGTCTTCATCCTCCTGCGCCAACCGTTCACCGTGGGCGACCGGATCCAGGTCGGGGAGCACCAGGGCGACGTGGTGGACATCCGCCTGTTCCAGTTCACCCTGCTCGAGATCGGAGGCTGGGTGCAGGCGGACCAGAGCACGGGCCGGGTGATCCACGTGCCCAACTCCAAGGTCTTCTCCGAGTCCCTGGCCAACTACACGGCCGAGTTCCCCTTCATCTGGCACGAGATCCCGGTCCTCGTCACCTTCGAGAGCGACTGGCGGCGCGCCAAGGAGATCCTGCGGGCGGTGGTGGAGGAGCAGGCGGGGAGCGTGGTGGAGCAGGCGAAGGCGGCGGTCCACCAGGCGTCGCGGAAGTTCCTGATCTTCTACCGGCGGCTCACCCCCACCGTCTACACCGGCGTCGAGGACAGCGGAGTGCTCCTCACCGTGCGCTTCATCTGCCCGGTGCGCGAGCGGCGCGGGTTCTCGGAGCGGATCTGGGAGGCAGTGCTCACCGCGTTCGCCGCCGAGGACGGGATCGATCTCGCCTACCCGACCCAGCGGCTGTACACGAACCTGCTGGAGGGCAAGAAGGGCGCCCGGGCCGAGCTCCCCAGCGAGCTGCTGGGCGGCGAAGGGGCGAAGCCGGAGCGCTCCGAGTGAGCCGCCTCCCACCCGGACCGGCAGCCGGCCGCAACTCCCCATGGCCCCGTTCTCGAATCTCCTGAGCCGCCTCTTCCCCTCGCGGACCGATCCCGCCGGGGGGCGGACGGAGGACGACGGGGGCCCCGGGTGGAGCACCGCCGGCGGCCTCGAGGTGGCGCTCTTCGCGGGAGAGCTCGTCGAGGCTCCGGCGGAGGCGATCTGCACCTCCACCAACCCCCGGCTGAGCCTCGGTGGCGGGACGGGCCGCGCGGTGCTGGAGGAGACGGGCTGGGGCCTCAAGCGGCAGCTCGAAGCGATCGCCGAGGCGGAGGCGCGGCGCACGGGAGACGAGGAGCTGCCCGTGGGGTTCACCTGCGCCACGCCCGGCGGCCTGCCGCCTCACCGGCTGATCGTCCACTGCGTGGCGAGCGGCAGGGCCCACCGCTCCTCGCCCGAGGCGGCCCGGCGGTGCACCGAGGGCGCCCTGCGCGAGGCCGACCGGGCGGGCTGCGGGACCCTGGCGCTGCCCGTCTTCGGCACCGGCCACGCCGGCCTTCCCTACGACCGGGCGGTCCAGGCCATGGCCGAGGCTCTCCGGGCCGCCCGCCCGAAGACCGTCCGCAAGGTCTACCTCGTCGTCTTTCCGGCCCACCGCGCCCCCCTCGCCCGACAGATCCTCGACAAAGTGTTGGCGGCGACCCCAAGGCCGCCGCTCGCCACCCTCGAGAACCGCGACCGGCGCTAGCGCGGCCGACGCCAGCTCCCACGGACCGGATGAGGCAGTCGGTGGCCGGTAGCGGTTCGGTTGTGCCAAGGCGACCCCCACGCGGTATAACCTTTGTTATACTCCATCCCATGAAGACCGCAGTCTCGATTCCCGATCGAGTGTTCGACGCCGCCGAAGAGCTCGCTGCTCGGCTCCGCGTCTCGCGCAGCGAGCTCTACGCCCGAGCGCTCTCCACGTATCTCGAGGAGCACCAGGAGCGAAGCGTCACGGCCCGTCTGAACGCCGTCTACGCCGAGGGCGGCTCGGCCCTCGACCCGGCCCTGGCCCGCCTGCAGTCGGCCTCGATCTTCCGCGACGACTGGTGATGGACCCCGCGGTGCGCCGAGGAGAGATCTGGTGGGCCTCCCTCCCCGAGCCTGGGGCCTCCGAGCCCGGCAACCGGCGCCCCCTCCTCGTGGTGCAAGCGGACAGCTTCAACCGGAGCCAGATCCAGACTGTCCTCGCCGTGGTCCTGACGACGAACCTGGGCCTGGCGGAGGCGCCCGGCAATGTCCTCCTACCCCGTGAGGAAACCGGCCTGCCCAAGGACTCCGTGGCGAACGTCTCCCAGGTGGTGACGGCCGACCGCCGCTTCCTCACCGAGAAGGTGGCCGCCCTTCCCGCCGGCCTGCTCACGGAGATCGACCGGGGCCTCCTCCTGGTGTTCGACCTCGAGACGAAGCGCTGACCCGCGGCACCTCCTCGGACCGGGGCGGGGTGGGACCGCTCCGGGCCGAGGTTCCCCATCTCAGCCCAGGCGCCGGACCGCAGCCCGGCCCAGGATCGCCAGGGTCTCGGGGTCAGGGTCTCGGGGTCGAGGGCGTCGAGGAAGTGGGCTGCCGCGTCGGGGTTGGCGGCGATGGAGCGGACGGCATGGAAGTACGCCAGGAAGTCGTCCGGCGGTTCCGGCACCCTCTCCACTTCCCAGGGGCCGCGCCAGCGGGCCTCGCGGCGCCTCGCCTTCCTCTACGCCCCGTTTTCCGTAGACAGCTCAGCCTGCCGTAAGACGAGCTGAGTTGCATCTTCAGCGAGATCCGGTGGGTAGCCGTACTTCGCCAGCAGGCGTCGCACGCTCCTGCGCAGATCTGCACGGACGGACTCGCGCTGTGTCCAGTCGAGCTTGGGCATGCTCTTGACCATCTCGGTCAGTTGCCGCGCCATCAGCCGCAGCGTTTCGCTCTGCATCGCCTCGCGCGCCGACTCGTTCTCCGCCAGGGCATCGTAGAACGCGGTCTCCTCGACGCTCAGGCCGAGCTCTTCGCCGCGGTTCCGTACCTCTCGCAGGTGCTTCGCCAGGTCGATCAAGCGCGCGATCATCTCGGCGGTGCTGATCGCCTTGTTCGTGTAGCGCAGCATGGCCTCTTCGAGCGCCTCCCGGAACTTCTTGCTCTGCACGAGGTTCGTCCGTTCCGTGATGCGGATCTGGTCGTTCAGCAGCTTGCGCAGCGTCTCCAGGGCCAGGTTCTTCTGCTCCAGCGCCGCCACGCGGCTGAGAAACTCATCACTCAAGATGTCGAGGCGGGCTTCGTCCAGCCCCGCGATCGCAAAGAGGTCGATCACCTCGTCGGCTTCGACCGCTCCACCGATGACCTGGCGCACGGCGGCATCGATATCGAGCTGCCGCGAGTGCCCCGCGCCACCGCCACTCTCGTCGGCGAGGCGTTTGCGGATCATGGCCACGAGGCGCTGGAAGAAGGCCAGATGCGGGGCGATCAGCTCGGTCTCCGGGCGCGGCACCGCCAGTGCGAAGGCTGCCGAGAGCTCCTTGACCAGGGTCCGCAAGCGTTTCCAGCCGTCGCTCTGTCCGAGGACGTGGTCGACGGCGTAGAGGTACACAGGCAGAACGTCCTTCGGCGCTGCGTCGAGAGCCTTCTCGTAGTCGCAGCCGTGGAAGAAGCCACGCAGCTTCTCGAACGCCGCCACCATCGCCGGAACGGCCTCGTCCTGCACCTGCCGGACGGCCTTGCCCGTGCCGCCGGCCTGGGTGTAGACGGCAAGGGCATCGGCCAACTGGTCTGCCAGGCCCAGCAGGTCCACGATCAAG
>CAVUBL010000005.1:0-83198 GCA_963739795.1 uncultured Acidobacteriota bacterium | reverse complement strand
ACCGAGGGGTTGCGGGGGTGACCCGGTCAAGACCGGTCAAAACCGGTGCCACCACCCGAGCAGGTAGAGGTAGTCAGCGAACGCGGCGTCGCCGTGGGTGCCAGACTCGAGGTCGGGCACGCTGCGCTGCCGGTCGCGCCGGATCGCGTACGGCACCGCGAGCGACAGGGTGTCGGCGCCATGGGTCCAGGTCAGCGACGGCTCGATCGACACCGCGTAGCCCGGGCGCCGGAAGCCTTCGCTCGACCCGATCAGATCGTGCACCGTGACCCCTTCGACCCGGCCGCCGACCCCCAGCGAGAGGCCCTTCCAGCTCGCCGGGGCGACCAGAAGGCCGGCGCGGGCGATGTACTGGTCCGCCACCGACATGATGGCCTCTGCCGGCCGGCTGCGGTAGGTGTAGACGCCGTTGGTCCCCGACGGGTTGATCAGGTAGCCGCCGGAGGCGTACGCGGTCAGGTTCGCCCACCTCGCGAGATTCCGGTAGCCGCTCGCGTCGACGATGATGCCGAAGCCGCCGTCGCCCGGCTGGATCGACTGGTCATTGGTCTCGAGGGAAGGCACGAGGTTGCCGTTCTCGTCGGTCCTCAGCCGGGTGTCCGCCGTGCTGTCGGCCCCGGTGGGCAGCTTGATGCCCAGGCCGACGGAGATGTTTCCGCGGTGGGCGGCCGCCGGGTCGAGAAGCAGACGACGGCCGACGATGGTCACGTCGCTCACGCCGCGCGCCTGGACCAGGGTCCGTCCGATGACGTTCCGGTCCTGGTCGCGGATGGCGTACGAGCGGGTGGCGATCAGGTACGGAATCGTCACCGTCACGCTGTTGCGCGGGGTGAAGTTGTACCGGATCCCCAGCTCGGTGAGGTTGATGTGGTTGATGACGTTGCTGTCCTCCGACACCCGGTGGGGCTGCTCCACGGTGCCCACGAAGTGACGGAAAGAGTGTTGGTACCGCCAGGTCCACGAGACTTCCCACTTCTGCTGACTGCCCTGCAACTGGTCGTACACGCCGAGCACGGGCGCGTCCATTCTGGCAGCGACTCAGCCCTGGGCCCAGGCGTGACGGGGAGCGACCAGCGAGAGGACGAGGAGGGCCGAGGTCGCGACAAGGGTCGTGCCACGACGCGAGACAGGTCGATGCATGGACAGGCTCCTATAGACAGGGTTTCAGAGTACGGCGGCTGCCCAGGAGCAAGGACCGCGCCAAACCGTCCAGGGGCCGCGAGGCCCGTGGTTTCAGGCTTTTGGCGCCGCTGGGATTGACCCCATGGCCATAGGACCTATGGCAATGACCATGAAGCCTATGGGATTGCGGGCTGCCCGAGATCAGGCCGGGAGGCCGTCCTCGGGCACCTGCTCGTACCCGGCGCAAACGACCACCGGTAGGCGGGGATAGCGGGAAAAGGCCGGGTCGCGCTCCGCCAGGCCGCAGCGCAGGAACGCGCTGGTGCGCGCGGTCAAGAGGGCCGCATGGCGGCAGGTGGCGCACAGGCCCGGGGGACCCCCGAGACGGGTGAGGTCCCCTGCCGTCGGTCGCCGGCCGGGTGCGGAGTCCTCGCGGGCGCTCATGACTCGACGCTATCAGCCTCTCTCGACTGCACGCGGAGGGGCCGAGACGAGAAAACTCAAGTCTGCATCAACCATTTTCTGTGCGAATCCGTATAATTCTATGCAAGCGGTGACGGTGCATGGCGCCGTCACACCTTCCGGGCCTCCCGGGACCGCGTCCGCGGTCCTCTGGCGGAGACCCACCGCGGAGCGATCCGCACTCGCCATGACCCCAACCTCCCGCGGCTGCCGGCCGCGGGGATTCCCCCACGGGGGGCCGGCGAAGCTCGCCGGCCCCCCGCGTCCCACCAGGTCCCCCCTGCAACCCCTCGATCCCCTTCTCACCCCCGAGGGGGAGAAGGGGACGCCGATTGACCGGATCCCCCCTGCAACCCCTCGATCCCCTTCTCACCCCCGAGGGGGAGAAGGGGACGCCGATTGACCGGATCCCCCCTGCAACCCCTCGATCCCCTTCTCACCCCCGAGGGGGAGAAGGGGACGCCGATTGACCGGATCCCCCCTGCAACCCCTCGATCCCCTTCTCACCCCCGAGGGGGAGAAGGGGACGCCGATTGACCGGATCCCCCCTGCAACCCCTCGATCCCCTTCTCACCCCCGAGGGGGAGAAGGGGACGCCCCCTCCCGGCCGCGCGCTTCGACCATCGCCGGCACTCTTCCTCCGTACCGCACCGAACGAGCCGGCTGTGGAGGAAGTACGACGGTTTCCCTGTACAAGCACTCGAGATCTCCAGACGCTACACTGCACCGCCATGAGTGAGCCGACGCTGTACGAGCAGGTGGTGGCGCGCGGGGGGCTCGCCCCTCCGGCCGCCAAGGTGCGGGCCTCGGCGGCCGTGGTTCTCTGGCGCCGCCGCGATGCCGGCGACACCGAGGTCTACTGGATGCGCCGCGACCCGGCGATGAAGTTCATGGGCGGCTGGTACGCCTTTCCCGGCGGCTCGGTCTCGCGCCGGGACGTGGCGGTGGAATCGGAGGCCGAGCCGCCTTCCTGGCTCACCGGCACGCCCCGCGGCCTCGACGCGGAGGTCGCCACCGGCTCCATGCCCCCGACCCTCACTGCCGGGCTCGACCCCCTGCCGCCGGACCGGGCGCCCGGCCTGGTAACCGCCACCCTGCGCGAGCTGTTCGAAGAGACGGGGCTCCTCCCCACCGCCGGCGGAGGCTGGGCGAGCGGAGCGGCAACCGCGCGCCTGGCGGCGGCGCGCCGGGACCTCCTGGCCAAGCATACGGAGCTCGGGGAGATCCTCGCCGGTGAAGGCTTGATCCTCGACGCCTCCCGTCTCCTGTTCGCCGGCCGCTGGCTCACCCCGCCGTTCGCGCCGATGCGCTTCGACAACCGGTACTTCCTCCTCGAGCACGGCGCCGGCGCCCCCGAGCCGGCCGACTCGGAGGAGGCGGTCTCGGCCGGCTGGATTCGCCCGGCCGAGGCGCTCGAACGCTGGGAGCGCGGCGAGGTGATGGCGGCTCCGCCCATCGTCCACCTGCTCCGGGTGCTAGCTGACGAGGCGGCCGAGGCGACAGGCGCGTCGCCCGAGGCCGTCGGCGAGAACGGGCTGCGCCGCCTCCGCCATCCCGAGGAGGCGAATTTGGGACCGCTGCGCAACGTCGAGCTCCGGCCCGGGCTGATCCTCTTCCCCCTGCGCACGCCCACGCTGCCACCGGCGAGCCACACCAACTGCTACCTGCTGGGAACCGGCGAGGCCGTCCTGGTCGATCCGGGCACGCCCGACCCGGAGGAGGCCGAGCGCCTGGCGGCGGCCCTCGACGCGGCCCACTCGCGGCTCGGCCGTCGGGTGACCGCGATCTGGCTCACCCACCACCACCCGGACCACGTGGGCGCCGTGGAGCTCCTGCGCCGCCGCCTCGGCGTGCCCGTGGCGGCCCACGAGGCGACCGCCGAGCGGCTGTCGGGGCGCGGGATCACGGTCGACGCCCGGCTCGCCGACGGCGACCGGGTCGAGCTCGCCGGAGCGGGCGGCCGGCCGATGACGGTCCGGGTCCTCCACACCCCGGGCCACGCCCGCGGTCACCTGTGCTTCTTCGAGGAGGGACTGGGCTCCCTGCTCGCCGGTGACATGGTTTCGGCGGTCTCGACCATCGTCATCGATCCCCCCGAGGGCGACATGGACGCCTACCTGGCGTCCCTCGAACGGCTGGCCCGGCTCGCCCCCCGCACGCTCTTCCCCGGGCACGGACCGCCGGTCACCGACCCCGTGGGCAAGCTCCGCGAGCTCATCGATCACCGCCTGTGGCGCGAGGAGAAGGTCCTGGAGGCCTGGCGCGCCGGCACCCGCGCGCCGCGGGAGATGCTGCCGGCGGTCTACGACGACGCCCCGCGGCAGGCCTGGCCCCTCGCCGAGCGGCAGATCGAGGCCCACCTGCGCCGCCTCGCCCGGGCCGGCGCCATCGACGATCCGGCGCGGAGCTCCGCGGCGCCGTGAAGCTCTGGGCCATCGCCGACCTCCACCTGCGCCACGAGGCCAACCGCCGGGCCCTCGAGCAGCTCGCCCCGCGCCCGGACGACTGGCTGATTCTGGCGGGGGACGTGGGGGAGACCGAGGAGCACCTGCACTTCGCCCTGGACGTCCTCTCCCGGCGCTTCGCGCGGCTCCTCTGGGTGCCCGGCAATCACGACCTGTGGAGCCCGCCCTCGGCTCCGGACGGCTTCGAGGGGGAGGCCGGCTACCGGCGCCTGGTCGAGCTCTGCCGGAAGCGGGGCGTGCTGACGCCGGAGGACCCGTACCCGCTGTGGCCCGCATCGCCCAGCGGGAGCCCGGTTCGGATCGCACCCCTCTTCCTGCTCTACGACTACACCTTCGCGCCGGACGGTGTGGCGCCGGAGCGGGCGGTCCAGTGGGCCATGGAGACCGAGACCCTGTGCGCCGACGAGGTCCTGCTCAAGCCGGCGCCCTACCCCTCCCGGGAGGCCTGGTGCGCCGCCCGCTGCGAGGAGGCCGCCCGGCGCCTCGCCGCGGCGACCGCGAACGGTGAGGAGCTGGTGCTGGTCAACCACTGGCCACTGCGCCGCGAGCTCGCCGTGCTCCCTGCGGTACCGCGCTTCGTCGTCTGGTGCGGCACCCGCAGGACCGAGGACTGGCACCGGCGGTTCCGCGCCCGCTCCGTGGTCTACGGCCACCTCCACATCCCCAAGACCTCGGTGATCGACGGCGTGCGCTTCCACGAGGTCTCCTTCGGATACCCCCGGAACTGGAGCGGCCGCTGGACGCTGGACCAGGCGTTGCGCCTGATCCTGGATTGACGGGATCGCCCCCCTCACTCATCTCGATCCCTCTCCCGGATCTGGGCTCCGCCCGGAGGCCGGCGAGACGGGGCGGCCCCGCGCCACCCTACTCGTAGCGCAGTGCAGCGGAGGGATCGACCCGCGCCGCCAGCCAGGCCGGTAGCAGGCAGGCGACCAGGGTGATGGAGAGGGTGAAGGCGACCACCGCGCCCAGGTCCGAGAGCTCCACCCGGAAAGGCACCGACGACAGGAAGTAAATCGCCGCCACCTCCGGGTCGAAGCGGATCAGGTGGAAGGTGGTCATGGCCCAGGCGACGCCCGAGCCCAGGGCAACCCCCAGGAGGGTCCCGGCGGCCCCCAGGAGCCCGCCGTAGAGGAGGAAGATCGAGCGCAGCCCGTTGGGGGTCACGCCCAGCGTCGCCAGCACCCCGATGTCGCGCATCCGCTCGCGCACCAGCACGATCAGGGTGGAGGCGGTGTTGAAGGTGGAGACCATGACGATCAGGCCGAGGACCAGGAACAGGATCACCTGCTGCATCTCGAGGGCGGTGAACAGGCCCCGGTTGAGCTCGCGGGCATCGGTCACCAGGAAGCCGGCGCCCAGGACCTTTTCGGCCCGCTCCACCACCCGGCTGGTGTCGTCCAGCTTGGCCACGGCGATCTCCACCAGGTCGGTGGAGCCGGAAACGCCGGTCAGGGCCCGCACCTTCTGGCGGCCCATGGCGACCCAGCTCCGGTCGAACTCAGCGAAGCCGGACTGGAAGGTGCCCGCCACCCGCACCGTCGAGTAGTGGAACTTCGGCCGGCCACCCCCGAAGCCGAGCACCACCAGGCGGAGGACGTCGCCGGTCCGGGCGCCCAGGTCGTGGGCCAGCTCGTCTCCCAGGACCGCCCCCGGAACCCCGTCGCCGTCCGTGGCGAGCTGTTCGGCGGTGCCCGAGAGCGGCCCCTCACCGGGGTCGACACCACGCAGCGTCACCTCGAGCGGACGGGCCTCGCCGGAGAACGCGCCGGTTCCGTCGGCCGCCGGCGCGGCGGCCGACAGAGAGCCCTGGGCGTAGGCGACCTGGCCCACCCGCTTCACGCCCGGGACCTTGCGCAGGGACTCGAGGGTCGCGGCCGGCAGATCGGCGCTTCCCTGGCTCGGAGCCAGGGGATAGGCGAGGACCGCGGCGTTTCCCGAGAGGAGCTTGGCCTCCAGGTCCTCGCGGTAGCCGCTCATCAGGGCCATGGCGATGACCATGGCGGTGACGCCGAGGGTGGTGGCCACCAGGGCGGCCCGCGCGGTGCCGTCGAGAAGGCGGCTCCGCCGGTGGCGGAGGAACCGCCAGGCGACGATCCAGGGGACCGGACCTCGCAGGGGGAGGAGGGAGGCGTGGCTCACGCCTCAACGTCCGGACCGGGTGGAAACCGACTCCAGGAACCGGTCGAAGAGGGCCGCGGCTTCGTGGGGCCCCGGGGCGGCCTCGGGGTGGTACTGGACCGCGAAGACCGGACGGTCCGCCACCGCCAGCCCCTCGAGGGTGCCGTCGTTCAGGTTGACGTGGGTCGACCGGACCTCGGGCGGCAAGCTCTCGGGCTCCACGGCGAAGCCATGATTCTGGCTGGTGATGGCGACTTTGCCCGTCTCGAGGTCCTTGACCGGCTGGTTGCCGCCGTGGTGGCCGAACTTCAGCTTGAAGGTCCGCCCGCCCAGGGCGAGGCCCAGGAGCTGGTGGCCCAGGCAGATACCGAAGACCGGCCGTCCGCAGCCGGCGAGCTGGCGCACCTCCTCGACGATCTCCGCCAGCGGCTCGGGGTCGCCGGGGCCGTTGGACAGGACCACGCCGTCGACACCCAGCTCCAGGCAACGGGCGGCCGGAGTGCGGGCCGGAAGGACGGTCAGCCGGGCGCCGCGGGCGGTGAGCGACCGGAGGATGTTGCGCTTGACGCCGAAGTCGTAGACCGCCAGGTGGTAGCGCGCCTCGGCGCCGGGCTCCAGCTCGTACGGGGCGGCACAGGTCACGTCGTCGACCAGGGCGCGGCCGGCCATGGGCGGGAAATCATCGAGCTCCGCTGCCAGGGCATCGACCTCCGAGTGCTCAGTGGTGAGAACACCGCGCAGGGCGCCGTGCACGCGCAGGCGCCGAACCACCGCCCGGGTGTCGATGCCGTCGAGCCCCGGGATGCCCGCCGCGCCCAGGTAGTCGGGCAGGTCGCCGCCCGCCCGCTCCGAGGGCTCGCCCGAGGGCTCGGCAGTGAAGCGCCGGGCGACGAACCCTTCCACCCAGGGTCGGGCGGACTCGGCAGCTCCTTCGCTCACCCCGTAGTTGCCGATGTGGGGCTGGGTCATGACCACGATCTGACCCCGGTAGGACGGGTCCGTCAGGACCTCCTGGTAGCCGGTCATGGAGGTGTTGAAGACCACCTCCCCGAAGCGGGTGCCCGGAGCGACCCCGCGCCCCTCGAAAACGGAGCCGTCCTCGAGGAGCAGGAGCCCCTGGCTGTCGCCGGGCGCCTTCACCGGGCGGCGAGCTCGGGCAGGCTCCGGTCGACGACCGGAGCGAGGGCCCGCGCCTGCTCCATGAGCTTCTCGAACTCCTCGGGGAGGATCGCCTGCTTGCCGTCGGAGAGCGCCCGCTCGGGTTGATCGTGGACCTCGACCATCACGCCGTCGGCGCCCACGGCGATCGCCGAACGGGCCAGGGGAAGCACCTTGGCGCGCTTGCCGCTGGCGTGGCTCGGATCGCACAGGATCGGCAGGTGGCTGATGCGCTGGACCGCCGGCACCGCCGAGATGTCGAGGGTGTTGCGCGTGTGGTCGGTGAAGGTGCGGATGCCCCGCTCGCACAGCACCACCTGGCGGTTGCCCTGGTCGAGGAGGTACTCGGCGGCGAGGAGCAGCTCAGTGATGGTGGCGTTCATGCCGCGCTTCAGCAGCACCGGCCGGCCGCACCGGCCCGCGCGCTTGAGCAGGGTGTAGTTCTGCATGTTGCGGGCGCCGATCTGGACCATGTCGGCGTACTCGGCGACCGCGTCGAGGACGTCGATGTCGGTGGCCTCCGTGACCACCGGCAGGCCGGTCTCCTCGCGCACCCGGGCGAGGATCTCGAGCCCCTCGAGCCCCAGGCCCTGGAAGCTGTACGGGCTGGTTCGCGGCTTGTAGGCGCCACCACGAAGGATGTGGGCCCCGGCGGACTGGACCGCCCGGGCGATGCGCAGCGTCTGCTCGTAGCTCTCGACCGAGCAGGGGCCCGCGATGATCGTCAGCTCCGGGCCGCCGATCTTGACGCCGGAGACCTCCACCACCGTGTCGTGGGGCTGGAACTCCCGCGACACCAGCTTGTAGGGATGGCTGACCGGGATGACCTCGAGGACCCCGTCCAGGGATTCGAAGCTCGCCGGCTCCACGATCCCGAGGTTGCCCGTGATCCCGATGGCGGTGCGCTGGGCGCCGGGAATCGGGTTGGCCTTGAGCCCCTGGTCCTCGATCCGGCGGACGACGTGGTCCACCTGATCCGGCGAGGCGTCCATTTTCATCACGATCAGCATGGCTTGGAATCCTCGTCCCCGCGACCGCGGACGGTGCTCCGCCGGCGCCAGGGGTTCGGGTATGATAGCAGAGCGTCGATCTTCCTCCGCCGCCGTCCGCGGGCGATTCCGCGACCCCCGGAGACGCACTATGCAGCCGATCCGCACCGCCGTCCTCAGCCTCGTCCTCCTGCTCGCGGCCCTCCCCGCCGCGGCCTACATCATCGTCCTCAAGGACGGCTCCAAGATCGTGGCCGACCACGAGTACCGGGTGGAAAACGGCAGGGCCATCATCACGATGCCCAACGGCACCGAGACCTTCCTCGACGCCAAGGAGATCGACCGAGAGGCGACCGAGGCGGCGAACCGGCAGGGCTACGGCTCCGCGTTGGTGATCAAGAACGGCACGGAGAAGGAGGTGTCCTCCGCCGCGCAGGCGCAGCAGCCCGAGGAGACGTCCCTCGCCGACCTCGCCGCCGAGCGCGCCGGCCGGGAGCCGCGCCTCGAGCCCCGACGCCGGGAGGGCGCGACGGACCTCGCCCAGCCGAGCAAGACGTTCGCCGGCTACGTCGACCTCGGCACGCTCACCCGCCGGCCCTTCCCCGACCTGGAGCTCGCCTCGGAGATGCAGCGCTTCTTCCGCGGCCAGGGAATCGACAACGTCGAGCTGTACCAGGGGACCCAGCCCGACCGCCCGTTCGCGGAGATCACCACCAACTCCGAGGCGTCGGTGTTCCGCGCCCTCCAGGTGGCCGGCGAGGCGCTGCTGGCGGCGCGCGAGAGCCACCCGAAGCAGGTCTCCGCCCTGGAGGTGCTCCTCGCCACGCCCGACCGCTCGCGGGCTGGCCAGTTCGTGCTCACCCCGGATCTGGCCCGGGAGCTGGTGGGGGACAACGTCGAGGTGAGCAAGTTCTTTGTGAAGAACGTACAGTTTTAATTGGATCGCCCCCCTCACCCTCGTTCCCTCTCCCTCCCTCGCGGGGGGAGAGGGACGCCCCCAAGTCGCCGGATCACCCCCGCATCCCCTCGATCCCCTTCCCTCCCTTGGAGGGGGGAAGGGGACGCCCACACCCCGACGCTGACTTCGGCCTGAAGTGGCCCATCCGGCAGATGAGCTGTGTCTACGAGGGGATCTGGCCGCTTTCGTCGCCGGTGAGGCGGGCGAGGCCCAGGTAGTCCTCCAGGCTCCGGCCGACGCGGCGAGCGAAGCGCTCCGCGTAGCTCTCCACCTCGCCCACCGGCTCGTCGAGGAAGATCCGCTCGATCCGGAAGAGCGGGAAGAACATGGTCGCCAGGTCGAGGGTCTGGCCCTCGCCCCGCGCCGCCTGGGCCATCCACTCGTCGAAGCTCTCCACGCCGAGGCCCCGGAGCACCACGCCGGCGATCCCGATCTCCCCGAGGATCCCCCAGTACTTCTCCGTCGGGCCGGTGAGGTTCACGATCACCGGCGAGCCGGGGGAAATGCGGGGCGGAAGCATTCGCGGGACCCCGGGGCTCACGGCGCCGGCTCCTTCTCCGCCTTCTCCGCCTTCTCCGTCGACTCCGCCGGCGGCTGGGAGAGCTCGACCAGCACGCCGCCCGCGCTCTTTGGGTGGATGAACTGGACCTTCGCGCCGCCGGCCCCGACGGTCGGCTCCGGCCGGAGCCCCTGGAGGCCCGCCGCCCGGAGCGCCGCGTCGTCCGCCGCCACGTCGCTCGAGCCCAGGCAGACGTGGTGCACGCCGGGCCCCCGGCGCTCGAGGAAGGTGGCGACGGCCGAATCCTCCCGGGTCGACTCCAGGAGCTCGATCCGGCTCTCGCCGCACGGGATCATGGCTACCCGCACGCCCTCCTCGGGCACCTCCTCGATCTCCTCGACGTGAAGACCCAGGGCCTCCCAGAAGCGCCGGGCCTCCTCGATCGAGGTGACCGCGATCCCCACGTGGTCGATCTTGCCGATCATCAGTCCTCCGTCTCCTCTCCCCGGCCGGCGCCGCCGCCCCGTTCCACGACCTCCCGGAACAGCCGCTCGGCGGCGCGATACGGGTCGGTGTGATCCCGCTGCGCGGCGAGCGCCTGGCGGGCGATGCCGTCGGCCCGGCCGGCGGCGGCGAGCACCCGGGCCTTCAGGAGCTGCTCGATCCGCAGCTCCAGGCGCCGGCGCCGGCGCTCGGCCAGGCGGTCGTCTTCGGCGAGCCAGCTCCGGTGGGCCTCGAGGGCGCCGGCGAGCTCCTCGATCCCCTCGTCCCGGGTGGCCACGGTCCGCACCAGCGGCGGCACCCAGGCCGCCGCTTCGGGAGCCCCGCCGCTCCCACCGGCGAGCTCGAGCATGAAGCGCAGGTCCTTCTCGGTGCGGTCCACGCCCTCGCGGTCCGCCTTGTTGAGGACGAAGACGTCGGCGATCTCCAGCAGCCCGGCCTTGCTGGCCTGGATGTCGTCGCCCATCCCCGGCATCACCACCACCGCCACGGTATCGACGCTGCGCACCACGTCCACCTCGTCCTGGCCCACGCCCACCGTCTCCACCAACACCCGGTCGAAGCCCGCGGCGTCGAGGACGTCGACGGCGTCGTGGGCCGCCGCCGCGAGCCCGCCCAGAGCGCCCCGGGTCGCCATGGAGCGAATGAAGACCCCCGGATCGGTGTAGAGCGACTGCATGCGCACGCGATCGCCGAGGAGCGCCCCGCCGGTGAACGGGCTGGTGGGGTCGACCGCCAGCACGGCCACGCGTTCGCCCGCGCGCCGGGCGCGACGGGCCAGGGCCTCGACCAGGGTCGACTTGCCCGAGCCGGGAGCACCGGTCAGACCCACCAGGCGGGCTCTGCCGGTCTTGGATCCGGTCTCGGGGTAAAGGCGGACGATGAGCTCCCGGGCTTCGGGGCCGCCCCGCTCGACGAGGGAGATCGCCCGGCCGAGCGCCCGGGGCGCCCGGGCCTCGAGGCCCCGAACGAGCTCGTCCATCGGATCGCCCCCCTCGCCCTCGATCCCTCTCCCGCCCGGCCCTTCCGCCGCGAAATGGCTCCGGGGGCCGCTCACCGGGTCGATCCGGCGGCCGCTCACCGGCCTTTGAAGAGCTGGCGGGCGATCACCAGGCGCTGGATCTCGCTGGTGCCCTCGCCGATGGTGCAGATCTTGGCGTCGCGGTAGAACTTCTCGGCCCGGTAATCCTTGATGAAGCCGTAGCCGCCCAGGATCTGGACCGCGCGCTCGGAGCAGAAGACCGCCGCCTCTCCGGTGGTGAGCTTGGCCTCCGAAGACAGCCGGGTCACGGGCAGGCCCCGGTCCATCAGGTCGCAGGCGGCGAAGGTCAGGGCCTCGGCCGCCGCGATGCGCGTGGCCATCTCGGCGAGGTAGAACTGGATCGCCTGGAACTCGGCGATGGGGCGGCCGAACTGCTCGCGCTCCTGGGCGTAGGCGCACGCCGTGTCGAAGGCGCCCATCGCCGTGCCCAGGCCCAGGGCGGCGATGGAGATCCGGCCGCCGTCGAGGATCGCCAGGGCCTGCTTGAAGCCCTCGCCCTCCTCGCCCAGTAGGTGGCCCTCGGGCACGAAACAGTTCTCCATGACGACCTCGGAAGTGTCCGAGGCGCGGATGCCGAGCTTGTTCTCCTTCTTGCCGGGCCGGAACCCGTCCATGCCCTTCTCGAGGACGAAGGCCGAGATGTTGCGCCCCTTCTGACCCGCGGGGTCGGTGACCGCCATCACCACACAGATGTCGCCCACCTTGCCGTGGGTGGTGAAGGTCTTGGCGCCGTTGATCACCCAGCCCCCGTCGACCCGCTCGGCGCGGGTGCGGGTACCCGAGGCGTCGGAGCCGGCGCCCGGCTCGGTGAGGCTCCAGGCCCCGATCTTTTCGCCCTTGGCCAGCGGCACCAGCCAGCGGAGCTTCTGCTCCTCGCTACCGAACTTGAAGATGTGGTTCGAGCACAGCGAGTTGTGGGCGGCAACCGAGATCCCCACCGAGGGATCGATCCGGGACAGCTCGGTGACCACGAGCACATACTCGAGGTAGCCCAGCCCGGCACCGCCGTACTCCTCCGGGAAGACGATCCCGAGGAAGCCGAGCTCGGCGGCCTTGGCCATCACCTCGCGGGGGAAGCGCTGGGCCTCGTCGATCTCCTCGACGATCGGGTCCACCTCGTTCAACGCGAACTCCCGGGCCATCTCCCGGATCGCCCGTTGCTCTTCGGTCAGGGAGAAGTCGGGCCCGGCGGCGTCCGCCGCGCCGACGCTCGTCGCGCTCTCTTCCTGGCTCACCATGGCCCTCATGCTACCCCATCGGACGGCCGGGAAAGGAGCCGAATCGCGGGTGGCTGGTGCCCTGGCGCGAAGCGATATACAATGCTTACCTCCGCATCCCTGCCTCCGCCCTATGTTGGATCTCAATCGCCTCGAATTTCACCGCTCCGGACTCGGATTGGTGCCCCGCCCCGGCGAGCCCGAGGGCCACGCGATCTTCATCCCGCGGCTCCCCGAGAGCGAGCGATCGGTGCGCTCGTGCTCGTGCGAGGAGAGCCGGGAGAGGACCTGCCCCCACCTGCTCGAGCTCTCCGAGCGGCTGCGCTCGGTCGAGGACTGGCTCGGCCGCCGTCCCTGGGAGGAAGTATTCGCCCGCACCCTCTGGTTCCGCCTGGCGGACGTCCTTGCGGACGAGGACCCGACGCCCTGGAGCGAGCTGCGGGTGCGCACCACCCCGACCGAAGGCAAGAAGCTCCTGTCGATCGACTCGGCGCGCGGCGACGAGATGGCGCGCTGGATGGACGGCTCGGGCGGCCGGTTGCGACTGCTCGAGCGATTGGGCAAGCGGCCGATCGAGGGCGAATACACCGACCGGGCCGGCCTGCTCGAGCGCCTCGCCCGCCTCCAGCTCACCCGCCAGGAGCGGCTGCTCGAGAAGGCCGGGATGAAGAGCCGCCGCCAGAGCCGGGAGGACAGCTTCTGGTTCCGCCTGGCCTACCACTGCTCGCGCGAGCTCGGCGAGAAGGGCATCACCTTCCACCCGGCCATCCATCGCAAGACCGGCGCCTTCACCCTCACCTGCCGCCGGGACGGCGAGGAGGCCCTCCGCTTCTCCGTGCCCCGGGGCGCGGTCGAGCCGGCCCTGCGGCTCCTCGCCGCCGAGTTCCCGGAGCAGGAGGACCTGTCGCTCCATCCGATCCCCCTCAAGACCATCTTCCGGGTCAGCCCGACCACCGAGATCGAGGGCAACACCTTCGACGTCCGTCCGGTGATCGTCGCCCTCCAGCGCACCGGCGAACGGCGCTACATCCAGCGCGACGACTTCGAGACCTTCCGCTACGGGCGGCTCCTCTGGATCCCCGAGCTCGAGCTGCTGGCCGAGCTCGAGAAGCCGGGCAAGGAGCGCAAGTTCCGGGCGCCGCAGCGCCTGCGCCTCTCGCGCAGCCAGGTGCCCGCGTTCCTCGACGATCACGAGGCGGAGCTCGCGGAAGGCAGCGTGGTGCTCGAGGAGCCGCTCCGCAACCTCAAGATCTACCGGGACTTCGACCGCCTGGAGATCCACGCCGGCGAGGTCTCGCCGAGCGAGGTGGTGGCCAACGCCCCGGCCCCCGGTCCTCCGGGCGAGGCCGGCGCGGAGGAGCTCGAGACCGATCTCGACGAGCTCGAGTCGCGGAGCTGGTACTGGCTCTCGGTGCACTACGGCGTCGGCTCGGGCAGCGTCTCGCTCACCGAGCTGCTCCGCGCCCGGCGCGACGGCCTGCCCTACCTGGAGGTGGGCGACGGCTGGATCGACCTCTTCTCGCCCGCCGTCGAGGCCGTCGAGGCGGTGTTCGACGGCCGGGACGGACGCAGCGGCCGGGGCCACCCCGCCGACGGCGAGGGCTTCCACCTGGGGCTGCCCGAGCTGTTGCGCCTCCACGCCGCCTCGGAGAGCCCGCTGCCGGTGGACGTGCTGGCCGACGACCACGCCCGGGAGGTCCTCGACCGCCTGGTCCAGCTCCGCCCGGCCCTGCCCTACCGGCCGCCCCGCGCCCTGGTCTCGGGGCTTCGCGAGTACCAGGTGCTGGGCGTGAACTGGCTGCGCTTCCTCGCCGAGAACGGCCTCGGCGGCCTGCTCTGCGACGACATGGGCCTGGGCAAGACCCACCAGGCGATGGCACTGATCGCCAGCCTCGTGGAGCAGAACGGCGTCGACGGCCCCTACCTGGTGGTCAGCCCGACCACGGTGCTGCCCCACTGGCGCGCCAAGCTCCGAGACCACGCTCCGGGCCTGACGGCGGTCGTCCACCACGGCCCCCAGCGCGACCTGGAGGCCAACCTGCGCGAAGGGCAGATCCTCCTGACCTCCTACGGCATCCTGCGCAACGACGCCGAGGCCCTCGCCCAGGTGCCCTTCGCCGTGGCGGTGTTCGACGAGATTCAGCACCTCAAGAACCGCGGCACCTTGGGCTACAAGGCCGCGGCCGGCCTGACGGCGGACATCAAGCTCGGCCTGACCGGCACGCCCATCGAGAACTCCCTGACCGAGCTCAAGGCGCTCTTCGACATGGTCCTGCCGGGCTACCTGGGCAGCGACGCCCGCTTCGAGGCGCGCTACGGCGTGCCGCCCGACGCCGAGTTCGTGCCCCGCGAGCGCCTCGACGAGCTGCGGCGGCAGACTTCGCCCTTCGTCCTGCGGCGCACGAAGGAGGCGGTCCTCGACGAGCTGCCGGAGAAGATCGAGGACCTCCGGCTCTGCTCACTGTCGGACGACCAGGTCTCCCTCTACCGCAGGGCGGTCGAGGGGCGCGGCGCGGAGCTCGCCGGCCAGCTTCGCTCGGGGGCCGGGCCGGTACCCTACATCCACGTCTTCGCCCTCCTGAACCTCCTCAAGCAGATCTGCGACCACCCGGCCCTGGCCCTCGGCGAGCTCGACCAGGCGGACGACTACTCCTCGGGCAAGTGGGACCTCTTCCGCGAGCTCCTCGAGGAGTCCCTCGACAGCGGCCAGAAAGTGGTGGTCTTCACCCAGTACTTAGGGATGGTCGAGCTGATCCAGCGCCACCTGCGCTCCTTGGGCACAGAGCACACCACCCTGACCGGATCGAGCCGCAACCGGGGCGACCTGGTGGACCGCTTCAACAACGATCCCGACTGCCGGGTGTTCGTGGGAAGCCTCAAGGCCGGCGGTACCGGGATCGACCTGGTGGGCGGCTCGGTGGTCATCCACTACGACCGCTGGTGGAACGCCGCGCGGGAGGACCAGGCGACGGACCGGGTCCACCGCATGGGCCAGCACCGCGCGGTCCAGGTGTTCAAGCTGGTCAGCGAGGGCACGCTCGAGGAGAAGATCCACGCCATCATCGAGCGCAAGCGCCGCCTGGCCGAGTCGGTGGTCAAAGAAGACGACCCGCGCCTGGCCAAGCTCTTCACCCGCGAAGAGCTCTTGGAGCTGCTGACGCCTGTCTGATCGGATCGCCCCCCATCCCCTCTCATCCCCTCCCCTCCCGACCACCCCGCTTCGCGGTGCGGTGCCCGGGGGAAGGGGATGCCCCCAGGCAACTCCGTCCGCAACTGGATGGGGTTACTTGGCGAGCTGGAAGTCGACCGTCGCCACCGTGTGGTCCCAGCCCATGAAGATCTTGCCGCCCTGGTCCGTGACGTCGCCGAAGCCGATCGAGAACTGGTCGATGGAGTGGGGCGAGGTCTCGAGGGTCATGGGGGCGCGGACCACGTCGTACTTCGAGTCGTAGCCGTAGGCGCCCCAGGTCGCTTCCTTGTTGTTGCGGTCGTACTTCTCCTGGTAAGGCTGGCTCGAGACCACGAAGGTCCATTTCGGGCCTTCCGACAGCTCCACGAACAGGCTGTACCCGCCCGGCTGGAGGGTCTTGCCGCCGATCACCAGGGGAGCCTCGGTCTTGATCCGTGTGGTCTGGTTGGCGCCCGCGCGCCAGACCGAAGCGCCGGAGTCGACACCCTTGCCGTAGTCGGCGCCGGAGCCGAAGATGTCGGTGCGACCCCGGAGGATCGGGCGCCCGTAGTCGATGTCGATCCACTTGCCGTCCTGGTAGCTGGTCCGGCCGTTGTCCTGCTTGACCCAGCTCCCGCCCACCTGGGTCGAGGCCTGGCCGCGCGGGCTCAAGGGGCGATGGTCCGCCTCCTGGCCGAGCGCCGGCAGGGCGACGAGGAGGACGAGGGCGAACGCACAGACGCCGAAACGGGCGAGGTGGGTACGGGATTCGCGGGATTCGCAAGACATGGCCAACCTCCTTGCTGGAACATGAAGGGTTTGAGTCATCGGTTCGTGATGGAGAGGATACCCGATGGGGGTGCTGGCGCCCGCAGTTGGTAAGCTCACGGCACCGATGCCGAGAGCCGAGAGGCGACCCGACTGGGACGAGTACTTCCTCGACCTCGTGGACCACGTGGCGGCACGCGCCACCTGCGACCGCGGGCGGAGCGGCTGTGTCGTGGTGCGCGACAAGCGAATCGTGTGCACAGGCTACGTGGGCTCGCCCTCCGGCCTTCCCCACTGCGATGAGGCGGGACACGACCTGCGCCGGATGATCGACGAGGACGGCACGGTGCGCCAGCACTGCGTGCGCACGGTCCACGCCGAGCAGAACGCCATCTGCCAGGCGGCGCGCTACGGCCTGTCCCTCGCCGGCACCACTCTCTACTGCACCATGGAGCCCTGCCGGGTGTGCGCCATGCTCATCGCCTCCGTGGGCATCGCCCGGGTGGTCGCCAAGCGCCGCTACCACGCCGGCCAGGACAGCCGCGACCTCCTCGCCCAGGCCGGCGTCATCCTCGACGTGGTCGAAGACGCCGTCGAGACCTACGACGAGCAGTAGCCTCCCCCCCTGACTTTTGTCAAGGTGAAGTCCTGATCCGCGGCACTGGCCGGGGCGCCGGGCGCCGGCAAGACTGGGGATGTCATTCGGCAAGGAGGCATTCCCGATGCACCCCTCACTCCCCGACATCGAAACCCGCCGCCCCGACCCCCTGCCCGCCGAGCTCCGGGGCGTGGTCAAGCGCTACGGCGCGGTGACCGCCCTGGCCGGCGTGGACCTGGAGATCCGGCGCGGCGAGCTGGTGGCCCTGCTGGGGCCCAACGGCGCCGGCAAGACGAGCGCCGTCAAGCTCCTGCTCGGCACGAGCTCGCCCGACGCGGGCACCGTCCGGCTGTTCGGCGCCGACCCGCGCTCGCCGGAGGCCCGCACCCGCATGGGGGCCATGCTCCAGATCTCGAAGGTCCCCTCGACCCTGACGATCCGCGAGCACCTCGAGCTGTTCGCCAGCTATTACCCGGCCCCCCTGCCCCTCGACCGGGCCCTCGCCGCGGCCGGGCTCGAGGCCCTCGCAGACCGCCCCTTCGGCAAGCTGTCGGGCGGCGAGCGCCAGCGCCTGCTCTTCGCCCTCGCTCTGGTGGGGGACCCCGAGCTGCTGATCCTCGACGAGCCCACGGTGGGCCTCGACGTCGAGTCCCGGCGGCGCCTCTGGGAGGCGATCGAGGGCTTCGTCCACCGGGGCCGGTCGGTCCTCCTGACCACCCACTACCTGGAGGAGGCCGACGCCCTGGCCGACCGAGTGGTGGTGATCCATCACGGCCGCGTGCTGACCGAGGGACGGCCGGCGGCGATCAAGGCACGGGCCGCGGGCCGCCGCATCCGCTGCCTGACCTCCCTCCACCCGGGCGAGATCGCAACCTGGGAGGAGGTCCGCTCCGCCCGCTGGGACGGCCCCGCGGTGGAGGTGCTCGCCGCCCGGGCGGAGCCGGTCGTGCGCCGCCTCCTGGACCGCGACCCCTCCCTCACCGAGCTCGAGGTCGCCGCCGCCAGCCTGGAGGAGGCCTTCCTGGCCCTCACCGCCCCCGCGTCCCCGACCGAGACCTTTTCCCAAGGAGCCGCCTGATGGACGCCGAGACCCTCGACACCGCCGGTCGCGCCCGAGCCCGTGAGCGAGCCCGCAGCCTGCCCCGGATCTACGCCCTAGAGACCAAGTACGAGCTCCTGAAGCAGCTCCGCCTGCCCGCCTACAGCCTGCCGACCATCGCCTTCCCGGCCCTGTTCTACACCCTGTTCACGGTGACCTACGGCGACCACCAGATCGGAGGGGTTCGGGCCGCCGCGTACATGCTCGCGACCTACGGAGTCTTCGGCGTCATCGGTGCCGCCCTCTTCGGGTTCGGCGTCGGGGTGGCGATCGAGCGCGGCCAGGGATGGCTGCTCCTGAAACGGGCGAGCCCCATGCCGGCCGGCGCCTACTTCGCCGCCAAGTGCGCCATGAGCCTGGCCTTCGGGGCGATCATCGTCACCCTGCTGTCGGTGCTCGCCGCGACCCTCGCCGGGCTGCGCCTGCCGGTGGGCGAGTGGCTGGGCCTGGCCCTGGTCCAGATCTCGGGCGCCATCCCGTTCTGCTCCCTCGGTCTCGCCTTCGGCACCTGGTGCAGCCCCAACTCGGCGCCGGCGGTGGTCAACCTGGTCTACCTTCCCATGTCCCTGGCCTCCGGGCTCTGGATGCCGCTCCCGATCCTGCCCGCCTTCTTGCGCCACCTGGCGCCCTGGATGCCCCCGTACCACCTGGCACAGCTCGCCCTGAAGGTCGTGGGCGGGGACGCCGGCCAGCCGGTGTGGCTCCACATCGGTGCCCTGGCGGTGGTGACCGCGGTTTCGCTGGCACTTGCGCGGGCGGGCCTGCGGCGCGAGGCCGACCCGTCCCATGGCTGAGGGAACCCGGTTAGACTGTCGGAACACCATGGCCCGCCGAGTGGACGACGCTTTCGAGTACGCGGCCGGCCCGCCCCGCCGCCGCTGGCCCCTCTTACCGTCCTACCGCCCGGAGATCGGGTGGATGCCCTATCTGTGGCTGCTGTACCTGGGCTTCTTCTTCGTGGATCCGATCCTCGGCGGGGCCGGGCTCCGCGAGTGGCTCACCCTCGGCGCCGTGATCACGCTCTTCGTTCCGCTCTACTTCCTGGGCTACTGGGCGCGAAGCCAAAAGCATCTGCTCCTCGTTATCTCTAGCATCGCCCTGCTCGGCATGCTCTACATGCCGCTCAACATGAGCGGCGCCGGCCTGTTCATCTACGCCGGCGCCTTCGTGGGCTACGGCTTCCGGCCGGCTCAGTCCTTACAGATCCTCGCCGTCCTGCTCGGCGCCGCCAGCCTGGAGGCCATCGCCCTGGACGTCAACCCCTGGGCGTGGGTGCCCTCCCTGGTGATGGCCGCGCTGATCAGCGCCGGCAACGTCCACTTCTCCGAAGTTCACCGCAAGAACCAGCGCCTCCGGGCCGCCCGCGAGGAGGTCGAGCACCTGGCCAAGGTGGCCGAGCGGGAGCGGATCGCCCGCGACCTCCACGACGTGCTCGGCCACACGCTGACCGTGATCGCTGTCAAGTCCGAGCTGGCCGACAAGCTCTCCGACCGCGACCCCGCGCGCTCGCGAGAGGAGATCCGCGAGGTCCACAGGATCTCCCGCCAGGCCCTCTCGGAGGTCCGGAGGGCGGTCCAGGGCTACCGCGCCGACACCTTCCCGGGTCTCGAGACCGAGCTGGCGACGGCGCGTCACACCCTGGAGTCGTCCGGGATCGAGGTCGAGATCGACGGGCAGGAAGAGGCCCGCGCGCTCGGCGCGGAGCTCGGCCCGCCCCGGGAGACGGCGCTGGTGCTGGCCCTGCGCGAGGGCGTCACCAACGTCCTGCGCCACGCCCGGGCCCGGCGCTGCCGGATCTCCCTGGCGCGGCGCAAGGGGCGGGTGGTGCTGGAAGTCGCCGACGACGGGCGCGGCGGGCTGGCCCCCGAGGGCTCCGGCCTGACCGGCATGCGCGAGCGCCTGCAGGCCCTGGGCGGACGCGTGGCGCGGAGCGGCGACGGCGGCCACACCCTCCGCGTGGAGCTGCCCCGGGCCGTCGCGGCGGCCCCGGCCGCTCAGGTGGCCCTGCCGGCGGCGGAGGCCGACGGGTGATCCGGGTCCTCTTGGCCGAGGACCAGACCATGGTCCTCGGGGCCCTGGCGGCGCTCCTCGAGATCGAGGAGGACCTCTCGGTCGTGGGCCGGGCGCGGGACGGTAAGGAGGCCCTGGAGCTCGCCCGCGCCGAGCGGCCCGACGTCGTGGTCACCGATATCGAGATGCCGGGGATGACCGGGCTCGAGCTGGCCGCCGAGCTCAAGCGCTCCGATCCCCGGCCCCGGGTGATCATCGTCACCACTTTTGCACGCCCCGGCTACCTACGCCGGGCCCTCGAGGCGGGGGTCTCCGGCTACCTGCTCAAGGACGCCCCGGCCGAGGAGCTGGCCCAGGCCGTACGCCGGGTCCACGCCGGCGGCCGGGCTGTAGACCCGGAGCTCGCCAGCGAGGCCTGGGGCGAGGAGGACCCACTGACCGACCGCGAGCGCCAGGTACTGCGCCTGGCCGGAGAGGGTAAGCCGACGGCGACGATCGCCGGGACGCTCCACCTCTCCGAGGGCACGGTGCGCAACTACCTCTCCGAGGCGATCAGCAAGCTCGACGCCGCCAACCGCATCGAGGCGGCGCGGACGGCGCGGCGCAAGGGTTGGCTGTAGGGGAAGGGGACGCCCCCACCCGAGGGAAGCCTCGGCAGGAGTGGGAGATCAGGGGCGGAGGCCGTAGGGGGCGAGGTCCCGGGCGGCTCGGCCCAGGGCCGCTTCGGCGTCGGCCAGGGCCGCGCGGGTGGCACTCGGGCTGCCCTGGGTGCACGCCTCGACCATGCCGCCGAACTTCTCGAACGCGGAGCCCAGGTCCTGGTTGATCCGGACGTCGGGCGAGCGCAGCGCCCAGCGGTCGGAGCGCAGTGCCGCCAGGCGGCCGGCGAGAACGGCGCACTGGGCCCGGGGCATGCGGTCTCCGGACTGGAGCGGCCCGAGGATCGCGCCCAGCGTCTCCTTGAACGGCTTCACGCGCGCCGCGTAGATCGCGTACCACGCCTTCATGGTCCGGGGCCCCTGCTCCCGCGCCCCGGCCGCCGGCGCCCGCCCGGGCTGCGGCTTGGGCGTGCCGACGGGCGAGCGCAGCGCCGACCCGGACCCATCCAGTCGGGCCGGCTTCGAGGCCTGGACCAGGTGGTCGAAGTTCCGGTCGTAGCGGCGCAGCTCGGTCGGCCAGGAGGCCGGCGCGTCCTTCAGGCACCAGCGCCACACCGCCTGGTCGAACTGGGGCACCGACATGCCGAAGACGTCCTGGAGCGCCTCCTCGGTGGTCCGGCCTCGGGCGAAGGCCTCGATCAGGTGGTGGATTGCGGCGACGCCGTGCTCGGCCTCGATGTAGTGGATCACCCACGCCGCCTCGCCGTAGGCCAGGTCGACGAGCTGCGGCTCGCTGAATCCCCGGAGGATGGGCTCGATCATGGGGAAGGCGATCACCCGCCCGGTGCGCTGGAGATCGGGGATCGGGTTGATCCGGCCCGGGAGCATCTCCACGTGCTGGGCGAGGCCTTCCTGGAACCAGTGGGGCGCCTGGTCGTGGGTGGCCTGGCCGATCATGGAGTGCGCCAGCTCGTGACTGAGGATGGAGACGAGCTGGGGATGGAGGCTCCTGAGGTCGGCGAACGGCACGCGGATCCGGTCGTCGTAGACCCCCAGGACCAGCACGTTCTCCGAGTAGGCGCGGAGGAATTGCACGAGGGGGAAGAGGTTGACCCGGTGGCGCTCTCCCTCGGGGTCGGGGATCCAGCGGGAGAGCCGCGTGCGCTCGGCCTCGAGCACCTGTCCGAGCTCGTCGGCGTACCGCGCGCCGGTCAGGTGCGGATAGACGATCTCGAAGTGGCGGGTGCGCAGCCTCTCCGGCGCCTCGTAGAGCCACTTTTCGAGGCTGATCTGCCGGATGCGCTGGTCGTTCCGGTAGAGGGGTGCGAGCTCGGCGGCCCGGCGGATCAGGCGGATCGCCAGGTCGTACTGCCCGCTCGACGCGAAGAGCTCGGCGAGTTGGTAGAAGGTGCCCGGATCGCGCCGCTTGCCGGCGACCAGGTGCTTGGCCAGGGCGACCAGCAGCGTGCGGGCCTCGGCGGCGCGCCCGGTGTGGTCGAGGGCGGCGGCCCGGAGCTGGACCACCGACGACGGCACGCGGTCGAGGACCTTCGAGACCTCGTCGGTCAGCTCCACGAGCTCCTGCCAGCGGTTGTGCCGGGCGAGGGCGACGCTCGCGTCCACCACCTCCTGGCGACGCCTCGGCTGGGCGAGGACCTCCGGCGAGCGGGCGACCTCGAGGAGGCTCGGCAACCGGGAGAGGGTCCGCTCCTCCTCCCGGCGCCGCCGGTCCCCGGCGTTCTCCCGCGTCACGCCCTGCGGTGCCAGCTCGGCACCCGCCGGCACTTCCAGCCGGCCGCCGCCGACATCGATCTCCAGGTCCTCGCCCAGGAGCCGGACGCGGGCCCCCGCCGGCAGCTCCACCGGGCGGCTCGCCAGTCGCTCCGGCTCCACGACCGGTTCCTCCGGCCGGTCGAACTCGAACAGGGGGAAGAGGGTCGGCCGGGCGCAGAGGTGCGAGAGGAGCGGGTCGCCGAAGAGCCTCTCGCGCATCATCGGGGCCAGGCGCCAGGCCAGCCGGAGGTAGCCTTCGCCCTCCTCGTCCTTGTCCGCGACCGCCGAGTAGCGGGCCATGAAGTAGTAGACCTCGGCTTGCCTCGAACCCATCTCGGCGAGCTGCGTGAACTCCACCTCCGCCTGGTCGTAGAGCCCCAGGGTGGTGAGGGCCTGGGCCGCTTCCAGGCGCAGGCGCTCGCTATCCGCTCCCGAGGTCTCGGCCTTCTGGTAGAGCTGCCCGGTGGTGTCGAGGTCCGAGCGCACGTAGGCGAGCCGGGCGCGGAGGATCTGCCCGAGGGGGACCGGCGCCGGGCTCGGAACGGCCGCGAGCGCCGCCTCCGCCTCGTGGAGGTCGACCTGGCTCATGAGGGTCTCGGCGCGCCAGAGGTTGGCGATCTGAGTCACGAGCTCCGGGCCGCCGGCGGCTTCGACCTGCTGGTAGAGGCGGTCGACGACCTCGCGATCGCGTCCGGCCGCGGTCGCCCAGCGCAGGTCGCGGAGGCTTCCGAGGTGGACCGACCCCGTCGCTCCGGCCGAGCCCGCCCGGTCCGAGGCGGACCGATCCCCCGCCTCCGGTCCGCCGGCCCCACGGCCGCAGGCCAGAGCGAGGAGCACGGCGAGGCCGGCGCCCGCGACGAGGCCCGCGGCCCGGATCCTCCTCCGACCGGCCGACGCGGAGCCCGCCACCAGGGCGAGGAAGAGCCCGAGGGCAGCGAGCGTCGCCGGCACCGTCATGGCGCTCCGAACGGCACCTCCTCCAGGGGCCGGCGGCGCCGAGCGGCCGGTCTGAGGCGACTCCCGCCAGAAGGCATCGTCGACCTTCTCCTCCGGATCGGCGAGGCTTCGCAGGGAGGCGATTCGCCAACCGCCCCGATCCCGGGCGAGCGTCAGGGTGAGGACGTCCTCGACGCCCGAAGGGAACTCGAGCGCGAAGACCGCCATGCCGTCCGGCGTCCCGGGCGTCGGTGTCTCGAGGTGCCAGACCGCCTCACCGGGCGGACCGGCGCGCACGCCGATCTCCGCGACGGCCGCCGCCGGCCCCAGCTCCCGGAGCGGCGAGGCGGCCGCGAGCTCGGGGAGCCATGCCTCGGGCCCCTGGTCGAGGTAAAGGGCGGCGAGCTCGACCGCCCGACGTTCGGCCTCGCTGATCGACCTCGGGCCCTGGCCGGGATCGGCCGCCCAGAGCGTCGGCGCGGTACCGAGAAGCGGGAGCAGGCACAGGGCCGCCCCGACGATCCCACCGCGCTGCAACCATCTCATCGCGCCGCCATGAAGAAGGGATGAACGAAGATCAGAGTCGGTGAGGAGGTCTCAACCCTTCTTGCGTGGGACGCAGAGCAACGAGCCGGCCTTGCTCTGGAAGATGCCCAAGGCCACGTCCCCCTCCTCCACCGCAGTGCGCAGCGGGCAGTTCACCTTGGTGGAGGCGACGTCGGTGAGCACCAGGGTCATATCCTTCGGGGCCTTCCGCTTGCTCCAGGCGATGGTCCAGCTCCCCTCGGCGTCCTCGGCGGGCTGTACGTCGGCGCGCTTGACCTCGATGTCGGCCACCCGGTCCGAGCCGGGCACTTGGAGCTGATCTTCCGCGTCGCCGGGCGCGAGCTCGACCCACGCCAGGGCGTGAGCCTTCCAGGCCTCCTCGGACATGGCGGCGAGCTCCGCCTCCATCCGCTTCTGGTCCTCCTTCGCCGCGTCCTGGCCGGCTTGCCACTCAAAGCCGCGCCGTCCGAGGTCCGTGGGGCCTCGGCCTCCTCGGCCCTGCGCCCGGGCCACGGCGGGAACCACCAGGCTGACGAGAAGGAACGAAGCGACGATACAGGTCCATCGGTTTCGCATCACGACCTCCATTGTGCTGGGCAAGGCCCTCCCAGGGATCGGGCCCTGCGAGATTCACTCGATCATGATGACATGAATGGCCGAAAACCTTTCACCCGGTCCACGGTACACTGCGCGCGCTCATGCTCGCCGCGCGCTTCCGACCTCTCCGCTCGCTCACCCTGCCCCTCCTTCTCGCCCTGTCTTGCCTGGGCGGTTGCGGGCGGTCCCCCGCGCCCGCGGCCCCGGCGATCCGGCTGCTCGATGCCGCGGAGCGGGCCACGGTGACGGGACCCGTGCCCTCGGTCCGCTCCCGGGGCTCAGGCGCTCCCGCGATCGGCGACGTGCCCGCTCCCGGAAGCATCGGCCGGATCGCCATGGAGGAGACGGGGGGCGACAACGGCTGGGACCTGAGGGCGGCGCTGGTCGCCGGCCCCGGGACCCGGTACCGCTACCGGCTCGACCTGCCGGCGCGGCCGGAGCTGCGCGTAGGGCTCGGCTACCCGCCGCCGGCCGAGGGCGATGGGGGCGAGGTGATCCGCTACCGGGTGGCCGTGACCCCGACCGACGCCGCGGGCGCGCCGAGGGGCGAGCCCCGGGTGGTCCTCGACGAGCGGGTCACGACCGATCGCGCCTCCGGCTGGAGGGACCGGCAGATCGACCTCGAACGCTGGGCCGGGAAGCCGGTCCTCCTCGACCTCACGACCGAGATCGAGCCCGGCGGACCGACGGCCGGGCCGGGCTCGACGGGCGCGGCCGCCTGGGCCGCCCCCGAGGTGGTGAGCCGGACGGGCCGCGAGGCGGGATGGAACGTCCTGCTGGTGAGCCTCGACACCCTGCGGGCCGACCACCTGGGAAGCTACGGCTGCGCGCGGCCCACGAGCCCCAACCTCGACGCCCTGGCCGCCGGCGGAGTGCGCTTCGCGAGCGCCTTCTCCCAGGCGCCCTGGACCCGCCCCTCGCACCGCTCCTTCCTGACCGGCCTCTACCCCGCCTCCAACGGCGACCTCCAGTCTCCCTTCCTGTCGGAGGTCCTGTGGCGGGCGGGGTACCGGACGACGGCGGTGACCGCCGGCGGCCAGATCGACCCGCGGTTCGGCTTCGACCACGGCTTCGAGGCCTACCGGATCTACAACTGGGTCCAGGCCACAGGCCGCATCCCGCGGACTTTCGAGGCCCACCGGGGGCGCAAGCAGTTCCTCTTCCTCCACACCTACCGGATCCACGATCCGTACACCGATACCCGGTTCACGGCCGGGCTGCCCTCCGGACGGATCGGCAAGAGCTTCGACAAGCACGACTGGAACGACCTGGGCAAGAAGCTGACGGCCGACGAGCAGCGCTACGTCGAGGCGCTCTACGACGGCAACGTGGCCGCCGCCGACCAGGCGGTGGGCGAGGTCCTCGACGGGCTCCGGCGCGACGGCCAGCTCGCCCACACGATCGTGGCGATCACCGCGGATCACGGCGAGGAGCTCTGGGAGCACGGCTCCTGGCGTCACGGCCAGAACCTCTACGACGAGCAGATCCACGTGCCCCTCATCCTGCATTTGCCGGGGCCGCTGGCCGAGCGCGTGGGCGTGACCCCGGGCACGGTGATCCGGGACCAGGTCGCCCTGGTCGACCTCTACCCGACCCTCCTCGACCTGATGGGCGTCCCCCTCGACCACCCGGTCCAGGGGCGCTCGCTGGTGCCCCTGCTGGCCGGCGGGACCCTGCCACCCCACGAGGTCTTCGCCGAGAACACCAACATCAAGACCTTCGAGCGCAAGGCGTTCCGCACGCCCCGGTTCAAGTTCATCAAGTCTTTCCCGCGGGCCGCGGCCAGGGCCGCGGGAATCGAGAGCCCGATCTACCAGCTCTTCGACCTGCGGCGGGACCCCCACGAGCTCCACGACATCTCGAAGGATCACCCGGACCTCGTCCGCCTCCTCGACCAGCGGATGAGCGCCCTCCACGCCGGCAACCACGGCCTCGACCAACAGATCCCCGACGGGCTCGACCCGGACCTCCAGAAGCGGCTGAAAGCCCTCGGCTACGTCGCCAACTAGCCCGAGAGGACCCCCGACCCCAACGCCATGAGCCCCGACGACTCCACGACCCTCGCCACCCCCCTCACCGCCCACGCCGGCATCGAGGTGCCCCTGATCTGCGGCGCCATGTACCCGTGCTCGAACCCGGAGCTGGTGGCCGCGGTCTCCGAAGCCGGGGGGATCGGGATCGTTCAGCCGATCTCCCTGACCTACGTCTACGGCTACGACTTCCGCGAGGGGCTTCGCCGGATCCGCAGCCTGACGGACAAGCCCGTGGGCATGAACGCCCTGGTCGAGCAGTCCTCGAAGGCCTACCGCGAGCGGATGGAGCGCTGGGTCGACATCGCCCTCGAGGAGGGCCTGAGGTTCTTCGTGACGTCGCTGGGCAACCCCCGGTGGGTGGCCGAGCGGGTCCACGCCGCCGGCGGCTTCGTCTACCACGACGCCACCGAACGCAAGTGGGCACAGAAGGGACTGGATTCGGGGGCCGACGGCCTGATCGCGGTCAACCGCCGGGCGGGAGGGCACGCCGGGCCCAAGGGCGAGGAGGAGCTCCTGGCCGAGCTCGCCGACCTGGGGGTTCCCGTGGTCTGCGCGGGCGGGGTGGGGGCGCCGGAGGACTTCGCCCGTGTGCTGGCCCTCGGCTACGCCGGCGTGCAGATGGGCACCCGCTTCATCGCCACCACCGAGTGCCGGGCCGCCGAGGCCTACAAACAGGCCATCGTCGAGGCCTCCGAAGAGGACATCGTCCTCTCCGAGCGCATCACCGGCGTGCCGGTGGCGGTGATCCGTACGCCCTTCATCGAGCGCATGGGCACCAAGGCCGGCCCCCTCGCGCGCTGGATGCTGCGGGGCCGCAAGCGCAAGCACTGGATGCGCACCCTCTACGCCCTCAAGGCCCTCTGGCAGCTCAAGCGCGCCTCCCTCGACGAGAGCGGCGAGAAGGACTACTGGCAGGCGGGCAGAAGCGTCGCCGGCATCCACACCGTCGAGCCCACCGGCGAGATCGTCCACCGGTTCGCCGCGGCGGCCCGGCAAGCCGGTCTGGCCTCCCCGCCCGCCGGGTGATACCTTCCCTCCATGGACGCCAAGGAGTTCGTCCAGGGTCTGGTCGACGAGATGGAGGCGCTCTTTTCCCGCCTCGGGGAAGAGGAGATCCTGGAAGCCGAGTCGGACGGCCGCAAGGACGTGGCGACCCTGCTCGGCATGGCTCTCCAGAGCGAGCTCGAGGCGGCCGAGCTGGCGGGCTCCTGGATGCCCCAGACCGCCGAGCTCGACGGCAAGATGCTCTTCGCCCTCCAGTGTGGCGACGAGATGCGCCACTACCGCCTGATCGAGGACCGGCTCCGCGAGCTGGGCCGGGATCCGGCCCCCTTCGAGCTGGCCCCCGAGGGCTACAGCCCGCTCTATCACTACCTGCGCGGCCTGCGCACCACCATCGAGCGCGCCGCCGCCGGGCCGTTCACCTGCGAGGCGATCGCCCGCGTGCGCAACCGCCAGTTCATCGCCTTCTGCCGCTCCGCCGGCGACGAGGAGACCGCTCTCCTCTACGAAGAGGTGATCCAGCCCGAGGAGGTCCACCACCACGAGGAGGGCCGCCGGTTCCTGGAGCGCCACGCCACGACACCCGAGGCCCAGGAAGCCGCGGCCGCCGCCGTGCGCACGACACTGGCCGTCGCCGACGAGCTCAAGACCCTGGCGGAGAAGTCGACCGGAGTCGACACGCTGCCCGTATCCTGAAGCCGATCCGCGCCGACCGCCCCGGCGGAGCGCCCGCCGGGCCCTCCGCGGCACAACCCGGCGCAACCCGAGGAATCTCCACGCCATGACTCATCCCGTCGAAACCATCGCCGTCCTGGGGGCCGGCACCATGGGCCGGGGCATCGCCCACGTCTCGGCCCTGGCCGGCTACCGCACCCACCTCTCCGACATCGACCACGACGTGCTCTCCGCGGCCCAGCGCTCGATCGAGAAGAACCTGGACAAGGGGATCCGCCTCGGCAAGGTCGAGTCCGACGACGCCGAAGCGGCCCTCGAGCGCCTGAGCCTCCACACCGACCTGACGGAGGCGGTCCGCGAGGCCGACCTGGTGATCGAGGCGGTGCCCGAGAAGATCGCGCTGAAGCTCGAGATCTTCCGCACGGTGGAGGACTCGGCGCCGGCCCACGCCCTCTTCGCCACCAACACCTCCGGCCTGTCGGTGACCGAGGTTGCCGCCGCCACGGCCCGCCCCGAGCACTTCGCCGGCATGCACTTCTTCAACCCGGTCCACATCATGCGCCTGGTGGAGCTGGTCAAGGGGCTCGAGACCTCCGAGGAGACCCTCCGGACCCTCGCCACCGTGGCCACCGCCATGGGCAAGAAGGTGGTGACGGTCAACGAGTCGCCCGGGTTCGTGACCAGCCGGGTCAACGCCCTGATCGGCAACGAGGCCTTCCGCATGCTCCAGGAGGGCGTGGCCACCGCCGAGGACATCGACACCGCCCTGAAGCTCGGCCTCAACCACCCCATGGGCCCCTTCGAGATGGTCGACCTGGTCGGGCTCGACGTGCGGCTCTCGATCCTCCGTTACCTCCACGAGACCCTGGGCGAGGCCTACCGGCCCAACCAGCTCCTGGTCCAGTACGTGCGCGCCGGCCGCCTGGGCAAGAAGGTCGGCCGGGGCGTCTACGAGTACGACAAGGAAGGCGCCCGGATCCTCAAGAAGGGCTGATCCTCACCCCTTCACCCGGAACGGCGCGTAGGCGACCTCGCGCACGCCCTGGGCGTCGGGTGGCAGGAGGATCTCGAGACGATAGCTCCCGGGCGCGAGCCCGTCGGCGTCGAGGCGGGCCACCAGGAGGTCCGGCTGGCCCGGAACCGGACCGCGCCGGCCCAGGATCTGGAGGCTCCCCGCCTTCATCGCCCGCCCCTGCTCGTCGACGATCCGCGTCTCGAGCTCGACGCCGGCCTGGGCCAGCCCGATCCCCGGCACCAGCAGGCGCGCCGCCTGGCCGCGCGCCAGGACCGGCACGGCCGCCGGGGCGATGCGCTTGCCCTCGACGATGAAGGGATAGGTCTCGGCCGCCGTGGTCCCGGCGCCCGGCACCACCGAGGCCATCACCCAGCGCTCGCCGACCGGCTGGACGAAGAGCGGCGGCAGCAGACGGGGGCCCGGGGCCATCGGCGGGACGTCGAGGGTGAAGCGGCGCATCCCCTCCCGGTCGCTGGCCGGTTCCCGCACCAGCACCCGGATCTCGTACGTCCCCGGTGGGAGCTCGAGCTCGCCCGCGAGCTTGGCGCCCGCCGCCGCGGGCTCGCCCCCGAGCTCGGACGCGGCGAGCTTCACCGACTGCGCGAAGAAGTCGGCCACTCGCCCGTCCTCGGCGAAGGCGTAGGCGTAAATCTGGATCTCGATCGGCCCGCTCCCGGCGGCCCCGCTCCCACCGCTCAGGAGGGATCGAGCGGGCACCTCGGCCAGCACCGGGACCCGGGCCAGCGCCCCGTCGTAGTCGAGGGCCGTGGCCCGCGCCGCGAGCGTCAAGCCCGACGGCTCGCCTCCGCCCAGCAGGCGGGCCGCCACCTCGATACGCTCGGCGAGGGGCTTCTTCGAACCCGGGGGACTGGGCGCGAAGTAACCGGTTCGGTAGACCACGTGGGCGCCGCGGGGAAGGCCCGCAACCTCCACTCGCAACGGCCGGAACGAGCCGTCGAGCGGCACGCCCTCCGCCTGGAAGGTGAGGACGTAGGTCACGCTCGAGCGCTCCAGGACGTCCTGGAGGCCCACCGCCAGGTCGTTGGTGTTCTCGACCATAGTCCCGCCGGTTTCGTGGGCGAGCATGGCGAGACCGTTCTTGAAGCCGTTCGCGCCGGACCTCGCGGAGCCGACGGTGACGCCGCCCAGGTCGACGCCTTGGATCACCCACCCCGAGCGCCGAAGCTCGGTGATCATCGCGCGGACCCGGGGCTCGAGCAGGCCGTTGGTGCCGGAATCGATGCCCGCGTTGGGGTGGACGAAGGAGTCGAACAGGGTCTCGTCGAACCCCTCGCTGAACAGCACCAGGTGCTTCGACCCCTCGACGGCCCGGAGCTGCACGGCGAGCTCTTTCAGCACGTCCGCGAGGTCGATGACCTGGTCGGCCCGCTGCGAGCGGATGGTCTGCTCCGAGAGCTCGGCGCTGTGCGCGAGGATGTTCCTCTCCAAGAAGGCCCCCACGTTTCGACTGCCGAGGCTCTGGAAGCCGCTGTACTGGCCGGCTCCGGTCACGATGGCGAAGGCTTCGGCGAACCCGCTCGTCTGATAGCCGGCCGCGTTCCCCACCTCGGCGAGGTCCGCACCCCAGCCGCCCGCGGTCAGGCCCAGGGGATCGGCCTTACGCGCCGCGACGACGGCTCCGTGCGACGGGCGCTTGCCCTCGAGCATGGCGTCGAAGAGGTCGAGGACGCGGTCGACCTGAGCCCGGTCCGGGGTGAAGCCGAGGGGCAGGGTGATCCCCTCCCGGTCGGTGTAGATGGCGACCGCCACGAGATCGGAAGGTTGAAGACCCGAGCGCACGAGCTCGCGCGCCGAGTCGACGGCCCGAGCGATGTACCCGGCCTGGGAGAAGGAGAGGTCGAACACCAGGAGGAAGTGGCGCCGTCCCGCCGGCGGCGTCTCGGCGAACCCGGGAGCCTGGAAAGCCGGGACCTCCGCCGCCGCCCGCTGGCCGGGTTCGGTGGAGCTCCGGCCCACGTCCACCACTTCGAAGCCGCTCAGCGGCCGGGCGGTCTTGCCGTCGTAGACGCGGAAGTCCTTGGCCTGGAGGCCACGGACCGGCTCGTTGCCCACCACCACCTGGACCGGGACCTCGACGGCGACGACCGTCGTCTCGCCGGTGAAGACGGTTCCCTTTCCGGCGTGCTCCTGCCCCTGTGCCAGGACGGTCTGCGCGATCCAGAGGGCGGCGAGGAGTCCGGCGGCGAGCACCGAGGAGGTCGCGAGGAGTCTTCGAGTCGGAGCTGGTTTCATGTCGTCCTCCTGCAAAGCCAGATGATCGCTACGTGGGGCGGAACAGTCTGTCGAGAAAGGCACGGCCCCCCCGGCCCCCATTCCCTAGCCCTTGATCCGGAACGGTGCGTAGGCGACCTCGCGCGTGCCCTCGGGGTCCGGCGGGAGAAGGACCTCCAGCCGGTAGGCCCCGGGCTCGAGGCCGTCCGGGTCGAAGCGGCCCACCAACAGATCCGGTTGCCCTGGCTCGGGCTGGCGCCGGCCGACGATCTGGAGGCTTCCCGCCTTCATCGCGCGGCCCTGCTCGTCGACGATCCGCGTTTCGATCTCGACTCCGGTCTCCGCGAGCCCGATCCCCGGAACCAGCAGGCGCGCCACCTCGCCGCGCTCCAGGACCGGCACGGCCGACGGGGCGATCCGCTTGCCCTCGACGACGAAGGGATAGGCCTGGGCCGCGCCGGTCGTCGCAGCGCCCGGAACCACCGAGGCCACGACCCAGCGCTCCCCCGCCGGTTGCACGAAGAGCGGCGGCAGCAGGCGAGGCCCGGCGCCCGCCGGCGGCACGTCCAGGGTGATCCGGCTCATTCCGTCCCGGCCGGTCGCCGGCACCCGCACCAGGACTCGGAGCTCGTAGGTGCCGGGCGCCAGCTCGAGCTCGCCCGCCAGCTTGGCTCCCTGCGCCGCACTCTTCCCCGAGAGCTCGGCGCCGTCGAGCTTGACCGACCGGGCGAAGAAATCGGCCACGCGGCCGTCTTCGCCGAAGGCGTAGGCGTAGATCTGCGTCTCGATCGAGCCGCCGTCGCTCGCCGGGGCGCCACCCACGAGCTCGTTCCCGGGCACCTCGGCGAGCACCGGCACCTGGGCCAGCGCGCCGTCGTAGTCGAGGGCCGTGGCCCGTACCGCGATGTCCAGACCCGACGACTCCTCGCCGCCCAGCAGGCGAGCCGCCACCTCGGTGCGCTCGGCGAGAGGCTTCTCCTGGCCCAGGGGTCTGGGCGCGTAGTGGCCGGTCCGATAGACCACGTGCGCGCCTTTTGGAAGGCCGTCGACCTCCACTCGCAGCGGCCGGAACGAGCCGTCCAGCGGCACGTCCGCCGCCTGGAAGGTGAGGAGATAGGTCACGCTCGTGCGCTGCAGGACGTCGTGGAGGCCCGCGGCGAGATCGTTGCTGTTCTCGACCAGGGTGCCACCGGTCTCGTGAGCCAGCAGGGCGAGACCGTTCTTGAAGCCGAGGGAATCGGACCCCGCGGCACCGCCGGCGATCCCCCCCACGTCGACGCCCTCGATCACCCACCCCGAGCGCCGGAGCTCGGTGATCATCGCGCTGACCTTGCGCTCGAGCAGACCGTTCGTCCCTTCTCCGTTGAAACCCGCCCCCTTGTCGTTGTGGAAGGCGTTGAACAGGGTCTCGTCGAAACCCTGGCTGAAGAGCACCAGGTGCTTCGACCCTTCGACGGCCCGGAGCTGGACGGCGAGCTCTCTCAACGCCTCGGCCTGGTCGATCACCTGGTCGGCCCGCTGGGCGCGGATCGTCTGCTCCGAGAGGTCCGCGCTGTGGGCGAGGATGTTCCGCTCCAGGAATGCTCCCGAAGAGCGTTCGTGGATGCTGTGGAAGCCACTGAACTGTCCGGCCCCGGTCTCGGCGGCCAAGGCCTCGGCGAACGCACTCGTGCGATACCCCTGGGCGTCGCCCGCCTCGGCGAGATCCACACCCCAGCCGCCCGTCGTCAAGCCCAGAGGATCGGCCTTCAGGGCGGCCGCGCGGGAGTCCTTCGCAGGCCGCTTGCCCTGCAGCAGGGCGTCGAGGACGTCGAGGGCCCGGTCCACCTGTGCCCGGTCCGGGGTGAAGCCGAGAGGCATTCTGACTCCCTCTCGATCGCTGTAGATGGCCACGGCCACGAGGTCGGAAGGCTGGAGGCCGGAGGCCACGAGCTTGCGAGCCGAATCGACGGCCCGCGCGATGTACCCGGGCCGGGTGAAGGCTAAGTCGAACAGGAGCAGGAAGTGGCGCCGTCCAGCAGGCGGCGTCTCGGCGAAGGCAGGCGGCTGCGCGTTTCTTCCCGCCCCCCGACCGGCCTCGCTCGAGCTCCGGCCCTGGTCCACCACCTCGAAGCCGGTGAGCGGCCGGAGGGTCCCCCCGTCGTACACGTGGAAGTCCTTCGCCTGGAGGCCACGGACGGGCTCGTCGCCCACCACCACCTGGACCGGAACCTCGACGGCGACGACCGTCGTCTCGCCGGTGAAGACCGTCCCTTTATCCGAGCGCTCTTGCCCCTGGGCGAGGACGGTGGGTGAACCGCAGAGGACGGCGAGGCAAGCGGCCGCGAGCACCGCGGCCGAGGCGACGTAGCTGGGAATCGAAGCCTGCTTCATGTATTCCTCCCGAAAGAGACAGGTCGATCGCGGAGCGATGCCGGAGGATCTGTCGCGAAGAAACGCAAGAGCGGTGCCACGGCGCCCCGTTGCTGCTAACCTGCCGGCCCATGGACACCTCCCTGGAGCGTGACCTCACCGGCCGGGTGGCCCTGGTGACCGGGGCTTCCGCCGGCCTCGGCCTGGCCGCCGCCCGCGCTCTCGCCCGCCGCGGCGCCACCCTGGTCCTCTCCTCGCGGGGCGGCGAGAAGCTCGAGCGCGCTCGTTCGGAGCTCGCCGCTTCGCCCGGAACCGCCGAGGTCGTCTCCCTGGCGGCCGACGTTGCCGACCTCGGCGCCCTGGAGCGGCTCGTGGCCGGCGTAGCAGAGCGCTTCGGACGGATCGACGTCCTGGTGCCCAACGGCGGCGGTCCCCCGGCCAAGCCGGCGCTCGAGGTCACCGAGGAGGACTGGGCCCGCGCGCTGCCCCTCGTCTTCCTCTTCGTGCCCCGGCTCTGCCGTCTGGTGCTCCCGGGCATGCGCGAGCGGGGGTGGGGCCGCATCGTGGCGATCAACTCCATCTCCGCCCGTCAGCCGATCCCGGGGCTCGCCCTCTCGAACTCCCTGCGCCCGGGCCTCCTCGGCTACCTGAAGACCCTGTCGCGCGAGGTGGCCGCCGACGGCGTGACGGTCAACGCCGTGCTCCCCGGCTACACCAAGACCGACCGCCAGGCCGAGCTGATCGCGGACCGGGCGGCGCGCACCGGGAACTCCCCCGAGGCGGTGGAGCTGCAGCTCGCCGGCGACGTCCCCGCCGGCCGGATGGCGACCCCCGACGAGATCGGTGAGGTGATCGCTTTCCTCTGCTCGCCGGCGGCCTCGTTCGTCACCGGCCAGGCGGTGGCGGTGGACGGCGGGGCGATTCGGGGCCTGTCCTGATCGGACGCCCCCCACAACCCAATCAATCCCCTCTTCACCCCACGGGGGGAAGGGGACGATTCATCGGATCCCCTCCGCAACCCCTCGATCCCCTTCCCACGCCCAGGGGGGGAAGGGGACGTCCCCCCCGCCGGCTATTGGGCTGGGGGACAGAGGACCGAAAGAAAGAGGAGGGCGGGGGGTCGAGGTCGTAGGAGGAACCCGAGGCCAACCCCGGCTCGGTCACCGTGCCTCCGGCGCCGAGTGGAGCTTGCATCCGCCAGTCGTCGCGCCTACTTCGCCGGCGCGAAGACCTGGTTGGTGAAGGGATTGGCCGTGGGCCGCCGGACCACGTTGAAGCCGAAGTTCGCCGCCTGGTGGCAGGAGTTGCACGCGCGGGTCAGCTCGTCGAAGGCGTCGTCGAAGCGCGCCCTGTCCTTGGCCTGGATGGCGAGATCGAGCTGGTGGAGCGGCTCGGTCACCATCTTGGGCACCAGGTCCTTGATGGGCAGGGGCGAGCCCTTCTGGGTGGGGTGGAGGCGGACCACGTCGTCGAAGCCCTCGCGGAGCTCGTCGAGCTCGTAGGCGGCCAGGGGCCAGTTCTCGGCCTGGCCGGCGAACCAGAGCTTCGAGTGGCGCATCTGGTTGAAAGTCATGATCTCGCCCAGGCCGGGCACGTAGGCGGGCTCGGAGGGCGGCGGGGGCGCGGGCGGCTGCGGGCGGCAGGCGCCGGCGAGAAGCGCGATGGCGAGGAGCGCGGGAAGAAGGACCGGAAGGCTCGGGGGTCGCATGGCGGACCCAGCGTAGCGCAGCCCGAGGTCCTACGACCTTCCCCCTCCATGACCTGGCCCGCCGCCACCTGCTCGCCCAGCGCCCGGATCGGCGCACCGTAGAGGCCGCTGCCCCGGACCGCGGTCACGAACCGCGCGTCGGCGGTGACCAGGGGCGCATCCCGGTCAAAGGCGAGCGCCAGGTAAAGACAGTCGTAGACCGGGTGGGCGAGCTCGTGGGCCAGGGCGAGGGCCTTGACGAGCAGCTCGCCGGCCGGCGCGAGCGTCCAAGGCGCCTCGCGAAGCAGGGCCAAGCCGCGGTCGGCCTCCTCCCCGGTGATCTCGCGCCGGCGCGCCTTGGCCCACAGGACGTTGGCGCACTCGACCAGGATCCAGTCCGGCGCGTGGAGCTCCTCGCCGCGAAGCGCCGCGGCCGCCTCGCTTCCCGGCTCCTCCACCAGCCACTTGACCGCGACGCTGGCGTCGACGATCCAGGCGCTCATCGATCGGCGGTCCGACCGGCGGCCCGGGGCCCGTCCGGAACATCGCGGCGGCGGTCGGCGCGCAGAAGCTCGACGCTGTCGGTGGCGCTCCGGCCCGCGGTCTCGGTCCGGAGGCTCGCCGCGTGCTCCCAGAAGTCCGGCGAGCCCGGGGCGAGGGCCGCCTCCAAGATCGCGCGGTGCTCGGCCTCGGCCGAGCGGTTGTGCTCCGCCGCGCGCATCTTGAGGCGGCGGACGAGCTCGGGGTCGAGCTTGCGGACGGTGAGTTGGGCCATGGCGGGCTTCTTAGCGGGCGTTGCCTTCATTGCAAGCAATGATAGCACATTCGCCGCGGCTCGGCCCGGTCTCGCCCGAGGGCTACTTCGACGCCTCGGGAAGCGTGTACTCGAAGTCGTAGAAGTGCTTCCCGTCCTTGATGTCGATGGACAGGTTGCCGGCGAGACCGGCGAGCTCCCCGGTGCCCGAGTCGGGGACCACGGTGACGGCGAGGTGGGGGGCGCCTCGCGTCATGGTGCCCGTGTGTTGGAGGGCGAAGGTGCCGCTCCGGCCGGCGAGGGTGCCGGTGACGATCTCCATCGCCACGTACCCCGCAGAGCCTTCGACGCCGGTCTGCACGGCGAGCATCTGCCCCTTGCTGGTGCCCTCGAGATCACCGTGGAAGCTCTTGCCGATCGACATCCGCCCCACGGCCTCGCCGCCGGTCACCTCCTCGGCGGGTAGCGGTTTCAAGTCGACGTCGAAGGTGCCGCGGGCGTGATGGGGCATCGGGGTCTCCTCCTTGGCCGGCGTCGAGCCAGAAGGCGCCGCGAAGGCCCCGCCGCCCAGCCATATGCCGACCACCAGAAGGATAGCCCCCACGAGGTGTGAATGGTGCTTGCCCATCGTTGACGCCGCCTCGACTACCGGCGGCGTGAACCCACCGCCTGCTTGGTCGAGGTCGCGGCTACGCTTTCGCCGCGGGCGCGAGAGCCCACCGTCGCGCCAGACTCCTCATGGCGTTCTCGTGTTCCGGCCAATCGTGCAGAGTCGCGGGATCGAAGTCCGCACCGTTCGGCCAGACGACGGTCTGGACCTCGGGATCGATCGAGACCTTGGCGAACGTCCCTGGATCGCGAAGCGGTCCATAGATCTCGCCCTCGAGGATGGGCTCCAGGTCGATCTCCCGCGCACAGCCATCGTCGAAGCCTACCAGCAGCCGATGAGTGCCGGTGACCTTGACAGAGATGACGCGGTAGATCGAGTGGGGCATGGCAGGGATTCTCATCGAAGAGGCTCAATCCTACGCGCCGGGTGGCCGTCCTGCAAGCGGCTCCAGTTCTCCAGAAGCTCGTCTTGGTGCAGCTCCGCCCAGGCCTCGACCAGCCTTCTCTGCTTTAGCGGAAGGGAGCCCGCTACGATCTCGATCGCGTCGATCGCACAAATCACCACGTCACCGTGGTAGTAGGCGTGGAGGTGGGGGCGGTGATGCTGCTCACCGGCCTCCGCGTACATGCGAATGATAACCCCGAAGAACCGACAGATTTCTGGCATGCCGAGAAGAACTTACCTCGTCCGCCAGCTACGCAACTTCGCACGCAGCTCCTCGCGCACCTCTTCCCAAGGAATCATCTCGGCCTCGCCGGCCTCGATCTGAGCCACCCGGGCCGCTATCTCTCGCTTCCAGGCTTCCTCGACTGCCTCCTCTTCCTCGGGCGAGAGCTCGGGCTCCAGGCTCTCCAGGAGCGTTGCAGCAAGGTCCGCTCGCTCCGCCTCCGAAAGACGTAGAGCTCTCGCCAGAATCGACTTCACCTTCGGCGTCATACCGGAATCGTAGCAGCTCAGCTCGAGCGGTCCGCTCGCTCCTCCAATGCCCCTGTTGCGGCGGCAACCCTCGAGTTACCTTCTTGACAGAGGGAGCCACACGAAGAGCACCTCGGAGAGCGGGACCGCCGGAGCCCGGGAGTTGAAGAAGCCGGTGATGCTCAGGAGCGAGACCGCGATCGGCCGCCACGGGTTGCCACACCTGCAGGGTCCAAATGCCAGAAGCTTGCCGGACGGGGCGCCCTCCTCCGAGATCCGAAGTCCCTTACCCTCCGGAGTCTACCCCCAATGGAGCCGGACCTTCTGCCGAATCAAACCCGCGAGCCCTCGAGATCCGGGAAAAGCGACTGCTCGTGGACATTCATTTGGAAAAGTCGCTCTTCGATCTCTGGCAAGAGATCTACGGGGATATCGAAAGTCCTGCGCCACCCACTCCGCGCCTGCATCATCCTCTCCAGTGAGACTTCACAAGACAGGCCCTTCGAGCAGTTGAGTAGGAAGGCGCCCTGTTGGCTAGCCAACCTCGGGTTGAAGGACGGCGGCGTAGCCAGGCAAACGCACCCACTCCGCTCCAGCTCGCCTCTCCGTGTACTTACGGCGGCTAAAGACTCGACGACCAACCTGTACCATTCCTCGCTCTCGCTAACCAAGACGTCGTTGGGAGTAACGCAATTGTCCAGATCCAGGGGGTTCGCGGTTTCGCCTCGGTGGATTCCCGTGCGTCCTTCCGGAAATCTCTCCGCAGCTTGGCATAAGAGCGAGCCGAGTCAAGTGGTCCTTTGGAGTGAGGTATGAGCTTAGATGAATTCGGGCCCGCGACTCAAACTCGGAGGAGACATTCGTCTCAAGGACGGCCCAGCCAACTCCCTTCGCTTTGGCCTCTCGCTCGATCGTCGGTTCTAGCTTATATGAAAACTTCTTCAGCCCTCGGAAGGCCCAGCCCTGAGTTGTTACGCTGCCAAGGTCATCGACTGTCTTTTTCGGCGATGGAAACTCGCCAAGATATCGCGTAATTTCAGTCCAGCTCGAACAGACTCGAGCTGTTGGAGCTTTCGAGTTCACGGCCTTCTTCGGCCTTAGCTTGACCACTGGCTCTCAGATCCTCGAGGGAAGTGAATTCGACTCACCCGCCGTATTCTGCCCATGGACTGGCAGTAAGTAGAAGACGAACTCGCTCTCCTCTCCATGTCCTCAGCCGGGAGGTCGTAGAGCGCTTCGGGGGCGAAGTCGGCACCGTTGGGCCAGACCACCGTGCCACAGACCGGATCGAGCACCACACGCGCGAAGTAGGCCGCGTCCTGAAGGGGCTCGAAGACGGGGCCTTCGAGAATGGGGCGGACGTCAACCGTCTTCCGAGTGTGATCGTCAAACTCCAGCCGCAGCATGAAGTCGCCGACCACCTCGGCGCTCACGATATGAAGGATCTCGTCTCGCATGGTGACTACTCCAGCGGAGGGATGAGGTTCAGTAGTTGGTGCGCCCTTGCCCGATTCCAGTTCTCTTCGAGCTCACGCCGGTAGGCCTCACTCCATTCCCGCACGAGGCGCTCGGCCCGCGCCGGCAGCTTCCCCCTGAGTACAGCGCCAGTCGAGATCTCGACCTCTGCGTCGTATCGGCCGTAGAGTGCGTGGAAGTGAGGTGGAGCGTGGTCCACGAAGTACATATAGATCAGGATCCCATAGAACTCCGGAGGGCTGTGCGGCCAACCTGTAGTACGATCTGCATGACACTGGAGAATGCGATGCGTACTCTGAGCCTGAGACTTCCCGAAGACCTGGAGCGACGCCTCGAGCAAGAGGCCGAGACGGCCGGCACCAGCCGCTCCGATCTCGCGCGAGAAGCGATCGCCAAGCTCGTCGAGGAGCGGGAGAAGGCGAGGTTCCTCGCGGAGATCGCCGAGGAGGCGAGGCGGCTCAAGGGGGCGCCCGAGGCCCTCAACGTGGCCGACGAGCTCTTGCCGCTCGAGAACGAGGCGATGGAGGTCGCCGAGGGGCCGGCTTCCAGCTCGGCAGACTCGGACTCCGAGCCCTGGTGGGAGTAGCGGATGCGTCGCGGTGAAGTCTGGGTCGCGAATCTCAACCCCAACCGAGGTGCCGAGGTCGGCAAGGTGCGCCCGGTGCTGGTGATGCAGAACGACGTGCTCTCGTCCCCACTCACCGACACGGTCGTGGTGCTTCCCCTCACAAGTCAGCTCCGCCGAGACGTTCGCCACCTCCGGGTCACCCTGCCGGCGCGGGACCGCTTGCGCCGACCCTGCCAGGTGATGGTCGACCAGCCCCGAACGCTGGACCGGCACCGCATCGGCGACGGTCCACTCACCCGTCTGACGCCGGAGGAGCTGGCCGTCGTCGAGCGCTCCTTGAAGGCCGTCCTCGGGTTCGCCGGCTCATAGTCCTCGAAGCGCCGCCGGCGCGAACGTGGACGAGCCGCACTCGAGGACACCCGCTCGCGGCTGTGCTCCCGGCTCCGGCGCTACCGGTTCTTCCTCTCTACTTCCCGAGGATGCGCTGACGCCTTCCCGCACCGCCACAGCCATACTCCCAGGGCGATCGCCAGGAGCGGCGGGCCGGCGTGCTCGAGGACGATGAGGGCGGCGAAGCGGGGCGTCAGGCGCCCGGCGGCGCTGTACTCGGTCCAGTGCACCTGGACGGCGCCCAAGAAGTCGAGGCTCCAGGCGACGATCGGCCCCACTAGGTAGACGCCTCGGAGGCGCACGGCGAGAAGCGCCGCTACCGCCATGCCGCAGAACGCCCATCCGAGGAAGAGCTCGAACGGGTTGCCCGGATCCGCTCCCAACATGGCCGCGGCACGCTCGGGCGCCACCAGGCAGAAGATCCCGATCCCCAGCATCACCAAGCCGAAGTAGCCCGCGACGAGGTAGACGAGAGCGAGCTCGACCCGCTTGGCGAGGGGCGAGCGGGCCAGGGCGCCGTGGGCGAAGCCGGCGGCGGCGAGGAGGACGGCGAGGAGCAGGAACATGGCGAACCCTCCAGGGACAGGTGGATCCGGAATGGAACACGAGCTCCAAAGAGCCTAGACTGACCGACAGGTGTGGAGCTAGAACCAAACCGACGTTCGTGTCCGGTTCCGAACAAACCGGCAACAATGTCCCGAACGAGGAGCCGCCAGTGACCCGAGACCACGAGGCAGTTGCCCCGCGCGACCGCCGCGTCGAGCGGACGAAGCGGCTCTTGACCGAGGCGCTGATGGAGCTCGTCCGCGAGCGTGACTACGACGACATCACGGTCCAGGACATCCTCGACCGGGCCGACGTCGGCCGCTCGACCTTCTACGCCCACTTCCGCAACAAGGACCAACTCCTGCTCGGCGACTTCGGCCGCGGGCTCGCCGCGCATCCCTGCCCCACCGGACCGTTTCACCTCTTCGCCCACCTGGCCGAAAACTACGGCCTCTACCGCTCCCTGGCCGGCACGGAGGGGCTGCCGGCCGCCATGAACCGCCTGCGGGGCTCAATCGCCGACGCCTGGCGCGAGCGCCTCGGTGAGGGCGGTCCGGCGCGCGGCGAGGGGTCCGTCGCCCCGGAGGTCGCCGAGTGCTTTCTGACGGGAGCCTGGATGGCGGTGGTCGAGTGGTGGCTCGAGGCCGGAATGCCCTACCCGCCCGCCCGGATGAACGAGATGCTGAGCCGCCTCGCCGCCGGCAGCCTGACGGTTTCCGGCCTGCGCGCGGTCACGCCGGGGCAGCCTCCACCGACCACTCGCCGGTCGCCGGATCGAGAGTGACGAGCTCGGGGAGCAGCGTCGCGCCCCGCACGCGCAGGCGGAGGAAGGACACCGGCAGCGAGAAGCGCCGGGGGCCGAGGCTCCCCGGGTTGAAGTACCAGACCCCGCGCTTCCGGGAAATCGACGGCCGGTGGGAGTGGCCCGAGATCACCGCGCTGAAGCCGGCGGCCACGGGGTCGAGGTCGAGCTCCTCCAGGACGTGGAGCACGTAGAGCGAGGCGCCGCCGGGGAGCTCCACCACCGCCGTCTCCGGCAGCTCCTCGGCCCACGCTCCGCGATCGACGTTGCCCCGCACCGCCGTCACCGGAGCGATCTCCCGGAGGGCGTCGAGAATCGCCGGATCGCCCACGTCGCCGGCGTGGACGATCCGCCGGACGCCGGCGAGCGCCGGCACGACCTCGGGGCGGAGCAGGCCGTGGGTGTCGGAGAGGACGGCAAGCTCGTGCATGGCACGCGGGGCGCTCGAACGGGCTTCCCAGAATACCAGGTTGGCTCAGAGTCTCTCTGGTTCCGCACGAGGGGTCTGTCAAGCTCCCACACCAGCCCGTCCGCGATCTCGCGGCAATCGAGGTCGAGCCGGCATCCGCTGAAGAGCGCTTGGAGACGTCTCGGCCGTCTCGGCCGTGTCCGCTCCCTCCGCCGTCTCCAGGCGTCTTGTCAGGTCGGGGCCACGCTTTGCGGAACGAGGTCTCGTGGAAGCCTTGCCAGATCGAGGACCCATCCCTTACTATCTGCCAGCCTCCCCTGGTCTGAAGGGCGCGAACACAGTCGGGCGCGTTTCCCGCCGTGCCATGACCCGGTCCTGAACTTCCGGGACACGGGGACGGACGCACTCCGTAGCGGCGAGCGAGGCCGGCACTCTCGAGAGGAGGCTCCATGTCACGCGTCGTTTCCCTGCTGGTCATCGTCACTCTCTGCGTGGGCCCAGCCGCGGCCTCGCCTTGCCGCAACAACACCTGGCAGCCGACCTATGTCCATGATCTGATCAACGTCGATGGCGTCCCGTACTACGTGATGCCGGACGGGAGCTTCGTCCCCCTGACCGGAGACTGGGCGTCCCAGAGCGGCCCCGGAATGTGTTGCTTGTTCGGAGTCCGGGACCGCACCGGCTTCACCTCCTGCTTCGAGTACACCCGGATCCAGTGTGGATGTGACCGCCAGAGCCTCGTCAACGACACCTGCCGGCGATTCCTGGCCGAGCGCGGCTCCACGGATGGCGAAGCGGGAGGAATCCCCCAGGGCACTTGGACCACCACATACGGCACCATGACGTTCGGGCCGATCACCCAGGGTCAGCGAATCCGAGCCACCTACTCCGCCGCCAGTCGCATCGCGGGGGCGCTGTCCGGGAGGACCCTCGACGGCGTGTGGGTGCAGCCGGCCTCGGGACGCCGGTGCGCGACCCCGTACGACGGCTCCTTTTACTGGGGACGAATGCGGTTCGAGTTTGCCCCCGACTGGCGCTCCTTCCAGGGCACGTGGAGCTATTGCGACGAGCCACCAGGTTCATCGAGCTGGTCCGGGACACGGCAGTAGAGTCGCTCCTCCCAGGAGCTCGCCATCCGCCTGGCTCGGCGCCGCACCCGCACGGCTCGATCCCCTCTCTGGGCCTTCTCTCGTGTGATTCTCGGCGCCCTGCGTGCGTGAGCTGCCGGAGCTGGAATAGGTCGCGGCACGCTTCGGAAGCTCCGGCGACGTCACGTTCGTCGCCGGCGACTTTTGTCAACCGATAACGCAGTTTCCGAAACGTCCGGCGAGGGCCGACTCCGAGACTTCGTCGGCTACAATCCACCCTGGAATGGAGTCCAAGACGTCGTGCGCCGACGAGGCCGGGCGGGCCCGGTCTCGCGTGGCGGGAGGAGTCTCTCATCGAGTGCCGGCCCGCGGTCGAGAGGGAGGATGCCGTGGCGAAGACTGCCGATCCGGGAATCCACGAAACGGCGGGCGAGATCATGGACCAGTACTTCTATGCGCTGGGCGCGGGCGGAGCTCCGCAGTGGGTGTCACGAGCCGCCCTGCGCGCACTCCGGGCGCACTACTGGCCGGCCATCTTGAAAGCCGTCAAGGTCGTGAGCAGGGGGAAGGAGCCCCACTGGGACCAGGCCGCTCCACGGGTGCTCGACTATGTCCGCGCCATCGGCCAGCTCGCCGGCAGCCTGGCTCTCGCGAACGGGCGTCACATGATCGAGGTCGGCGACGTCGAGAAGGCGATCAAGAAGGTCGAGTCGCACTACAACGTCAAGGAGTCGGCCGGCAAGGGCGGTGGCGTCTCGCCGGCCGGGGAGGGTATCTGGTGTCCGCCGCCGAAGGGCTGACACCGGTCGGCCGGCACGAGTGAGGCTCCGGCTGCCCGGGATGCGCGCCGTCGAGAGAGGGAGCTCAGCGCCCTTTTGGGTCTGGATCGTCCTTTCCGTGGCGGCGTTGAAGGCCGTCGCCGGCCTGCTCGGGGCCGTGGCCGGCGGTCTGCTCTCGACCGGCCCCCCTACCTCGCCCCCCCTCTGGATCGACCTCGTTCAGGTGCTGGTGTTCGGAGGTGCCGCCGCCTGGCTGCTCCTGGGCGGCCGACGCGACGCCCGGGCCGTCGCTCTGAGCGGCGTCTTCCTGGTCACCGCCGCGGTCTTTTCGAACCGTCTGGCGTTCGCCTGGGCCGCGCGCCTTCCAGAGATCCCGTCGTCCATCCTCTCCGCGCTGGTAGCACTCCAGCTCAACGCGTTCCTCCCGTTCTTCTTCTGGTCGTTCGCCGAGCGCTTTCCCCGCGCCCGGCCGTTCGGACGAGCCGCCGAGGCGGCGAGGTGGATGACACGCATCGCGCTGGCGGCCGCGCTCGTCTTGGTGGCCGCGACTCTCGCCGTGGAGCTCGCTCCGGGGCTCAGCGCCCCGTCCCCGCTTTCGGCGGCGGCAACGTTCCTGTCGCGCGGCGGCTCCGGAGCGTACTCGGCGGTCCTCTCGCTTCTGACGCTCAGCGCCCTGCCCTTCATTGTTTGGAAGAGCCGCCACGCCCGCCTCGAAGAGCAGCGCAGAGCACGCCTCTTCATCGCGGCGCTGGTGCTCGGCATCGGTCCGCTCTTTCTCGAAGTGCTGCTGCACAGCCTGATCCCTCCCTTTGCCCGGCTGATGGAGCGGCCGATCTCCCGGCTCGCCGGCGGCCTGATCTTCTACCCCCTCCTGCTCTCGATCCCGTTCACCACCGCCTACTCTGTGCTCGTCCACCGGGTCCTCGACGTCCGGCTGGTCATCCGCAAGGCGATCCGCTACGCCATGGCCCGGTACTCCCTGGCCGCCTTGAGCGCAGCGCCCTTCGTCGCACTGGCCGTCTACGTCTACTCGCGCCGCGAGGAGCCGATCGCTCAGGTCCTCGCCGGCCCCGGAACGGCGGTGGTGGTCCTGCTGGCCCTCCCCGGCCTCGCCGCACTGCGCCTGCGCGGGCCGATCCTGCGCGCCCTCGACCGCCGCTTCTTCCGCGACCAGTTCGACACCCGGCGCATCCTCTCGGCGCTGGCGAGCTCGATCCACCAGGCGAGGGATGCCGGGGAGTGGGCCGGGCTGCTGGTGGGCGAGATCGACCGCGCCCTGCACCTCCATACCCAGGACGTGCTGCTCCTCGAACGCTCGCGGGGCGAGTTTCGCTCGGTCCTGGCGGCCAGCGTGCGCCGGCTGCCCGGCGACTCGCCCCTGGCGGAATTGGTGGTGGCGAGCCCGGCCCCCCTCGTCCTCGACCTGGCGAGACTGCCCTCGCTGGTCGACGACCTCCGGCAGGAAGACCTCCAATGGCTGGCCGACGGAGGCTTCGAGGTCCTGGTGCCGGTCCTCGCCTCGGACCGCCGCCCGCTGGCGGTCCTCGCCCTGGGCGAGAAGAAGAGCGAGCTGCCGTTCACGAAGGAGGACCTGTCGCTGCTCCGTGCCATCGCCGAGTCCGCGGCGGCGCCCCTGGAGTACCGTTTCCTGGCCGGTGGGAAGCCGGCCTCCCGAGCCCTGGAGGCGGTGAGCCCGGGCGAGCGCGAACGGCCGGCGCGCGAGTGCTCCGCCTGCGGCGCCGTCCATCCCGAACCGACCCGGGCCTGCCCGGAGTGCGGAGGCGAGCTGGTGGAAGCCAGCGCGCCCGTCCTGCTCGCCGGCAAGTACCGGCTGGAGCGCCGGCTGGGAGCCGGCGGCATGGGCGTCGTCTACCTGGGCCGGGACACGGGGCTGGATCGAGCCGTGGCGATCAAGACGCTGCCACGCATAGAGCCCGGGCGGGCGATGAGAATGCGGCGCGAGGCGCGGGCGATGGCCGCCGTCGCGCACCCCAACCTCGCCGCCATCTATGCTGTCGAGAGCTGGCGCGGCACGCCGTTCCTGATCCTCGAGCTGCTGGAGGGCGGCACGCTGGACGAGCGGATCGGCGGGGGGCCGCTGCCGGCGCCGGAGGTGATCGACCTGGGCATCGCCCTCGCCGGCGCCCTGGCGCGGATCCACCGTGCCGGGATCCTCCACCGGGATCTCAAACCGAGCAACATCGGCTTCGCGGACGACGGAACCCCCAAGCTCCTCGACTTCGGGCTGGCCCGGATCCTGTCGGGCCTCCCCGAGGACCCGCCGGAGGGCGGCCGGACCGTCCTGCCGAACGCGGGGAGCTTCTCGGAAGCCAAGACCGTGACTCAGCTCGCCGTCACCGGCGCCGGGGCGATCGTCGGCACGCCGCTCTACATGTCGCCGGAAGCGCTCGCCCACGAGCGGCCCGGTCCGCCGGACGACCTCTGGAGCCTGGCCGTGGTGCTCTGGGAGGCCATGTCCGGACGCCACCCGTTTCTGGGCGCGAACGACGAGGAGACCGGCCGCCGGCTGCGCCGTCCCCGCCTCCCCGACCTCGCCGGCCCGCGGGGCAACGGCCCCGCCGGGCTCGCCGACGTCCTGAAGCGTGCGCTCAGCCCCTCGCCGCGCCGCCGTCCCCAGAGCGCCGACGACCTCCGGACTCGGCTTCTCGAGTTGCAGTGACACAGCTCGCGGCCCGAGGGCGACCTCCTGCGAAAACGCTGCGCTACCCTGCGCGGTAGACTGACCTCGTGATCCGCCTTCGCGTCGAGCCGCCACAGGGGCCCTCGTCCGAGCGAGTCTTCGACCAAGATTCGGTGGTCATCGGGCGTGCCTCCGACGCGGACCTGGCCCTTCCCGACCGTTTCCTCTCCCGCCGCCACGCGCGGATCTTCCGCGAGGGCGACGCCTACCTGATCGAGGACCTGGGCTCGCGCAACGGCACCCAGGTCAACGGCACCACGATCGAGGAGGCGACTCGGCTGGTGGCCCGCGACGTGGTGAGGCTCTCGGCGAGCGCCCTGACGGTCGTCGACGCGGGTGGCGAGACCGCCGGGCCCGACCGGCTGTCGCGGCAGATGGGCGCCACGGTGGTGCGCCACGCAGCGGAGCTCGTCGCCCGCCAGTCGTCCTCCGAGACCTCCCCCCTCGCCGACGCCGACTCCCTGCGCCAGCTGGTGGCTCGTCTCAAGGTCTTCAACGACGTGCACCGGGCCCTCGCCGAGTCGGTCGAGCTGGAGGACCTTTTGGAGCTGATCCTCGACCGCGTCTGTAGCCTTCTCCGGCCCGAGGACGCCGTCATCTTTCTGCGCCAGCCTGACGGCTCCATGGAGCAAGTAGCCCACCGCGGCGCGCCGGAAGGCGGCCTCCTCTCCTCCGAGACCCTGGCACGGCGGGTCGTCGAGGAAGGCGTCGCGGCCCTCGTCCTCGACACCCAGTCGGACGAGCACTTCGCCTCCGCCAAGAGCATCATCGCCTCCGGCGTCCGGTCCCTCGTGGCGGCTCCATTGCTCACCTCTGACGGCTCCTCACGCGGCATGATCGCCCTCGGCTCACGGCTCAACGTCCGCCAGTTCTCCGAGGACGACATGGAGCTGTTGGCATCGCTCGCCGCCATCGCGGCCATGCGCCTCCGCGACATCGAGCTGACCCGCGAGTCCGTGGAGCGGCAGCGCCTGCAGCAGGAGCTCGACCTGGCGCGCCGGATCCAGGTCGCCTTGCTTCCCGCCTACCTGCCCGAGGTGCCGGGCTTCTCGCTCCACACCGGCAACCTCCCCTCCCGCGGAGCCTCGGGGGACTACTACGAGATCCTGACCCGGCGGGATGGGGCCGAGCTGGCGATGGTCATCGCCGACGTGTCCGGCAAGGGCATGGCCGCGTCGCTCCTGACGGCGTCTCTCGAGGCGCTCGCCGCCGAACCCATCGAGAGCGATCGGATGCCGGCGGAAATCTGCACGACCGTCGGGGCGCGCCTCCATCGCCGCACCCTGCCGGAGAAGTACGCCACGGCGATCATCGCCACGATCGACGTTGGAACCGGCCTCTTGACCTGTGCGAACGCCGGCCACAACCCGGCGATCCTCCTGCGCCGGGACGGAAGCCACGAGCTCATCTCCGCCACCGGAGTACCCCTCGGAATCCTCCCCAAAGCCTCGTACCGGAGCTCCGAGCACGAGATGAGGCCGGGAGACACCCTCGTGCTCTACACGGACGGCTTCACCGAGGCCGAGAACGCCCAGGAAGAGGAGTACGGCCTGGATCGGCTGGTCGCGCTCTGCCAGGCCCGCGGCACCCTGACCGTCGCCGAGCTGGCGAGCGCGATCGAGCACGATCTCGACGCCTTCGTCGAGGGGCGCCCGTACGCGGACGACCGGACGATCGTCCTCGTCCGCCGCGAGGGCGAGCCGGCGGCGGCGCTCGCCCCACCGTCCTCGTGATATGCTGTTGTGGCATCGCAAGTCCGGACGCCGACATGCCGCTGTACAACCGCCCCTCGGCCCTCCTCTTGGTCTCGCTCTCGGGGCTCGTCGCCGCCTCGTGGCCGGCGTTCGCCGACCTGGTCTGCACGTCGCAGCCGGTCGCCACGACCGGCCGGGGCACGGCGCTCCTCGACGGTGGCGGCGACCGGATCGTCTACCTCTCGGACCGCGACCTCGACGGCGCCACGACGCCCTCCCGGGACTTCTGGCTCTTCCTGTGGGACGCGCAGGCGGGCGCGAGCCTCCTGTCCGACACGGCCGCCCTCGCGCCCTCGATCAGCGCCGACGGCCGGCGGATCGCGGTCTACGACGGCCAGAACGAGATCCTGCTCTGGGAAGAGGGAACGGGCTTTCGGCAGATCACCCACACCCTGCCGGACGCCATCGATCCGGCGATCAGCGGTGACGGCCGGCGGATCGCCTTCACCTCGGGGTTCGATCCCTTCGGGACCAACCCGGAGGGCAACCGGGAGATCTTCCTGTGGGACGAGACCTCGGGGCTCCGGCAGGTCACCGCAACGCCCTCCGGATGGACGCACTTCGGCCTGGCGCTCGACGGCGACGGCCGACGGCTGGCGATCGAGTCCAACGCCGACCTCACGGGCACCAACCCGCTCCACGACACCAAGGTCTTCCTCTGGGACGAGACCCGCGGCCTGACCCAGGCGACTCTCGATCCGTTCCGCGAGGCCTTCGCGCCGACGATCTCCGCCGCCGGCGACCGGATCGCCTACGTCTCGCGGCCGCGCCGCAGCGACGAGTTCCAGGTGGCCGGCACCCTGGAGCTCACCACCTGCGAGGAGCCGGCTCCGCCGCCGGGTCCGTGGCTCGAAGACCCGGCGGTCTCCGACTTCCGGTTCAAGGTGCGGATCGCGACCCCGGCCGGACCGCTCGCGGGCGTCCGCGAGCCCGGGTGCATCCCGGAGACGCTCTGCGTGAGCGGCGCCGTCCCGGGGCGCTCGGAGGTCTTCCTACGGGTCGTCGGGCCGAAGCTGAACGGGTACCTCTGGCCCACGATGGTGAAGTTCACGACGTCGCAGGTCGAGGTCTGGATCGAGCAGGTCTCGAGCGGCCTCGTCAAGCACTACCTCCTCCACGGCGCCCAGCCGGGGCTCGACGTGCTCCCCGGCCGCTTCGACCGCTTCGGCTTCAAGCCCTGAGGCGCCCTGCGCCTTCAATACTCGACCGTCATGTCGTCCGGATAGCAGTAGAGCCAGCGCTCGCCGGGCTCGGCCAAGGAGGGCCCGGTGGCGAGACCCTGACGCCGGCCCGGCCTACTCCGCCCGTAGCGCCACGACGGGGTCGAGGGCGCCGGCGCGGCGGGCCGGAAGCCAGCTCGCGAGCACCGTGACCGCCAGCACCAGGAGGGCGACGGCGGCGTACGTCCACGGGTCGGTGGCGGCGACGCCGTGGAGGAGGCCCTGGAGGAGGCGTGTGGCGGCCGCCGCGCCGGCGAGGCCCAGAACGAGGCCGGCGACGCCCAGGCGCAGCGCCTGGGCGACCACGGTGGTCTCGATCTGCCGCCGCTCGGCCCCCAGCGCCATCCGGACTCCGATCTCCTGGATGCGCCGGGCCACCAGAAACGAAAGCAGGCCGTAGATCCCGATCGCCGCGAGCAGGGCGGCCACGGACGCGAAGACGGCCACCAGCACGAGCGTGAAGCGAGGCTGCCGGAGCTCCCGGCTCATCAGCTCATCCATCGTCGACCAGCGCGCCGTCTGGAGGTCGGGGTCGAGCTCCGCGAGCCGGGCCTTCGCCGCCCGGATAACGGTCGCGGGGTCGCCCGTGGTCCGGATCACCAGGAAGACCGCCCAGCGGGGAACCTGCGCGTAGGGCCAGTAGACCTCGGGCTCCACGGGCTCCCCCGCATCGAGGGGCGGGACGTCCCGGACGATGCCGACCACCTGCAGGCTCGCACCGGCGTCTCCGGCGTCGTCCATCCAGACAGATTTGCCGATCGGGTCTTCGCCCGGCCAGAGATGCCGCGCCGCCGTCTCGTTGATCACCGCCACGGGCGGCGTGCCCAGGCGGTCGGCGGCGGTGAAACCCCTCCCGCGAACCACCGGAACGCCCAGGGTCGAGAAGTAGCGCGGGCCGGCGTCGTACCACCGCACGGCGACGCCCTTGTTGTCGGCCGGGTGGGCCGAGGCCCCGGGAAAGGCCGTCCCCATCTCGCGGCCGCCGAAGAGCGGCCCCGCCGAGACCATCCCCACCGAGCGCACCCCGGGGAGCGCCGCCACCGCCTCGGCGTCGGCCTGGTGGGCCCGCAGCACGTCCTCGCGACGCGGGTACTTGCCCTGAGACGAGAAGAGCTGGACGGTGACGAGACCGTCGCGGTCGAACCCCGGATCCCAGGTGAGGAGGTTGACGAAGCTGCGGACCAGGAGCCCGGCGCCCGCCAGCAGGGTCACGGCCATGGCCACCTCGGCGACCACGAGCACCCCCCGGAAGCGCGTCCGCGATGGGCCCTCGCCCGCGCTCACCTCGTGGAGCACGGCAGCGAGCGGCCGCTCGGCCAGGCGCGCGGCCGGGAGGACGCCGAAAAGGAGCGTGCTGACGACCGCCAGGAGGAAGGCGAAGCCCAGAACGCCCGCGTCCAGGTGCACCTGGTCGAGGCGCGGGATGCCCGCCGGCGCCAGGCGGAGGAAGACGTGGACGCCCGCCAGGGCGAAGAGGAGCCCCACGGCGCACGCCGCCACCGACAGCACGCCTCCCTCGGCCAGCGCCAGGCGGGTGAGCTGAGCGCGCGACGCTCCGAGCGCCGTGCGCATCGCCAGCTCCTTGCGCCGGACCGCGGCGCGGGCGAGCACCAGATGGGCGACGTTGGCGGCGGCCACCAGGAGCACCAATCCGACCGCGGCCAGGAACAGCAACAAGGTCGAGCGCACCCCGCCCACCAGGTGGTCCTGGAGACCCTCGACGGCCACGCCCCAGCCCTGGGTGGAGTCCGGATGCTCCTGTCCCAGCCGGGCCTCGATCACCGAGAGCTCGCTCTCCACGTCGTCGATCCCGCGCCCCGGCGCCATCCGGCCGAGCACCACGAAGCCGCGCCAGTTGCGGTTCTCCTCGTCCCGCGGCGAGAAGGGCAGCGGCACCCAGAGCTTCACCCAGTCGAGCCGCGGCACCTCGAGCCCCGCCGGCAGAACACCGATGACCCGGTACGGCTTCCCGTCCAGACTGAGGAGGCGCCCCACCGCGTGAGGGTCCGAGCCCAGCTCGTCCCGCCAGAGCTCGTGGGAGAGGATCGCCACCTTGGGAGAGCCCTCGACGAGGTCCCGATCGGCGAGGGGCCGCCCGAGCTCCGGGCGTACCCCGAGAGTCTCGAAGAGCCCCGGCGTGGCCCAGCCGCCCGAGATCCCCTTCGGCGCTTCCGGGCGATTCCAGAGAAACTGGTGTCCACGGCCGAGACCGATTGTCTGCAGGGTCTTGCTCCGGTCGGCCCAGTCGGCCACCGTGGGGGGAGAGGCGATGCAGTAGCCGGCCACCTCCGGGTTGGTCTCGCACAGGGTGACGAGCTGGTCCGGCCGTTCGAAGGGGAGCGGGCGCAGCAGCACTCCCTGGACGACGCTGTAGATCGCCGTCTCGGCGCCGATGCCCAAGGCGAGGGTGAGGACGGCGACGAGGGTGAACTCGGGAGTGCGGGCAAGCGTCCGCAGGGCGTGGCGCAGGTCGTGCGGCATGGGCGCGGCTCCTTCCGCTCGCCAGGGGAGGATCGGCTCGCGATCGCCTCTTTCGGTTCACTATACGGCGGCAGAGTCGTCTCATTACAGAAGGGGCACCCGGAGAAGCTGCCGGGCTCTCCCCGGGTTGGGGCATAATCAACCGGTCCGCGACAACCGATCCAGCGTCCATCGAGGCCCGCTCCTCTGCCGGCCGGGCCGACACCCCAGGAGGCTCCATGCACCGCCGTTTCCCGACCCCGCTCGCCGCCCTCTGCCTCGCGCTGCTGCTGGCGCTGCCCCTCGCCGCGCAGCCGCCGGGCTCCGTCATCACCGCCGTGCGCCCGATCGCCCTCAAGGCGGCTCACCTGTTCGACGGGGTCTCGGGCAAGCTGATCGACCACGGCGTGGTGATCATCCAGGGCACCGAGATCGCCGACGTCGGCCAGGACCTCGCCATACCGCCGAACGCGCGGGTCGTCGACCTGGGCGACGCCACCCTGCTGCCGGGCTTCATCGACGCCCACGTCCACCTCACCCTCCAGTTCACCGGCGACTATTACAAGCAGTTCTACGAGACCACGTTCCGCTTCCCGGCCGAGGAGGCGCTCTACGCCGCCCAGTACGCCAAGCGCACGCTGGAGGCCGGCTTCACCACGGTGCGCAACGTCGGCGCCTGGGACTACGTGGACGTGGGGCTGCGCAACGCCATCAACGCGGGGATCACCGAGGGCCCGCGGATGCTCATCGCCGTCCATCCCATCGGCGCCACCGGCGGTCACGCCGACAACCCGCCCTACCCGCCCGACTTCGTCAAGCCCCTCGGGCCCATCGACGGCATCTGCAACGGCCCCGCCGAGTGCCGCGCGGCGGTGCGCTACCAGATCAAGTATGGCGCCGACGTCATCAAGTTCATGCCGTCCGGCGGCGTGCTCTCGGCCTCCGATCCGGTCGACGTGCCGGAGCTCTCCCAGGAAGAGATGGACGCCATCGTCTCCGAGGCCCACGCCTGGCACCGCAAGGTGGCGGCTCACTGCCACGGCGACGAGGCCGCCAAGATGGCGATCAAGGCGGGCGTCGACTCCATCGAACACGGCACCTTCCTCGAGGACGACACCCTGGAGCTCATGAAGCAGAAGGGCGTCTACCTGGTGCCCACCCTCTACGCCGGCTGGTGGGTCGGCCAGAAGGCCGACAGCTACCCGCCGCCCATCGCCGCCAAGGCGCGGGCCGCCGCGGCCCAGATGATGACCATGTTCCAGCACGCGGCGCGCATCGGCGTGCCCGTGGCCTTCGGCACCGACGCGGGCGTCGAGCCCCACGGCACCAACGCCAAGGAGTTCACCCTCATGGCGCAGAACGGCTTCACCCCCACCCAGTGCCTGATGGCGGCGACCCACGGCGGGGCGGACCTCCTGGGGGTCTCCGACATCACCGGCTCGCTCCAGAAGGGCAAGGCGGCCGACATCGTCGCCGTGCCGGGGAACCCGCTCCAGGACATCTCCGACACCGAGCACCCGGTGTTGGTGATGAAGGGCGGCCAGCTCATCGTGGGCGGAGGGAAGTAGCTGCACGGCCCGCACCACGGTTCGGGTAGCGCTTCGAGGCGCCTGCCGAGGCGCTCGCCCCTGCGCTTGCGAGGGATCGCCATCGGCCTCCTGGTCCTCGGAGCGTCGGCCGCGTTCGCCCACCCGCCCCTCGAGGAGCGCCTGGAGCTGGTCGAGCGGGAGATCACGCGCTCACCGCGGGACGCCGGGCTGGTCCTCGAACGGGCGGAGCTGCGCCGGGAACAGGGCGATACCGAGGCCGCCCTCGCGGACTACGCCCGGGCCGAGGCTCTCGATCCGGGCCTCGCCGAGGTCGACCTGGGGCGGGCCCGGCTCTTTCTCGCCCTCGGGCGACCCGCGGAGGCCGAGGCGCGCCTCGACCGGTATCTCGGGCGGCGGCAGGACGACCCGGAGGGCTACCTCCTGCGGGCGCGGGCGCAAAGCCGCCTCCATCGCACGCGCGAGGCGGCGAGGGATTACGACCGGGCCCTCCGGAAGGCACCCGCTCCGGCTCCCGACCTCTACCTGGAGCGGGCCCGGATGCTGGAGCAGGCGGGCGAGACCCGGGCCGCGGTCCGGGGGCTCGAGGCCGGGATGGAGCGCCTCGGCGCCCTGACCGTCCTCGAGCGAGAGGCGGCGCGGCTCGCGGCCCGCGCCGGCGGGAGGCGCCGGCCACCACGGCTCGGGCGACACTCCGGGGCCCCCGAGCTCGCCCCGGTCCCCGCCCCCACTCCCGCGACGCCCCCCTCCGCCCGGGCCACCCGCGGGCCCTACCTTCAGCTCGGCACGCCCACGAGCGTCATCGTCCGCTGGCGCACCGATTTCGCGGCCCCGAGCCGGGTCGACTACCGGGCCGCGGCGGGCGGACCGGTGTACCGGGTGGGCAGCGAAGCCCTGGCCACGTACCACCAGGTCACCCTCCCCGGCCTGTCGCCCGCCAGCGCCTACTTCTACGCCCTCCCCGATGCCCGGCTCCCCACCGGCCTCGGCTCCGCCGCCGGCGAGATCCCGTTCCACACCTCGCCCGAGGCCGGGGCGGACGTGCCGGTGCGCATCTGGGCCGTGGGCGACTCGGGGACGGCGAACGCCGACGCCCGCGCGGTGCGCGACGGCTACCGCGCCTTCTCCGCCGGCCACCCCGCCGACCTCTGGCTGATGCTGGGGGACAACGCCTACCCCCGGGGCACCGACGACCAGTACCAGGCGGCGGTCTTCGACACTTACACCGAGGAGCTCGCGACCTCGGTCCTCTGGCCCACCCTCGGCAACCACGACGGCCTTTCGGCGAGCTCGGAGCTCGGCACCGGCCCCTACTTCACGGCCTTCACCCTGCCCCGGGCGGGCGAGGCGGGGGGCCTGCCCTCGGGCACCGAGGCCTACTACTCCTTCGACTACGGCCCGATCCACTTCGTCTGCCTCGACTCCTACGACCTCGACCGCTCGCCGCAGGGCGCCATGCTCACCTGGCTCGCCGCCGACCTGGCCGCCACCCACCAGCCCTGGATCATCGCCTACTGGCACCACCCGCCGTACAGCAAGGGCTCCCACGACTCGGACACCGAGGCCCGACTCGCGGAGATGCGCGAGAACGCTCTGCCGATCCTCGAGCGCTACGGCGTCGACCTGGTGCTCGGCGGCCACAGCCACGCCTACGAGCGGAGCGTCCTTCTCGACTCCCACTACGGCCCGTCGACCACGCTGGCGCCCGGCATGGTCCTCGACGGCGGCGACGGTGACCCCGCGGGCGACGGAGCGTACGAGAAGCCCAGCGAGCGCGGAGGCCACGAGGGCGCCGTCTACGCCGTCGACGGCAGCTCGGCGAAGATCGGTGGCGGCCCCCTCGACCACCCGGCCATGCGGGTCTCGCTCCGCGAGCTGGGCTCCCTGGTGCTCGACGTCGACGGCCGGCGCCTGGACGGCCGGTTCCTCGACACCACCGGCGCCGTGGCCGACCGCTTCACCCTCGTCCAGGGACCACCCGCACCGCCTCCGCCACCGGCCCAGCTCCTCACCGATTCCGACTTCCCCGACTTCCGCTTCGGCATCGCCATTACCGGCCAGGGCAGCGCGACGACTCTGGGCGCCTCCGAGCCCGGTTGCCTGCCGGAGACCCTCTGCGTGAGCGGCGCGCTCCCCGGGCGCACGGAGGTGATGGTACGGATCGTCGGGCCGAAGCCGAACGGCTACCTCTGGCCCTCCATCGTCAAGCTCTCCACCTCGCAGGTGGAGGTCTGGATCGAACAGGTGTCGACCGGCCTGCTCCGCTACTACCTGCTCCCCGCCGCGAGCCCCGGCGACGACACCCTTCCCGGCCTCTTCGACCGCCACGGCTTCCTCCCGCCGGAAAACCTCACCGCCCGCCCGCCGTAACTGGAGGCGGAGGAAGCCCTATGCGCTGGACCCGCCCCATCGACCAGCTCGTCCAGGACCTGCGCTTCGCCGCGCGCCAGATGGTCGGCAACCCCGCCTTCACCCTCACGGCGATCCTGATCCTGGCCCTCGCCATCGGCGGCATCACCGCCATCTTCAGCGTGGTCGACGCGGTCCTCCTCGAGGGCCTGCCCTACCCCGAGCCCGAGCGCGTGGTCTGGATCTGGGAGACGACGCCCCAGGGCGCCCACTTCTCGGTCTCGCTCCAGAACGCCTCCGACTGGCGCCGCGAGAGCTCGAGCTTCTCGGCCCTCGCCGCCATCGAGGATCGCTCGCCGGCCCTGACCGGTGACGGTGAGCCTCGGCGCCTCCAGGGCGCCGCGGTGACCCCGGCCTTCTTCGACGTACTGGGAGTCGCGCCCGAGCTCGGCGCGCCATTCCCCGCCGACACCGCCGAGCGGGCCGGCTCTCCCCCCGAGAGCGCGGCGGCCCTCGACGCCGACCGGGCGATCCTCTCCCACGACCTCTGGGTGAGCCGCTTCGCCGCAAATCCGCGGGTGGTCGGCTCCACCGTGATTCTCGACGGACGACCGACCGTGATCTCGGGCGTGATGCCCGCGGGCTTCTCCTTCCCCGCCGGCGCCGAGATCTGGACGCCGCTCGCGGCGAGCCCGAGCCGCGGGCGGGACGACAAGGACTACGGCGTGATCGCCCGGCTCGGCTCGGGCGTGAGCCTCGAGCAGGCGTCGGCCGAGCTGGGCGCCGTCGCCCGCCGCCTCGGGGAGCTCCACCCGAAGGCCGACGGCGGTTGGGGGGTGGAGCTCGCCCCGCTGGCCCGGGCCCTGGTCGGGCCGGACACGCGGCGGGTGCTCTTCGTCTTGCTGGGCGCGGTCGGGCTTCTCCTCCTCCTCGCCTGCGCCAACGTCTCGGGCCTCCTGGTGGCCCGCGCCACCGCGCGCGCGGGAGAGATGGGCATCCGCTCGGCCCTGGGCGCCGGGCGCCGCCGCCTCGTGCGCCAGCTCCTGGTGGAGAGCTTCGCCCTCGCCGCCCTGGGCTCGGCGGCCGGCCTGGCCCTGGCCGAGTGGCTCGTCGCCCTCGCCCGGGGCCTCGACGCCGCGGGGATCCCGCACCTGGGGAGAACCGCCCTCGACGGCCGCGCCCTCGCCTTCACCGCGGCGGTCGGCCTCGGCGCCACGCTGCTGTTCGGCCTCCTCCCGGCCCTCCAGGCCTCGCGGGTGGATCTCGCCACCTCGCTCCGGGCGAGCGGCCGGGGCGCGGTGGGCGGCGCCCGCCGGCTGCGCAGCGGCCTGGTGGTGGGCGAGATCGCCCTGGCTTTGGTGCTGCTGGTCGGCGCCGGCCTCATGGGCCACAGCCTCGTGCGCCTCCTGGGTGTCGCGCCCGGCTACGACCCGGCGGACGTGCTGGCGGTGCGCCTCGACCTCTCGGCCCAGCGCTTCTCCTGGGAAAACCGCCCGGCCTTCGTCCATGGCCTGGTCGAGCGCCTCGAGGCCCTGCCCGGGGTCGCCTCGGCCGGCGGCACCGTGGTCGAGCCGTTCACCGGCTTCCACACGGTCAACCGGATCGCGGTGCCGGGGCGCACGGCACCGGACGAGTACCTCCAGGCCCAGTGGCGAAGCGTCACGCCCGGCTACTTCCAGGCCATGGACGTGCCGCTGCTCCGCGGCCGCTACCTGGACGACCGGGACCGGGGCGACTCCCAAAAGGTGACCGTGATCACCGCCTCCCTCGCCGAGCGCCTCTGGCCCGGCCAGAACCCGGTGGGCCACGAGGTCCTCTTCGGCGGTCCCGACGGCAGCCCGCGGACCGTTGTCGGCGAAGTGGGTGACGTGCTCGACGTCTCCCTCGACGGCGGGTCCCAGGACACCATGTTCCTCGCCTATGACCAGCTTCCCTGGGGCGCGATCACCCTGGTGATCGAGGCCAAGCCCCAGATGGGCGGCGGGTCCGGGCTCCGGACCGAAGCCGGCCGGCCCGATCCCATGGCCCTGGCCTCCTCCGTGCGCCAGGCCATCCGGGCCGCCGACCCGGACCTGCCGATCCCCGCGCCCCATGTCCTCGAGAGCAACCTGGGGCGCGCGGTCGCGGGCCCCAGGCTGGGAAGCCTGCTCCTCGCCGCCTTCGCCGCCCTCGCCCTGCTCCTCGCCGCCTCGGGCGTCTACGGCCTCGTCGCCTACACGGTGGGCAGCCGCACCCGCGAGATCGGCGTGCGCCTGGCCCTGGGTGCCCGCCCCGTGGACGTGACCCGGATGGTGCTCGGCGAGGGAGCCGCCCTCATCGCCACCGGCCTGGCCCTCGGCCTCGCCGCGGCCTGGACCTTCGCCCGCCTGCTGCGCGGCGTCCTGTTCGAGACCCCGCCGGGCGATCCCGCGACCTACGCCGGCGTCGCCCTGGTCCTCGCCGCCGCGGCGCTCACCGCGACCTACCTACCGGCGAGACGCGCCGCCCGGGTCGAGCCCGCCGAGGTCGTGCGGGGGGAGTAGGAGCGGGCGCCATCGGCGAGCGCGGCCTCGAGGGCGCCAAGAGGGTGCCTCCAGGCTTCGCTGTGCCGTAGGTTCCGCGGGCACTTCAACAACCCGGCCAATAGCCGGCCGGCCCGCCATCTCCCGCGCTACGAGAACGCCCTGTTCGTCTTCCTCGACCGCCCCGGAATCGAGGTCACCCACCGGCCTTCCGAGCACGTCATCTGAAGACTCCTGGTGGACCAAGGCGGGCTGCGCTAGCGGCGCAATCAGATCCGTCACTCCGAACTTGGCCCCATGACTCCGGACGGGCAGATAGGACGCTTCCCCTCTGCCCGTGTCCTGGACTCGTCTAGATTCTTATACTAGCTTTAACTGCGTCCCCTAAGGCTCTACATATCTGCTGGCGCGTGGTCGGTGGAACCGAGGGCAAGGGAACTCGGCAGAAGGAGTGGAAACATGTTTGGACGGAAGATCGCTGGTTTTGTCGCGAGCTTCGCCTTCCTGGCCGGGCTCGCGTTCGGGGCGAGTTTGCTCGCGAACCCGGCGCCCGCCAACGCCTTGTACGCGGCCGGGATCAAGGACGGCGACATCTGCACCTGTCCGGTGATGGTGGGCGACTGCGTTTGCCACATCATCAAGTGACGGCTCTTGCCCCCTAGGAGTCTGCGCGGCAGAAACGCGCGGTCGCGTTGCGAGCGCCGTGGGGTCGGATACGAGGCACCGCGACGCAGGCGATGCCGAGCCATCGTCGAGGAGCGGGAACGAAGTAGACGACCCAACGCCGCCGCAACCCTTCGGGCGCAAGGGGGTTACGGGGCGTCTCCTGCGTTGCTCGTCGTCCACGATGTCCCCGCATCGACTCCTCCTCGCGCCTTGGATCCACCCCGCAAGACCCTTGCGCGCGACTACGTGTTTCTGCCGCGCAGACTCCTAGCTGCGCCAGAAGGAACCGGACCGGTGGCGGCCCCGCGTCTCCACCGGTCCTCTCCCACTCACCCGACAACCGAAAACCGCACGTCAGGTCTCCGGCCGGCTCCCGAGCGGCTGAAGAGGCCGAGCGCTGCTTCTTGGAGCGCCGTCTGTCGTCGCGCTGCTCTCCCAAGAGGCGCAGGGACCTGCCGGGGCGGCTCGTCATCGGCTGTGCCCAGCACAACCCGGGCCGTTCCACATCGGCTCCGTCAACCGCCGAGGCGGACGAACCAAGTCGAGAAGGAAAGGGAATGCGATCGCACATTGAGCAATCCAGAAGAGGCCCCACTGCCTGCGCTGCAACGATCTTGGCGGTCGTTGCCATCGCTTCGGGTGTCTCCCTTCCACTGCATGCCGCGAAGGGGGCTCCAGCGCTGGCTCTCGAAGTGCGGAGCTCGACGACGCTGCAAAAGGAGGGAGGGCGCGTCGATGAGGCGCTACCTACCGCCAGCGGCTGGGCAATCCGAGACTACAGTTGGAAGACGCCCGCGAAGCAGCGGGTGGAGTTCTATGGTCCCAAAGGGGCTGCGAGAGGAGCGATCGCGGCCTACGGGCACGAGCCGAACCAGTATGTCCGCCTCAGAGACATGGCTGTCGACGACGAGAGCAGGGTTTGGATCGCCGACTTCGGATCGGATCGCATTCTGGCATTCGATACCGCCGGCAAGCTCGTGAGGAGCTTTCTGCTTCAGAACCCAAGCTACCGGCCCAAAGCGCTGGCGCTCGATCCACAGCATGACCGGCTTTACGTGGCCGGCTGTTATCCCACCCATACGTTCCTCGACCAGGGCTGCCGCTTGATTCACCAGTACAGGCTGAGCGACGGGCGGTTCATACGCTCCTTTCTGGAAACCGATCCCGACCTCGTGGCGAAGCGGTGGGCCGTGCTGGGCGACGACCATCTCGCCGTCGGCAGCTCCGGCCAGGTGTTCTTCGTCCAGGAGCCGGAGCTGAAGCTCTGGCGACTCGACCCGGCGACTGGAAAGGTCACCGGGATCCGGATCGACAGCGCCGTGGCGAAGCCGGTGCCAGCGCTCACCCCCGACCAGCTCATGCAAGACGGCGCGACGAAGGTGCTGGCGGCAAGCTACCGGGTGGACCAGGTCTGGTCGACCGGAAAGCTTGTCGTCGTCTCGATCGGCCGGCCCAACGACGCCGGATACCTGATGGAGGTCTTCGACCAGGATGGAAAGCAGGTCGCGAAAGATCTCCCCGCGCCGGGCCGCCTGGTAGGCTCCACCCGCGAGGGAAGCTGGGTCTTCGCCCGCCAGAATGGAAGTCGTTTCGCGCTGGACGTCGGTCTCTTGAAGCAAGCGACGAGCCCATGAAGACTTTCGCGGAAAGACGCCGCGCTCTGGGGTCGTCGTCGCGCACGCCGGAGCAAGGCGCATCCATGCCGGCACTGGTCGTCTTGCTCGGCACGCTCGGACTGGCCTTGGCGGTGGGCGTGCTCGCCTGGGAGGTGCATGAGCTTCGCTGGGAGCTTGGAACCCAAGTTCCTTCCATAGGTCCCCGCGGCATCCAGGAGGTTCTGGAGGAGCCCCTGGAGGGCTGCGACGGCAAACTCCAGCACGTCGGCAACGACGCCAGAGACTTCCTCTTGTTGTACGTGTTCACTCCTTACGACTGCCCCATCTGCCAGCAGGAGCTGCTGGACATAGAGACCCTCGCCGAGGAGAGGAAGGATGTCGGCGTTTATGCTCTGATGGCGATGGCGAACCGCGACGAGATCTGCCAGACAGCGAAGAACTTCGGGCTGACCTTCCCGGTCCTGTTCGATCCCAAGGGAGGTTTGGCGAGCAAGCTGAGGGCCCCCGACACCCCTTGGAAAGTCCTGATGAAGCGGGACGGGAACGCCGGGCTCCGGATCGTGTTCGAGGATCCGAAGAGCTCGACGCCCGACGAGCGGCGGGCGTTTGCCTACCGCGTGCGCTTGCTCTTACACCCCTGAAGGTCGACCGCACCTACCCGGGCCCTTGATGTTGCTGAGAACGCTGCGCTCCAATGTCCGCATTCTGCGGCGCCACTTGGCTCTGAGCCTCGCGGTGATCGCGATCGTGGGACTGGGGACAACGGCCAATACGGCCGTCTTTTCCCTTCTCGAGCGGGTGCTTGCTGAGCCCTTGCCGTTTCCCAGACCGCAGGAGCTACTGCACCTCGCGGCACGGGACAAGTCCAGCCGCTCCGAGGAGCCGCTGTTCCCTCCGACCTTCTTCGCCCTGTCGGAGGGCCAAACGACGGTTCGCGGGTTGGCGGCCGTCGTCGGAGACTTGCGGGTTCGCGTCTCGCCGCGCCACGGCGAGCCCTTCGAGGCAAGGGGGGCGCTGGTGTCGGCACGCCTGTTCTCTTTGCTCGGGGCAAGGACGGTGCTCGGCCGCGTCTTTGCAGCGAGCGAAGACAGCCCCGGGCACGACGGCGTCGTGGTCCTCTCGCAGCAGCTCTGGCGCCGACGTTTCGGCTCGGATCCGGCGATTCTCGGGCGGACGTTGAGGCTCAATGACCAGCTCTTCAGCGTAATCGGCGTGTTGGCGAGCGGAGACGCCTACCCGACCGGAGTCGAGCTGTGGCTTCCCAACCCCCGGCGAGAGGCCGAGGTGCGCAATCTCGCGCTTCCCGTACAGTCGAACTACGACGTCGTCGGCCGGCTGAAGCCTGGGGTTTCGTTGCAGGCCGCCAGAAGCGAGCTGTCCGCTGCCTATCGCAGAGCCGTCGCGGACCTTCCGAGCGGCGAAGCGGCCAGGCTCCTCGAGGTCGTTCCCCTCGCCGAGGCAGTTACCCGTGGCTCGCGGCACACCCTCCTGATGCTGCAGCTCAGCGCCGTCACGGTGCTGCTCATCTGCGGCACCAACGTGGCCGCTCTCCTGCTGGTTCGCAGCCTGCGCCGGCGGGGTGAGCTCGCTGTTCGGGGCGTGCTCGGCGCCTCTCCGCTACGCCTGCTCTTGCAGATGAGCCGGGAGCACCTCGTTCTCTTCGTCGCAGGCGGCGCCGTAGGAGTGCTCGGCTCCTACCTGCTGGCCCAAGCCCTGCTGAACCTCGCCCCGGCCGGCTGGATTGCCGGCGCGCGACCCATCCCGTCCGCCGCCAGGGTGTGGCTGTTTGCCCTCGGCACGACGACGGCTTGCGGCCTCGTCTTCGGTTCCTTGCCAGCCCTGGCGGCGATGCAACCAGGTCTGATGCGCCTTCTTCGCACCGGTCTCACCAGCGGAGCAAGCGCACGCAGCCGCCTGGCGGAGCTCGCCGTGGTCGTCCAGGTCGCCCTAGCCCTGGCGCTCCTGATCGCTGCGGGGTTGCTGACTCGGAGCCTGCTGGCCCTCGAAGGGCTCGATCTCGGATTGGAGCCGCAGGGGCTGGTGGCGGCTCACGTCACCTTCCTGGCCTCGCACTATGGCGATCGCCGAGCTCGCATCGACGCCGTCGAGCGCCTTCGAGAATCGCTCGCCGGAGTGCCCGGCTTTTCCGCAGTCGGGGCCTCGCAGTATTTCTTTCTCACGGATGGTAGTTACACGAACGCGATCAGTGCCATCAGCGGGCCTCACTCGCTGCCCAGTGAAGGCTGGCCAGTCGCGGCTGCCTATGTCACACCGGGTTACTTTAGGGCCCTGGGACTGCCGATGTTGCGCGGTCGCGGGTTCTCGGCACCGGTCCCCACGGGCGAGGAGCCGTCGGTCGTGGTGAGCAGCTCCCTGGCCGCTGCGCTCTGGCCGGGGCAAAGTGCCCTCGGGAAGCGCCTTCGATTCGAGGGCCGCTGGTTTACCTTGGTGGGAGTGGCCGGCGATCTGAAGGAGCCCGGGCATAGCGCGGAGCGGGCACCCGACTTGTTCGTCCCATACCCCTTCGCGGGCCTGTCGACGGGGGAGATCACCCTGCTCGTTCGCTCGCCGCTGCCGGAGGCGGCGGTCGCTCGCCTGCTGCGGCAGCACGTCCGCGACTTCGACCCCGATCAGACCATCGACGAGCCCGTCGCCGTCGCCGATCTGATCGCCGCGAAACGAGCGCCACAGGTCTACGCCATGCGCCTGCTCTGCGTCTTCGCCGGCTGTGCGGTGCTGCTGGCAAGCCTGGGTATCTACGCCTTGCTCATGCACGCCGTCGTGAGCCGTCGTCGCGAGCTCGGTATCCGCATGGCGCTGGGTGCCAGCAGTGGCCGCGTGCGACGTGACGTCTTGTCCCGCGCGCTCACCTCGGGCGCCTTCGGACTCGTCGCCGGCGGGGCGCTGGGGGTCGGGCTCGGCAAGGGCCTACAGCACCTCATCTACGGCGTGACGGTCTGGGATCCCTTGAGCTGGTGCGCGGCCTTCCTTACGCTGAGCCTGGCAGTGCTACTGGCCTCCTGGGTTCCTCTGCACCGAGCGGGCTCGCTCGAACCCTCCGAGGTCATCCGAGACAACTAGCCCGCAGCGTTGCAGCTCCTCGAGGTAGGCACTGCTACGCCAGCGTCGGCGCGGAGGGCCTGCCTCAGACGAGATGGAGCACCAGCCGGAGCGCCTTCCCGTCGTGAGTGCGAACGGCGCTGAACCCGCGGCGGTCGAGGGTAGCGAGGTCATGGATGCCCAGGCCCTCGGCGAGGAGGAGAAGCGTGGCGTCCGCGAAGTCCATGGGGAGGTTCGTGTACGCCTCCATCAGCGCCACGGCTTCGTGAAGCTCTGGCGGGCGGGAGAGGTCGTAGACGTCGATGCCTGCCGAGGCGACGAGGTCGGCCAGGAGGCGCGGTCCCCGGGTGTCCGCCGCCACCAGATGCATGCTCTCCGTGATCACTGCGCTCGTCGTGGCGAGGCGGCCGGAGAAGACATCGAGGCACCGAGCGACGTAGGCGTGGTCCGGGTCTCGGCCGTCGAGATAGGCGACGAGGGGGCCCGTGTCGATGAGCCAGGAGGTCACGGACGCCAGTTCCGCTCCCGGAGCTTCCGCCGCCAGAGGTCGCTCCCTTGCCGAGGTAGCTCGAGCCGACCGCGGAGGTGGCCGGCGCGGTGCTCCAGGGGCTGCGGGGCCACCGCCGCCTCCAGGATCTCCCGAACCGTCTCCGAGAGGCTCTTGCCCCGGGCGGCGGCCTGCTCCTCGAGCCGGCGCCGCAGGGCGTCGTCTGTCCGGACGGTGATCGTCGTACTCATGTCTACGTCGTACGACAACCCTCGCATCCTGCCCAAGGCTCCTCACGCCCGGAGGAGCGCCGAGCGGCTCTTGCCGGACCTGACCCGGCAGGGGCTCCACGCGACGACGTCGATCCTCCGGGCGAAATGCAGCGAGCCGCGGTGGACCGGCGAGCGGGCAGGCCGTGGAGCGCAAGGTAGGTGTTCCGTGAGATCTCCGCTTCCGCCGCCTGGAGCGGCCACGGGACGTGATGCACCTCCGTGCGCCAGATCGTCCCGTCGGGAGCCTGGGCGTAGAGGCAGTACCGCTCGGTGAGCCAGTGCTCGAGGGTGCCCGGCCGGCTCTCGTACGGGGCCGAGGTGGGCCCGTAGGTCGCCTCGAAGGACCAGTCCCCTTCATCCCTCCGGCACCTGTAGTGGACGGCGTCCCCGGCGCGACGGAGGTCGATCTGCGCCCGGGCGTACGGGAGGTAGAAGAACCGCCGGGCGGCCCAGACGGCGAGGGGGTTCGTGGCGTCCAGGCTCAGGAACCAGACGCCCGGCTTGCCCTCGTGCTCGACGTAGAGCCGGACGTTGAGCTCCGGGAAGGCGGAGATCCACGGCAGGTCCGGGAGCGGACGCCGCATGACGCCGGCCATCCGGAACGGCACCAGCCCGACCCACGACGTGCCGTCGAATTCCTGGATCTCCAGGGGCGGCGGCACGAGCCGCCGCAGGAGCCGGGCCTCCACGGGCCAGTGGGCGAACAGCAGGTCCCGCCAGCTCTGGCGCCAGACCCACGGGGAGCTCGGAAGCGCCCAGGGCCGATGTTCGACGTGATCGAGGGACGGGTGTGGCGTCACAGCTCGTCCCAGTCGGGGTGCCAGTGCGGGTCGAGGCTCTTGAAGTGGCCGGCGGGGCACCTCCCACCCCCGGTGGTCGAGACCTGCCAGTGGGTGGAGCAGTAGAACTTCGCGCAGTCGATACAGAAGCCGAAGTCGTCGTAGAAGTCCGCGGCCCGGATCTTCGCCGCCTCGTACGGGAGCGTCAAGGCGGCGAGAATCGCCAGCGCCCGCTCATACTCCTTCCGCCGAGCGGCCCGGCCCGGAGCCGGCCCCGTCCGCACCCACGTGGGATCAGGCGGGTGCCGCATCCACGGGCCTCTTCAAGAGGAACGCCGGCACTCAGGACCAGATCAGCCCGGCGATCACGCCAAACAGGATGACACGCGCTGAGAGTCCCGCGGATCTCCTCGGTCCCCGACGATCGTGTTGGCGGCGGCTTGGTTCCACAGACTCTCAAGACCGGGATCGGTTGAGCAGCGTCACTAGTCCTCCGAACTGGCTTCTATCGGGCGGGAGCCTATCCCCACGCCACCCGCGGGTCAACGACTCTGCGTCAGCCTGCGGGCGATAGCCTGGCGGGCGCGGATCTCACCTCTCTCCGAGGCGCGGGACGAGGCGGTCCTACGCGCAGATTCCTAGCCTGGACTATTCATGAGGCGCCGTAGCGAGAGGCGCAAGTGTGTGTGAGATCAGGGCGCACGTAGCGATGAGAGACGCAGGCGTACTGGACAGTACGTTGAGGAACGAAGAGCGAGTACGCCCTGAGAGCGCGTGCAATTGCGGCTCGTAGTTGGTGGCTCATGAATAGTCCAGGCTAGGAGTCTGCGCGGCAGAAACACGTAGCCGCGCGCAAGGGTCTTACGGGGTGGATCCAAGGCGCGAGGAGGAGGCGATGCAGGGACAGCGTGGACGACGAGCAACGCCGGAGACAGCCCGTAACCCCCTTGCGCCCCGACCAACTCCCTCCGGGAGTCGGTGCCCGTTGCGGCGGCGTGCGGCCGTCTACTTCGTTCCCGCTCCTCGACGATGGCTCGGCATCGCCTGCGTCGCGGTGCCTCGTATCCGACCCCACGGCGCTCGCAACGCGACCGCGCGTTTCTGCCGCGCAGACTCCTAGGCTCGACGACTCAATCACAAGCTCTCAGCCGAGATCGAGCACCAACCTGAGCGCCTTCCCTTCGCGAGTGCGAAAGGCGCTGAAGCCGCGGCGGTCGAGGGTAGCGAGGTCATGGATGCCGAGGCCCTCGGCCAGGAGGAGGAGCGTGGCGTCCGCGAAGTCCATGGGGAGGTTCGTGTACGCCTCCATCAGCGCCACGGCTTCGTGAAGCTCTGGCGGGCGGGAGAGGTCGTAGACGTCGATGCCTGCCGAGGCCACGAGGTCGGCCAGGAGACGTGGCCCCCGGGTATCCGCCGCCACCAGGTGCATGCTCTCCGTGATCACGGCGCTCGTCGTGGCAAGGCGGCCGGAGAAGGCGTCGAGGTGCCGAGCGACGGTGGCGTGGTCCGGGTCTCGAGAGTCGAGATAGGCGACGAGTGGGCCCGTGTCGATGAGCCAGGAGGTCACGGACGCCGGTTCCGCTCCCGGAGCTTCTGCCGCCAGGGGTCGCTTTCTTGCCTGGGCAGACCGAGCCGGCCGCGGAGGTGGCCGGCGCGGTGCTCCAGGGGCTGCGGGGCCATCGCCGCCTCCAGAATCTCCCGAACCGTCTCCGAGAGGCTCTTTCCCCGGGCGGTGGCCTGCTCCTCGAGCTGGCGCCGCAGGGCGTCGTTGGTCCGGACCGTGATGGTCGTACTCATGTGTACATCGTACGACACGACATGCCCTGGCCGCAACGCTCACTCCCATCCGCCACGGTGAGGGTGGCACTCTGTGGTGGGAGCCACGAAGAGCCTACGACCCGTCCCCGAGCCGCCACCACGGTTCGGGTGGCACTCCGTGGCCGCCGCCTGAAGGCTCGCCCTCGGGCCCCCACGTCCAGTAGAGGCTCAGGTAGGCGACCGCGTGGCTCTCGCCCTCGATACTGTGGCCGGCAGAGAAGAGCAGGCTGAAGGTCCGCGTTAGATTCCAGTAGCCGCCGACGTCGGCGAGGGTCGTGGAACGACCGTCGGTGGCGTCCGCGCCTTGGGCGAACAGCTCGCCGCCAAGGGTGAGGTTTGCACTCAGGTCGCGCTGGATCTCCCAGCCGCCGAACCCGTAGTCCCTCTGCCCCGGCGCGTCATTGAGCGCGTAGCCGCCGCCCCCGAAGCTGGTCCACGGTCCCCAGCTCTTTTGTAGCCAAAGGGGGAAGCGATACCACGTACGCCCGTTGCCCAGCCCCTTCGAGGCGTCGCCGGTCGCCGCCTCGATGTCCGGGAAGATCCCGATCTCGGGCATGGAGCTGGTCTCCTTCACGAATCGGTACTTGAAGCCCAGCTCCATGTCGCCGAATCCCCGCTCCGTCGGCCCCTCGCTCGGAAGTGCGCTGGCATAGGGAGCGACCACGTGCAGCATGACGTTTTCCGTCGGTTCGTAGTTGTACTCGACCGCCGGCCCCTGGATGGAATCCCCATCGGTGGTCTTGTCCCTGGCACCGAAGATGTAGAGCTCGGAGTGATGCAGACCGAGGGGCTCGGGGTCGTCGGTCAGAAACGGTGGACCGGCCCATACGGCCGTCGACAGCGTGCTCAGGACGAGGAGCGCCACGCAGACCTGCAGGGAACGGCGAGTCGTGACCATCTACCAGATCCGGCAGACGTTCTTCCGCACCATCGGTTGGCCCGGCTTGCAGGAGAACGCCTGGGCGAACTGGGGCATGTTGGCGACCACGCCGTCGATGCGCCAGCGGCCCGGCGAGTGGGGGTCGGTGGCGGCGCGCAGCCGCTGGGACTCGGGCCTCACCTCGCTGCAGGCCCACTGCGCGAAGCCGACGAAGAAGCGCTGGTCGGGCGTCAGGCCGTCGCGCGGCTCGAGCTTCTGGCCCGCGGTCGCCTTCTTCCACGCCTCCCAGGCCAGGATCGTGCCGCCGAGGTCGGCGATGTCCTCGCCCTCGGTGAGCTTGCTGTTGATCTTGATGTCGTCGATCACCGTGTACCCGGCGTACTGATCCACGACGCAGGCGGCGCGCTTCTCGAACGCCTTGGCGTCGGCGTCGGTCCACCAGTCCTCGAGGTTGCCGTCGGCGTCGAACTGGCGCCCCTCGTCGTCGAAGCCGTGGGTGAGCTCGTGGCCGATGGTGGAGCCCGTGTTGCCGTAGTTGGGCGCGTCGTCCAGCTTGGGGTCGTAGAGCGGCGGCATCAGCACCCCGGCCGGGAAGTTGATGTCGTTCATCGACGGGTTGTAGTAGGCGTTGACGGTCGGCGGCGTCATGCCCCACTCGTCGCGGTCGACCGGCTTTCCGATCTTGGCGAACTCGCGCGCCGTCTCGAAGGCCGACGCGCGCTCCAGGTTGCCGAAGTAGCCGTCGCGGCGGATCTCGAGCTTCGAGTAGTCGCGCCAGTGCGCCGGATAGCCGATCTTGTTGCGCATGCCGTGCAGCTTGGCGAGCGCCTGCTTCTTGGTGGCGTCGCTCATCCAGTCGAGCGCCGCGATCCGCTCCTCCATCGACTGCTCGATGAGCGCCACCATCTTCTCGGTTGCCGCTCGCGTCTCGGGCGTGAAGGTCTTCTCCACGAAGACCTGACCCAACGCCTCGCCCAAGTTGCGGTCGACACCGGAGACGCAGGTCTGCCAGCGCGGCGGCATCGCCTTGGCTCCGCGCAGAGTGGCCTGGTAGAAGTCGAAGTCCTCCTGGCGGAATGGCGCCGACAGCGATCGCGACGCGGCGCGCAGGAGGTGCCAGCGCAGGTAGGTCTTCCAGGCGTCAAGCGGCTCGTCGGCGAGCAGCTTCTCCACCCGCTCGAAGAACTTCGGCTCGGTGACGTCGACGGCACCGCCGGCCGGCGCGCCGATGGCCGACAGATAGTCGCTCAAGCGGTAGGAGGGCGCGATCTTCGCCAGCTCCGGAACCGTCATGCGGTGGTAGACCTTGTGCGGATCGCGCCTGTCGACGCGGGTCAGGGAAGCGTCGGCGAGGGCCGTCTCGATCCGCATGACGGTGGCCGCTTCCCGCTTCGCCACGTCGGCGCCGTCGCCCAGCAGCTCGAAGCTGCGGGCGACGTGAGCCAGGTACTTCTTCCGGAGCTCGACGGACTTGGCGTCGTCCTTGAAGTAGTAGTCCCGGTCGGGCAGGCCGAGGCCCCCGGCGTAGGCGACTGCGATCACCTGGGCCGCGTCGCCGGGATCCTGCTCGGAGGTGTAGCCGAAGAGCATCGAGCGTCCGGCGCCCCCGCGTTGCATGGCGCCCACCAGCTCGGCGATCCCCGCCTTGGATTCGAGCGCCGCGATGGCGTCGAGATCGCCCTGGATGGGCTTCGTTCCCGCGCGGTCGATGGCGTCGACGTCCATGCAGGCGGCGAAGTAGTCGCCGATCTTCTGCTCGTTGGCGTCGCGGGACGGGTCGGGCTTCGCGGCCTCGTCCAGGATCCCCCACAGGTACTGCTGGTTGTCGTTGTAGGCCTTGCCGTAGACGCTCCAGCTCGTCTTGTCCGGCGGGATCGGGTTGAGCTTCGACCAGTTGCCGCACGAGTAGGCGTAGAAGTCGACGCAGGGGTCGACCGAGCGATCCATGAAGGCTGGATCGAGGCTGGGGGTGTAGGGCAGCGCCGCCAGCGGGCGCTCCTCGGTGGTCGCGGTCTCGGCGGGAGCGTCGGCGGCCGTCGCCAGCGAGGCCGTGCACACGCCGAGGGCGAGCGCGAGTGTCCATAGGGTTCGAAGTTTCATTTCGTTCGCTCTCCTGGAAAAACGCACAAACAGAACACCGGACATTTCGGCTCTTCTCGGATCGCAGGATTCACTCGCCCGGCCGCGTCCAAGCCTACCTGTACGTGGCTCGCAGCTCAATGTTGCGCCACCCGGCGGCGGGCGAGACCGGGCCTCGGACCGACCCGATCTCGGTCGCCGGCCAGGCAGCGCAGGCCGCCAAGACGTCGCGCCGTCAGCTCTTCTCTGTCTTGTAGACCCGGAATCCCCTGGCCTGGTAGTTCGCCAGGGCACCGGGATGGTCCAGGCTGCAGGTGTGTACCCACACCCGCCGCGGGTCCCCCCAGCTCCACGCCGACCTGATGGCGTGGGAGAGAAGGTACCCTCCGAAACCCTGCCCGATGAAGCGCGGAGCCAGCCCGAAGTACGCGATCTCGATCGTGTCGCGGGGCTGGCTCTGCAACTCGTAGTACCCCGCGATGCTTCCCTTGCGATACGCGACCCAGGTCCGGAGGTCGTCGCTCTCCGCGTACTCCTTCCACTCGTCGTCCGAGGTCTCCAGCTTGTCCTTCCAGCTCCAAGCCTCGCCGACCAGGGTGTAGAGAAAGCGATTGAACCGATATTCCTTGATCTCGGCCTCGAGGACCTCGATCCCCGCGGGCTTGGACGTTTCCCTCAGCTCCCCAAGGGACGTCATTTCCAGAAAATAGGTCGTGATTCCAGACATCTCTGCCCTTTCTACTCCTTGTAACAAGCGGCTGAGGCGGTGCCAAGCACTTCTTTGGGGCGGCCGCTGCTCGATTGATCTCAGTGGACCCCGGAAGCCGTTCCGGCTCCCATCTCCAACATGGACGCGACCTTGGTGACGGTACGCCAGTTACGATCCGTCATCGGAGCTCCCAATTTCCTCTCGGCACTCTTCGCAAGCCTACTTCTTCCGATCCCCTCCGGTGCGTGCAGATAGAACACCCGCCCCTTCAGCATGAACCGCTCGCTCGACACCCTCACGGCTTCCAGCGCTTCCAGATCCGGCTTCGCCGGAACGGAGTCGAGAAATCCGAGATGGAGTGTCCCGGGATCTGACTCGGCTTCGGGATAGGGATTTCCAGCGACAGCCTTCAGGAAGTCCGGCTTGCCGAGCACCAGTACGTGCGGCTCGAAGCCCCGCCGTTCGTCGATGCCTCGAGCGATGTCGCGGGACAACGAGGTACTGCTTGCATCGCTGCGAAAGACGACGTTGCCGCTCTGGATGTACGTACGAACATTCTCGCAGCCGAGAGCCTCGAGGATCTCGGTCAGCTCCTTCATCGAGAGCGCATTCCTCCCGCCGACATTGATCCCTCGCAGCAGGGTCACGTAGACGTTCATCCCCTTGCCTCCACCAAGCCAAGTCCTTCCGGTTCAGGTCGTCCAGCCATCCGCTACCTGGCGCCCCGTCCGCGACCGCTTGCACTGTGCCTGGCGCCTCCATGGATGCCGTGCTCCCCTACTCCACGCGGAGCGCGGTCTGGGGATCGACTGCGGCGGCACGGTGGGCGGGGGCGAGGCTGGCGCCGGCGGCGACCAGACCGAGCACCAGGGCGACCGCGGCGAAGGTGAGCGGGTCGAGGGGGCTCACGCCGTAGAGGATCGTGGTCAGCACGCGCGTGACCGCCGCCGCCCCGGCGAGGCCGAGGGCGAGGCCGACGGCGGCGAGGATCGCCCCCTCCCGCACCACCATCCGCGTCACGTCCCGGCGGCTCGCCCCGACCGCCATGCGGATCCCGATCTCGTGAGTCCGCTGGCTTACCGTAAAGGCGATGAGGCCATAGACGCCGACCGCGGCGAGGACCAGGCCCAGGAGGCCGAAGAGGCCGAAGAGCACGGCGCCCGCGCGCACGAGCAAGAGCGACCCACTGATCGACTGGGTCATCGTCTCGAGCCCGCTCAGGACCAGCGCCGGGTCGACCCGGCGCACCGTCCGGCGGATCGCCTCGAGGGCGGCCGCCGGCTTCCCCTCCACGCGGGCGACCAGGGTGGGGCTGCCGAGGCCGATCTGGCCGGCCGCCCGGTAGAAGAAGGGCCGCGGCGCCTCCCCGAGGGTGTGGTACTTGCCGGTCCGCACCACCCCGACCACCTCGTACTCCCGCTCGTCGCCCTGGACCCGCAGCCTCCGCCCCAGGGGCCTCTCCCCCGGCCAGAAGCTCCGGGCGAGCTCATCGTTGACCACCACCACCGGCACCGAGGACGCCCGGTCCCGGTCGGTGAAGCCGCGGCCCCGGAGCGTTTCGATCCCGAGGACCTCGAAGTACCCGGGTCCGACCGTCGCCGTATCGACCTCCGGCCAGTCGTCCTCGTCCGTCGCCCACTTCGCCTCCGGCACGGCCCCTTCGGTGTGGACGCTCATGCTCAGCGGCAGGAGATCGGTCCAGGAGACCGCGCGAACCCCCGGCAGCGCACCGATCTCGGTTTCCAGGCGCTCGAGGACGGCCCGGGTCTCGGTGGCGTCGTACCCCTGGAGCTGCGGGTTGAGCCGGGCCACCACCACGCCCTCCGGGTCGAAGCCCGGGTCGATCCGTTGGGCGTTGAGGACGCTCCGCAGCGAAAGGCCCGCGGCGATCAGGAGCACCACCGAGAGCGCCACCTGCGCCACCACCAGCGTCCGGTGCAGTCGGCGCCGGTCGCGGCTGCCTCCGCCGTCGCGCAGGCCGGTCGCGGGATCGATGCGGGCCGCCCGAAGCGCCGGGATGAGCCCGAAGAAGACGGTGGTCAAGACGGCCGCACCCAGGGTGAAGAGGATCACCCGGCGATCGAGGGCGAGGCCCAGGTCCAGGCTCACCGGGACCGGGAGGTGCAGGAGCTGGACCGAGGTCAGAGCCCGGTTGGACAGGTGGGCGAGGAGGAGGCCGCCGGCGCCGCCGAGGAGCGAGAGGACCAGGCTCTCCACCAGGAGCTGGCGGACCAGGCGCCGGCGCCCCGCCCCCAGGGACATGCGGGTGGCGATCTCCCGCTGGCGGCCCGCCGAGCGCGCCAGCACCAGGCTCGCCACGTTGGTGCAGGCGATGAGGAGCACCAGGCCCACGAGCCCGAGCACCACTCCCGCCCCCAGCCGGAGGACCCGGTCCACTCCCGGCAGGGTCCGGACCTGGACCGTCGGCACCACCGTGAGCTCGCGCTTGGCGTTGGTCTCCGGGAAGGCCCGGGCCAGGCGCCGGCCGATCCCGGCCACCTCGGTGGCCGCCTGCTCGACGTCGGCCCCCGGAGCCAGGCGGGCGGTGGCCATCACCCAGCGGCTCTTGCGGCTCCCCATCGGGTCCCGCGGCTCGCTCGGCGCGCCGCTCGAGAGGGAGCCCTCGATGACGCGGACGCGCTCCGGGGTCATGGGCAGCCAGAGGTCGGGCTCGAGCGGCTTCTGCAGCCCGCTGAAGCCCCGCTCGGCCACGCCGACCACGGTCACCGGCTCGCCGTTGACCCGCACCGTGCGCCCGAGCACCGACGGATCGGCGCCGAACCTCCGGCGCCAGACGTCGTAGTCGAGAACGGCGACGGCCTCGGACCCGGGCCGCGAGTCCTCCGGCGTGAAGACCCGGCCCAGGGCGGCGTCGACCCCGAGCACGGAGAAGTACTCGCCCGTGACCAGCACCCCCAGGCAGGCGCGGGCGCTCTCGCCCGTGTCGATGACCATCGGGCTCATGGTGTAGGCGGTGATCCCGGAAAGGCTCTCGGCCGCGCGTAGCGACTCGACGTCCGGGTACGCCATCGGCTCGTGGGAGACGAACCCTCCCGCGCCCACCGTGTACACGTTGACCAGGCGCTCCGGCTGGTCAACCGGGAAGGGCCGGAAGAGCAACCCGTTGATCAGGCTGAAGACCGAGGTGTTGAGGCCGATGCCCAGGGCCAGGGTCACGAGCGCCGCGCCGGTGAACGCGCGATGCTTGATCAGGGTCCGGACGGCGAAGCGGACGTCTCCCCAGAGTCCGTGCATGAAGAAGCCTCCTCTCGAGGGGGTGACGGGGGGCCGGTCCGCCAGCCGGCGACGCAGGCCGCCGGTGACGGGGTGGTCGATGGCGGCCAGGTCCGAGGCCAGCCGCTCCCAGCTCGGAACCTCGGCGTCGAGCCACGCCTCGAGCTCCGCGGCGGTCGGCTCGGCCGGCCGCGCCGGCGGCTCCCGCCGCTCCCAGGCGTCGGCCAGGAGCTGTGCGAGCTCCACCTCCACGGCGGCTTGCCGGGCCGGCGCGATCGAAAGCGCCGGCAGGCGCTCCCGGATCAGGCGGCGGAAGACGGCCGGATCGGGCGTGGCGTCAGGCATGGCTCGGCTCACCCACCGGACCCGAGGAGCCCGTGAGGTCCGCGATGCGCTCGACCGCGGTCACCAGGGCCCGCCACTGGCGCTGCTCGTCGGCCAGGGCCTTCTTACCGGCGGCGGTCAGGGCGTAGAAGCGTCGGCGTCGCTCGCCCGGCTTCTCCACCCATCGCCCCGCCACCAGCCCGCGCCGCTCGAGCCGGTAGAGCAGGGTGTAAAGGGAGGACACGTGGAAGGTCAGCACGCCCCGCGACCGCCCCTCGATGAGCTGCGCCAGCTCGTAGCCGTGGCGCGTGCACTCGTCCAGGAGCGACAGCACCAACAGCTCCGCTGCTCCCTTCTTCCTCTCCGCGTCGATCGCTTCCGCTCGCCGTTCCGGCTCTTGCGCCATGGTCTCCTCCGGGTCGGTCAGGTTCGGACGCTCCACATGTGGCGTCACCACCTATCTACGCACAACCCATGGCGATGGTTACAGCCGACCCGACGGGCGCGAACGGCACCGCCTCCGAGGTGCTCGAGTCACCCTCTCCGGTTCGAAGATGGCGAGAGGCTGGCTCGAGGCGGCGTCGTAGGCGGCGCCGTCGTAGTCGCCATAGCGGGCCGCCAGGCGAAGGCCGGCCCGCCCGGCGAGCGCCAACAGCTCGTCGAGGGAGACGAGCCGGAAGCGTAGGTCGAGGACGAGATCGGACGAGGCCCCTGACGCGTCCGTCGTGGAAATCCGTTGCTGCCCCTGAACGACGCCCGACGATCATCATAGGTGCCGAGGATGTGGACGGTCAAGCTGCCACCGTCCCGCCGAGGGAACGTGCCCACCCGTTGCCAGCTCCCGTCGACGGATCGCAGGCGCACCGCGGGATTGTGGGTGGTGCACACGAACCGGCCCGAGGGAGAAAGGAGATCGGCCGCCGCCCGGAGCGCGCGGGCCTGGTCGTTGGCGGAGGGGAGCTCGGTGAGACCCTGAAATGGCAAGAGAACGAGCTGAAAGGTGCACCGGAACGGCAGGGACCGGGCATCGGCGCAGACGATCCGCGCCCCGGTCCCGGCGCCTCTGAGCTTGCGGTGCAGAACACCCAACATCGCGGGTGAGCTGTCGACGCACGTCAATGAGGCGCCGTCCCGCGCCAACGGCAGGGAAACGCGACCGGTCCCGGCCATGAGCTCGAGCGTCTCACCCGGCCAGTCGCGAACGCACCGCCGGAAGAAGCCGATGTCTCCGGCATAGACACAGTAGTCGTCGTAAAGCCGGGCCAGCTTCGAGTAGTCGAGGGCGGCCTTCGTCATCCGTCAGCGCTCGCCAGCACCGTAGCGCCCCAGCACCGCGCCCCGGGGCTCGGCGGCTCGCGGCCGGCTACGGAAGCCGGGAGCGAAGCGTCGGCACCCTAGAGCGCCATCAGTACGAGGCCTCGCGATTTGGATGGCATCGGTTCCCCCAACGCGGATGATACGCGCGCGACTCCGGGAAGGGCAGGCCCACCTTCGAGCTGGCCGGCAGCCCCGCCTGCCGGTCGTTCCCAGCATCTCGCCGGCGTCTCCACGGTTCGCCTGGCACCTCGTTGCAGGCCGCTCTCAACCCCGAGCCGAAGGGCCACGAGATCCGGCTGCTCGCCTTCGGTCTCGACGCCTTCCTGGACGTGAAGGCCGCCACGGTTTCGGGATCGGGAGGCCCAAAGCACCCGCGGGACGGATCTGGTATCGGGAGCTCACGAGATCGCCGGCGGCTTGCGGGCCGCCCACGCTCCGAGGAGGTGGACCTGGTAGATCCGCTCCACGTCCACGAAGCCCGCCTCCGCCAGGAGCTCTCGGATCCGCGCCTCACTCACGAGGGAGTCCTCCATCGTCACTTTCCGCCGGACTCCTTCCCGCGCCTCGGCTGGAAGGCCCTGGAGAGAGACGAACTCCAGCCACGCCTCGAGAGCCTGCCGCCCTGGCTCCGACTCCAGATCTCCGTGCAGGCCCGCCAGAACGAGCCACCCGCCGGGCACGAGCCTGCGCCCGATCGCCTCGAGGAATCGAAGCTTCGCACCGTCGTCGGGCTGCAAGTGTTCGACGAGGATGGCGGTCGCGGCGTCGAATGCCGCCTCGTGCGGCAGGACGTCGGCGGTTCCGAGGCGAAGCGTGACCCGGTCCGCGAGGCCGGCACGTTCCATCTTGGCGCGCGCCGCGTCGACCATGGGCTCGGCCGGATCGACTCCGGCGAAGGACCATGTCGGCTGGTGCTTCGCGAACGTGGCGAGCGTCGAGCCGGTACCGCACCCGGCATCCAGCACCCGCGCTCCCGTGGAAAGGTGTGCCCGAAGATGCGACAGGAGAACGAGAGGAAGTTGCTCGTAGCCCGGAAAGACCCGAGCCATCATGGCGTCGTAACCCGACACCTCCGCAAAGCGCGCTTCGATCTCTTTCGTCAAGGAACCCCTCCTTCGCCGACCTGACTTCGAGATTTCTAGCACACTAGACTCCTCATCTCCCACTCACCAACTACCTATCTTCCCCATAATATTTCTTTCCTCCACACTCTTCCTTTACAAGCATCTCTCGCTACGCTTTTCTTGCACTCCGATCACCCTTTTATCTAAGATCTATAATCTACGAGAGATCGCTACTCCTCGCTCTAGAGATCTAGATTTATCGTATTGACTTCTTCTAGTACTTACCGATCTTCTCCTCGAAATCTTCGCTCACCCTTTTGCGCTTTCTTCTTATCCTACCACCCCGAGGAAGATATCCTCGAGCTCGGAATCCACTTGCGAAGGAGCTCTGGGGCCGAGGCCTCGCGACGGAGGCGGCCCGCGCCGTCATCGCCCACGCCTTCGGCGAGCTCGGCGCCCAGGCCCTCTTCGCCGGCCACAACCCCGGCAACCAGGCCTCCCGCCGCCTGCTCGAGAAGCTGGGCTTTCGTTACACCCACGACGAGCTCTACCCACCGACGGGCCTTCTCCATCCGTCCTATCTCCTCGAGCGCAGCGAGTGGGGCCTCCAACCAGCGCCCTGAGCGCCGCAGCGGCGCGCAGACGCCCGCCGGCGGCGAAAAGCAAATCCTGAGTCTGCGCGGCGAGCGCCTGGCAACTCGCGTCGTGCCGTGAGATGCTCCCGAGGACGAGGGGGGATTCATCTCGTCCCGCCCGGACCATCTCGCCGGGCCGGTGAGCTGCGGCACCGAGCCGCGGAAAGAGAGGACAAGGTGCTGGTGATCGCAACCCACGACGTGGACGACGTCGAGCACTGGTTCAACTCGCCAAAGCGAGCCGAATTCTTCGCACAGCACGGCATGAAGGTGACTCCCTTCCGCGCCGCCGAGGGAGGCACCACGGTGGCAGTCCTGATCGACACCCCGGACATGGAAACCTTGCAGGCTGCCCTGGCAACGGAGGAAGCCCAGGCGGCGGAGAAGTACGACACCGTCCACGCCGACACGATCAAGATCTTCGTCGCGGGCTGACGCGCCGCAACCCGGCGCCGGAGGCGGGAGCAGAGCCCCGTCATCCGATGGTCCGAAGCTGTCGGACCGACAGACCTAGGCCCAGTACAAGCGCGTGAGGAGAGCGCGGGGGTGGCCTGAGACGTGGAAACGCCTCAATCGACAGGGTATTTTGTCGAGCTGCGAAGCAAAGACAGATCCTGAGCGAGGAGGCGTTCCAAGTGAAGAGTAGAGCGAATTTCGAGTGGCGTCAAAGATCGATCGAGGAGCGGCACCTCGTGCCGCTGGCACCCCATTGTCGGCATAGGGCCCGTGCTCTCTGGAGCCGCCTCCAAATCTGCCAGGAGGACGCACCCGAGTGGGTCCGCTTCCTCGGTCGTAGGAGCGTGACAGTGACGCCGATTGCCACCATCCCCTCTGATCGGCGGGGCCAGTCGCGAATCCGAGGTGCCTGGAGCCACTCGGGTGGGCGCGAGACCTCCTTAGCTGATGCCTTGTTGGGTCAAACCGACCCGGCGGCGGGCGAGACCGGGCTTCGGACCGACCCGATCTCGGTCGGCGGCCAGGCGGCGCAGGCCGCCAGGACATCGCGCCGTCAGCTCCTCTCCGTCTTGTAGACCCGGAATCCCCTGGCCTGGTAGTTCGCCAGGGCACCGGGATGGTCCAGGCTGCAGGTGTGGACCCACACCCGCCGCGGGTCCCCCCAGCTCCACGCCGACCTGATGGCGTGGGAGAGAAGGTACCCGCCCAAACCCTGTCCGATGAAGCGCGGAGCCAGCCCGAAGTACGCGATCTCGATCGTGTCGCGGGGCTGGCTCTGCAACTCGTAGTACCCCGCGATGCTTCCCTTGCGATACGCGACCCAGGTCCGGAGGTCGTCGCTCTCCGCGTACTCTTCCCAATCTTCGTCCGAGGTCTCCAGCTTGTCCTTCCAGCTCCAAGCTTCGCCGACCAGGCTGTAGAGAAAGCGATTGAACCGATATTCCTTGATCTCGGCCTCGAGGACCTCGAGCCCCTCAGGCTTGGACGTTTCCCTCAGCTCCCCAAGGGACGTCATTTCCAGAAAATAGGTCGTAATCCCCGACATCTCTGCCCTTTCTACTCCTTGTAACAAGCGGCTGAGGCGGTGCCGGCTGAGGCGGTGCTGAGGCGGTGCCAGGCACTTCTTTGGGGCGGCCGCGGTTCGAGTGATCTCAGCGGACCCCGGAAGCCGTTCCGGTCCCCATCTCCAACATGGACGCGATCGTGGTGACGGTACGCCAGTTACGATCCGTCATCGGAGCTCCCAGTTTCCTCTCGGCACTCTTCGCAAGCCTACTTCTTCCGATCCCCTCCGGTGCGTGCAGATAGAACACCTGCCCCTTCAGCATGAACCTCTCGCTCGACACCCTCACGGCTTCCAGCGCTTCCAGATCCGGTTGCGTCGGAACGGAGTCGAGAAATCCGAGATGGAGTGTCCCGGGATCTGACTCGGCTTCGGGATAGGGATTTCCGGCGACAGCCTTCAGGAAGTCCAGTTTACCGAGCACCAGTACGTGCGGCTCGAAGCCCCGCCGTTCGTCGATGCCTCGAGCGATGTCGCGGGACAATGAGGTACTGCTTGCCTCGCTCCGAAGGACGACGTTGCCGCTCTGGATGTAGGTCCGAACGTTCTCGCACCCGAGGACTTCGAGGATCTCGGTCAGCTCTTTCATCGAGAGTGCATTCCTCCCGCCGACATTGATCCCCCGCAGCAGGGTCACGTAGACGTTCACCACGGTGTCTCCTCCAAGCTCGAGCTTTCTACCACGGTGCGTCAGGGTCTCTTCGCGCTGCCGGTTCGAGGTCGTTGGTGCCGCTTACGGTACCGCGCCCGGCAGCGCCACGAGCGGCTGTCCCCGCGACGGCGATGAGACTCGACGTCCGGACCCGGACTCGACGCAGCGAGGAAAGCACTGGATCGTCCGTTTCATCAAGGAACAAGGCTTCGTGGAAGACTGCTGGAGGAAGGGTGGGGTCTTCACCGGCGAGGCATCCAGACAGGTCAACAAGGCCGACGGCTTCCAGGGCAGATCCTCGCACTGCACGCAGAAGAGCTCGTCGCGCTCGAGTCGGGTCATTTCGTTCACCGAGTGGAGGCCGAACCCACGATCACCGCGAGCTTCGCAGCTGGCCCCGACGTGAGGCGACCCCCGCCCACACGAGCCCCTTCAACCACGGCGTGCCGCTTCGATGGCCGCGATGTCGATCTTTCCCATCTCCATCATCGCATCGAACGCGCGCTTGGCAGCCGCGGGATCGGGATCGGCGACCGCCTCCATCAAAGCCACTGGGGTGATCTGCCAGGAAAGACCCCACTTATCCTTGCACCAGCCGCACGCACTCGCCTCGCCACCATGGCTCACGATCGCGTTCCAGTACCGGTCGGTTTCCTCCTGGTCGGAGGTCGCGACCTGAAAAGAGAAGGCTTCGCTGTGCTTGAAGGCGGGGCCGCCATTGAGCCCGAGGCAGGGTATTCCCAGGACCGTGAACTCCACGGTCAAGACATCGGCTTCCTTCCCGGATGGAAAGTCTCCCGGTGCGTGATACGTCGCGCCTACGAATGACTCGGGAAACGTCTTCGCGTAGAAATGCGCCGCCTCTTCGGCGCCGCGGTCGTACCAAAGGCAAATCCTGTTCTTCACTGGCTTCGTCATCTTGCCTCTCGATGCCCTGGTGGGCCGACAACGTGGATGGTTCGCTCCGGTCTCGCCGAGCTCGACGTGAAAGGCCGCATGCCGTATCAGGTCTCGCTCCGGAAGCCCCGGCAGGTGCTCCCGCCGCTCAGGAGCCTAGCCCGCCCAGCGCCTGTCGGTCAAAGCCGCCGATCCGAGGTTCTCGGCAGCCGGTCGCCTGTCGCCTTCTCAGGCGGGATGCGTCACGACGTCTCCGGCGGCTTCCGAGCCGCCCACGCTCCGAGGAGGTGGACCTGGTAGATCCGATCCACGTCCACGAAGCCCGCCTCCGCCAGGAGCTCCCGGATCCGCGCCTCGCTCACCAGGGAGTCCTCCACCGTCACCTTGCGCCGGACCCCTTCCTGCGCCTCGGCAGGCACGCCCTGAAGCGAGTCGGCTCCGGTGAGGGACCAGGTTCGGCTGATGCGCCGCGAACGCGGCGAGCGTCGAGCCGGTACTGCACCCGACGTCCAGCACCCGCGCCCCCGTAGAAAGGCGTAGCCGAAGATACGACAAGAGAGCCAGGGGAAGCTGCTCACAGCCCGGAACGACCCGAGCCATCATGGCGTCCTACCCCAACGCCTGCGCGAAGCGCGCTTCGATCTCTGTCTTCAGGGGGCACCTCCCTCGCCGACGTGGATGGGGATTTCGAGCACGCTGGCACGGCTCGGGTGGCACCTGGTTGGGCTCTCCCCTGGATTCTCCCCAGGGTTCGGCTGGCGCCCCGTTGCAGCAAGAATGTCGGTTGATATCCACCGCTACGTTAGATATTATCTATCCAGCGGGAGATTACTATCTCGCTATCTCTCGAGGAAAGGAGGGAGGCGGTGCTGTTCCAACCCCCAGAGCTCGACAGTCAGGAGAGGGCGGTCCTCAGCAGAGTGATCCACCTGAAGAAGGAGCTGGACTTCATGATGCCGCCGGGTCGGTGGTTCGGCTCCCTTCGGAGAGACACCTTCGCGCGTGCTGTTCGGGCGTCCAACAGCATCGAAGGATACGACGTTTCACTGGACGACGCGCGCGCGATCGTCGAGAACGAAGAACCGCTGGAGGCCGAAGCGGAGTCCAAGGCGGCCAACAACGGTTACAGGGCGGCGATGACGCTGGTCCTCCAGAAGGAGGATGATCCCTACTTCAGCTACTCCTACGAGTTTCTGAACGCCCTCCACTTCTTGATGACCGGGTACGATCTGACAAGGAATCCGGGCAGGTGGCGACCGGGGGCGGTTTTCGTCCATGACGATCTCAAGGAAGAGCGCGTCTACGAGGGCCCGAGCATTGAGATTGTACCCGCACTCATGACAGAACTGATCTCGTCGCTAAATGCATCGGGCAGTACGCATCCGATCGTATCGGCGGCGATGGCTCACCTCAACTATGTGATGATTCACCCGCACTCGGATGGCAATGGCCGTATGGCACGTTGCCTCCAAACGCTGGTCTTGGCGCGCGGTTCCATGGGAAGGAACCCGATCTTCATCAGCATCGAGGAGTACCTGGGGCGCAATACACCTGAATACTACGATGTCCTGTTGGAGGTGGACAGGGGTCATGGCATCCGAAGAATAATGCCCGCCCGTGGGTCAGGTTCTGCCTGGTTGCCCATTACCGTCAAGCCATGACCGTGAAGCGAAGAGCTCAGCGTTGGAGTGGTATCTTTGGCCGAATCGAAGAGGAAGTGGAGCGACGAGGTATCCACGAGAGGGCCACGATAGCGTTAGCCGAGGCCACGTATGGATTCCAAGTAAGGAACGCCTCGTATAGGAAAAGTGCAGACGTCTCCGACGCGTTGGCCTCCAGGGACCTGAAAGAGTTGGTGGATGCGGGTTTGCTAGTACCCCACGGGGAGAAGAGAGGGCGATACTACACAGCAGCTGAGCCACTTCTAGAGATCGCCAAGGAAGTTCCTCGGCCTGAGCGGCCGGGTGACCCGTTTGAAGAAGTCGCGAGGAACGACGATCAGCAGCTCTTGTTCCCGGGTTGACCACCAGTGTGACTCCCTCTCTTAATCGCCAGCGCGAGCTCCTTCTTGTCCCAAGGGACCACCGGCACCCGATTGTCGGCGTAAGGTCCGTGCTCTCTGGAGCCGCGAATCCGAGGTGCCTGGCACCACTCGGGGTGGGCGCGAGACCTCCTTAGCTGATGCCTTGTTGGGTCAAACCGACCCGGCGACCTGGCGCAGCAGTCGCCGCGTGATCACGCGGTGGCCGCCGCTTCCGATGACCGCGGCCCGGTAGAGCCAGCCAAGGACGCCCGGGAACACCGCCCGCGTCTCCGCGCGCAGACGATCTCCGTCGAGGATGAACGTCAGCGCGTACTCGGCGAAACGGTGACGGCCGCGCAGGGCGAGCCGCCGAGCCAGGCTCGGCCTCGGCCACTCGGAAGCCCGGCACCGCCTCCCCGGGCCGGCCGGTGAACTCGACCCCGCCCACCGCCCGGATCACAACCCAAGAGCCGCGCGAACCACGCAGCGCCCCCCATCTTCCGGCGCAGAACCGTCACCAGGGCCGTCCAGACGACGTCGGCAGGGGCGTCGACCCGCTGGCTATGCTCGTCGATGAGTGGAAGCTGCTCCATCGGCAAAGCATAGCCTTCCGTATCGTGACCGGCGCAGATTCCACCACCGTTCGGGTGGCACCTCGTTGGTCAGCTTCTTC
>CAVUBL010000004.1:0-164449 GCA_963739795.1 uncultured Acidobacteriota bacterium | reverse complement strand
GGCGGCGCCCGGAGAGGCCACCTACTCCACCCGCGCGGCGTCGATCTCGAGGAAGTAGTCGCCCGGGACGAGGACTTCCCGGGGCTTCGAGCCCTGAGGGGGCCCGAGGATGCCGTCCTGCTCCATCATGTCGATGAGGCGGGCGGCTCGGGAGAAGCCGACCCGCAGGCGGCGCTGGAGGAAGGAGGCCGAGCCCTGGCCCTCCGAGACCACCAGGCGGGCGGCCTCGTCGTAGAGCTCGTCGTCGGATTCACCGTCGGACCCACCGCCCGCGCTGCGGCTCCCCACCAGTGGTTTGAGCAGGTCGAGGTTGTAGTCCGGCTTGGCCTGCTTCTTGAGCCACCGCATCAAGCCCGCCGTCTCCTGCTCGGAGACGTAGGCGCCGTGGAGGCGCATCGTCCGCGAGGTGCCCGGAGGCATGAACAGGGCGTCGCCCTTGCCCAGGAGCTGCTCGGCGCCGATCTGGTCCAGGATGGTGCGCGAGTCGTGGCGGGTCGCCGTGGCGTAGGAGATCCGGCACGGGAAGTTGGCCTTGATCGTGCCGGTGAGGATGTCGACCGACGGCCGCTGGGTGGCGACGATCAGGTGGATGCCCACGGCGCGCGCCATTTGGGCCAGGCGCGCAATGGCGGTTTCGACCTCCGAGGAGGCGACCATCATCAGGTCGGCGAGCTCGTCGATGATGATCACGAAGTACGGCAGTGGCTGGAAGTCCTCCGGTCCGAAATCGCTGGTCTCGTCGTCGAGGGCCAGCCGTCGGCGCTGCTCTGGGTCGCGGATGGCGCTGTTGTAGTACGCGATCGAGCGCACGTGGACCTCGGCCAACAGGCGGTAGCGCCGCTCCATCTCGGCCACCATGTTGTTGAGCACGTTGGCCGCCTGCTGGGGCTCGACCACCACCTTGGTCTCGAGGTTGGGAATGTCGGCGTAGACCCCGAGCTCGATCCGCTTGGGATCGATCAAGATGAAGCGCACCTGCTCGGCCGGCGCCTTGTAGACGATCGACGTGATCATCGTCTGGAGCCCCACGCTCTTGCCGGCGCCGGTGGCGCCGGCGACCAGCAGGTGGGGCATGGTGGCGAGGTCGGCGAAGTAGGGCTCGCCGTAGATCGTCACCCCCAGGGCCATGGTCAGCGGCGAGCGCGCCTTCTGGAACGTCTCCTGCGAGAGGAGCGTCCCGAGGGGGATGGTCAGCCGCTCCCGGTTGGGAACCTCGATCCCCAGGGTCGAGCGGCCGGGCAACCGGTCGATGCGCACCGAGGTGGCGCGCAGTGCCAGGGCCAGCTCGTCCTGGAGGTTGACGATCTGGCTCACCTTGACGCCGGGCGCGGGCTGGAACTCGAAGACCGTGATCACCGGACCGGGGCTGATCCCCTCGATCGTCCCCTCCACCCCGAACTCCGCGCACCGGCTCCGAATCAGCTCTCCCAGGCGCACCAGCTCGTCTTCGTCCAGGCTCGTGCCGGGTGCCGTCTGCTGAAGCAGATTCAGGGGCGGCGTGCCCGGCGGGCCGCTGCCCGGCTCACCGACGAAGGGCAGGTCCTGCTGAGGGAGCGACTCGCGGGAGCTCCGCGGAGCGCGCCCCTGCCCCCGAGATGAAGCGGGGACCGTGGCCGGACGGCCCGGCTCCGCCGCGGCGTCCCGGAGCCGACTCGCGGCGACCACCGGGGCCGAGACCCGGCGCACGGCGAACCCGCCCTCGCCCCGCCGCTCCACCACCCGGAGCGGCAGGTCGGCCATCCCGGCGGGCGCGGCGGCCTCACCCTCCGCCCCGCGGCGCTCCGCGACGACCCGCTGCAGGTGCTTTGCCACCACCCGGCGGCGGTTGCGCTCCTTGGTCCGGCGCTCGCGGCGCCGCTCGCGCGCGAGGCGTCGGCGCCCCCACCAGGCGGCCACCCGCGCGGCCCACGAGCGAGCCACGTCGCCGAGGGTCGACTGGACGGCGAGAGCGGTCCCCAGGACCACGGCCGAGACCAGCACCAGGAGCGTGCCCGGGAGATTGAGCCGGGCCTCGAGCACCTCCGCGAGGAGCTTGCCGAACGCGCCTCCCGAGTCCGACAGCCAGCCGCGCCACGAGATCTCTCCCACCGTCGCCTGGAGCAGGGCCGGCAGAGTCCCGAGCACCACCAGTGCGCCGATCAGGCGCAAGGGTGAGCGCTCCGCCGAGCGCCGGCGCAGCAGGCGCCAGCCGGCGGCCGCCAGGAACACCGGGATGAGGAGGGCCGCCAGCCCGAGCAGGCCGAAGGAGAGGGCCGAGGCGTGGGCCCCCACCTGCCCGATCAGGTTGCGCACCGGGCCGGGCTCGGAGGAGGCGTGGAACAGGCTCGGGTCGTCGGGGTGGTAGGAGACCAGGCTCATGGCCAGGAGCACCGAGACGCTCAGGACGAGGATGCCGGCGAGCTCCTCGCCCTTGCCCGGCGGAAGCTGGATGCGGGCCGCCGGTTTCTCCTCGCGCGCGGGTGCTTTGGCCACGGTCGGACTCTCGAGTAACGGTTGAAGGATTCGGCCTAAATCAGCTTGAAGTCTAGCACTTTGATCGGCGGAGCCGGCCGTTCAGCCTTCCCCCAGGGCTCGCCCCGCCCTCTCCAGAGGCGGAGGAACAGTCCTCTCAGCTTCTCCCCGGGGCGTTCCGCACCAGCCGGAGGTAGTCGGCCAGGGAGAGCTCCTCGGCGCGGTCTCGGGCGGCGATCCCGGCGGCGGCCAGGGCCGCCTCGGCCCGCTCCCGGCCCCAACCCGCGCCCAGGCTGTTGCGCAGGGTCTTGCGCCGCTGGGCGAAGGCCAGGTGGACCGTCGCCTCCAGAAACGCCATCCCGGCGGCGGCCAAGGGCGGCGGGCGCAGGGTGAAGCCGACGAAAGCGCCGTCGACCTTTGGAGGCGGCCGGAAGCTGCCCGCTTTGACCCGGCCCAGGATGCGGGCCTCGGAGCGGGCCTGGACGAGGACCGAGAGCGCTCCGTAAGCCGCCTCGCCCGGCCCCGCCACGAGGCGCTCGGCCACCTCCTTCTGGACCAGGAAGCCAGCCCGCGGGATGCGCTCCGGGTGGCGCAAGAGGCGGGCGATGAGCGGAGTGGCGACGTTGTAAGGGAGGTTGCCGGCGACGAGGGTCGGCGACGGCAACCGCTCCCAGGGGATCTCCAGGGCGTCTCCCACCACCAGGGCCGGCTCCGGCACCCCCGGCACCTTCGATCGGATGGGCGATTTCGCGAGGCCGGCGGCGAGGTCGCCGCGCAGGGCGAACGCCCACTCCGGGTCGAGCTCCCACGCCCACACCCGGGCGCCCCAGCGCGCGAGCTCGCGGGTGAGCACGCCGCCGCCCGGCCCGATCTCGAGGACCCGCTCGCCCGCCGGCCGCAGGAAGGCGACGAGCGGGCCGCAGATCCGGGGGTCGACCAAGTGGTGTTGACCCAGGGCCTTCTTGAGGCGGGGAGCGTCCATTCGGGGGAGAACCTACCAGCAACGCCGCGCCCCGAGACAAGGGTGGGCGGGGGAGGCTCACGATCCCCGACAGGAAGTCGCTGACGGGAATGTCCTTCTCCAGGCGCAGGTCGAGGTCGTCGCCGTCGCCGGTCTCGAGCTTGCCGAAGACATCGGGCTCGGACTGCTCGAAGGCCGGCGTCTGGTTAGAAGGTTCGGTCTCTTGACGTCCTCCCGTTGAGTTCGTTGTTTTCTCCTCACGCACCCCCCCCCTGAACTACCCGAGAGAGGGACATCTCGGAACGTTTCGAGCTCTGAATATGGCAAGATCCACGCCATCTGCGACGGAGCAATACTGCCCAGCGTAAGTCACTGCAAATAATCATACTACACCGACTCGTCGGCAATTCCTCGCGATCTCGAATAAGCCACGAACGCTCAGTTTCCTGAGCTCGCCGATACGTCTCGATGAGTCTTCAAGACGTTCGATCTAGGCAGCGGTATGATCCGAATTCCCGAATCGGCGTCGCGGCGAAGCCAAATTGGCATCGAAACTCGGGTGACCGGGATGGGAGACCTTGCAATTCGGGGGATTTCGCCGCGCCGCAGGCCCTGGGGACTGGCACCCCCCTTGCAGCCGGCACCTGGCGCGACGCGGAGCGCCCCAGGAGACTGCCTATGACCGAGCCGGACTTCACCCCAGCCCCCCAGGACGCCCCCCGGGACGACGCGGCCTCCGCGCCCGGGGCCGCCGGCCGGCCCCACCTCTCGGATCCGTCCCCTCCGCCAGCTCCCGGCCAGCCTCAGATGGCGAGCGACGCCCACGACCTCGAGCGCCAGACTCTCGCCCTGAAGCAGGCCGAGGCGGAGATCCGCAAGGTCATCGTCGGCCAGGACTACCTGATCGACCGCCTCCTGGTCAGCCTGCTCGCCCGGGGCCACCTCCTGATCGAAGGCGTCCCCGGCCTGGCCAAGACCCTGGCGGTGAAGACCCTGGCGCGGACCCTCGACATCGAGTTCCGGCGCATCCAGTTCACCCCCGATCTGCTCCCGGCCGACCTCGTCGGAACCCTGATTTACGACGCGCGGAGCGGCGCCTTCGTGCCCCGCAAGGGACCGATCTTCACCCGGCTGCTCCTGGCCGACGAGATCAACCGGGCGCCCGCCAAGGTCCAGTCCGCCCTGCTGGAATCCATGGAGGAGAGGCAGGTCACCCTCGGCGACACGACCTACCCCCTCGAAGAGCCGTTCATGGTGCTGGCCACCCAGAATCCCATCGAGCAGGAGGGGACCTACCCTCTCGCCGAGGCCCAGACCGATCGGTTCATGCTCAAGCTGCGCCTCGGGTACCCGAGCCGCTCGGAGGAGTCCGAGATCCTGGACCGCATGCTGGTGGAGCAGCCGATCGAGGTGCGGCCGGTGCTCGACCGTGAGCGTCTCCTCGAGTTGCGCCGGGTGTCCGACGGCGTCTACCTGGACGACAAGATCCGCCGCTACGTCCTCGACCTCATCGCCGCCACCCGCGACCCGGCCGCCGCGCGAAGCCCGGAGCTCGCCGATCTGATCGCCTTCGGCGCCTCGCCCCGGGCAACGATCTTCCTCGCCCGGGCGGCCAAGGCCCTGGCGCTGGTCCGGGGGCGCGGCTACGTGATCCCGGAGGACGTCAAGGAGATCGCCCCGGACGTCCTGCGCCACCGGATCGTGCCGTCGTACGAGGCCGAGGCCGAGGAGGTCACCGCCGACGATCTGGTCGAGCGCCTCTTGGCCCGGATCGAGGTCCCGTAGGCTGGCCGGTGGAGCCCACTCGGACCGCTGCAATGCTGAGCGATGAATCGAGCTTGGATGGCAAAGGGCCGGGAAGGGACGCCGTTCGCCCACCTAGAGCGTGGGCGAGGGACCGAGGGTAAGGGGAGTGATCCGATGGGTCGCCTCCCCGCCGTACTCTCGAAGGTTCTGCCCTGGAGGTCGTCGCGGCCGGCGGCGCCTTCCAGCCCGCCGCGCCCCCGCCTGCCCGCGGACCTGGCGCGCAAGGTGCGGCGCATCGAGATCGCCACCAAGCGGCTGGTGGACCAGGGGGTGGCGGGCGAGTACCACTCGGTGTTCCGCGGCCGGGGGGTGGAGTTCGCCGAGGTCCGCCCGTACCAACCGGGCGACGACGTGCGCTCCATCGATTGGAACGTCACCGCCCGCATGGGCGAGCCGTTCATCAAGAAGTACGTCGAGGAGCGCGACCTGACCGTCTTCCTGGCGGTCGACGTCTCGGGCTCCCTCTCGTTCGGCTCACGGCTCATCGTCAAGCGGGACCTGGCCGCCGAGGTGAGCGCCCTGCTCGCCTTCGCCGCGGTGCGCAACGGCGACCGGGTGGGTGCCGCCCTCCTGTCGGACGGTATGGACCTCTTCCTCGCCCCCCAGCGCCGCCGCACCCACGTCCAGCGCCTGATCCGGGAGATTCTGATCCGGCCGGCCCGGGGCCGGACCGACCTGGGGACCGGCCTCGGCCAGGTGCTGTCCACTCTGAAGCGCCGCTCGGTCCTGTTCCTGGTCTCCGACTTCCTCACCGAGCCCTTCCCAGGAGCCCTCAAGGCGGCGGCCGCCCGCCACGACCTAGTGGTGATCGAGATCGTCGACCCCCGGGACTCCGACCTGCCGGCGGCACCGGCCCCGGTGGTGGTCGAGGACGCCGAGACCGGCCGCGTGGCGGTGATCGACGGCGCCCGGGCCGCCCCCGCCCACGCCCGGCACTGGCGCCGCCAGCGCGCGGAGCTCGATCGGCTTCTCCGGAGCCTGGGAGTGGACCACCTGGTGCTGCGCACCGACCGGCCGTACCTCGGCCCGATGGTGGAGTTCTTCGAGGCGCGCCGCCGGAGGCTCGGGCGATGAGACGGCGGCGCCCGAAGCGGGCGGGTCGGGCCGGCGGCGCGGCGCTCCTCCTCGCGCTCCTCGCCCTCCCCGCCGCGGCGAGCGCGGCGCCGCCGGCCGTGGAGACCCAATCCCCAGCCGCGGGCGCCCAATCCCCAGCCGCAGGCGCCGGGCTGCCCCGCCTCGCCGTCTCCTTCGACCGCCACACCCTCACCGTGGGCGACCGAGTGCAGACGACCCTCGCCCTCACCGCCGACCCCGCGGCCCTCGCCGGCGAGCCTCGCTTCCCGGAGTGGGGCAAGGCGTGGGGCACGGCCGAGATCCTCCGGGTCTCGCCGGTGGAGCGCCGGGCGATCGGCCCGCACCGCGTGGAGTACCACCAGACGCTGGTCCTCACCGCCTTCCAGCCCGGTCCGGTTCCGCTGCCGCCGCGGAAGGTGGCGGTGCCCGGCGCCGGGGCGACCCGGGAGCTCGAGACCCCCGGCGACCTCGCCCTGACCGTCGAGTCCGTGCTGCCCCCCGCAGGTGGAAAGGGCGTAAAAGGCTCGGGTCAAGGCTCGGCTCAGGCCATCCCGAAGCCCAAGCCGCCGGCTCCGCCGCGGGCCCTGCCCCTCGGGCGCGCCTTCTGGTGGACCCTGGCGGCCATGGGCCTCGCCGCCGTCGGGGCGCTGGCCCTCGCCGTCACCCGGACCCGCTCGAGCTCGCGCTCCCCGGAGAGCTCCCGGCCGGCGCTGCCTCCCGCCCAGGAGCTCGCCGCAAGCCTCGCGAAGGTAGCCCGGGAGCCGTCCCTGGAGCGGGCCCACGTCGCCCTCTCCGCCGCCCTGCGCCGGTACCTTGGGCGCTCCTTCGGCTTCCCGGCCCTCGAGAGCACGACCTCGGAGATCCGCCGGGAGCTCCGGGGTCGGCGGGCGCCCGAGCCGGTCGCGGCCCGGAGCACCGAGATCCTCGGCGCCTGCGACCGGGTCAAGTTCGCCCGGGAGCCCTCGGCCCGTACGGCCCTCGAGGCCCGGCTCGAGGCGGCGCGCGAGATCGCCGACCGCCTGGAGGCCTACCTCGCGCCGGCCCCGGTGGCGGATCCCGGACGCCCGCCCGGCGCCCAGGGGGCGGCGGCATGAACCCCTTCCCCACCCTGGCCGACCCGGCCTGGCTCGCCTTGCTGGCCCTCCTGCCGCTCCTCGCCTGGCACCACCACCGGCGCCCCGGAACCGGCGCGGTCACTTACAGCCGGCTGCCCCGCTCCGCCGGTGGACGCTGGCGCCTGCACCTGCCGTTCTACCTGCGCCTCCTCGCCCTGGCGGCGCTGGTGGTGGCCCTCGCCCGGCCCCAGCTCGGCTACGCCTGGGAGGAGAGCCTCACCCAGGGCATCGACATCGAAATCGCCCTCGACGTCTCGGGCAGCATGGGGGCCGAGGACTTCCAGCCCAAGAACCGCCTGACGGTGGCCAAGGAGGTGGTCAAGAAGTTCATCTCGGGGCGCACCGGCGACCGCATCGGGCTGGTGGTTTTCTCCGGCCGGGCCCTCACCCAGGCGCCGCTGACCACCGACCACCAGATGCTGCGCTTCCTCGTGGACTCCGTCGACCTGGGCCGCCTGCCGCCGGGCACCGCCATCGGGGTCGCCCTGGCCACCGCAGCCGCCCGACTCAAGGACTCCACCGCCAAGAGCCGCGTCATCGTCCTGGTCACCGACGGCGTGAACAACGCCGGCGAGATCGACCCCCGCTCGGCCGCCGCCCTGGCCGACGGCCTGGGCATTCGGGTCTACACCGTCGGCGTCGGCACCGGCGGCCGGGTGCCGGTCCGGGTGGAGATGGGAGACCCGACCACCGGCCAGACGACGATCCAGCGGGTCCTGCGACAGATGCCGGTGGACGAGGACCTCCTCCGGGAGATCGCCCACCGCACCGGCGGCCGGTTCTGGCGAGCGACGGACCGGGACGCCCTGGCCGCGGTCTTCGACACGATCGACCACCTCGAGAAGACACCCCTCAAGACCAAGCGCTTCGTGCGCTACCGGGAGGTCTACCAGCCCCTGGCCTGGGGCGGCCTCGCCCTGCTCCTCCTGCCGCTGCTGCCCGCGGCCCTGAAGGTGACCGTCGAGCCATGAGCTTCGCCCACCCCGACCTGCTCGCCCTCGCCCTGCTGGCACCCCTGGTGGGGCTCGCCGCCGGCTGGCTCTGGCGTCGCCGACTGCGGGCGATCGAGGCCTGGGCCGCCCGGCCGCTGTGGAACCGCTTGGTAGCCGGCTACTCCCGCCGCCGCCTGCTGACCTCGGTCTCGCTCCTGGTGGTCGTCGTGCTCTGCGCGGCGGCGGCCCTCGCCCAGCCGCGGTGGGGCCGGAGCCGGGAGACGGTGAAGCGCAAGGGGGTCGACCTGGTCGTGGTCCTCGACGCCTCCCTGTCCATGGGCGCCCACGACGTGCCGCCGTCGCGAATGGCGGTGGCCAAGACCCTGGTCCGCCGTCTGATCCAGGCGATGCCGGGCAACCGGGTGGCCCTGGTGGGGGCCGAGGGTCAGGGCCTGGTGCTCGCCCCGCTGACCACCGACGGGGCGGTCCTCGACCTGCTCCTCGGCGGCCTCGAGCCGGGCTCCCTTCCCACCCCGGGGACCGAGCTGGGCGACGCCCTGGACCACGTGCTCCAGCTCTTCCCCCCGGGCGGTAAGCGGCACCGGGCGGCGGTCCTGATCTCCGACGGCGAGGACCACGGCGGCGGTCTGGAGAGCCGGCTGGCCTCCCTGACCGAGGCCGGAGTGGCGGTCCACACCATCGGCGTGGGCACGCCGGCGGGCGCCCCGGTGCCGGTGCCGGGCCAGCCGGGGGTCAACAAGCGGAAGGAGGACGGCTCCCTGGTGATCAGCCGCCTCCACGAGGACGTCCTGGAGCGGATCGCCCACGCCACCGGGGGCGTCTACCTGCGCGCCACCGACCCGGCCCGCGACCTCACGCCCATCGTCGGCGCCGTCGAGAGGCTCGAGAAGAGCACCTTTGAGTCGACCGTGGTCGACACGCGGGCGGAGCGATTCCAGTGGCCCCTGGGCGCGGCGGTGGCCGCCCTGGTCCTGTTCCTCGCCGTGCCGCCTTTCCGGCCGTCCGCCCGAGCCGGGGCCGCAGCCCGGGAGGAGACGCGGTGATCGCCCGCCTCGCCGCCATCGGCCTCGCCGCCACCACCGGCCTGGTGGGACTGGCGGGACTGCCTTCCGTCTCCGACGCGAAACGGCTCCTCGACCTCCATCCTCCGGCTTGGGTCGAGCGCTGGTTCCACAACCCCCGGGAGCGCACGGCGGCCGGCCTGAGCGAGCTCGAGGCCGGCGACCCCGGCGCGGCGGCCTCCGAGTTCGAGAGCGCCGAGCGCCTCGCGCCCGACGACCCCCGGGTCGGCTACAACACCGGCACCGCGCGCCTGCTGTCCGGTCACGGCGACGCCGTCGCGCCCCTCGAGCGGGCCGCCCGCCGAGCTCCCGCCGACCTGGCGGCCACGGCGCGTTACAACCTGGGCAACGCCCAGCTCGCCGCCGGCGCGCCTGCCAAAGCCGTCGAGGCGTTCGAGCAGACGCTGCGCCTGGACCCGGGCAACGCCGCGGCCAAGTTCAACCTGGAGGTGGCCCTGCGCCGCCTCGCGGCCCAGCGGGCGAAGGCGAAGAAGCCCCAGGAGGCCCCGGGCGGCCGGAAGCAGGGAGAGCGCGAGCCCGGGGAGCAGGCCGGCGGGAACGACGCCGACCGGCAGCCCACCCAGGAGACGCGGCCGCCCGGAGCTCGGGAGCCCCGGCCCCGGAGCGGCTCGAAGCCGGGCGAGACCCGGCCGCGGCCGGACGGCCGCTCCCCCCTCTCCCGGCGGACGCTGCCCCACTTCCGGAACCAGCCCGACATGACCGCCTCCCAGGCGGCGGCCCTCCTCGAAGCGGTGGAGAACCTGGAGCGGCGCGAGCGGCGGGCCGAAGCCACCGCCCGGGCCGACAAGAAGGCCGGGGAGGAGGACTGGTGAGGGTCTGCGGCCGGCTCCGGCTCGGGCTCCCCGCGGCGTTCTTCGCCCTGGGTTGGCTGCTCCTCGCCCCGGCGGGCCTCTGGGCCTCGGACGTCCAGGTCCAGACCCATCTCGAGCCGGCGGTTGTCGGCCTCGACGGCTACGCGCTGTTCACCATCGAAGCGAGCGGCTCGGGATGGAACACTCCGCGGCTGACCCCGACCTTCGACCTCCAGAACCTGGAGATCGCCGGGGGTCCCGACCAGCGCCACGACGTCACCTTCGGAACCGGCGGCAGCGGCTGGCACTACTCCTGGACCTGGCAGCTCCGTCCCCGGTCGGTGGGCAAGGCGGCGGTTGTGTCGATCCGCCTCCAGGTGGGCGGCCAGCGCCTGGACCTGGCGCCCCGGCGTCTCGAGGTGCGGCGGGAGGCGCCCCCCGGGCCGATTCCGCACTCTCCGAACAGCGGCCGCAGCCCCCTCGAGGAGCTGTTGCGGCGGGGCCTGGCGGGCAGAGGACCGGGGGGACCCGGCGGCGGATTCGACCGACAGCCGGAGCCGAGCCGGGCGCAGTCCGACGAGCCGAAGATCTTCCTCCGGGCCGTGGCCGACCCCCTCGATCCCTACGTCGGCCAGCGGGTGGTCTACACGATCTACCTCTACACCCAGATGAACGTGCGCGGCGGCGGCCCCGAGAGCTTGCCCAGCTTCCAGGGGCTCTGGGCGCGCGCCGTCGACCTGGGCAACCCCCGGCGCGAGGAGGTCACCTGGAAGGGGGAGTCCTACATCCGGGTGCCGCTGCTCCAGCGGGAGCTCTACTCTCTGGCGGCCGGTCCCCGGAATCTCGAGCCCGTGGTCGCCCACTTCCTGGTCGAGCGGGTCGAGCGCGACCGATTCTTCTTCGCGCCCCTGCGGGTGCCCACCGAGGTCGAGCGCCGAAGCAACCCGGTCCATCTCCAGATCCGGCCCCTCCCTCCGGCCCCCGGGGCGATCGCCGAGCGGTTCGGGGGCGCCGTGGGAACGCTCCGGGTCCAGGCGAGCGTGGCACCCCGCAAGGTCGTGGCGGGCCACGGCGCCACCGTCAGCCTGACCGTCTCCGGCGACGGCCACCTGGAGAGCCTGACCGCCCCCGACCTCGACCTGCCCCCGGGCCTCGAGGTCCTGGAGTCCGACGCCGGACCCGCCGTGCCGGCCAACTCCGACGGGTCCGCGACGGCGAACGACGACGGCAGCGATGTGCCCGCCGACGCCCAGATGACCCGGACGTGGCGCTACGTCGTGGTCCCCCGGCGCGCCGGCTCCTGGCGCCTCCCGCCCGTGGAGGTGGCCTACTTCGACCCGGCGGCCGGCGAGTATCGGATCGCCCGCGCCCCCCTGCCCGAGCTGATCGCCGCCCGTCCTCCCGCCGCCGGCGGGGTGCCCGGCGCGCCCCTCCACTCGATTCGCAACGCCGCCCTGCCCCGGAGGCCGGCCCCGCGCTGGCGTACGGTCCTCCCCTGGGCGTTCGCCGTGCCCTGGGTGATGGCCGCCGCCCTGCTCCTCGGCAAGCGCAGGCTCGCGAGTGGATCCGGCGGCGGCGCCTCCCGCGCCGACCTCGCCCCGTTCCTCGCCGAGCTGGGGCAGGCGCGGGCCGAGGAGCGTCCACGGCGGGCGGCGATGGCGATCGAGGGCGCCTGGCGCCGGCGGCTCGGCCGAGCGTGGGGCGTGGACGAGGGCCTGGCCCCGGCGCGCTGGCCCGACGATCTCGCCCAGCGAGGCGCCCCAGCCGAGGTCTGCGGCGAGCTCGCGCACTTCCTCGACGACCTCCACTACCTGCGCTACGCGCCCGAGCTCTCCGCCACGGGCCAGCTCGCCGGTGAGCTGGTGATGCGCTCCGAGACGCTGGCCCGGAAGCTAGGCCGCAGGCCGGCCCCGGATCCGGGGCGGAGCGCCGCGAGGGACCGGGCCCGCACCCCTGGCGAGCCCGAGGCCCGCGGCGCGTGATGGCCCGCCGCCGGCTCCCGACTCCCCGACTCCACGGGTCCTTCGCCCTTCTCCTCCCGCTACTGATCTTGCCGGTGCTCGCTACCGCCGCACCGGCGGCGCCGGCCGCGAGCCGCGAGGCCTTGCGGAAGGGAAACCGCCTCTACCGGCAGGGAAACCTGGAAGGCGCCGTGGCGGCGTACCGGATCGGGGCGAAGCCGTCGGAGCCCGGCGGGGTCGACCCCCTCCTGGCCTACAACCTGGCCACCGCCCTCCATCACCTCGGCCGGCTGCCCGAGGCCGTCCTCTGGTACCGGAGGGCGGCCACCGGCCTGGGTAACGACCCATGGCTCGACGAAAACCTGTCGCGGGCGCGGGCTGAGCTGGGCGCCCGCCGGCTCGGCCCGCCCCGGCTGCTGGCGCCCGCGCTTCGGCACCCGTGGCTCGTCGACGCCCTCGCCGCCGCCTGCGCCTGGGCCGGCCTGCTCCTGACTCTCGCCGGCTCCACGCGAGGGCGGGGCGGCCGCTCGCGGCGGTTGGCCGGGAGCCTCCTGGCCGTGGGCCTGGCCCTCTGGGTGAGCGGCCTGGCGATCTCGCGACTCGGGCCGCGCCCGGCGGTGCTTCTCGACACCTGCGGCGAGCTCCCCGCCGGCAGCGAGGTCTGGGTGACGCCGGCGGGAGCACGGTTTCGGGTGATCGGCTCCGGGGAGGACTGCGAGGGCGCCGCCGTGGGGCTGGTCCGACCCCGTCGCGCCGGCCTGGGCCTTCTGGTAACGTGAGACCCGGGAGTCATATGTCCAATCAACCCCGTCGCTCTCGACGACAGAAGGCCCGAGGCACGGACTCGGGCGTGGCGGAGCCGCCGGCCCGTGCCGGCGTCGAGCCGTGCCACGAGGAGTTCCATTGCCTCGACCCCTCGGCCCTCGAGCGCTTCCTTCAGCGACGCCGGGTCAACCCCTACCTCGCCCTGGAGCTCAACCTGGCGGAAAACCTGATCGAGGTGCTGCGCAAGGCCAACGAGTTCGTGCCCTCCTCGGCCGGCTCCATCCTCCTCGACGACCCGTCCCAGAAGCGCAAGGATCGCCCGGGAAACCAGCTCACCTTCATCGCCGCCTTCGGCGAAAAGTCCCAGGGCCTGGTGGGCCGCGAGATCCAGGCGGACAGCGGCATCGCCGGCCACGTCTACACCACGGGCTCCGCCTACAGCACCGCCGACGCCCCCCGCGATCGCCACTTCTTCGGCGGCTTCGACCAGGAGACCCGGTACTCGACGCGCACGCTGATCGCCATCCCGATCCGGATCGAGCAGGAGGTATGCGGGGTGCTCGAGCTGATCAACCGCCAGGGACAGACCGACTACACCAGCGACGACCTCAACCTGCTGGAGATTTTCGCCGACTACATCTCGATCTCGATCCAGAACGTCCTCGATGGCCGCCATGCCCAGGAGATCGCCCGCCGGGACAACCTGACCGGGCTCTACAACGACCGGTTCCTGCACATCGCCCTCACCCAGGCGGTGGCGGCGAGCCAGCTGCAGACCCGCGACCTGGCGGTCCTGTTCCTGGACCTGGACTTCTTCAAGCGCGTCAACGACTCGCACGGGCACCTGGCGGGAAGCCAGGTGCTCCAGGAGGTGGGCCACATCCTGGCCGAGCGGGTCGAGGAGCTGGAGGCCTTCGCCGCCCGCTACGGCGGCGACGAGTTCGTGCTGGTCGCTCCGGGCACCTCCCTGGAGGGGGCCGTCGACCTGGCGGAAGACGTGCGCACGAGTATCGTCGAGACCACGTTCTGCGCCGCGCCGGGGGAGATCCAGCGCGAAGCCCTCCACCTCAAAGGGTTGACCTGCTCGGTGGGGGTTGCGGCCCTGCGCCGGCACCTGGGCGACGAAGCGGTACCCGCCGAGACCGCCAAGGGCACCCTCCTCCGCCTCGCCGACGCGGCCATGTACGTGGCCAAAGAGACCGGCCGCAACCGCACGGCGGTGGCCGGCGAGCCGGTCCGCAGACGACGCTAGTGACCATCTCGTCTCATGCTAGTATGACGTTTCACCATGGCCTGGCCCGGTCCTTCCGGGACCGCACGTGATCACCGTCCCTGAGAACAAGAGGTCCCCGATGATCCTGTCCCGCCGCCTTTCGTGGATCGCCGTCGCCGTCCTGCTTGCGCCCCTCCCGGCGTCCGCCACCAGCTACGTCATGATGGACGACGGCGCCCTGGCCGGCCAGGCGTCCGCCATCGTCGACGCCCGCGTGGTCGCCGTGGAGTCGGCGCCGACGACCGGCCTGCCGTCCACCGACTACACGATCGAGATCGAGCGCCTGGTCGCCGGCTCGGCGCCGGGGACCACCCTGATCGTCCGGGTGCCGGGCGGGACCCGTCCGGACGGCATGGGGCTGAAGATCTGGGGCGTCCCGAAGTTCCAGGTGGGCGAGCGCGCGCTCCTCTTCCTCTCGCCCCGCGACGACGGCGCCTTCGGCATCACCCAGCTAATGCTCGGCGCCTTCCACCGCTTGCAGGTCTCCGGCTCCCCGGCCCTGGCGGTGCGGAACCTCTCCGGCGCGACCGAGGTGTCGGTCCCGGGCCGCGCCAAGGACGCCCGGCTCCGCGGCCCGCGGGACTACGACGCCTTCGCCTCCTGGCTCTCGGACCGCTCCCGGGGGATCACCCGGACGGCTGATTACTTCGACCCCGGAGCCCAGGGCGAGGTCAACCGCCTGGGCTCGAAGTACACCCTCCTCAGCGACAGCGGCTTCAACATGCGCTGGTTCGAGTTCGACGTGGGGGGCGACGTGACGTGGCAGGCCAACTCCAAGGGCGAGCCCGGCGTAGCGGGCGGCGGCTTCGCGCAGTTCCAACAGGGTCTCAAAGTCTGGAACAACGAGTCCAAGACCCCCATCCGCCTGACCTACGCCGGACAGACTTCGGCCTCCGCCGGCTTCAGCCGCTTCGACGGCCAGAACGTCCTGCTCCAGGCGGACCCGAACCAGGACATCCCCGGTACCTTCTCGTGCGCCGCCGGCGGCGTGCTCGCCATCGGTGGCCCGTGGTACGCCACAGGGACGCGGCGCACCTTCGACGGCAACCAGTACATCGTGATCCAGGGCGCCGACATCGTCACCAACGACGGCATCCAGTGCTTCCTCATCGGGACCTCGTGCACCACCGACGTCCTGGCCAGCCTCTACGCCCACGAGCTCGGCCACACGCTCGGCCTCGGCCACTCCTGCGGCGACAGCCAGAGCCCGTCGTGCAACGGCAACCCGGGCCTCGACGACGCCCTGATGCGGGCGAGCATCCACAACGACTGTCGCAAGCTCGATCTCAAGTCGGACGACGTCTCCGGCATCCGCCGCCTCTACGCGCCGCGCAGCCAGGGGGCCAAGGGGCCCAAGGCGCCCACCGGGCTCATGGGTGAGCTCCAGGGGAGCAACGTCTACCTCTCCTGGACCGACCAGTCGACGGACGAGGACGGCTTCCGCATCTACCGCTCCGCGGACGGCTCGAGCTACGAGGAGCTGGTGCAGCTCGACGCCAACGTCACCGCCTTCCTGGATCAGGACATCACGCCGGCCACCGTCTACGACTACCGCGTGTCGGCGTTCAACACCAAGGGCGAGAGCTCTAAGAGCCAGCCCACCGAGGTGACGGTGCCGCCGGCGACGCCGGTCACCGCCGCGGTCACCCTTCAGACGGCGGGGACCCTCCAGGTCGGCGAGCCGGTCATGTTCCAGGTCCACTTCACCGGCCCCGCCGAGAGCGCGTTCTGGAGCTTCGGGGGCGACGACGTCGGCTACAACGGCACGCCCTGCGCCGCCGGCACCTTCTGCCGCTCGGAGATCTTCACCTCGCCGGGCCCCCACACGGTGTACGTGCGGATCCACGGGGACTTCGGCCAGGTGGCCTCGAGCACCCTGGACGTCGACGTGGTCGACGCCCCCTTCCCGACGGTGAGCGAGAAGTCCTTCCTCCAGAGCGTGATCTTCGGCCCCCGGGGCACGGGCGGGACCTTCCAGAGCAACGTCTGGCTGTACAACGCCGGGGCGATGGCGGCGCGGGTGCAGCTCACCTACCTGCCCCGCGGCCTCGAGGCGCCACCGGCGCCGCGGGTGCTGACCATCTCACCGGCCGAGTCGGTGTTCCTGCCCAATGTCCTCGAAGAGGTCTTCGAGCAGTCGGCGGGACAGGGCTCGGTGGCCATCGAGTCCACCCAGGCCGACACCGGGTCCGGACCGCCGCAGGTCTTCGCCATCGCCCGCTCCTTCGTCGACCAGGCGAACCCGGCCGAGGGCAGCTTCGGCCAGCTCATCTCCGAGCAACCGGAGGCCACCTGGACGTCGAACGACAAGCTGGTGACGGGAATCCTCGAGGGGGACGGCTTCGTCAGCACCCTCCTGGGCGCCAACGTCGACGACCACTCGGGCCATGTGGACATGGACCTGTTCGACGCCGACGGCAACCCGGTGGGAAGCACGGCCAGCTTCTCGCTGGGCTCGAAGACCGTGCGCTTCCGGCCGATCATGGACCTCTTCCCGGAGGCCGCCGGCAGGCAGGGTCCTTTCACCGCCCGCTTCTCCTCCGACGGCATCCGCTTCGTCGCCTCCTCCACTCTCCTGGAGACCGGGAGCGAAGACCAGATCTTCGTTCCGGCCAAGGAGCCGGCCCAGTCGGACGAGTTCATCCTCCCGCGCGTGGTGCGCAGCCCGGGGCAGTTCGGAGTGTTCCTCACCACCCGGGTCTCGGTGCTCAACAACGCGACGGTGCCCACCGACCTGACCTTCCAGTTCCTCGCCCGGGGCCAGGACAACTCGGCCCCCCTCCAGGTGCAGAAGACGGTTCCGGCGGGAGGGGTGCTCTCCTTCCCCGACGCCATCGCTGACCTGTTCGACCTGGAAACCGGCACGGGCGCCGTCCGTGTGCTGTGGAACAACACGCAGGACGTGGCGCCCCGGGTGCTCGCCATGACCCTGTCGGAGAACCAGCGCGGGGACCGCTTCGGGATGCTCATCGACAGCCGGACTCCCGACGAGGCAGCGACGGAGCGCGGCGTGGACTTCGGCGCCGAGCAGTCCGACCTGTTCCACAGCCAGTTCGGAGCCGTGAACCTGCGCAACGGGACGACCCATCTCCAACTCACCCTGCGCGACGCCAACGGCACCGCGCTGGCCGCGTCGCCCCTGACGCTGAGGCCCCGGCAGCACTACGAGCTCAACCTGGTGACGGTCTTCGGCCCGGCCGCGGCCAGCGGCCGGAACTGGTCGGTGACCGCGGACGTGGTCGATGGCGGCCCGGTGATGACCTACCTGGCCAACATCAACGCCAGCGGCGACATCTTCCTCGTCCCCGACCACGCCGTGAGCACCGCCCCCGCCAACTGACCGCCCTTCAGCCCCACGTCCCTTCCCGGCCTAAACCGGCCGGGTGGGGGCGTCCCCTTCCCCCCGCGCGGGTGGGAAGGGGACCGAGGGGATGGGGGGCGATCCGGTCGACTTGTGGAAAACTCGTCTCGGGTTTCCGCTTGGGTTGCGCCGAGCCCCGAGGAAGAATATTCAAATCGCTGAAAACAAACCACTTGCGTAATTTGCACAATTCTCTGGTCAAAGCGCTCTAGGCCCCGCCATCTCCGCGCCGAGCCTCACTTCTCAACGGGTTTTCCACAGAGATTTCCGCAGCGACTGTGGACCGACAGGGCCACCGCACGTCGGGGGGAACAGACCGGGCTCGGTCCCGGGCAGCTCGGTGGCCGCGGGGAGGGCGCCCAGCGCCCGGGCCGCCGAGCTGCGGACCGCCACGCGCATGACCACGCCCCACCACGGGAGCCGCCGGAAGAGGTGCAGGGAGACGGAGCCCTCCGGGTGGGCATCGAGCACGGTCGCCAGGGCTCCTACCTCGTCCGAAGCCGGCGGACCTCCGGGGGTCTCCGAGATCTGAGCTCCACGGATCGCGCGAATCCGCCCCACCACCACCTCGCGCCAGCCCGGGTCGATGCCCCCGGTCTCCGACAGGACTCCCAGCCCACGCTCCAGCGCTCCGGGCTTCGCGCTCCAGAGCGTCGCCGCGGCGAGCCTCGGGTCGGCGGCCAGCGCCCGCGCGGCGAGGGCCGCTTCGCCCGTCGCCTCGCCGGCCGATTCGGCGACGGCCAAGAGGCCGAAGGGCGCGAAAGCCCCCAGGGGCTGGAGAGCGCAGGCGCGCTCGAAAGCTGTGGCCGCGATCCCCGAGTCGGACGGGTCTCCGGCCCTCCGCCGAGCCACCTCTCCGGCCCCCAGCCAGAGGACCGCGACCCCGGGGCCGTCTTGGGCGGCGCGGAGCGCATCGCCGACCGCGCGGAAACCCTGCTCTGGCCGGGACCCCGGCGAGCTCTCCATCTCCGCCTCCAGCCAGGCCCGCCGCGCCCGGTAGAGGGGGAAGTCGGGGTCCAGGCGCACGGCCCGGTCGAGGTGGGCAACGGCCCGCCCCGGCGGGGCCTGTGTCGCCAGGTCGTATTCGCGCTGGGCGCGGTCGAGGGGCGTCAGGAGGAGGGCGGCGGCCAGGACGTAGGCACAGGCCATGGCGATCCCCGGAGCACGCCGGCGCCGACTCTCCACCGGCCCAGGTCCTTGCTCCTCTTCCCGGGGGCGCCCTCCGGCCAGGGCCGCGCCCGCCGCCACCGCCGCGGCCACCGGCAGGGCGCCGATCCGCCAGTCTCCGGTGCCGAGGCCGGCTGCCGCGCCGCCGGCGAGCCCGGCGAGGCCGGCCAAGACCAGGGTCGGATCCAGTTCCGGGTCGGCCCCCTGCCAGAGACCACCCAGCTCCCGGAGCCGCCGCCCGGCGAAGACGAGGACCAGGGCGGCGGCCAGGGCCAGCCCCGGGAGGCCGAGCTCGTAGGCGATCTCCAGGGGCAGCAGGTGGAGCTCGCCGACGACCTCCCCCGGCGGGTTGACGCCGGGGATCGGACGCAGGTAGGCGGCCAGGGTCCAGGCCGTCGCCCCGGGTCCGAGGCCGGTGACCGGCCGGTCCGCCACCCCCTCCCAACCGGCCCTCCAGTACACGGCGCGGGCCCGGGCGGAAGAATCGGTGCCGGCCAGCACCCTCGCCAAGCGGGGCAGAAGGGGTGCCAGGGGAACCGAGGCGAGGAGGACGAGGGCCGCGATCGCGGCGAGCCGGAGCCTTCCGAGCCCGCCCTTGCGGCCCCATCGGCCCGACCGCCGGGACATCACCGCCAGGGCGACGAGGGCGACGGTCCCCTCGACCCCCAGGGCCAGGGCCCCGGCCAGCGAGCGGGTGGCGACCAGGGCCGCCACCCCGGCGAGCCCCGCGACCCCCGCCACGGCGCGCCAGGCGCCGCCCTCGCGCCAGGGCAGGACGGCCAGGGGCATCAGCAGGGCGAGCCAGGCCGTCAGCAGAAGGTGATGCCCCAGGGGATCGGCCGCCCGCGCCGTCCCGCCCGCGGCCCACTCGGCGAGGGACTCGAGGGCGATCGCCGCGACGACGACGGCGATCGCGCCGAGGCCGATCCGCCGTCGCCTCGCGTCCCGCCACCCGCTCGCGACCGCCACCGGCACGCCGAAGAAGGCCGGCAGCAGCACCAGGCCCACGCGGCCCGCCCGCGGTACCGGCGAGGTGCTCCAGGCCAGGGCGACCGCCGCCGCCAGGGCGAGGGGCAGGAAGCGCCCGGCCCGCCCCAGGCGCCACGGGTCCCACCGCGGCTCGGCGGCGGAACGCCCGGGTCGATCGCCTCGGGCGGCCAGGCCGTAGGCGCCGGTCAGGAGCACCAGGAGCTGCCCGCCTGCCGCGGCCACCGCCGTCGCGCCGCCGGCCAGGCCGCCGGACCAGTTTCCGAAGGTTCCGCACCAGGCAGCGAAGAGGAGGACGATCAGGGCCGGAGCGAGAGCGGCGGTCACCCCGGGATTGTAGTCTTGGCGTTAGAATAGCCGTCCCCGCCCTCTGCGGCGGGTGCGAATCCCCTCCGATCTCCAACTCCTTAGCTGCTGCTCCGGAGGAGCAAATGACCATAGAGACCACCACCCACGCCGAACAGATTCTGCGCCGCCTCGGGATCGAGGCCGAGAACCACGGCGCCTTCGACGGCTCCTGGATCGCCACCTCGGGCGAGCGCATCGAGTCCGTCAACCCCGCCACCGGCGAGCCCCTCGCCGCCGTGCGCACCGCCTCGGTCGAGGACTACGACCGCGTCGCCCGCGCCGCCACCGAAGCCTTCCGCGCCTGGCGCACCTGGCCCGCCCCCAAGCGGGGCGAGATCGTGCGCCAGCTCGGGCTGGAGCTGCGGCGCCACAAGGAGGACCTGGGCGCCCTCGTCACCCTCGAGGTGGGCAAGATCAAGACCGAGGGCCTGGGTGAGGTCCAGGAGATGATCGACATGTGCGACCTGGCGGTGGGCATGTCGCGCCAGCTCTTCGGCAAGACGATGCACTCGGAGCGGCCGAGCCACCGCATGTACGAGCAGTGGCACCCCCTGGGGCCGGTGGGCATCATCACCGCCTTCAACTTCCCCGTCGCCGTGTGGGCGTGGAACGCCGCCGTGGCCGCGGTGTGCGGCGACTCGATGATCTGGAAGCCGAGCAGCGAGACGCCCCTGACCGCCCTGGCGGTGACGCGCATCGCCGCCCGGGTGCTGGAGGCCAACGACGCACCGCCGGTGTTCAACCTGATCCTCGCCGACCGCACCGTGGGCCGGGAGATGACCGCCGACCGCCGCGTACCCCTCATCTCGGCCACCGGCTCGGTCACCATGGGCCGGGCCATCGGCAAGGCGGTGGCCGACCGCCTCGGCCGCTCGCTCCTCGAGCTCGGAGGCAACAACGGCGTCCTCATCACCGAGAACGCCGACCTCGACCTGGCCCTGCGGGCCGTCCTGTTCGCGGCCTTCGGCACCGCCGGCCAGCGCTGCACCACCGCACGCCGCCTGTTCCTCCAGAAGGGCATCGCCGCACCGATGAAGGAGCGCCTGATCCAGGCCGCGCGCTCGATCCCCGTCGGCGATCCGATGGAGGACGGCGTGCTCATGGGCCCCCTGGTCAACCAGCGGGCGGTCGACGACATGATGGCGGCGATCGAGACCCTGAAGGAGCAGGGCGGCGAGGTCCTCACCGGCGGCGGCCGGATCGATCGGCCCGGCTTCTACGTGGAGCCGACGGTGGTCGCCGCGACGCCCCACATGCCCATCACCTGCGAGGAAACCTTCGCCCCGATCCTCTACGTCTTCGAGTTCGACGACCTCGACGAGGCGATCGAGGTCCACAACTCCGTACCCCAGGGCCTCTCCTCGGCCATCTTCACCCTCGATCTCCGGGAGGCGGAGCGCTTCCTCGCCGCCACCGGCAGCGACTGCGGCATCGCCAACGTCAACATCGCCACCTCGGGAGCCGAGATCGGCGGGGCGTTCGGCGGCGAGAAGGAGACCGGGGGCGGGCGCGAAGCCGGCTCGGACGCCTGGAAGATCTACATGCGGCGCCAGACGAACACCATCAACTGGGGCGCGGACCTGCCGCTCGCCCAGGGCGTCGAGTTCGACGTCTCCGGCTAGCGGACAGGCATGCCAACCCCGGAAGCGCAGATCCTGGTCTGCACCAACGAACGGCCACCGGAGGCCGCCAAGCCGAGCTGCGCACCGCGCGGTGGACTGGAGGTCTATCGCCGGTTCAAGGACCGGGTCCGGGCCCTGGGTCTGCGCGACCGGGTGATCGTCACCCGCACCGGCTGCCTCAAGCACTGCAGCCGCGGCATCACGGTGGCGGTCCAGCCCCACAACGTCTGGTACTCGGCCGTCACGCTGGACGACGTGGACGAGATCCTGGAGACCACCGTGGTCGGGGGCGGAGCCGTCGTCGAGCGGCTCCGCATGCCCGACATCCCGTGGGAATGAAGGCCGAGGAACCGAGATGATCCATCGAGAGGACCGCGGGGCGATAGCCGTTCTCCGACTCGACCACGGCAAGGTCAGCGCCCTCGACCTCGAGCTGCTGGAAGAGCTCGAGGAGAAGCTGACCGAGCTCGAAGGGTCCGACCGGACGGCCCTGGTGCTCACCGGCACCGGCTCGACCTTCTCGGCCGGCGTCGATCTCTTCCGGGTGCTGGACGGGGGCGAGGAGTACGTGGCGAGGTTCCTGCCCGCCCTTTCCCGGGCCCTCGCTTCCCTCTTTTCCTTCCCCCGCCCGACGGTGGCGGCGATCAACGGCCACGCCATCGCCGGCGGCTGCGTCCTGGCCTGCGCCTGTGACCTCAAAGTGATGGCGACCGGGCGGGGCCGCATCGGGGTTCCGGAGCTGCGGGTGGGAGTGCCCTTCCCGGCGGCGGCCTTCGAGGTCCTGCGCTTCGCCGTGCCCCGCCAGCACCTCCCGGCCATGACCTACACCGGCCGGACTTTCCTGCCCGAAGAGGCCCTCGACCACGGCTTGGTCGACGAGCTCGCCCCGGCGGAGGAGCTCCGCGACCGGGCCCTGGCGGCGGCCCGCGGCCTCACCTCGATCCCGCCGGAGACCTTCGAGCTCACCAAGCAACAGCTCCGGGGACCCGCCCGGAGCCGGATGGAAGCCCAGGCCTCGGAGGTCGACGCGAAGGTCGCGGCGATCTGGTCCGCCCCGGAGATCCACCAGGTGATCCGGGAGTACCTCGACCGGACGATCGGCAAGAAGGGCTAGGAGTCTGCGCGGCAGAAACGCGCGGTCGCGTTGCGAGCGCCGTGGGGTCGGATACGAGGCACCGCGACGCAGGCGATACCGAGCCATCGTCGAGGAGCGGGAACGAAGTAGACGGCCCCACGCCGCCGCAACCCTTCGGGCGCAAGGGGGTTACGGGGTGTCTCCGGCGTTGCTCGTCGTCTACGATGTCCCCGCATCGCCTCCTCCTCGCGCCTTGGATCCACCCCGTCAGACCCTTGCGCGCGGCTACGTGTTTCTGCCGCGCAGACTCCTAGGAGCTTGTGAATGAATCGCCGACCTACTGCGGGCGCCCCCGAATCACCCCTCGCGACGTTACGCCTCCTCGACGTAGTCCCCGCTACGCCTGCGTCGGCCCGCCTTGCGAGGGGCGCCCGGGAACGCCCTCGTGACGGCCGGCGATTCATTCACAAGCTCTGAGCTTCCGGGCCGCCCGGAAACGGCTGGAAGTCGGACCGGGCTCCAGCGCTCACGCCCGCGGGCGGGTGGCTTTCTCGGCGGCGGGGTCAGCGCACCCTCAGTGCCGCCAGATCGTGGGCCAGGTAGCGGCCGATCTGGAACAGGACCACGGCGAAACCGGTCTCGGTCACCGCGAACACTCCCCACGGCAGGAACCGCACCGCCGCCTGGTACGCGATCTGGAAGGCGACCGCCGCCACCGCCCAGCCGGTGAAGGCGCGGACGCTCCAGGGCCGCAGCCACCAGAGGCCGGCGGCGAGGAGCAGGTTGGAGAGCCCCCAGACCGCCAGCAGGCCGGAGAGCAGCCCCTGGAGGCGGCCGAGCATGAAGGGCGTCACCCCCAGCGCCAGAACGCCGAGAAAAACGAAGATCGCCCCCGCCAGGCGCAGCCCCTGGCGCCCGAAGTAGAAGCGCTGGCCGGAGGCGGGCGAGGCCGGGCCCTTCTTGGAATTGCGGGATCGGGGCATTCGAGAGACATTCTACGCCACGGTCCGGCGGCCCGCGGCGCACCCGACCGACCAGCCGCCGACCGGCGGCCCGCGACGCCATGTGGTACTCTCAGTTTCCATTTTTGTCGAATGCCACCTCCCCTGGCGCGACTCTGGAGGTGACATGCGTCCTCACGGCCTTCTGTTCCTCCTCCCTCTCGTCTTCACCCTCGCCTCCACGGCCCTCGCGGCCGCTCAGCAAGCCCGCGACTCGGACGGTTGCTGCCAGGTCGCCTCGGGATGCACGGTCGTATGGACCTGCGGAGTGTCTCCTCCGTGTTCGGGCCTCTGGAGCTCCGCTACGAAGAGACCGAGCCTCCGACCTGGACCTCCGACCTCGGCTCCGGGGGCGTGACGGGGAGGCTCCTGGCCCAGGAGCTCGTGCTCCAGACCCAGGCTCCGCCATGCCCGCCGGCGGCCCGAACGAACGCGCCGCTCTCGCTCTCGGGCTCGGGGATCTTCAGCTTCCCGCCCCTGGACGCGATCCTGGCGTCTCCCGCGGGCGCGGCGGCTTAGCTCGTGGCCGACGGTGAGGCCGCGGGAGCGATCGGAGGGCTCTCGCTCCATTTCCTCGACACCGAAGCCAGCGCCTGCCCGGACGGGCCGGTACCCGCGGCGACCCTGCTGATCCCCTACTTCGAGGTCAATCTCCAGGACCCGGCCGGCCTCACCACGCTCTTCGCCGTCGTCAACCAGAGCGCGGGCTTCGTGCTGGCGCGGGTCACGCTCTGGACCGACCTGGGCGTCCCGACCCTGGCCTTCTGGGTCTACCTCTCCCCTTCCGACGTCCAGACCTTGAACGTGCGGGATCTCCTCCAGGGAAAGCTCCCCGACACTTCGGCGGTCCTCTCCGATCCCGAGCGGCCGGTCCTCGATTTCGACCCCTGCCGCCCCGAGGACCTGGCCTCGCGCAAGCTTCCGGGCGTGCCGGGTCTGGCCGGCGATCACGCGGGGGCACCGGACCCGGCCACGGGCCTGTGCTCCGCCATCGACCGGGGCGACGACGTGGCCCGGGGCTACATCACCGTGGACACCGTGCGCCGGTGCGCCTTCCCACCGACGGTCGCCGCCTACGAGAACGCGGCGGCCCTCTTCGACCCCTCCGAGCTCACCATGGACAACGCGCTGTGGGGAGACTTCGCCTACGTCGACCCCTCCAACGACCTCGCCCACGGCGACGGGACCAAGGCCCAGGCGGCGGTCGTCGCCGTTCTCTCGGCCGAAGGACGCTATTCCGTGGGCAGCGAGGCCGTCGCGGTGGACACTCCGTGCGCGGAGCCGAAGAAGCTGTATCTCCAGGCCTCGGCCGCCTCCGACGCTCCCACCTGCGAGTATCGGGTCGCCGGCCTGATCGGCTCCTGCCCGTTCGACATCGACGACACGCTCTACGTCGACTGCCCCGTCCCCGGCACCCACTGCCCCCTGAGGCCACGGCCAGGCGACCTGGCTCTGTCCGGCGGGCGGGTGCGGCGTGGCCGTGGGGGCGACGGGATCGACCTGCACCCGCCGACCCGGCGTCGTGCACTGGCAGGTGGTTCCGAGATGCACGCAGGTGGTGAACTAGGAGTCTGCGCGGCAGAAACACGTAGCCGCGCGCAAGGGTCTTACGGGGTGGATCCAAGGCGCGAGGAGGAGGCGATGCGGGGACATCGTAGACGACGAGCAACGCCAGAGACACCCCGTAACCCCCTTGCGCCCCGACCAACTCCCTCCGGGAGTCGGTGCCCGTTGCGGCGGTGTGGAGCCGTCTACTTCGTTCCCGCTCCTCGACGATCGCTCGGCATCGCCTGCGTCGCGGTGCCTCGTATCCGGCCCCACGGCGCTCGCAACGCGACTGCGCGTTTCTGCCGCGCAGACTCCTAGCTCCAGGGAGCGCTCAGGGGAACCTCAGAACCCGACGCGGCGCATGACGGCGCGCGGCAGGTTGCGGATCACCAGCATCACCCAGCGCCAGGGCGGCGGCGTGTAGACCACCGGCCGGCCCCGGTCGAGGGCGCGGAGCACGTCGCGGGCCACGCGCTCCGGCTCGCCGGCGAAGGGCGGCGGCCGGAGCCCCTCGGTCATGGAAGTCTTGACGAAGCCCGGCTTGACCGTGACCACCCGCAGTCCCTGGCCGTGGAAGCGGTGATCCAGCCCCTCGAGGTAGTGAGAGAGGCCCGCCTTGGCAGCGCCGTAGAGCACCACCGGCTTGCGCCCTCGATCCCCGGCCACCGAGCCGAAGGCGCACAGGAGGCCCCGGCCCCCTTCCGCGACGCTCCGGAGCAGGCGCTCCCGGGCCTCCTCGCAGAACAGCACCGCGGAGGCGAAATCGACCGTCAGCAGGCGCCGGAGCCGCTCCCGGTCGGCTTCGAGAGCCTCCTGGGTGGCGAAGTCGGCGGCGGAGAGGACGACGGCGTCCAGGCCACCCAGGGCCGCTTCGGCCGCGGCCAGGGCCGGGGCGAAGGTCTCCGGGCGCTCCAGGTCGCAGGGGGCCGTCCCCACGCTCCCGGCGGCGGCCCCGGACCGCGCCTCCAGGTCCCGGGCGCTCCGTTCGAGATCCGCCGGGTCGCGGCCGAGGAGGAAGAGGGCGTCGCCCCGCGCCGCCATCCGCCGAGCCAGGGCCCGGCCCATGCCTTTGGTGCCTCCCAGGATCGCGACTCTCATGCCTCACCTCCCCCCTTCGTATCCCACCCACAACCCCTCGATCCCCTTCCCACTCCCAAGGGGGAAGGGAACGCCCCCTCCCGAGAGGTGCCTCGTCTGAGCTTCGGGTCCTATCTTCCCATCAGGCGGACGGACTGGGCGCTCGCCAGGCGGTTTTCGGGATCGTAGCGCGCCCGGAGGCGTTCGAACTCCGCCAGGCGCCCGCCCTCCATGGCCCGGAAGTGCTCGGGGCGCGTGAAGGCGTCCTTGGCCAGGTAGACGCGCCCGCCCTCCTTCACCACCTGCCGATTGAGTGTGGCGACCAGCTCCTCGGTGCCGTCGCGCACCGCCAGGTCGACGGCGATGGAGATGCCCGGCCGGGGGAACGAGAGCACGCCCTCGCCCTCGGCGCCGCAGTCCTTGATCACGCACAGGAACGACGCGCCGCCCGCCCGACGCCCGGCCCGGGTGAGCAGGTCCAGGAAGCGCCGGGCGGCGGCGGCGGGACCGCCCTCGGCCTCCTCGGGCAGGACGCACTGGTACTGGGTGAAGCCCCGCGGTCCGTAGAGGCGGTTCCAGTGGCCGATGGCATCGAGGGGGTAGAAGAAGGGCTCTGGATGGGCGATCCCCCGGCGAGTCCGCTCCCGCCCCCAGAAGCGGGTGCGGCCGTAGTACAGGGCGTTGAAGGCGCCCACCGAGAGGCGGTTGAGAAGCCAGCCGGGAGTGACGAACGGGACCGTGAGCCGCCGGCGCATCCGGGGCGGCTCCGGCGGCGCTTCCTCAGGCGTCGCCCAGCGTCCGCGGGTGACGATCCCCCTTCCCAGCCCACCCGGTCCACCCGAGCGCCCGCCGCGATCCCGGGAGAGACAGTCGATCCACCCGACGGTGAAAGGCCACTCGGCGCCGGACGCCTTGAGGGCCTCGGTGAAGCGCTCCACGTCCGGCACGGGAAAGCTCTCGGCCCAGATCCAGGGCGACGGCACGCGAACCAGGGGGACCTCCACCTCGAGGATGTGGCCGGTCAGCCCCATGCCCCCCAGGGTCGCCCGGAAGAGGTCCGGTTCTTCTTCCCGCGAGCACTCCACGCGATCGCCCGACGCCAGGCGCAGAGTCAGACGCGTGACGTGGCGGCCGAAGGTCCCGGCACGGTGATGGTTCTTGCCGTGGACGTCGGCCGCCACCATCCCGCCGAGGGTGACGAAGCGCGTGCCCGGGGTGACCGGCACGAACCAGCCCCGGGGCAGGAACACGCGGACCAGATCGTCGAGGGACAGACCCGCCTCGGCGCGCAGCCGGGCGGTCTCTCCTCCCGGGAGGGGCTCGAAGGAGAGGATCCGGTCGGCGAGGCGCGAGCCGGCGACCTCCAGGGTGCCCGGAGGCGGCAGGGCCGAGTCGCCGTAGGAACGGCCCAGGCCCCGGGTCAGGACGGCGCCGCGGACGAGGTCCGGCAAGTCCTCGGAGCACACCTCGCGGCCCGGAGCCGCCAGGCGGCCCCAGCCCGAGAGAGAAGGCTCGCGGCTCGGCATGGGCCGGAGCTTATCCGGGCCAGCTCTCGACCGCCGCCCCGGCGGGGGCCAGGCCCAGGCGGGCGGCGCGCCGAAAGAGCTCCCCGAGGCCCTCGACCTCGGGCTCGCGCAGGAAGTACGAGAGGTTCTCCCGCAGGTAGCCCTCGAGGACCGTCGAGCCGACGCCCAACTCGGCGGCGGCCTCGCGGGCGATGGCGTCGAGGGCCGAGAGCCCGAAGCGCAGGCTGCTCTTGAAGTAGAAGGGCAGGTCCGGCAGGTCGATCCCCGGCCGCACCGCCCAGACCCCTACCACCAGCGGCAGGCCGGTGAGCTCGCGCCAGGCGAGGCCCAGGTCGAGCACCCGGTGGCCCTCCCGGCGCCCGGCCAGGGCGGCGGTACCGATGACGAGCCAGCCCTCGCCGGGCTCGATCCGCTCGGGACCGGAGACGCGGGTGGCGGCCTCGGCCTCGACGTACTCGGGCTCGAGACCGTAGGCGTCCTCCAGGACGATGCGCGCCACCGCCGCCGCGGTGCGGGAGTCCCGTTCCAGGACCACGCGGCGCAGCTCCTCGACCGGCCCCGACGACACCAGCAGGACTCCCCGCGACTCCCCCGGAAAGGCCACGCACAGGTCGGGCAGGACGCGCAGCTCCGGCGAGGTCGCGACCTCGATGGCCGGAACCAGGGCGACATCCAGCCCCCCCTGGACGAGGAGTCGCCCGACCAGGTTCAAGGGGTGGCAGACGGGGGAGAACAGGTCGGCGTGGTGACCCTTGAGGAAGCCCCAGGCGAGCGGCCGGGTGTCGAGAATGTCAGCGATGCCGACGCGGAGCTTGGGCAGTTTTCCCCCCGGGCCTCGAGGCTACTTGGACATGGCGTTGAGGAAGTCGGCGTTGGTCTTGGTCTTCGACAGCTTGTCGAGGAGAAGCTCCATGGACTCGACGGTGGACAGGGGGTTGAGCACCTTGCGGAGCACCCAGACCCGGTGGAGCTCGTTGGCGGGCATGAGGAGCTCCTCCTTGCGGGTCCCCGACTTGTTGATGTCGATCGAAGGGAAGACCCGCTTGTCGACCAGCTTCCGGTCGAGGTGGATCTCGCAGTTGCCGGTGCCCTTGAACTCCTCGAAGATGACGTCGTCCATGCGGCTGCCGGTGTCGACGAGGGCCGTGGAGATAATGGTCAGCGAGCCCCCCTCCTCGATGTTGCGGGCGGCGCCGAAGAAGCGCTTCGGCCGGTGCAGGGCGTTGGCGTCGATACCACCGGAGAGCACCTTGCCCGAAGGCGGCTGGACGGTGTTGTAGGCCCGCGCCAGGCGGGTGATGGAGTCGAGGAGGATGACCACGTCCTTCTTGTGCTCGACCAGGCGCTTGGCCTTCTCGATGACCATCTCGGCCACCTGGACGTGGCGGGTCGCCGGCTCGTCGAAGGTCGAGGAGACGACCTCGCCCTGGACCGAGCGCTGCATGTCGGTCACCTCCTCGGGCCGCTCGTCGATGAGCAGCACGATGAGCACCACCTCGGGGTGGTTCTTCTCCACCGAGTGGGCGATCGACTGGAGCAGCATGGTCTTGCCGGTGCGCGGCGGCGCCACGATCAGCGCCCGCTGGCCCTTGCCCATGGGGGTGACCAGGTCCATCACCCGGGAGGACATGTCGCCCGGCACCTCGAGGTTGAGGCGCTCCTCCGGGTAGAGGGGCGTCAGGTTGTCGAAGAAGATCTTGTTCTTCGCCACCTCCGGGTGCTCGAAGTTGACCGCCTCGACCTTGATCAGGGCGAAGTAGCGCTCGCCCTCCTTGGGCTGGCGCACCTGCCCGGAGACGGTGTCTCCCGTGCGCAGGTCGAAGCGCCGGATCTGCGACGGCGAGACGTAGATGTCGTCCGGGCCGGGCAGGTAGTTGTACTCGGGCGCCCGGAGAAAGCCGAAGCCGTCCGGCAGGCACTCGAGGACTCCCTCGGCGAAGATCAGGCCGCTCTTCTCGGTCTGCGCCTGGAGGATCTTGAAGATCAGCTCCTGCTTGCGCATCCCGGCGGCACCCTCGACCCCGAGCTCCTTGGCGATGTTGGTCAGCTCGGAGATGCTCATCTCCTTGAGCGCCCGGATGTCGAGCGTCTTGCCGCCACCTCGGTTGCGGTCGCCCCGGTCGTTGGGCTCCCGCGGCTCGCGCGGCTCCCGCGGCTCGCGGGTGTCGCGCGGGTGGCCCCTGTGGTTGCCGCGATGGGTGCGTTCCTTCTTCTGAACGTTTTGTGACGATTTAGCCATTGTGTTCCTCATCTGCTGTTCCGGGACCGGCCCGGAGATGTCCAGCGATCTCCTTCCACAGCTCCTTGATCCCCTCGCCGGTTCGCGCCGAAACGGGGACGATCGGTACGCCGTCGTCCGTCCCGAGGGTCCGGCGAACCGCCGCGAGAGCGGCGGCCGCCTTGTTCCGGGACAGACGATCCACCTTGGTCGCCGCCACCACAATCGGAATGCCGAGAGCGGCCAGGTAGCTCCACGCTTCCTCGTCGAGGGGCGTAGCGCCGACCTTGGCGTCGACGATCAACACGACCAGGGGCGGCGACGGCGCCCGGAGGAAGAAATACCGCTCCACCAGCGCCGCCCATTCTTTGCGCGCCCCCGCCGAAACCTTGGCGTAGCCATAGCCCGGCAGGTCGACGAAGTACGCCCGGCGGTTCACCAAAAAGTAGTGGACCGCCCGGGTCCTTCCGGGCGTCGAGCTGGTTCGCGCCAGGCCCTTGCGCCCCAACAGCCGGTTCATCAGGCTGGACTTGCCGACGTTCGAGCGTCCGACGAAGGCCACCTGCGGCCGGTCGTCCCGGATGAGCTGGGCCTCGATGTGGGCCGCCCGAACGTGCTCGGCTGTTTCGATCTTCACCGCTCCAGGGCCCTCCGGCGATTCGGCGCTCCCTCCGGAGTGCCCGGCCGAAAGCGGCCGGAGCGCTCCCCGAGCGAGCGACCTACCAGCTTGACTGTCTAGCTAGAGGCCCCCGATCTGTTCAGATCGGCTCGGAATCGGCCCCGCGCGCGAGCTGCGGCTGCGGGGCTCCCGGCGACCGCCCGAGAGTGCCGGCGGCCGCGTGGCCGTTCCGCGATCCCGCCCCGCGAAGGCCGGGACCGCCGGAGCGGCCGGGGTTCAGGGCGCGTGAAGGGATCTCCGGCCAGGTCGGAGACTCGTTCACGCGCGCTCAATGGGCCAGGGAATCCGGCCCGACCGGAGGCTCCGGTGGAGCCTCCTTGAACTTCGCTCCCCCCTTGGGTAGAGGAGTGCTCTCCCCGTCGAGGGCGAGGCGCAGAACGTCGTCCATCGATTCGATCAGATGGATCTCCAGCGCGTCGCGCACTTCTTCGGGGATGTCCTCCAGATCCTTCTCGTTTTCCCGGGGGAGGATGACCTCGGTGATACCGGCCCGGAAGGCCGCCAGCACCTTATCCTTGATTCCGCCTACCGGCAACACCTTGCCGCGCAAAGTGATCTCGCCGGTCATGGACACGTCCTTGCGCACCGGCACGCCGGTGAGCGCCGAGACCAGCGCCGTGGCCATGGTGATCCCCGCCGAGGGACCGTCCTTCGGGATGGCCCCCTCGGGCACGTGGATGTGCAGGTCGATCTCGTCGTTGAACTCCGGATCCACGCCCAGGAGCTCGGCGCGGCTCCGGAGGTACGAGACCGCCGCGCGAGCCGACTCCTGCATCACCTCGCCGAGCTTGCCGGTGAGGGTCAGCTTGCCCTTGCCCTTCATCAGGCCGACCTCGGTCTCCAGCAGCTCGCCGCCGGCTTCGGTCCAGGCCATGCCGGTGGCGAGCCCGACCTCCGAGGTCTCGTTCTTGAGGCGCTTGCGGAACTTGTGCTTGCCGAGGAGCTCCACGACCGTGTCGGGACCGACCGACAGGTCCAGGTCTTCGTCGTGCTCGGTCACCACTCGGCGGACCACCTTGCGGGCGATGGAGGCGATCTCGCGCTCCAGGTTCCGCACCCCGGCCTCCCGGGTGTAGTGGTCGATGAGCACCCGGAGGCCCTCGTCCTCGAAAGTGACCTTGTCGGCGGTCAGGCCGTGCTTCTCAAGCTGCTTGAGGACCAGGAACTGCCGGGCGATGGCCAGCTTCTCGTTGGGCGTGTAGCCGGAGAGCTCGATGGTCTCCATCCGGTCCCGGAGCGGCGGCGGAATGGTGTGGGCCACGTTGGCGGTGGCGATGAACATGACCTTCGAGAGGTCGTACTCGACGTCGAGGTAGTGGTCGACGAAGGAGTCGTTCTGCTCCGGATCGAGGACCTCGAGCAGGGCCGACGAGGGGTCGCCCCGGAAGTCCATGGACATCTTGTCGACCTCGTCGAGGAGGAAGACCGGGTTGACGGTGCCGGCCTTCTTCATCATCTGGATGATCTGGCCGGGGAAGGCGCCGATGTAGGTGCGCCGGTGGCCCCGGATCTCGGCCTCGTCGCGCACGCCGCCCAGCGACAGGCGGACGAACTCGCGCCCCGTGGCCCGGGCGATGGACTTGGCGAGGGAGGACTTGCCCACGCCGGGGGGGCCGACGAAGCAGATGATCGAGCTGCGGGTCTGGCCCACGAGCTGGCGCACGGCGAGGAACTCGAGGATCCGCTCCTTGATCTTCTCGAGACCGTAGTGATCGGCGTTCAGGATCTCCTCGGCCTGGCCGAGGTCGGTCTGCTCCTCGCTCGCCTTCTGCCAGGGCACCGAAACCAGCCAGTCGATGTAGTTGCGCGACACCGTGGCCTCGGCCGAGACCGGCGGCATGGCTTCCAGGCGCTTGAGCTCCTGCTCGGCCTTCTCCTTGACCTCTTCGGGGAGGCCCGCCTCCTCGATGCGCTCCTTGAGCTCGGCCACCTCGTCGGAGCGATCGTCCTTGCGGCCCAGCTCCTGGTGGATGGCCTTGATCTTCTCGTTGAGGTAGTACTCCTTCTGGGCCTTCTCCATCTGCTTCTTGACCTTGACGTTGATCCGCTTGTCGATGTTGATCTTCTCGACCTCGACGTCGATCAGGTCCTGAAGCCGCTGGAGACGCTCGTAGGGGTTGGTCAGCTCGAGCAGACCCTGCTTGTCCGCCGTGGACACCATGAGGTGGGCGGCCAGGATGTCCGCGAAACGATCCGGGTCGTCCACTTTCAGGGTGGACATCAGGCCCTCGAAGGCCAGGTGGTGGGACATCTTGGCGTACTGCTCGAAGATCGAGAGGACCTTCGACATGTACACCTGGAGCTCCTCGCTCATGGGGAAGTCGACCCCGAGCACGTCGACCTCGGCGCTCATGGCCCCGTCGACCTCGTCGACGTCGACCACCAGGCCCCGCTGGACCCCCTCGACCATCACCTTGACGTTCCCGTTGGGGAGCTTCAGGTTCTGGATGACCGTCGCCACCACCCCCATGTCGTAGACGTCCGCGCGCAGTGGCTCGTCGATCTTCGGATCCTTCTGGGCCACCAGGAAGATCCGCTTGTCCGGGGTCGCCAGCGTCTGCTCCAGCGCCCGGACCGAGCTCTCTCGGCCGACGATGAACGGGGCCATCATGTGAGGGAAGACCACCATGTCCCGCAGCGGGACGAGGGGCAGGGTCTCACGCGTCTTGGCAACGAAGCTGGAGCTCATCTTGAGGGCGTGTCCAATCTGGGTTCGGGTCAGGATTCAGGTCGGGATTCGGGGTTGGAATCGCGTCCGGGATCGATTCTGAGGTCCGGCCTCGCCGGGCCCGAGAACCGTCCGGCGCAGCAGTCCGGCCGCCGGAGCGCCCGGGTCGGGGCCTCGAACCGCGGCCGGCCTCAGCCGGCCTTCTTGTAGAGGGCGATCGGCTGCATGTGGCGTACGACCGCCTCCTCGTTGATCACGCACTGCTTGATGTCGCGCTGGGACGGCACGTTGTACATCAAGTCCAGCATCAGCTCTTCCAGGATGATCCGCAGGCCGCGAGCGCCGACGTTGCGGGTGAGCGCCTCCTGGGCGATCAGCCGCATGGCGTCGTCGGTGAACGACAGCTCGACACCCTCGAACTCGAGGATCGTCTGGTACTGGCGGATCAGGCTGTTCTTGGGCTCCTTGAGGATGCGCACCAGGGCGTCCTCGTCGAGCTCGTCCAGGGTGGCCACGACCGGCAGACGGCCGACGAACTCGGGAATCAGGCCGTACTTGATCAGGTCCTCGGGCAGGGCCTTCTCCAGGACCTCACCCTTCCTCCGCGTCTTGCGGTCGGAGATCTCGGCGCCGAAGCCGAGGCTCTTCTGGTTCAGCCGGCGTTCGATGACCTCCTCGAGGCCGACGAAAGCGCCGCCGCAGAGGAAGAGGATGTTGGTGGTGTCGATCTGCAGGAACTCCTGGTGCGGGTGCTTGCGACCGCCCTGGGGCGGCACGTTGCACTGGGTGCCCTCGAGAATCTTGAGCAGGGCCTGCTGCACGCCCTCGCCGGAGACGTCGCGGGTGATCGAGGGGTTGTCGCTCTTGCGGCAGATCTTGTCGATCTCGTCGATGTAGACGATGCCCCGCTGGGTCTTTTCCTTGTCGTTGCCGGAGGCCTGATAGAGCTTGAGGATGATGTTCTCGACATCCTCACCGACATAGCCGGCCTCGGTCAGGGTCGTGGCGTCGGCGATGGTGAAGGGCACCGAGAGGAGCCTGGCGAGGGTCTGCGCGAGAAGGGTCTTGCCGGTGCCCGTGGGGCCGATCAGCAGGATGTTCGACTTCTGGAGCTCCACGTCGCCACGCGCCTTCTCCATGAAGTCGATCCGCTTGTAGTGGTTGTAGACGGCCACCGCGAGCTTCTTTTTGGCCTGCTCTTGCTCGACCACGTAGTCGTCGAGCATGGCCTTGATCTCGCGGGGTTTCGGCAGCGAAGCGTCCTGCTGCTGCTCGAGCATCCGGTCTTCGGCGATGATGTCGAGGCAGATGTCCACGCACTCGTCGCAGATGAAGACCGTCGGGCCGGCGATCAGCTTCTTCACCTCTCGCTGGCTCTTGTTGCAGAACGAGCACCTGAGCACTTCGTCGCCGCTGTCTTTCTTGGGCATCTGACCTCCGGTTCGCGAATCTGTACCGGTTCGCCCGGGATGCTAGGGAGCAAGCCGATTCGCTGTCAACCTTACCATCCTCACCTAACAGGCCGGCGCGATCCGCCTATTCCTCTGGGACGCGCCGCTACGACCCCGGTGCCGGTCAGGAGCGACGCTGGGACATCACCCGGTCGGCGACGCCGTAGGTGACCGCCTCGTCGGCCGAGAGAATGCGGTCGCGCTCGGTGTCCTCGTGGATCTCCTCCTTGCTCTTGCCGGTGTGGAAAGCGAGGATCTCGTCGAGGCGGTCGCGCATCTTCAGGAGGTCCCGGGCGTGGATCTCGATGTCTGTCTGCTGCCCCCCCAGGCCCGAGGCCCAGGGCTGGTGGATGAGGATCCGGCTGTTGGGCAGGATGACCCGCTTGCCCTTGGAGCCGGCCGAGAACAGCACCGCCGCCATGGACGCCGCCTGGCCGACGCAGTAGGTGGCCACGTCCGGCTTGATGTACTGCATGGTGTCGTAGACCGCGAGGCCCGCGGTCACCGATCCGCCCGGCGAGTTGACGTAGAGGGCGATGTCCTTCTCAGGGTTCTCGGCCTCGAGGAAGAGCATCTGGGCGATGATCAGGCTCGACAGGTCGTCGTCGATCGGCCGGCCGAGGAAGATGATGTTGTCCTTGAGCAGGCGCGAGTAGATGTCGTATGCGCGCTCGCCCCGGCTCGACTGCTCCACCACCATCGGGATCAGCATGTCCCTTGGAACCTCCCTACCGCTCGCGAGAGCGGCGATCATTCACCTGTTTCGGATTCTACGTCTTCCGGTGCCGGTGGGTTTGCCTTCCCGGACGCCTCGGCGGCTTCCGCGGCGGCTTCCTCCGGCGCCGCGGGCTCCTCGCCCAGAAGGTGGCGCAGGGTCTTCGAGCGCAGGAGCTGGGCCCGGAGCCGCCCCAGCCGCCCGTCCTGGTCGAGGGCGCGGCGCACCGCCACGCTCGTCGTGCGCTGGACCCGCGCGAGCTCCGAAAGGGTGCGCTCGAGCTCGGCCTCCTCCACCGTCAGGTCCTCCTGCCGAGCGACGGCGTCCAGGAGGAGCCGGGCGTGCACCCGCTTCTCGGCGCTCGGCCGAGCCTGATCCGCCATCGCTCGCCAGTCGATCTCGGCGTGCTCCAGGTCGACACCCTGGCGCGCCACGCTCTCGGCGTACTCGCGGACCAGCTTCTCGATCTCCTCGTCGACCAGGCCCTGGGGCAGGGCGATGGGGTGGCGCTCCCGTAGCTGGTCGAGGAGGGCCCGCTCGCGCAGCTCGCTGCGCTCGGCCCGCTTCTCGTGGCTCAGCCGGTGCTGCACCGCGTCGCGCATCTCCGCCAGGGTCTCGAAGTCTCCCAGGTCCTTGGCGAGCTCGTCGTCGAGGTCGGGCAGGTCGCGCTCCTTGACCGCCCGCACCTCGAAGCGGAACTTGCGGTCGCGCACCTGCCCCTCCTGCTCGTCCATGCGGGAGAACTCGCCCTTCTGCCCCTCGGTGAGGCCCGAAACGGCGACGGAGAGCTCTTCCCAGACCTGGGGCGAGCCGACCTCGAGGTCGAGGGTGTCGGGCTCGCCCTCCTCGCCCTCCTCGCCGACCTCGCGGATCGCCACGGTCACCAGGTCGCCCTGCCCCGCCGACCGCTCGACCGGCTTCCAGTCGCCGGCACGCCGGCGAAGCTCCTCGAGGGCCGCGTCGACGTCCTCGTCGGTGGGCTCGGCCGGCGGGTCGGGCAGGTCGAACTCGGTGATGTCGCCCAGGGAGATCTCGGGCCGCACCTCGACCCGGGCGGTGAACACCAGGGGCTCGCCGGCCTCCCGGTCCTCGACCCCGGCCAGCTCGGGCGAGGTGAGGGGCTCGATGCCGCTTTCGGACTCGGCGTTCTTCCAGTACCGGGGCACCAGCCGGTCGATCACCTCCTGATCGATCTCCTGGTGGAAGCGCTGGCGCACCACCTTGGCCGGCACCTTGCCCGGGCGGAAGCCGGGGATCTTGACGCGGCGGCCGTACTCCTGGGTCACACGTAGGGTCTCCGCCTCGACGGCGGGGGCGGGCACCTCGATCCGCAGCTCCTTGCGGCAGGGGCCCACGTCTTGGATCGATTGAACGACGCTCATCGTGGGAATCGACTCGGGGAAGGTGAAAGGCGTTGTGCGAAAGGGGGGACTCGAACCCCCAACCCGATCACTCGGGACTAGATCCTAAGTCTAGCGCGTATACCAGTTCCGCCACTTTCGCATCGTCTCCGGCGGCGGCCGCGGCGGACCGCTCTGGCTCGGAACTCTGCCCGGAAGTCTATCGGATGGTTCCCGGCGCCGCCGGGCGGTGTGTCTCTCGAGGCGAGGCGGAAGAGGAGAATGAGTGGTGAGCCGCCAGGGAATCGAACCCCGAACCCGCAGATTAAGAGTCTGCTGCTCTGCCAGTTGAGCTAGCGGCCCACGGCGAAAGAGAAATATACCCGACCGGCCCGGCGGTGACAAGGCTCGAGTCGGCACCGGGGTAAACGGCGCCGACCGAGCCCGAATTCCCCGAGGGGCCTGGTGGCGCGCGCGCCCTGTCCGCGGCGGAGCCCGGCCGCGCAGAGTCCCCTCTCAGCCACCCTGGACGAACCCCACGACCTCCAGGCGGTCGCCGTCCCGGAGCACCGTCGCCGGGTAGCGGTCCCGGGGCAGGATGTCGCCGTTGTGCTCCACGGCGACGGTCCGAGGGTGGCGTCCCATCTCGGTGAGGAGGTCGAGGACCGTCGTCCCCGCCCCCACCTCGCGACTCTCCCCGTTCAACAGGATGGAAGGCATCGAATGCATCGCCGCCAATCTACCGACTCACGAGCCGGGCGTGGGCGTCCCTCTCCCCCCGCGAGGGTGGGAGAGGGAACGAGGGTGAGGGGGGTGATCCAGTCGATCGGCGTCCCTCTCCCCCCGCGAGGGTGGGAGAGGGAACGAGGGTGAGGGGGGTGATCCGATCGATCTCTGCGCCGGGGAAGGCCCGGGCCCTCGCGGTCTCGCCGCACTCGCGGGGCGCGGGAGGGGGAGCTCCCGGGGAGCGGAGTCTCCATCGGTGGCATCACTCTGCCGGCTCCGAGGCTCTCTACAACAAATGCTTGATCTCCGCGTGCCCCAGGGCCGAGGCGGCAGAGATGATCAACGCCGCCGTGCCCCTCTCGAGGCGCGGGATGTCGAACTCGATGGCGAGCCGCCCGTCGCCGTCCGTCTCACCGGTCGCCAGGATCCGCGGATCGGCGACGGTGGAGATCATCCGCACCTGCACCTGGGCCCCCGCCACCGGCCGGCCGCTCTTCGAGGAGGTCGTGCGCAGGGTCAGGGCCGCCCCGGACCCCAGCGTCAGGTCGCCGTCGCCGTCGACCGTGAGCAGGAGCTGCTCCTGGTCGGCCTCGTTGGTGAGGTACTCGAGGATCACCTGGTCCAGCGTGCGCTCGGGCGCCGGCGCCGCGCTCACCTTCGGCTTCGCCGCCGCCGGCGCGGGAGCGACCGCGGTGCCCACGACGCCGGCCGTCCCGGCGGTCGCCTTGCGCGCCTCGAGGAGGGACTCGAGCTTGGCGTCGAACCGGCCGTTCTTGATCGCCGCGATCACCGTGCGGTGCTGGCGCTCCATGAGCTCCACGATCGCCCGGTCCCCCCGGCCCTCGGCCAGGAGGTCGGCATAGCCGGCACGCTTGGCGGCCAGCACCTGGCCGCCGACGTAGACGAGGCTCTCGATGAAGGGGTTGTCGGTCCCCTTGTCCTCGGTCTGAACGTGGAAGACCACGTCCTGATGACGTACGTCGGTGTTGTAGCCCGTGATCATCGAGGATCGGAGGATCGGGAGCGCCGCACCCGGCCAAGCATCGAAGGAAGTGTAACCCACCAATTCTAGAAAGGCCCCTGTCCCGGGTCAAGGATCGAGCTCCGATTCCTTGCCCGCTCCGGCCCGTCGTGCAACAATGAGCCCCGAGCGGGCCCGGTCCTTGGGCCGCTCGCTCCGACCCGAATCTCTCCACGCCGAGCCTCGTTCGGGGACCAATCCAGCAATCTATCCACGGAGGAGACACAGTGGCTGAACCGATCGCTTCCGAGAAGACTCTCGTGCACTACGAGGCGCGGGACGGCGTCGCCTACATCACCCTCGACGACCCGCCCGCCAACACCTACACCTACCAGATGATGCGCCAGCTCGACGAGGCGATCCTGACCGGGCGCTTCGACAACGACGTCTACGTGCTGGTGCTCAGAGGCCAGGGACAGAAGTTCTTCTGCGCCGGCGCCGACATCCAGATGCTCACCAACGCGGAGCCTCGCTTCAAGTACTACTTCTGCCTCCACGCCAACGAGACGCTGAACCGCCTGGAGCAGACCCCGAAGCTGGTGATCTCCGCCCTCAACGGCCACACCGTGGGCGGCGGCCTCGAGATCGCCATGGCCGCGGACCTGCGGATCGCCAAGCGCGGCGGGGGCAAGGTCGGCCTGCCCGAGATCAACCTGGGCGTGCTCCCCGGAACCGGCGGCACCCAGCGCCTGTCGCGGATCGTCGGCAAGTCGCGGGCCATCGACCTGATGGTCACCGGCGAGCTGATCTCTTTCGAGCGCGCCGAAGAGCTCGGGCTGATCAACAGGATCTTCGACGCAGAGAACTTCGAGGCCCAGGTCCACGACTTCGCCCGCCAGTTCTGCCCGCCCAACCGGGCTTCCAAGGCCGTCGGCCGGATCAAGCGCTCCGTCCAGTCCGGCTGGGAGGTGCCCTTCGAGAGCGGCCTCGCCATCGAGCGCGAGCTCCAGCAGCAGCTCTTCGAGAGCGGCGACGCCAAGGAGGGCCTGGCCGCCTACGTCGAGAAGCGGAAGCCGCAGTTTTCCGGCCGATGAGCCGCGTGGGGATCGTCCTCGCTGCTCCGGTCCGCACGCCGATCGGGAAGTTCGGCGGGGCTCTCGCCCCGCTGTCGGCGGCGGACCTGGGCACCGCCGCGGCGCGCGCCTGCCTGGACCGGGCCGGTCTTGCCCCCGAGTCGGTCGACCAGACGATCTTCGGCCACGGCCGCCAGGCGGGCGGCGGACCCAATACCGCCCGCCAGATCTCCTTCCGGGCGGGCGTGCCGGTGGAGCGCCCGGCCTTCACCATCAACCAGGCCTGCGCCTCCGGGCTGCAGTCGGTCCTGGCCGGGGCCCGGGCGATCCTCCTGGGCGAGGCCCGGGTGGTCCTCGCCGGCGGCACGGAGAGCATGTCGAACACGCCGTACATGCTTCCTCGCGGGCGCTGGGGCTACCGCCTGGGCCACGACCAGATCGTCGACGGCATGTACCGCGACGGCTTCGACGACCCCCTCTCTGGGCTGGTGATGGGCGAGACCGCCGAAGAGCTGGCCGCCGAGCGCGGAATCACCCGGGCCCAGGCCGATGCCTACGCCCTCGAGAGCCAGCGCCGCTGCGAGCGGGCCCGCCGGGCCGGCCGCTTCGCCGGCGAGATCGTGCCGGTCGAGGTGCCGGGGCGCAAGGGCCCGACGGTGGTGAGTGAGGACGGGCACCCCCGCGACGGGGTCACCCCGGAGCAGCTCGCCAAGCTGCCGACCGTCTTCCGCGAAGGCGGGACCGTGACGCCGGGAAACGCCTCGGGTATCACCGACGGTGCGGCCGCCTTGATCGTGGCCTCCGAGGAGGCCGCGGCCGAGCTCGACCTGCCGGTGGTCGCACGGCTCGTCGACTGGCAGGTGGTCGGCGTCGATCCGCGGATCATGGGGATCGGGCCGGTGCCGGCGGTCGAGGCCCTGCTCGGGCGCACCGGGCTGGCGGCGGACGCCGTCGACTCCGTGGAGCTCAACGAGGCCTTCGCCACTCAGGTGGTGGCCTGCCTCGACGCACTCGACGAGCTCGGCCTCGCCTTCGACCGCGAGCGGGTGAACCCGGACGGCGGTGCCATCGCCCTGGGCCACCCCATCGGCTGCACCGGGGCCCGCATCCTGGTCACCCTGCTCCACGGCCTCGCGCGTTCTGGCGGCCGGCGCGGGATCGCGACGCTCTGCGTCTCCGGCGGGATGGGCGCCGCGGCGCTGGTCGAGACCGTCTGAGGGCCCCCGGGGACCCATGGCCGCTCCGGGGCAGCGCGGAAGGTTGCCGGAGGCCCGCCGATGAGGGACGTGCTGATCGCGGTGGGCTCGCCCGAGCGCGACCACGCGCCCAACTACCGGGCCGCCCTGGAGCTCGTCGGCGTGCCGGCCGAGCGGATCCGGGTGATCCAGCCGGAGGCGGGGCGCGACGACCACGCCCTGGCCGCCGAGGCCCTGGGCCTGGTCCTCGCCGGCGGCGAGGACGTCGATCCCGCGCTCTTCGGCGAGTCCACGATCCCCGAAGCCGGGGTCACCGTCTTCGCCGAGCGCGACGCCATGGAGCTCGCGCTCCTCGCCGGGGCCCGGGAGGCGGCGGTGCCCACCTGGGGAATTTGCCGCGGCCTCCAGGTGATCAACGTGTTCCTGGGCGGCACGCTCTGGCAGGATCTCCCCCTCCAGCTCCCCACGGCGGTGCCCCACGATCTCTCGGAACCGAAGGACGCCCTGGTCCACTCCGTGACCGTGGACGATCCGCACTGGACCCTCGGGCGGCTGTTCGTCGAGGAGGTGCCGTGGGTCAACAGCCGGCATCACCAGGGCGCTCGGGACCTGGGCCGCGGCCTCGTCGCCACGGCCCGGGCCACCGACGGCCTGGTGGAGGCCGTCTCCCTGGACGCGCCGGGCTGGTGGCTGCGGGCGGTCCAGTGGCATCCGGAAAACCTCACCCCCATGGCCCAGCAGCGGGCGCTATGGCGCGCGTTCGCCGAAGCGCTGGGCTTCCCAGACCAACCACGGAGCGGGCCCAGGCCCGCCGGAAGGGCAAGGTAGCTATGAGCCAGGTCGTGCTGCGAAACGACGAGGGCCGGGTCGCGGTCCTCACCATCAACCGTCCGGACAAGATGAACGCCCTGAACCAGCAGGTGCGCGACGAGATGCTGGAGCACCTGGCGGCGATCGAGAACGACGACGGCATCGGCGCCGTGGTCGTGACCGGCGCCGGCGACAAGGCGTTCATCGCCGGGGCCGACATCGCGGAGTTCGAGGGGCGGAGCCCCTTCGACCAGCGCGAGGCGATGGCGAGCCCGCGGATCTACGACGTGATGTCGAGCTTCCCCAAACCGGTGATCGCCATGATCAACGGCTACTGCCTGGGCGGCGGCTGCGAGCTCGCCATGTCGTGCGACTTGCGGGTCGCCTCGGAGACGGCGAGCTTCGGTCAGCCGGAGATCAATCTGGGCCTGATTCCCGGGGGAGGCGGCACGCAGAGAATGCCCCGCCTGGTGGGATTGGGCCACGCCATGCGCCTGATCTTGACCGGCGACCGGATCCGGGCGACGGAGGCGAAGGAGATCGGCTTGGTGGAGCTGGTGGCTCCGGCCGGCGAGCTGCGGGCCAAGACTCTGGAGCTGGCCGGGAAGATCGCCTCGATGAGCCCGCTGACGGTGCGGGTGGCGAAGGAGGCGCTGCGGGCGAGCGAGCGGCTGGCGATCGAGGAGGGGATCTTGTACGAGCGGGACCTGTTCTGTCTCTGCTTCTCTACGGAGGACAAGGCGGAGGGGGTGGCGGCGTTTCTGGGGAAGCGGAAGGCGGAGTGGAAGGGGCGGTAGAAGCGGCAGGTGTCGGCGGCGGGCGGAGGGAGGAGCTCGAGGTCGCTGAGGCGCAGGCGGGAGCCCGCGCGGGCGGGCCGGGTGGCTTTCTCGGCGGCAAACTGCGCCGGCGAGAAACCACCGCGGCCCACCCGCTGCCCCCTCGGTGGGTGAACCGACGTCCTCCGCTTCGGGGGTGGGTTGGGGGTGAATCGGCGTTCGTCGGACTCCGAACCGCCGGCTTCAACCGTCTCAGTGTCTCCGCCACCGCAATCTCTGAGTGAAGCGGCCGAGCTTGGGCGGGGGCGTCCCTCGCCCACCTTGAGGGTGGGAGAGGGATCGAGGGTGAGGGGGGTGGCCCACTCGCTCTCTGCGTGGGTGAAGGCCCGGGCCGGCCAGGTCTTGGCTCGAAGGTGACCGCGGGAGGGGGAGAGGCCCTTGTCACGCCAGCACTATCCCGCCTCAGTCACCGAGCACGTATCCAAACACAAGCGGCGCGACGATCGTGGCGTCGCTCTGGATCATGAACTTGGGCGTGTCGACGTCCAGCTTGCCCCAGGTGATCTTCTCGTTGGCCACCGCTCCCGAGTAGCCGCCGTAGGAGGCGGGGGCGTCGGAGATCTGGGCGAAGTAGCCCCAGAACGGGGTGTCCTCCCGTTTGAGGTCCTGGATCAGGCAGGGGACGGAGCAGATGGCGAAGTCGCCGGCGATGCCGCCTCCGATCTGGAAGAAGCCCACGGACGGCTCTCCGGTCTCCTTGCCGCAGCTCGCCTCGTACCACTCCATGAGCTGCTGGAACTGCTCGGTGCCGGTCTTGACGCACTGGTGGTGGGGGACCTCGCCGCGAATCACGGCGGCGGTCATCATGTTGCCGGTGGTCGAGTCCTCCCAGCCCGGGGTGTAGACCGGGACGCCCATCTCCATCGCGGCGATCAGCCAGGAGTCGGCCGGGTCGCTCTGGTAGTGCTCCTCGATCTCGCCGCTTCCCAGGATGTCGAAGAGGAACTCCGAGGGAAGCTTGCGCTCGCCGGCCTCGGCAGCTCGGGCCCAACCCGCGATGAGGCGCGCCTCGACGTGGCGCATCACCTGCTCGGGGATGCAGGTGTCCGTCACCCGGTTCAAGCCGCGCTCGTAGAGCCGCTTCTCGTCCTGGGCCGAGAGCCCCCGCCACTCGGGCACCAGCTCGTACTCGTCGTGGGCCACGAGGTTGAAGACGTCCTCCTCGAGGTTGGCCCCGGTGCAAGAGACGGCGTGGACCTTCCCGCCCCGGATCATGCGCGCCAGGATGATCCCGAGCTCGGCCGTCGACATGGCGCCGGCCAGGCTGACCAGCATCTTGCCGCCAGCCGCCAGGTGGTCCTCGTAGGCGCGGGCCGCGGCGACGGTCTCGCGAGCGTTGAAGTGCAGGTAGTGCCGATCGAGAAATGCGCGGAGACTGCTCATGGGGTCCTCCCGGGGGCGGGGGTCGGCGACGAGCGCCGGGAGATCGCCACCGGCGGAAGCCGGAAGCGGCGGCAGCGAGCGGAAGAGAGTCTACCCCACCCCGCCTCCGTCACCGGCCGTCTTCAATCCGAGCTCGGATCGGCAGCGTACTTAACCTGGACGATTCACGAGATGTCGCAGGTCCCGCCCCACGGCCCTTCCGGCACTACAACGTGGGGAAGGGTTCGCACATCGGGGCTCGGACCGATCTCGATCCTCCTCTTGTGCAGAGCGCCATGAGTTCGCTTATACTTTGCTACGCATCCCCTCGGCCTCTCACCGACGACCGACGCCCGGGCCCCGTCCGGGTCGTGCGTCGGCGGGAGTGGGCCGGGGGTGGGAGCTCTCGGCGTTGAATCTGCGAACGCGCATCATCCTGCTCACCACCGTCGTCCTGCTGGGCGTCGCGGTGGCGATCACCCTCGTGGTGGCCCGACACCAGGAGACGACGGCCCGGCGCTGGGCCGGCGAACGGCTCGACGCGGCGGTGGAGACCGCGCATCAGCTCGGCGACGAGCGGATCGACCACCTGGGCGCCCAGGCGAGCCTCCTGATCGCAGCCCTCCATCTCGACGAGCTAGCCCGCCGAGGCGACGGCGCCGCTGCCGCGGCGGTCCTCGAGCGCTTCACCACCAGCCATCCCGGGATCGACTACCTGGAACTGGCCGACGCCGCCGGAAACTCCCTGGCGGTGGCCGGCACCGACCTCGGCGGCAGCCAGCCCCTCGGGCCCCGATCCCCGTGGCGCAAGGGCATCGTCCTGGCGCGGCGGCACCTCTTCCGATTCGCCATGCGGCCGGTTCGCGACTCGGCGGACGGCACGCTGCTCGGCACCGTCACCCTCGGCGAAGAGCTCGACGCGGCGGAGGCCGGACGCCTCTCCCACCTCACCGGGGCCGAGATCGTGTTCGTGGCCGGGGGATTGCCGGTGGCCAGCAGCCTGCCCCTGGGCAGCGTCGCCGAGGCCGGCCGGTTCGGGCGCGATCTCTCTCCTGGCGAGGTTCGAACCGTCACCCTCGCCGGCAAGTCGTTCCTCGCTCGCCTCGACCCGCTCCCGGCCGCCGATCCGGCAAGCGGGCTGAAGCCGCCGGGCGGCGAGGCCGGCGTGCTGATGTTGAGGCCGGTGGCGTCCCAGCCGGTCGACGGCCTCTTGGTCCGCGACGTCTCGCTCGTGAGCCTCTCCGGCCTGTTGGTGATGATCCCGCTGCTCTGGCTCAGCTCGCGACGTCACGAGCAGGCCCTGGGTGAGCTCACCGACGCCATGGCGAAGACGGCATCCACGGGCGAGCTCGACCGCGGCCTGCTGGAGGATCGTCCGGTGCGCTGGGTCAGCTCAGAGGTGGACGCGCTGCGCACGGCCTTCTCGAGCCTGATGAGCACTCTGGAGGAGAGCCTGCGCGACCGCGAGCGGTCCTACGTGGAGGCGGTGGGCGCCGTGGTGGCGGCCATCGACGCCCGCGACCACGAGACGACGGGCCACTCGTTCCGCGTCGCCCACTACGCCTTGGCCCTGGCCCGGGCTCTGGACGTCGAGGGCGATCGGCTCCGGGCCATCGAATGGGGCTCGCTGCTCCACGACGTGGGGAAGATCGCGGTCCCGGACGCCATCCTGCGCAAGACGGGGCGCCTCACGGAGGAGGAGTGGCACGTCATGCGCCAGCACCCGAACTGGGGGTTCGAGATGTTGGCGGACGTGAAGTTCCTGGACCCGGCGCTGGAGATCGTCTACAGCCACCACGAACGGTGGGACGGTGGCGGGTATCCGCGGGGGCTGGCGCGGGAGGAGATCCCGCTGGCGGCCCGGATCTTCGCGGTGGTGGATACGTACGACTCGATCACGTCGGACCGTCCGTACCGCCGAGCCCGCAGCCACGGGGAGGCGGTGACGGAGCTGTGCCGGGTGGCGGGGACGCAGCTCGACCCGGAGGTGGTGGAGGCGTTTCTGCGGCTCCCGGAGGTGGTGCTCCGGCACCTGCGGGAGCGCTCGGAGCGGCTGGACCTCAAGGTGCGCATCCCCGACGCCCTCACCGAGATGCCCATGGCCGGCGAGGCGTTCCGGCGGTAGATCAGATCTCCCCCCTCACCCTCGGTCCCTCTCCCGCCCTCGCGGGGGGCGAGGGACGCCCCCACCCAAGACGAGTTGGAAGGTGGGGGCAGCACACACGCTCGCGGGCTGGTGGCTTTCTCGGCGGCAAACTGCGCCGGCGAGAAACCACGCAGCTCCACGAGCTGCCCCCTCGGTGGTTGAAACAGCTCCCGCCGTGTGGGGTGTGAGAGGTGGATCGGCGGAGTCGGACTTTGGAACAGATGCAGCACCCTGATCGAAGCTCGCAGGTACCCCTGAAGCGGCCGAGCTCCATCTCGGCCCGGCGAACGGTTCGCTCCGTACCCGCAGACTCCGATGGCCGCGCTACGGGATCCCGTGGCGCTTTCTTTTGGCCCAGAGGGCTTTGCGGCTGATTCCCAGGAGGCGGGCGGCTTCGGCCTGGTGGCCTCGGGTGTAGGCGAGGGCGCGGCGGATCTCTGTCGCCTCCACCTCGTCCAGGGAACGGGGGCGCTCCTCGGCGCCGGCGGGGGGATCGGGGTCCAGGGGGGATCGCCCGCTCGCCAGGACCAGGGCGCGCTCCAGGGTGTTGCGCACCTGACGGGCGTTGCCCGGCCATGGGTGCCGGGTCATCCACTCGCGGGCGCCGGGGGCGAGGGCGAGACCGGGCCGGCCGAAACGTTCGCTCAGGTCGGCGAGGAGGCGATCGATCAGCCCGGGCAGGTCCTCGGACCGCTCGCGCAGGGGAGGGACCCGGAAGGCCAGCACCTCCAGGCGATAGAAGAGGTCCTCCCGAAACGCCCCGCTGGCGACCCTCCTGGGAAGGTCCTCCGAGCCCACCGCGAGAAACCGCACGTCGGCCCGCTCTTCGCGACCGCCCAGGGGCGCGTAGACGCCCTCCGCCACCAGGCGCAGGAGCTTGGCCTGGCTCGCGAGCGGCAGCTCCTCGACGTGATCGAGGAGAAGCGTGCCCCCCGCGGCCCGCTCCACCCGACCGGCACGCGGCGCCTCGGCGCCGGTGAAGGCGCCGCGGCGGTAGCCGAAGAGCTCGCTCTCGAAGAGGGTCGTGGGCAGCGACCCGGGATCGACCTCCACCAGGGGTCCGCTCGCCCGGGCGCTCGCCGCGTGCAGGGCCCGGGCGAGGGTGGAGCGGCCCGACCCGGGCTCGCCCACGATCAGAACCGGGGCGTCGCTCGCCGCCGCGCGCTCGAAGGCTCCGAGGCGGGAGCGGAGACCGGGTTGGCCGGCGAGGGCGCGGGCGAGCGGGCCGGCGATCTTACTGGTGTCAGGGCCGGCGTCCGGGGCCGCTGCCTCTTTGGGGATCAAACGGTGAACTGCCGGGTCTCGTCCTCGGCGTCCGACCACAGGCGCTCGAGGGCGTAGAACTCCCTCGGCTCGGGCTGGAAGACGTGCGCCACCAGGTCACCGTAGTCGAGGAGCACCCAGTGGCCACCGCGCTGTCCCTCGACGTGGAGCGGGCGCACCCCCTCGGCCGCCAGGGCCTCCTGAATCCCCTCGGCGATGGCCTGCGCCTGGCGCTCGCTGGTACCGCTCGCGATCAGAAAGTAATCGGTGAAGTCGCTCACGGGCCCGAGGTTGAGGACCTTGAGGTCCTGGGCCTTGCGATCGAGGGCCGCGGCCACGGCCACCCGGACGCGGGCAGCGGTGTCGACGGCGGGTTGACTCGCTGGGGTCGCGGAGTTCATCTATAGAAGGCGTATTTCTCGATGTAGTGTACCACCAGGGAAGGCATCCAGTGCTCCATCCAGGCCTCGTCTCTCTCGCCTTCGGCCAGGCGGGTCCGGATGCCGGTCGAGGAGACGTCGACCAGCACGTCCTCGATGACGTCGATGGCGCCCCGGTCGAGGCGCTCCCGGAGCTCCGGCAACAGGTCGGGCCGGAGCCGGGCGATCTCGTTACCCGGGCGGGTCAGGACTACCAGGTGGGCGAGCTCCAGGAGGTCCCGCCAGCGGCGCCAGGTGTGGAGCTGCGCCAGGGCGTCGGAGCCCACGAGGAGGAACAGCTCCGCCGCCGGGTCCCGGGCGGCGAAGTGCTCCAGGGTCTCCACCGTGTAGCTCGGGCGGCCGGGACGCAGCTCGTAGTCCGAAACGTAGAGACCCTCTTCCTCGAGCAGGGCCAGCTCGACCATGGCGTAGCGCGCCGCGGCGGGCGCCAGGGGAGCGGTCTCGGGCTCTTGCTTGTGGGGTGGGTTGGCGGTCGGGAGGTAGATCACCCGGTCGAGGCCGAAGCGGCGGCGGGCCTCTTGAACGGGACGCACATGGCCACGGTGGATCGGGTCGAAGCTCCCACCGAAGATGCCGAGGCGTTCCCCCTCCACGGGCCTGCCCCTCCGACGAGGATCGGGGTGGAGGCGTCCCCTTCCCCCCTCGGGGGAGGGAAGGGGATCGAGGGGTTGCGGGGGGGATCCAGTCAAGCCGCGGTGGTGCCAGGGGGTGTCGTCGTCGGGGGCCGGGGGCGGGGTCTCGGCCGCGCGGAGGGCGTCGAGGGCGGCGCCGACGCGGCCCAGCAGCTCCGGCAGGCCGGCTCCCGCGACCGCGCTCACCTCGAGGTACGGCAGGCCGCGGCGCTCGGCCGCGGCCGTGAGCGCCTCGCGCCGCTCGCCCCGCGCCGCGTCGAGCTTGCTCCCCACCACCAGCCGCTCCCGCGTCAGCAGGTCCGGGTCGAAGGCCTCGAGCTCGTCCTCCACCGTCTCCAAGTCCGCTCCCGCGTCGCCCTCGGCCGAGAGGTCCACCAGGTGCACCAGCACCCGGCAGCGCTCTACGTGGCGCAGGAACTGGTGGCCCAGCCCCGCGCCCTTGGCGGCACCGGCGATCAGGCCCGGCAGGTCGGCGATCACGAAGGGCCGCTCGGCGGGCCCCCGGTCCACCACTCCGAGTTGGGGCACCAGCGTCGTGAACGGATAGTCGGCGATCTTCGGCCGAGCCGCGGAGACCCTGCTGATCAGGGTCGACTTCCCGGCGTTGGGCAGCCCGACCAGGCCGACGTCGGCGAGCAGCTTGAGCTCGAGGCGCAGGTGGCGCTCCTCGCCCTCCCCGCCCAGCTCGAACCGGCGCGGCGCCTGGTTGGTCGAGCTCTTGAAGCGGCTATTGCCCCGGCCGCCCAACCCGCCGGCGGCCACCTGGAGCCGGGCGCCCTCCTCCAGGGTCTCCCCCAGGAACGCGTCCCCCTCGGCGTCGTAGACCTGGGTGCCCAGAGGCACCGGGATCTCCAGGTCCTGCCCGCTCCGGCCGGTGCGGTTCGAGCCTTCGCCGTGGCGCCCGCGCTCGGCCGCGTAGAGCTGGCGGAAGCGCAGGTGGAAAAGGGTGTTGAGGGAACTGTCGCCGACCAGCCAGACGGCGCCGCCGTGACCGCCGTCGCCGCCGGACGGACCGCCCCGAGGAACGTACTTCTCCCGCCGGAAGGCCAGGCAGCCGTTCCCGCCGCCACCGCCCTGGACGTGGATCACCGATTCATCCAGGAAGTGCACGGGGCCTCTCGGCAGGCGGGAGCGATCCCACCCTCGGGGAGCCCGCCGAGCCTACTCGGCGGGAATGACGTTGATGAAGGTGCCGCGGCGGCCCCGGTTGCGGAACTGCACCGTGCCGTCGGTCTTGGCGAAGAGGGTGTCGTCCTTGCCCCGGCCGACGTTGTCGCCGGGGAAGAACTTCGTGCCGCGCTGGCGGACGATGATCGCCCCGCCGGAGACGCTCTGGCCTCCGAAAGCCTTGACCCCGAGGTGCTGCGGGTTGGAGTCGCGGCCGTTGCGGCTGGAGCCCTGTCCTTTCTTGTGAGCCATGACGTCGCTTCCTCGCTCTGGTCGAGGGCCGGAGCCCCCCGCCAGGATTCGGGTTCGAATTCAGACCGCGATGTCCTCGATGCGGACGCGGTGGTAGCCCTGCCGGTGGCCGGTGGTGCGGCGATAGCCCTTGCGGCGCTTGAACTTGAAGACTCGCACCTTCGGTCCGGCGACCTCGCCGACGAGCACGCCCTGGACCTTGGCCCCGGAGAGCGCCTCGCCGGTCTTCACCCCGTCGTCGCCGTGGACGAGGAGGACCCGGTCGAAGGTGACCTCGGAGCCCTCCGCGGGGTCGCCGAGAAGCTCGACGTCGATCACGTCGCCGGGTGCGACCCGGTACTGTTTTCCACCCGTTTCGATGACCGCCTGCATATCAGCACACTCCTGGGATTGCCGTGTCGGAAGATCGAGGGACCGCGCCGGGCGCGGACCGCCAAAGCTAACACTGCCCACCCGCGGAGTCAACCCTTCATGTGGGCGAGGAAGTCCCGGTCGACGCGGGCGCGCAGGGCGACGAGGAGCTCCGGTTGCTCGGGACCGCGGGTCGCCTCGACGACCAGCACATGGGGCAGGTCGTCGTTGTCGGGATAGGTCTCGTGGCGCTCGATCCCGCGAAACAGCTCGTGGCGACTCTCCCGGTACCGGCACCACTCGAGATCCGTGAAGCCGGCGGCCCCGAGGGCCTCGGTGAGGAGCTCGCGATTCCACAGAAACTGATGCTCCCAGCCGTGAAAGGCCCGGTTGAGCTGGATCGCCATCTCGCACTTCAGCTCCGGCGCTCCGCCGACGCCGTAGTGGGTGGTCCAGACCCAGTCGAGGTTGGGGGTCGAAAGCCGGAGCAGGCCGCCGTCCCCGAGCACCCGCCGGGACTCGGCCAGGAAGTCCAGAGCACTGTCGATCCGCAGGTGCTCGAGGAAGTGCTCGGCGTAGACGGCCTCGCAGTCTCGGAAGTCGAGGCCGCCGGTCACGTCGGCCACTACGTCGACGCCGGGCAGGTCCTGGGCGTCGATGTTGACCCAGCCCTCGAGACGAGCCCGGCCGCAGCCGACGTGGAGCCGCGGGCGCGGGGCGCTGATGCCTTCGGTGGGGGTCACGGCTCAGTCTCCCGAGAGCTCGTCCAGCTCCGACGGCGACAGGAACTCCTCCGGGTCATCGTTGCCGCAGACCTCGCAGAGGGCCTCGAGGACCTTCCCGTCGCGCCACTCGAAGATGTAGGTCGGGGTCTCGCAGTTGAGGCAGATCACGTAGTCGGGAATGTCCATCGATCGGTTCCCCAGCGTTCCCTCGCCCCGGACGATATCATCGAGAGCACCTTAGCTTGATTCACTCAGATCATGGACCCTCGGCCAGGGAGAGCCTTGACAACATCTGAGTCGTGTCTTATAATAAAAACGTCAGCGAAGGGCGGTGCCCGCCGAGACGACCCCCTCCGCTGACCGAGGCCCCGGAGGAGGCTCCGGGGCCGCGATGATTCGACGCCAGCTCAATAGCGAGGATCGTTCGCAGGACACCACGAAACCAAGGAGACTACGATGCGCACCGCCCTGACCCGCTGGAACCCAGCAACCACCCTGTTCACCACCCGCGACCCCTTCACCCGCTTCATGGACACGTTCCTCGGCGAGGCGCTGCAGCCGAGCGAGGACGTGTCGAACCGCGCCTGGATGCCCCTGGTCAACATCCGCGAGACGGATGGGGCGTTCTTCGTCGAGGCGGAGCTGTCCGGCCTGACCAAGAAGGACATCGAGATCACCCTCGAGAACAACCTCCTCAAGCTGTCCGGTGAGAGGCGGTTCGAGAAGGACGCCAAGGAGGAGAACTACCACCGCATCGAGCGGTCGTACGGAACGTTCCTGCGCACCTTCTCGCTGCCGAGCCAGGTCAACGCCGAGGGGGTCAAGGCGTCCTTCAAGGACGGCATCCTGACGGTGGAGGTACCGAAGGCCGAGGAAGCCAAGCCGCGCAAGATCGCCATCAACTGACGAGCTCGCCAGAGCCTGCGCCGCGGTAGCGCGCGACTACGTGTTTCCGCCGTGCAGGCTCTTGGGCGCGGTTCGAGAGCCCCGCCTTCCCGGGCGGGGCTCTTCGTTTCGGGCTTCCGCCCGCAGCCGCCCTCCCCGGCGCGTCTCGAGCCAGCTCCGGACCTCGGTCTCCTCGGCTTCCTCCGGCTCGCCCTCGCGCACCGCCTCACCGGCCGCCGGCAGCGACACCCGCACCGTCGTTCCCACTCCCACCTCGCTGGTCACCTCCACGGTGCCGCCGTGGTTGCGGGCGATGCGGTCGACGATGGCGAGGCCCAGCCCGGTGCCCCCCTTTTGCGTCGAGAAGAAGATGTCGAAGATCCGGTCCAGATCCTCCGGCGGAATCCCTCGGCCGTCGTCCTCGACGAGCAGGTCCACCCAGCCTCCGCGACGCTCCGCTGCCAGCACCACCCGCGGCCGCCGCCCGCCGTCGCCCCGCCTCACCTCTTCGGCGGCGGTGAGCGCGTTCTGGGCCAGGTTGAGCAAAAGCTGGCGCATCTGGCCCGAATCGGCCCGGACGGAGGCCCCGCCGCTGCGGTCCTCCACCGCCAGGGCGACCCTTCGGCTGGCCGCCTCGCCGGCGAGCAGCTCGTGGACCTGCTCGAGGAGCCCCGCGGCCGGCACCTCCTCGAGATCCAAGGGCCGCGGCCGGGCGTAGGAGAGGAAGTCGGTCACCAGGCGCTCGAGGCGGGCGATCTCCCGCCGCGTGATGCCCAGGAGCCGGCCGCCCGAGGGCGGTGCCGCGCCGCCTCCCGTGTCGATCTCTTCCTCGAGCATCTGCATATTGAGGTTGAGGGAGTTGAGGGGGTTACGGATCTCGTGTGCCAGGCCCGAGGCGAGGGTCCCGATGTAGGCCATGCGCTCAGCCTCGGCGGCCTGCTCCTCGAGGCGCTGGCTGCGCCGCATCAGGGCCCAGATGAGGAGAAAGGCGCCGGTCAGGAGCAGCATGGTCACCACTCCCAGGGTCGCGGTCTGGCCGATCAGGTCTCGGCGCAGCTCCCCGATCCGGGCCTGGAGGTCCTCCTCGCTGATCCCGATGCGCACCACCCCGAACTTTCCGATGGGCTCCTCGACCTGGTACTTGGAGCTCTTGACCGTCTCCTCGTCGGTGTGGATCTCGCCCGGGAACTCCCTGGGGCGGTCGAGGTCCACGACCGGCCCGCCGTCGACGGGCTTCTTCAGCTCGCCGGTGGCCTCGTAGACCAGTGTGCCGTCCTTGTCGAACACCTTCACCGAGCTGACGATCCCGCGCTGGCGGAGGACCGAGCTGATGTAGGTCCGGGTGTCGCGCTCGACGGCGATCACGGTGTAGAGGTCGGCCCCCTCGGTCGAGGCGCGATTGGCGATCCGGCCCGCGATGTCCTCCGCCTCCTGGCGGGTTTCGAAGAGCACCTGCTCGATCTCCCGCTGGGAGAGAGAACGGAAGATGAGCCACCCGAAGAGCACCAGGTCCAGGACCACGATCAGCCCGAGCAGGACCAGAGGCACGATCAGGCGGCGTGCCGTGGTCTTGGAGGGCTTTCGAGACGAGCGGAGCACGTCACGAGAATAGCACCGGGCCGAGGTGACCAGCGCCTCTCGATATGAGTCAGTTCAACTAAGTTTCGTGGATACTCGGGGAATTTGACCTAATATCTTAGCGTTGTGTCCTCATGCTTGGGACATCGACGGTCCGAGCGAACGGCCCGTCCCACTCACCGGAACCGCGAAGGAGGAGAGAGACATGAGCAGAGGAGTCACCCGCTGGAGCCCCGCAGGCGACGTGCTGCACCACCGCGTCAACCGCCTGATCGACCAGGCCCTCGGCGACCTGGTCGGGTCCGAGCAGGGCGAAGAGGTGTCGAGCCGGCGCTGGATGCCGCCTGTCGACATCGCCGAGAACGCCGACGGGCTGGTGCTCTATGCGGAGCTGCCCGGCCTGTCGAAGAAGGACGTGGAGATCACGCTGGAGGACAACGTGCTGACGATCCGAGGCGAGCGCCTCTTCGCCGACGAGGAGTCCCGCGAGAGCTACCACCGGCTCGAGCGCGCCTACGGCGCGTTCCACCGCTCCTTCCATCTGCCGGCCAACGTCCGGCCTGACGGCGTCAAGGCCACGTTTGCCGACGGCGTCCTGCGCATCGACGTGCCCAAGGTCGAGGAGGCGAAGCCGCGCAAGATCGAGATCTCCTGACCGGCCCGAGCGCTCCCGGCGCTCGCCACGTCTCGGGACTGAAGGCGCCCCGCTTCCGGAAAGGGAGCGGGGCGCCCTGGTCTCGGGCCGACCGGCGGCCGGTGCCCCTTCGCCGCGGTTGACCGGCCCGCTCCCCGCCGGGTACGATTCGTGCGGGATCCCACATGACAGGAGACGAGCTAGGAGTCCGCGCGGCCGTACGAGGCCGGCGCGCGCAAGGGGCTCGCGGGGTGGATCCCGGGGTCGAGACGGCAAAGGCGGGGCGAGGAGCGAGGAGCCGCGCCCTTCGTGCCCTCGCCCTGGGCCTCGCCCTCCCCCTCCTCGCCGCATTCGCTGGGTGCGGCCCCAGCTCCGAATCGCCTCCGTCCGCCACCCCCGTCGCGGAGCACGCCGCGCCGGCGGCACCCGCCACTCCCACCACACCCGTCCGCGGCGGCACGGTGGTGGTCGGCACGATCAGCGACATCGACGGTGTCAACGAGCTGACGGCCACCAACACCCGAGGCCTCACCGACGTCCTCTTCCAGATGTTCCTGCACCTGGCGGAAGAGAATCCGAACTCCGAGGACCACCCCCCCACCTGGGACCCGGAGCTCGCACGCGCCTGGGATTGGTCGGACGACCACCTGACCCTCACCTTCCACCTGCGCGACGACGTCGAGTGGAGCGACGGCGTGCCGGTCACCGCCGACGACGTGCGCTTCTCCTGGCAGGCGCAGACCGACCCCAGCGTCGCCTGGCCCGCCGCCTACCTCAAGGACTCGATCCAGGACGTGGAGGTCGTGGACCCCTTGACCGTCCGGTTCCACTACACGAAGGTCAGCCCCAGCCAGTTCAACACGACCTGCGAGGGACTCATCCTGCCCAAGCACACCTGGGGGAAGATCCCGTTCTCCCGGTGGCGCCAGAGCTCCGACGAGTTCCTCCGCACCATGGTGGTCGACGGTCCCTTCAAGCTGGAGCACTGGACCCCGCAGCAGGAGCTCGTCCTGGTCCGCAACGAGCACTACTTCGACCCCGAGCTCCCGCGGCTCGACCGGGTGGTCTACCGTTTGATCCCCGAGAAGAGCAACCAGGTCAACCAGCTCCTGGCCGGCGACCTCCAGTTCGTCGAGCAGCTCCCGATCCAGGACATTCCTCGCGTCGAGGCCTCCAAGCTTCTGCGCGTCGAGGCGTATTGGCACCGCCTCTACTCCTTCATCGCTTGGAACATCAAGCGCCCGCTCTTCGCCGACCGCCGGGTGCGCCAGGCCCTCACCATGGCCATCGACCGCCAGGGAATCATCGACGCCCTGTGGGGCCCTTGGGCCCGGCTCGCCACCTCGCCCATCGTCGCCAACAACTGGGCGCACGACACCTCGCTCAAGGCTTGGCCCTACGACCCCGAGCGGGCTCGCAAGCTGCTCGCCGAAGCCGGTTGGACCGACCACGACGGCGACGGGGTGATCGACAAGGACGGCCAGCCCTTCGCCTTCGAGCTGATGACCAACCAGGGCAACCAGGAGCGGATCAACGCCGTAGTGATGATCCAGGCGCAGCTCAAGAAGGTGGGCATCCAGGCCCGGCCGCGGATCGTCGAGTTCAACTCCATGACCAACCTGGTCCAGAACCAGCACTTCGATGCGGTCCTCACCGCCTGGGGCATGCCCACCAGCCTCGACATGCGCTACGCCTTCGACACCAGCGAGATCGGCGACGGGGGCGAGAACTTCTCCGCCTACTCGGACCCCGAGGTAGACCGGCTGATCGACCGGATGGAGGCCCTCTCCGACCTGGCGGACGCCAAGCCGATCCTGCTCCGGCTCCAGCAGATCATCCACCGCGACCAGCCCATGACCTTCATGTGGGAGTCGAAGCGCGTCAACGGGGTCAGCCGGCGGCTCCACGGCACCCACCCGAACCTCCTCAGCGCCTTCTGGTACCTGCGCTTGTGGTGGCTCGAGCCGCCGAGCTAGGCCGACCGAGACCCCATGGGGAAGCTGCTCATCCGCCGCCTGGCCGCGGCGATCCTCCTGCTGCTGCTCATCCTCACCCTCACCTTCTTCCTGATCCATCTGTTCCCCGGCGACCCGGCCATCATGTTGTCCGGCGAGCGGGCGACGGCCGCCAGCATCCGCCGGCTGCGCCAGGTCTACGGTCTCGACCGGCCCCTCGTCGTCCAGTACCTGCTCTGGCTCAAGGCCGTCGTCCTCTCCTGGGACTGGGGGATCTCCATCTCCCAGGGACGACCGGTGACCCGGATCCTGGGCCAGGCGCTGGGGCCCACGCTGATCCTCACGGCAGGAGCCCTCGGGGTCCAGTACCTGGTCGGCGTGCCGCTGGGCGTGGTCGCCGCGCGGCGGCGGGGAGGCCCACTCGACGCCGTCCTTCGGATCGGCAGCCTGCTCTTCTTCTCCATGCCCCTCTTCTGGCTCGGGCTGATGGCGATCCTCCTCTTCGCCTTCACCTGGCCGATCCTGCCGGCGAGCCACATCCACTCGGTGGCCTCGGAAACCCTCGGCCCCTGGGCCTCGTTCCTGGACCTGCTTCGCCACCTCGTGCTGCCGGCGCTGGTCCTCGGCCTGGCCTCGGCCGGGGCCACGGTACGCTTCGTGCGCAACCGGATGATCGAAGCGCTCGAGGGGGACTACATCCGGACCGCGCGGGCCAAGGGCCTCTCCGAGCGGCGGGTGGTATGGGTGCACGCCCTGCGCAACGCCCTCGTCCCCGTGATCCAGCTCCTGGGGCTCTCCCTGCCCTTTCTACTCAACGGCTCCCTGGTCCTCGAGGTGGTGTTCTCCTGGCCCGGCCTGGGGCGGACGGCCTACCAGGCCATCCTGGCTCGCGACTACCCCGTGATCCTCGCGGTCACGGCTCTCACCGCCGCCCTGGTGGTGGCGGGCAACTTCCTGGCCGACGTGCTGCACGCGGCGGCCGACCCGCGGGTGCGCGATGCTCGCGACTGAGACCCGGAAAGCCCGAGCGAGCCGGCGGCGGGCCGACGGCGGATCGACGAGCCGACCCGGAGCCTGGCGGCGGGCGGCGCGCTCTGCGGGCGGGCTGCTCGTGGCGGTGCTGGCGGCGGTCGCCCTCGCCGCGCCCTGGATCGCTCCCTACGATCCCGACCAGCAATTCGATGCCGCCGCCGGCCAGTACCGCCCGCCGGGCACGAACCTGGCGGCGGTGAAGCTCACCGAGGGCCGCGGGCTGCTGGCCGACCGGGTGCGCCGGACCTCGGACGGCCTGTGGGTCGAGCGCCTCGGCAAGGAGACCTTCTATCCCGCCGCCGAGATCACCAACCTGACTCCGGACGGCGTCGCCGACCACAGGTTCTTCCTCCTGGGCAGCGACGGCTTCGGACGCGATCTCGCCTCGCGCATCGTCTACGGCGCGCGGATCTCCCTGGCCATCTCCCTGCTCACCGTGGGCCTGGCCATGACCGTGGGGCTCCTCGTGGGCTCCGTCGCCGCCACCGGGCCGCGGCTGCTGGATGCGGTCCTGATGCGCGGGGTCGACGCCCTGCTGGCGTTCCCTTGGCTGTTCCTGGTCCTCACCCTCACGGCCCTCTTCCGGCCCTCGACGGCCCTGGTCATCTTGGTGCTCGCCGCCACCTCCTGGATGCCCGTCAGCCGCCTGGTCCGCGCCGAGATCCTGGGCCTCCAGACGAGGGAGTTCGTGCTCGCGGCCCGGGGCTTGGGGATGCACCCGGCCCGCGTCCTCCTCCGGCACCTGCTGCCCAACGCCCTCAACCCGGTGATGGTCCAAGCGACGCTGGCGGTGGGCAACGTCATCCTCGCCGAGTCGGCCCTCTCCTTCCTCGGGCTCGGCGTCCAGCCCCCGACCCCGAGTTGGGGCAACATCGTGGCCGACGGCCGCGGAGTCCTCACCACCGCCTGGTGGGTCGCCACCTTCCCCGGCCTCGCCATCGTCCTGGCGGTCCTCGCCTTCAACCTCCTGGGCGACCACCTCAGAGACCTCTGGGATCCGAAGACCGGGGCGTAGGAGGGGCCGGGAGGCGCAAGGCGCAGGCCGAAGCGCCCACCCGACCGACACGGGTGAACCCCAGCCGCGCGCGCCACCACACCACAACCGCCCACCCCGTAGATCCCCCACTCTCCCCACCAAGCGCGGGCGGGGGAGCCTCCCAACAACCACCGGACGCAGGGGCGGAGCGGGGCTCCCGCCCGGGGGGCGTCTGAGCCCCGTGAGCCCGACCCCGACTGGAGTCCACAAGCGCGCCGACACGGGGTGAAGCCGAGGCGCGCGCCACCACACCACAACCGCCCACCCCGTAGATCCCCCACTCTCCCCACCAAGCGCGGGCGGGGGAGCCTCCCAACAACCACCGGACGCAGGGGCGGAGCGGGGCTCCCGCCCGGGGGGCGTCTGAGCCCCGTGAGCCCGACCCCGGCTGGAGTCCACAAGCGCGCCGACACGGGGTGAAGCCGAGGCGCGCGCCACCACACCACAACCGCCCACCCCGTAGATCCCCCACTCTCCCCACCAAGCGCGGGCGGGGGAGCCTCCCAACAACCACCGGACGCAGGGGCGGAGCGGGGCTCCCGCCCGGGGGGCGTCTGAGCCCCGTGAGCCCGACCCCGGCTGGAGTCCACAAGCGCGCCGACACGGGGTGAAGCCGAGGCGCGCGCCGACGCCCCACCGTCCGAGCAGCGCGCGCCGTTCCCCCGAGCGGGAGCCCCGCTCCGCCCCGGCCCACGCACCCTCCCCCCCTTGCTACACTCCGTCTCCTGATGCCCGACTCCGAGCCCTCCTCCGCCCCGCGCTCTCCCCGCCGCCATGGCCCCTTGCTGGTGGTCTTCTTCACCGTCCTCCTGGACCTCCTGGGCTTCGGCATGGTCCTGCCCCTCTTACCCTTCTACGCCCAGGAGTTCGGCGCCCACCCCTTCGGCGTCGCCATGCTGTTCGCTTCCTTCAGCCTCGCCCAGTTCCTCTTCGCCCCCTTGTGGGGCCGCCTCTCCGACCGCGTCGGCCGGCGCCCCGTTCTCCTCGTCTCCATCGTCGGCGCCGTCGGCGCCTACGCCCTCTTCGCCTTCGCCCACTCCTTCACCATCCTGCTCATCGCCCGCACCGCCTCCGGCGTGGCCGCCGCCAACTACTCCATCGCCCAGGCCTATATCGCCGACATCACGCGCCCCGAAGAGCGGGCCAAGGGCATGGGCCTGCTGGGCGCCGCCTTTGGCCTGGGCTTCGTCCTCGGCCCGGTCCTCGGCGGCGTCATGGGCCAGCTCGGCTACGCCGCCGTGCCCGCCGCGGCCGGCGCGCTGGCCGTGGTCAACTTCGGGCTGGCGTTCTTCCTCCTGCCCGAGTCCCTGCCCCCCGAGAAGAGGCGCCGCCCCGACGCGCGCTGGTTGAGCCGTGAGTCGCTGCGCGGCGCCACCGCCAACCGCCCGGTCGCCGGCCTGATGCTCCTTTACTTCCTGGTCATCTTCGCCTTCTCCAACATGGAGGCGACCCTCGGCCTGTTCGTCGAGAAGCGCTACTCCTTCGGCTTCTTCGCCACCGCCTGGCTCTTCGCGTTTCTCGGGGTGGTGATGGTGGTCGTGCAGGGCGGGCTCCTGGGCCGGCTGGTCAAACGCTTCGGGGAGCCCCGCCTGGTCCTCGCCGGCATAGCCCTCATGGCCCTGGGCCTGTTCTTCTTGCCGGTGGGGGCGCGGCTCGTCCTGCTCGGCGGGACCACCGCCCTCCTCGCCGTGGGGATGGGTCTCCACAACCCCTCCACCCTCGGGCTGATCAGCCGCATGACCGAGGAGCACCGCCAGGGCGGCACCCTCGGCGTGACCCGCTCCCTCGGCGCCCTCGCCCGCGGAGTCGGTCCCATCTGGGGCGGCTGGGTCTTCGCCCGCATCGGACCGGCCTGGCCCTTCTGGTCGGCCGCCGGATTGATGGCCATCGCCCTGGCGGTGGCGGTCCCAGTCCTCCGCCAGGTCCGCACCGGCTAACGCTTCCCGTGTCCCACATCTCGAGCCATGCAGGTCATGTTCTCGCGCAGAGGCGCAGAGACGCAGAGGAGGGCGATCGATGGCTGGAATCGAGGAGAGTCTCGGCGCCCATCGGCTCGAAGATGGCGTCACCCGTCTCGTCGATGAGCCTTTCTACTGAACCGCGCGTCTGCGACTCTGCGCCTCTGCGCGAGACCTTGCCGGCTCGGGTCCTGGACTGCGGGCGGGCCTAGCGGAATGCTCGTCCGAGACTTCGACTTCAACCTCCCCCACGACCGGATCGCCCAGGAGCCCGCTCCCCGCGGCGCGAGCCGCCTCCTGGTGCTCGACGCCCGGGGCGAGGCTCGTCACCGCCGGGTGGCCGACCTTTCCGAGCTCCTCCGGCCCGGTGACCTCCTGGTGGTCAACGACACCCGGGTGATCCCCGCCCGCCTCTATGGCCGTCGGGTCCTCGAGGGGGGCGAGCTCGGAGGCCGGGTCGAGCTCCTGCTCGTCGAGCCCCGGGGAGGCGCTCCGGCTGAAGGCGACGAGGCGCCGGGTGGCGAGTCCCTCGAGTGGGAGGTCCTCGCCCGGCCCGGGCGCAAGCTCCGGTCGGGAGCCCGGATCCGCTTCCAAGACGGCCTCGAGGTCGAGGCGCTGGGGGCGCGCGGCGACGGCCGCCACCTCGTCCGGTTCTCCGAGCCCGTGGAGCCCCACCTCGAGAGCCTCGGCCACGTGCCGTTGCCGCCCTATATCAAGCGGCCCGATCGGCCCGAGGACCGGGAGCGATATCAGACGGTCTTCGCCCGGCGGGCCGGCGCCATCGCCGCGCCGACCGCCGGCCTGCACTTCTCCTCCGAGCTCCTCGAGCGCCTCTCCAAGCGCGGCGTCGAGCGGACCGAGGTGACCCTGCACGTGGGCATCGGCACCTTCAAGCCGGTGACCGCAGACCTGGTCCACGAGCACGCCATGGACGCCGAGCGCTGGGAGGTGCCCGAGGCGGCGGAGGAGGCCCTGGCCGCCGCCCGGGCCCGTGGGGGCCGGGTCGTGGCGGTCGGCACCACCGTGGTGCGCACCCTGGAGAGCGCCGCCCGTCCGGACGGCTCGGTGCCCTCGGGCTCCGGACGCACGGAGCTCTTCATCTACCCCGGCTACCGCTTTCGAGCGGTGGACGTGCTCCTCACCAATTTCCACCTCCCCCGCTCGACCCTCCTCATGCTGGTCTCGGCCTTCGCGGGCCGCGAGCGGGTGCTCGCCGCCTACCGTGAGGCGGTCGAGCGCGGCTACCGCTTCTACTCCTACGGCGACGCCATGCTCGCCGAGCGCCACGAAGGCTCCTGACGGTAGATCGGGTGGGGGCGTCCCCCCCTTGCCCCTCGGGAGCGGGAAGGGGATCGGGGGGTGGCGGGGGATCCGGGGTTTCTCCCCTTCATTTGCCCGCCGCCTTCCAGTACGCTTCAGGGCTCCACGGGAGCGCGCCATGACCGACTCGAGCACAGACACCCTGACCGCCGCCACCGAGGCCCCTTCGGAAGCCGAGCCCCGGGACTTCATCCGGGCGATCGTCGCCGCGGACCTCGCCTCCGGCAAGCACAGCCGGATCGCGACCCGATTCCCCCCCGAGCCCAACGGCTACCTCCACATCGGCCACGCCAAGTCGATCTGCCTCAACTTCGGTGTCGCCGGGGAGAATGGCGGCACCTGCAACCTGCGCTTCGACGACTCCAACCCCGAGACCGAGGAGATGGAGTACGTCGAGTCGATCCAGAAAGACATCCGCTGGCTCGGCTTCGAGTGGGACGGTCTGCACTTCGCGTCGGACTACTTCGAGGCCCTCTACGACCGGGCCGAGACCCTGATCGAGAAGGGCCTGGCCTACGTCGACAGCCTCTCGGAGGACGAGATCCGCGCCTACCGTGGCACGGTGACCGAGCCGGGCCGCGAGAGCCCGTACCGCAGCCGCTCGGTCGAGGAGAACCTGGAGCTGTTCCGCCGCATGCGCGCCGGCGAGCTTCCGGACGGCGCCGCCGTGCTGCGGGCCAAGATCGACATGGCTGCGCCCAACATGAAGATGCGCGACCCGCTCCTCTACCGGATCCGCCACGCGGAGCACTACCGGCGGGGCTCAGCGTGGTCGGTCTACCCGCTCTACGACTTCACCCACTGCCTCTCTGACTCCCTGGAGCGCATCACCCATTCGTTCTGCACCCTGGAGTTCGAGAACAACCGGGAGATCTACGACTGGATCCTCGACGCCGTGGGCGAGCCGGAGCCCCACCCGCGCCAGATCGAGTTCGCCCGCCTCAACCTCTCCTACACGGTGCTCTCGAAGCGGCGGCTCCTGGAGCTGGTCCGGGAGGGACACGTCGAGGGCTGGGACGACCCCCGGATGCCGACCCTCTCGGGCCTGCGCCGGCGCGGGGTGCCGTCGGCGGCGATCCGTGACTTCAGCGAGCGGGTGGGCGTCGCCCGGGCCGACAACGTGGTGGACTACGCCCTGCTCGAGCACTCGATCCGCGACGCCCTCAACACCGAGGCGCCACGGGTGCTGGCGGTTCTCGACCCGCTCAAGGTGGTGATCGAGAACTACCCGGAGAGCCCTGCGGGGCAAGCCGAGGAGCTCGAGGCGCCCTACTTCCCCCGGGACGTGGGCAAGCCGGGCTCGCGGGCGCTCCCTTTCTCCCGCGAGCTCTGGATCGAGCGCGACGACTTCTCCGAGGACCCGCCCAAGGGCTACCACCGCTTGGCGCCGGGCCGCGAGGTGCGCCTGCGCTACGGCTATTTCATCCGCTGTACCGGAGTGGTCAAGGACGAGGCCACGGGCCGGGTGACCGAGGTCCGCTGCACCTACGACCCGGCGACCCGCGGCGGCTCGGCCCCCGACGGCCGGAAGGTCCGGGGGACGATCCACTGGGTGTCGGCCGGCAGCGCCCTCGAGGCCGAGGTCCGGCTCTACGACCGTCTGTTCACGGTCTCCCGGCCGGCGGCCGGAGCCGAAGACTACCGGACCTACCTGAACCCCGAGTCCCTGGTGGTGGCCCGCGGCGCCCGGATCGAGCCGAGCGTCGCCTCCGCCGCGCCGGGGAGCCGCTTCCAGTTCGAGCGCCAGGGCTTCTTCTTTCTCGATCCCAAGGCGTCGGCCGAGGGCGCGCCGGTGTTCAACCGGATCGTGACCCTGCGCGACGGCTGGGTCCGGCAGGAGAGCCGCGAGCCCGCACCGGCCGCCGCCACGGGGCCCGAGCCCACCGGGGTCGCCGAGCCCGACGCAGGGAAATCCGGCCGCCCCTCTCCACCTCCCGACCCGCGGCAGGGCCTCGATCCCCAGGCTCTGGAGCGCTTCGAGCGCTTCCGCGGCGAGCGCGGCCTCGACGCCCAGGACGCCCGCCTCCTGGCTGAAGATCCGGCCCGTGCGGAGCTCTTCGAGGAGGCGCTCGCGCGCCACGACAACGCCCGCGCCATCGCCAACTGGATCGTCAACGACCTCCTCCGCGAGGCCAAGGAGCGCCCCCTCGCCGAGCTCCCCTTCGGCGGCGCCGAGCTGGCCGAGCTGGTGGCGCTGGTCGACGACGGCACCCTTTCGACGCCGCTGGCCCGGGAGGTCTTCGCACGTCTCGTCGAGGCGGGCGGCAGCCCGCGGGCGATCGCCCGCGAGCGGGGCCTCGAGCAGGTGAGCGACGCTTCGGCCCTGGATCCCCTGGTCGCCCGAGTCCTCGCCGAGCACCCGGAGGAAGCCGAGCGCCTCCGCGCCGGAGAGGCGAAGCTCCTGGGCTACTTCGTGGGGCAGGTGATGCGGGAGAGCCGGGGGAAGGCCAACCCCGCCGAAGTGCAGAGGATCCTGAAGGCTGTGGTCGGAGGGTAGACCGGGGCAGGCCCTCGCCCCTTCGACAGACCTCAGCGAACTTCAGCCCGGGCCCGGGCGCTTGCCGAAGACCAGCGGAACGCAGAAGAAGATCGCCCCCACCGCCAAGGAGTAGAGGGGGACGGCGGGGGCCGCGGCCTGGGCCTCGATGGGCGCCATGGCCCGGATCAGGGCGGGAATGCCCTGAGGCCCGATCAGCCAGAGGGCGGCGACGCGGCGGCCGAGGGTCGGCGGCAGGTGCCTCCGGCGGTGCACGTAGACGTTGCCCGAGATCCAGCCCACCACCGCCGCCACCGAGTAGAGCTGGTAGAGGGAGAGGTCGGCCCCGGCGGCGAGGGAGATGAGGCCCAGCCCGTGGGCCACGACGGCGATCCAGCAGGCGAAGAAGAGGCCGAAGAAAGGGACTTCAAGATGGCTCAAGTGGAACCCTCGGCAGCGAGCCTCCGATTCGACGAGAGGTGGCGCTCTCAGTCGTGCCGGCCCCCGCCCGCGGCGAACGACCCGACGAGACCCCACCGGCACGAGCCTGCCAGGTCGCAGAGACCCGGTGGATCCCCCTCCTCACCCTCGGTCCCTCTCCCACCCCCAAAGGGGGAGAGGGACGCCCCCACCCCCCTCGGCCTCACGCCTGCCCGTTCTCACCGTCGATCCTCGTCCTACTCGGTCTCGGCCTCGGAGCCGGGGCGCCAGCGCAGGATCGGGTGGCGGGCGGCCCGGGCCTCGTCGCAGCGGCCCACCGGCGTCGTGTACGGTGCGCCGTGCACCAGGTCCGGGTCCTCCTCCGCCTCCCGAGCGATGGCGAGCATCGCCTCGGCGAAGGCGTCGAGCTCCTCCTTGCCCGCCGTCTCCGTGGGCTCGATCATCAGGGCGCCCGAAACGATCAGCGGGAAGTAGATGGTCGGCGGGTGGAACCCGTAGTCCATCAGCCGCTTGGCGATGTCGAGGGTCGAGACCCCGAGCTCGTGCTGGTGCTTGTCGGAGAAGACGACCTCGTGCATCGAGGGCGAAGAGTAGGGCAGGTGGTAGGAGCCCTCGAGGCGCTTCCTCAGGTAGTTGGCGTTGAGCACCGCGTTCTCGGCCACTCGGGCGAGCCCCTCGCCCCCCATGGCCATGACGTAGCAGAGCGCCCGGACCAGCATGCCGAACTGCCCGTGGAAGGAGCGGATGCGGCCGATCGAGAGCGGGCGGTCGTGGTCCAGGTAGAAGCCCTCCTCCCCGCGCTCTACGGTGGGCATGGGGAGGAACGGCACCAGCTCTTCGGCGACCCCCACCGGCCCCGCGCCCGGTCCCCCGCCGCCGTGGGGCGTGGTGAAGGTCTTGTGGAGGTTCAGGTGAAGGACGTCGATCCCCATGTCGCCGGGACGGGCCTTGCCGACGAAGGCGTTGAAGTTGGCGCCGTCGCAGTACAGGTAGCCGCCCTTGCCATGGACGATCTCGGCGATCTCCCGGATGTGGTTCTCGAACACGCCCAGGGTGTTGGGCACGGTGAGCATCAGGGCCGCGACCTCGTCGGTCATGGCCCGCTCGAGGTCGCCCAGGTCGAGGGTGCCCTGGGGGTTCGAGAGGAGCTCCTTGACCTCGAAGCCCGCGAAGTGGGCCGAGGCCGGGTTGGTGCCGTGGGCCGAGTCGGGGATGAGCACGTACTTGCGCCGCTCCCCCCGGCGGTCGAGGGCCGCCCGGACCATCAGGATCCCAGAGAACTCGCCGTGGGCCCCGGCGGCCGGATGGAGCGAGACGCGGGAGAGCCCGGTCAGGGCGATGAGGGCCCGCTCGAGGGCCCAGAAGACGGCCAGGTTGCCCTGGACCGTCGAGGCGGGCTGACGCGGGTGACTGCCGGCGAAGCCGGGCAGGCGGGCCACCTCCTCGTTGATCCGGGGGTTGTACTTCATGGTGCAGCTCCCCAGCGGGTAAAGCCCCAGGTCCAGGGAGTAGTTCTTCCGGGAGATGCGGGCGAAGTGGCGCATCACGTCCACCTCGGAAAGCTCCGGCATCCCCTCGATCTCGCCCCGCACCAGCTCCGGCGGCAGAAGCTCCTCGGCGGGGGTCTCCTCGACGCCGGCCGCCGGCAGGGTCACTCCGACCCGGCCCGGGCGGCTGCGCTCGAAGAGCAGGCCCTCGTTGCGCCAGGCCACCTGGGGAACGCGGCGGTCCGGCCCGGCAGCGTCGGTCCGGCTCGTGGTCTCGTCGCTCATCGCGGTCCTCCTCGGTCCACTTCCCTCTGTCACACTCCGGCCGGCTCGCCGACCCGGGAGCCCAGCGCCGTCATCAGCCGGTCGAGATCTTCCGGCGGGTTGTCCTCGGTCACCGCCACCAGGAAGCAGTCCTCGAGCTCCGGATAGTCCGGCGCCAGGGGCACGCCGGCAAGGAGCCCTTCGGCCTCGAGCTCGGCGAGCAGCGGCGCCACCGCCCGCGACGAACGGACGGTGAGCTCGTTGAAGGTGGGCCCGGCAAAGGGCACGGCAAAGCCCTCTCCGAGCCCCTCGATCCGGCGCCTCAGCGAGGCCGCGCGCTGGAGGTTGAGCTCGGCCAGGCGTCGCAGCCCGGTCTTGCCGTGGAGCGAGAGGTAGAGAGTGGCGCCCAGGGCGCACAGCGCCTGGTTCGTGCAGATGTTCGAGGTCGCCTTCTCGCGCCGGATGTGCTGCTCGCGGGTCGAGAGGGTCAGGACCCAGGCGCGCTCGCCCGCGGAGTCCACGGTCTCGCCGGCCAGCCGGCCGGGCATGGCGCGTTTGTGCTGGTCTCGCGTCGCCAGGAACCCCAGGTACGGGCCGCCGAACGAGAGCGGCAGGCCGAAGGACTGCCCCTCCCCTACCGCGATGTCGCAGCCGCCCTCCCCGGGGCTCCGGAGCAGGGCCAGCGACAGGGCCTCGGCGACCACCGCCACCGACAGGGCACCCACGCCGTGGGCGATTCCGCTCGCCCGGTCCCAGGGCTCGACGACGCCGAAGTAGTTCGGGCTCTGGACGGCGACGCAGATCGTGGTCTCGTCCACCGCCGCCTCGAGGGCCGCGGGGTCGGTCGCCCCGGTGGCGTCCCAGCCCACCTCCACGACCTCGAAGTCGAGGTTGCGGGCGTAGGAGGCGAAGACCTGGCGATACTGGGGGTGGACGCCCCGGGAGATCACCACCTTGCGCCGCTTGCGCTGGATCCGGTCGGCCATGAGCACGGCCTCGGCGAAGCCGCTCGCCCCCTCGTAGAGCGAGGCGTTGGACACGTCGAGGCCGGTCAGCATGGCGATGAACGTCTGGAACTCGAAGATCGCCTGGAGGGTGCCCTGGCTGATCTCGGGCTGGTACGGGGTGTAGACGGTCAGAAACTCGCCGCGCAGCAGGAGCTGGTCGACGATGGCCGGCGTCTGGTGACGGTAGGCGCCGGCGCCCAGGAAGCTCACCAGGTCCCGGCCCGGGACCCGGTTCATGCCCTCCAGGCGGTGGAAGTACTCCCGGAGCTCGCCGTCGGAGAGGGGGCCGGGAACCTCGATCGGCGCCTCGAGGAGCAGGTCGCCGAGGCTCGCGAAGAGCTCGTCGACCGAGGACACGCCGATCGCCTCGAGCATCTCCCGGCGGTCGAGCTCGCCAGTGGAGAGGTAGCGATGGGCGGGGTCACTCTTCGCCACTGTCGAGGTACTCCTCGTACTTCTCGGCGTTCATCAGCTCGTCGAGCTGGGCCTTCGAGGCGATCTGCAGCTTGATCAGCCAGCCCTCTCCGTGGGGGTCGTCGTTGATCAGCTCCGGGTCGTCAGTGAGGGCGGAGTTGACCTCGACCACCTCGCCCGAGACCGGCGTGTAGACCTCGGCCACGGCCTTCACCGACTCGATCGTGCCCACCTCGTCGGCGGCGTTGAACGTGTCGCCCACCTCGGGCAGCTCGACGAACACGATCTCGCCCAGCTCCTCCTGGGCGTGCTCGGTGATCCCGAGGACGCAGGTTTCGCCTTCGACCCGGACCCATTCGTGATCGCGCGAGTAGAGATAATCGCTCGGATACATGCTCTCTCCTCCTCGGTTGGGATTCGGCCGCTGCCAGTTGCCGGGGCGTCGGCGACCATCCCGATCATATCGCCCCAGGAGGCCTCCGCCCCCACCGTCGGGGTGGGCGGAGGCCGGGGCTCGTTACCGCGGGCGGCGGTAGAACGGGAGCTTCACGACCCGGGCCGGGAGCCGCCGGCCGCGGACGTCGATCGCCACGGAGCTGCCGGGCTCGGCCAGGCCGATGGGAACGTAGGCCATCCCCAGGGCCTTCTCGAACGTGGGGCTCCAGGTACCGCTGGTCACCCGCCCGACCTCGTGCTCGCCGTCCAGAACCCGGTGGCCGTCGCGGGCGATGCCCCGCCCCTCGACCTCGAAGCCCACCAGCCGTCGCTCGATACCCGCCTCCTTCTGCCGGACGATGGCGCCCTTGCCGATGAACTCGCCGGCCTCGAGCTTGACCGTCCAGGCGAGGTCGGCCTCCCACGGGGTCGTGGTGTCGTCGATCTCGTGCCCGTAGAGGGCCATGCCCGACTCCAGGCGGAGGGTGTCGCGGGCCCCCAGACCGGCGGGGATCAGCCCGTCGGCGACGCCCGCCGCGAGCAGCCGGTCCCAGATGCGGGGGGCGTCCTCGGGGGCCAGGTAGAGCTCGAAGCCGTCCTCTCCTGTGTAGCCGGTGCGCGAGAGGATCGCCGCCGCGCCGTCGACCGTGCCGCGGGCGAAACGGTAGCCCTTGATCTCGTCGAGGGCGCCCGGATTCCCCTCGGCGTCCGCCACCCGGGCCAGCGGCCGGAGGATCCCCGCCGCCTTGGGCCCCTGGAGGGCGAGAAGGGCGTAGCGCTCCGAAACGTCCTCCACCTCCACGCCCTCGACTCCGGCGGCGTGGCTCTCGACCCAGGCGAAGTCCTTGGCGGCGTTGGCTGCGTTGACCACCACCAGGAACTCCTCGGCGCCGAGGCGGTAGACCAGCAGGTCGTCGATGTACGTGCCCGCCTCGGTCAGGAAGGCGCTGTAGTGGGCGCGGCCCGGGGTGAGGGCGGTGACGTCGTTGGGCGTCAGGCGCTGGAGGAAGGCCTCCGCCCCGGGCCCGGCCACGTGGATCTCGCCCATGTGGCTGACGTCGAAGAGGCCGGCCGCGCCGCGCACCGCCCGGTGCTCCTCGATGACGCCCGAGTACTGGACCGGCATCTCCCAACCGGCGAAGGGGACGATCTTGCCCCCGGCGGCGACGTGGCGTTCGTACAGCGGAGTACGGCGTAGGGTGGTTTCAGAGTCGCTCATGGTCGTGGAAGAGCCCGCGGCGATGGGCCGTGGGCCGAGGAAAAGCTATCACAGGGCCCGGTCAATCGCCGACCAGCTCGGCGGCCCGGCGGGCGAGGGCGAGGAGCCGTCCGCGCAGGGGCCGGGCGAGGCGCTTGGGCACTCCGAACCCCAGCCGATCCACCCCGTGCCACAGGCGCTTCAAGGCCAGGAAGGTGCGGTCCGAGCGACCCCGCGGCCCGGCGTTCCGCCACTTGCGCACGATCGGGCAGGACTCCGAGCTCAGGCAGTACTCGTGGAAGCGGCCGGCGGCGAGCTCGGTGCGGATGCCCTGGAGGGTGGGAGAGCTCCAGGTCTCCCTGTACTCGTCCATGGAGGCCAGGGGTGCCGAGCCGTGGCAGCAGGGCAGCACCCCGCGCCGCAGGATGTACAGGCTCTTCCAGGGCTCCAGGCAGATCGGCAGGCGCTCCTCGCCCAGCGAGGGCGGAGCTTCCGCCGACGCCTCGGAGGCCGGGCCGGCGGTCGCGGGTGCGCCCGGCTCGTCGGGCGTCGCGGCGGAGTCGAGCGGATCGAGAGGCTCGGCCGGCGCCGCCGAGACCTCGGCAACCTCGCCGTCCTCGGCTCCCACCGCCTCCCGCCGGCCCCGCTCGTACTCGGCGGCGAAGCCGGTCTCCAGCCCCAGACCGCCGAAGTCCATCTGGTCGGAGAGCTCCACGCCGTAGCGCCGGGCGAGCTCCGCAGCCCGGCCGCTCACCCGTACCAGCTCGTCCCAGGGCAGCAGCTCCTCGGCGTACCGGAAGTGGTAGCCGTTCCTCACCCAGTCGAGGCCCGTCGCCTCGTTGTAGTTGAGGGGTCGCAGCACCATGCGGTCCACGCCGAGCTCGGCGCACAGGCGCACGAACGGCTCGAGCTCGTGGAGGTTGGCGCGCATGGGCATGAACACCATGTGGAGCTTGGGCAGGCCGTCTCGCCCGCCTTTGGCGGCGATGAGGCGCCGGAGGTTGGCCAGGATGCGGTCGAACTTGTCGTTGCGCAGGCGGGCGTAGGTGTCGGCGGTCGCGGCGTCCAGGGAGATGTAGAGGTGGATCCGCCGGCCTAGAAGCTTCTGGATGTTGCGGTCGGTGAGGATCTGGCCGTTCGTGGCCATCTCCAGCCTCTTGCCCCGCTCGCCGAAGGCGTCGAGCACCCGGTCGAGGTCCTTCATCATGAAGGGTTCGCCAATGGAGCAGTTCACCAGGCCGGCGGCGTTCTCGAAGAACTCCCCCCACTCGTCCAGCGTCTCGCGAGTGAAGGGCACGTCGACGGCATCGCCCTCCTGCGCCTTGCTGACGTCCCAGTCGCAGTAGACGCACGGCGGCTTGACGTTGCACACGCCGTGGAGGTCGATGCCCAGGCTGGTGGGGGTCGAGGAGAGCTCGCCGCGGCCCTCGAGCATCTCGCGCAGGTTGAGGACGGCGTTGGCGTGCTGGCGCTCGACGCTCGCGCGGCGCGCCCGGTCGGCGTGGAGGCGGGGAGCGCGCAGGCGCACGGCGAGCTCCCGGGGATCGCCCGGGTGGTGGGCCTCCGGCAACGGCTTCGACGCCCGGAGCCGCGCCTCGGTGGCACCGGCCGGCACCGGGACCGACACCAGGCCCCAACCGTGGACCAGCTCCAGCTCGTGGTGCTCGCCGCCCACCTCCACGGAGAGGGTCTGGGACAGGTCGTAATACGGCGAGAAGACCCCGGCTTCGAGGGCCGCGCCCGGCGGGGCCGCGGGGAAGGCGAGGCGTCCCTCGAGACCCATCCAGCGGAAGGCCTCCGAGTCCTCCCGCTCCTCCGGGTGGAAGCCGGCGGCGAAGGTCACCGGCGACTCCGGGAATCGCGGAGTCCCGCCGGGCGGAGAGGGGGGTGCGTCGTCGTAGAGGACTCTGAGCACAGGCGGCTCCCCATCGTCTGTGGGATCTTCGATTCGGAGCCGCAGTCTACCAGCCGGCCGAACCGCCCAAGAATCTCCGCAAGAAACCGGAGCTCCGTGGGTTTCACCCGGCGAAGGGACGACGCACCGTCGGCCCCACCGAGACTTCGACAAGGAGACCCACCGAATGAACCGCTCTCGACCCACCGCCCCCGGCAGGGCCCGCTCGCGGGCTCTCACCCTCGTCGCTCCCCTGGCCGTGGCCGTGTTCCTCGCCCTCCCCGCGCTGCCGCTGGCCGCGCAGCCGCCCGGCCCGCCCCCGGGTGCGGCCGGCCAGGGGCCCGGAGGCCCTCCGGGCGCCGAAGCGGGCCACTTCCCCCTCGGGCCCGTCAGCCGGTTCCTCGACCTCACCAGCGACCAGGTAACCCAGACCCAGGCCCTCCTCGACGACCTCAAGACCGCGGTCCAGCCCCTCCATGAGCAGGAAGGGACCCTCCACAAGCAGCTCGCCGACCTCCTGGACAGCGACAACCCGGACGCCGCCGCCGTCGGCGCCCTGGTGATCCAGATCCAAGGAGTCCGCGATCAGATCAAGAGCGCCCGCGACGCCTTCGACACGTCGTTCACGGCGCTGCTGACCGCGACCCAGGCCGACCGCTGGGCGATCCTCAAGGAGGTGCGCCAGGCCTTCGGTCCCCGTCACCGCGGCAAGGGCGGCGGCCCCATGAGCATGGGTAGCTAGCAGCCTCCTCCAGGTGCCTCCTCGCGGGCCGGGGCCGGCGGTTTCGGCTCCGGCCCGTCCCCTACGACCGGACCCGCATCGAGAGCCGCGCAGACTCCTAGCCTGGACTATTCATGAGCCACCTACTACGAGCCGCAATTGCACGCGATCTCAGGGCGTACTCGCTCTTCGCTCCTCAACGTACTGTCCAGTACGCCTGCGTCTCTCATCGCTACGTGCGCCCTGATCTCACACACACTTGCGCCTCTCGCTACGGCGCCTCATGAATAGTCCAGGCTAGGTCGTCACGGCCTGGGCGCGTCGGCTCCTGGGAGGCCCTCTTCGACCCCGGCCCCGGACCTCTCCACCGGCCGGCCCGCCCCTTCTCGAGATCGATCGGCGAGTCTCGATAACTCGCGGAAAGACAAGCGTTTTTCAGTACGTTACGAGCCTGCCATGGGGCTGTTACCGCCTTGTTACTTCGGCCCAACTGTGGAAAAAGTGGGCTCGCCGGAGGCCGATCCGAGGGGGGCGATCCATGGACACATTCAACTCGCTGCAATTAAAAGGGTTAGCCGAGATGCACAAGAGTCTGTTCAATGTGCAGCAAGCCCTGGATTCTAGGGACTCTGGCCGTCCCATCCACCCGCTTTCCACAGACTTTTCCACAGATTCTGTGGACGGGGCCCGTGTCGCCCCGGCGCACCGGGCTGCTAAGCTCCCCTCCATGGCTCAGGGTCGCATCCTGCTCGTCGAAGACGAGCCCGACATCGCCGAGGTCCTCGCCTACAACTTGGGCAAAGAGGGCTTCGACGTGGAGACCGAAGAGCGGGGCGACACCGCCCTCGATCGCATCCGGTCCGAGCGACCGGACCTGTTGGTCCTCGATCTCATGCTCCCGGGTCTCGACGGCCTCGAGGTCGCCCGCATCCTGCAGCGCGATCCGGTCACCGCCGAGCTGCCGGTGATCATGCTCACCGCCCGCGGCGAGGAGGTGGACCGGATCGTCGGCCTGGAGCTGGGCGCCGACGACTACATCACCAAGCCCTTCAGCCCGCGGGAGGTCGTGCTGCGGGTCAAGGCGGTGCTGCGCCGCGCGCGGGGCGCCGCACCCGTCGGCGACCTGGTCGAGGTCGGGCCTCTCCGCCTCGACCGGGGCGCCCACCGACTGGAGGTCGACGGCCAGGAGGTCACCCTGACCGCCACCGAGTTCCGCCTGCTCCAGCTCCTCATGGAGCGGGTGGGCCGGGTCCAGACCCGGGGCCAGCTCCTCTCTGACGTCTGGGGCTACGCCGAGGACATCGACAGCCGCACGGTCGACACCCACATCCGCCGCCTGCGCCGCAAGCTGGGCGACGAGGCGGAGCGGATCGAGACGGTGATCGGAGTCGGCTACCGGCTGCGCGCCTGAGGCGATCCCTGCCATGGCCGAAACCGGCGCCTGGCTCCTGGTCGTGCTCGCCGCCCTCGCGGTCGTCGCCGGAGCCGCCGCACTCTGGCTCTCGCTCCGCCTGTTCCGCCCCCTGACCCGCCTCGCCGAAGGGGCCGGTGTGCTGGCGGCCGGCGACTACTCCCACCGCCTGCCGCTGCCGGAGGAGCCCCACCTGGCGGCCCTCGGCGCCACCCTCAATCGCCTGGCCGGGCGGGTCGAGGAGCAGATCGCCAAGGTGCGCTCCGAGCGCGACCATCTGGAGGCGATCGTGCGCAGCATGTCGGACGGCGTGCTGGTGACCGACCGCAAGGGGCGGGCGCTCCTGATCAACCCGGAGTTCCGGCGCCTGTTCGGCATCGCCGGCGACGCCGCCGGACGCGCGCCCCTGGAGCTCACCCGCGTCCCCGAGCTCGCCGCAGTGGTCGAGGGCACGCTGGCCCACGGCGAGGGCCAGAGCGCGGTCGCCGACCTGCGGACGCCCGAGCGCCGCACCGTCGCCCTCTCGAGCACCGTCCTGGCCGCGCGCCCGGCGCCCGGGACGAGCCCGGCGGCCGCCGGAGGTCCGCGGATCGAGGGCGCCGTGGTGGTGGCCCGCGACACGACACAGGCGACCCGCCTCGACGAGATGCGCCGGGACTTCGTGGCCAACGTCTCCCACGAGCTGAAGACCCCGCTCTCGGCGATCCGGGCGTACGGCGAGACGCTGCGCGACGGCGCCCTCGACGACCGGGGCACGGCCCAGCGCTTCGTCGAGCGGGTCCTCGAGCAGAGCTACCGCCTCCAGGACCTCCTGGACGACTTGCTCACCCTCTCGCGCCTGGAAAGCCTGGAGCCACGCCACGAGCCCTCGCCGGTCGACCTGGTGGCGGTGGCGCGCCGGGCGATCGAGCTGCTCTCCGAGCGCGCCCGGAGCCGCAAGGTCGACGTGGTCCTGGAGACGCCCGGCGGCCCCGTGGCGCCGATCCTGGGGGACCGGGAGGGCATCGAGCGCCTGCTCCAGAACCTCCTGGACAACGCCATCAAGTACAACCGCGAGGGCGGGAAGGTGACGGCGCGGATCTCGCGGCGAGCGACCGACGCCGGCGAGTGCGTGGCGATCGAGGTCGCCGACACCGGCATCGGCATTCCCAAGGACGCCCTGCCCCGGGTCTTCGAGCGCTTCTACCGCGTGGACAAGGGGCGCGCCCGGGCCGAGGGCGGCACCGGCCTGGGCCTGGCAATCGTCAAGCACGTCGCCCAGAGCGCCGGCGGCAAGGTGGAGGTGACGAGCGAGCTCGGCCTGGGCACCACGATCCGGGTGGTGATCCCGGTTGCCGGGCGGCCCGGGGCCGCGCTCACAGATCGAACAGGCGGTTGAGGAGGGTCTGAAGCGGGAGGCGGCCGAGGGCGCCCTCGGCGACCGCCCGCTCGGTGAAGCTGTCCACCCCGTCGGGCTCGATCCCCTCGCCCCAGACCAGGACCGGCACCGGATCGGCCGAGTGGTGGCCGGACTCCGAGAGGGTCGCGTGGTCGGAGGCCACCGCCACCCGCAGGGGCCGGCCCGGCCAGGCCTTCAGGAGCTCGTCGAGCCGCCGGTCCACGGCCTCGAGAAACTCCATCTTGAGGTCCGGACGGCAATCGTGCGCCGCGATGTCCGCCCCCTTGAGGTGGAGCAGGACCAGGTCGTTGCGCCGCAGGGCCTCGGAGGCCGCGCCGATCTTGGCGTCCAGGTCGGTGTCGAGGTTGCCGGTCATCTCGGGCCCGGTCACCGTCTCCGCGCCGAGCCATGCCGCCAGGCCGAGCACTGTGCGGTCCCCCGAGATGCAGGCGATGCGCAGGGGCATGCCGGCGAGCTCGAGGCGCTGCAGCCGGTGCACCCGGCCGGCGCCCCGGGTCAGCACGGCGTTGGCCGGCGGCAGCCCGAGCTCGACTCGGCGCCGGTTGACCGGATGTCGGGCCAGCACGCGGCGGACGTGCTCCTCGAACAGGGCGAGGAGCCGGGCGGTGCGCACCGCCGCGGCCTCGGCCGGGTCGATGGCCCGGGGCACCAGGGGCGGGCCGGGCGGTGCGCCGTCACCGGGGTCGCTCCCGGCCACGGCCGGCGACAGGCCGTCGCCCTGGAGGACCACGGCCAGGCGGTGCTCGGTGCCCATGCGGACACGGATCGTGAAGCCGGCCCACTCCTCGGGCAGGGGCGGCCGGTCGAGGGCCGCCGCGAGCTCTTCGGCCCCCTCCCGGATCCTGCCCGCCCGCCGGTCGACGATCCGTCCCTCCTCGTCCAGGGTCGCGAGGTTGCCCCGCAGCGCCACGTCGCCGGGCCCGAGCTCGATCCCCGCGCCCAGGGCCTCCACCGGCCCCCGCCGCAGAGCCCGCGGCGACTGCCCGAAGAGGGCCAGGCTGCCGGCCGCGGTGTCCGGCACCGCGCCGGGCTCGATGGGATCGGCGAGGCCCGTCCGGCCCTCCCGGGCGAGGCGGTCGAAGGTGGGCAGCGCGGCCGCCTCGAGGGGCGTGCGCCCGGAGAGCGAGCGCACCGGCCGGTCGCCGAGGCCGTCGACGAAGAGCAGCAGAGTGGGCACGGGACCGGGACGGGCCTCCGGCGGGCCCGCCCGAAGGCGGGGGATCTGCTCCTCGAGGAGCGCCGTCACCCGGTGCATCGCCCGGCTCAGGGTGGTGTCGCGGTCGGTGGTCTCGAGGAGGGGAATCCCGTGAGCCTCGGCCTGGGAGATCAGGTGGTCCTGGAGGGCCCGGATGGCGTGGAAGTGGTCCAGGTACCGCTCTCCGGGCCTGCCCTCGCGCCGCCCGCGGGCGGCGAAGCGGGCGCGGTGGAGCTCCTCGTCCCGGGTGGTCAGGAGGAGCGACACCTGGTAGGCGGAGCCCTCGAGGTCGGGAAACGGCACCAGGGGCGCCACCAGGTGCACACCCTCCACCAGGACGCTCAGGTTCTCCATCACCGCCCGCTCCACCACCGCCCGAACCCCCACGCATACCCGCGTGGCCTGCTCCTCGAACTCCCGGAGCAACCGCTCGTCGAAGCTCTCGCCCGCCGGCGGACGGCCGTCGGGACGGAGCCTGCGCGCCCGCTCCTCGCGCGGCAGCTCGAAGCTCGAGTGGTGGAGCGCCGGCAGGATCGCCGGCGCGAAGACCATGCGCATCACCTGGCGGATGGTGTCGGTGGCGTTGATCCGGTAGATGCGTAGCAGTGGGGCGAGGTCGAGGGCGAGGGTGGACTTGCCGGTGCCGGTCGCACCCCCGAGATAGATCACCAGGGGCCGGGGCAGGCGCCGGATGCCCCGCACCATGCGGTAGCGGGAGGCCGCCTCGGACCCCTCGGAGCGCTCGAGCAGGTCGCCGACGCGGCGAGCGAGCTCGTCGCTGTCGACCACGCCGCCGCCCGCGGCCAGGAGCTCCTCCTGGAGGCGCGAGACCAGGGCATAGGCCCGGTCGAGGTCGACCCCGGCGGCGTGCATGCTCCGGGCGAGGAGCCCGCGGGAGAACGGCTGGGGCTCGCCGTGGTAGAGGACGGCGAGCTCGGAGCCGTGCGAGCTGTCAGCCGCCATCGACCGAAGCTCGGAGGCACCTGGGCCGTGAGGTGCCGAAGATCGGGCCACCCGCAAGCGAGGAACGAGCGAGGCGGACTGGGTGCGTCCGTTGAGCAACTGACGAGCAAGGACGGCCGGAGATTCGGTGGCTCACGGTTCAGGCGTCTTCGTCGCCGTGGCGGATGCGGTCATACGGCTGCGCCACCGACGAGGCGATGTTCGAGAGGTGGGAGCCGATGCGCCGCAGGATGCGGGCGGCGTTGGCGTAGACCACCGCCATGTCGGCCGTCAGGTCGCTGTCGGTGACGTCGGCGGTGAACCTCTGGAGCTCGCGCTTGAGCTCGGCCGTCCGGGTCATGACGGTGCGCGCGAGCTCTGGATCGTCCTCCCGGAACGCCCTCTCGGCGGTCCCGAACAGGGGCCGGAGCCTCTCGGCGCAAGCCCGGAGACGATCGGCGAACGGCCCCTCGCGGCGGCTCTTGGCCAGCGGCACCAGCTCCCCGATACCGCGGGCGAAATCCCCGATGCGCTCGGCGTCCTGCACCATGGAGACCAGCACCAGGCTCGCCACCAGGTCCTGCTTCGGGTTGAAGGAGAGATGCTCGAGCACGCTGCGGCGCACCATCCGCTCGCCTTCGTCGACCGGGTCGTCGAGCTCGTCGAGGTCGGCGTCGAGGGGCTGATTGTCGAGCAGGGCCGAGAGGGCCAGGTCGAGCATCTTGGCCGACTGCCGGAGCATCGCCGAAATATCCTCGAACGCCGCCTCGATCAGGGGCGAGCGCTGGCCGCCACCGAAGATCTCCCTAAGCATCGTGAACCTCCAGTTCGTCTAACCGCCCGCCGGGCGGGGGCTCTTCCCACGGGCGCCGCCGCAGCTCGGTCCGGGGCGCGGACGGAGGCCGCGGTGCGGCCCGCGGCGCCGGGGCCTCGACCGGCGCTGGCGCCGGCGCGGCGGGCGCTTCGCCGTGGAAGGCCCCGGAGACGAAGAGGAGGGCGATGGGCAGGCCGTAGAAGACCAGGGCGATGTACCCGATCGCCGCCGCCCGGTTGCGGCTGGCGACCGCGCCCAGCCCCCTCGCGAGCGCCAGCGGAATCGCCCGGATGGGCGGGAAGGGGTAGATGATGAGGGCTCCCATCAGGTTGAACAGCAGATGGGAGAGGGCGACGCTCAGGGCCGCCGGGGCTCCGGTGGAGAGAGCCGCGAGCAGGGCGGTCACCGTGGTGCCCAGGTTGGCCCCGATGGTGAAGGGGAAGAGCTGTTCGAGGGTCACCACGCCGGCACCCACCAGGGGCACCATGACCGAGGTGGTGATGGAGCTCGACTGCACCATGACGGTGATCAGGGTGCCCGCCCCGATGGCGGCCAGGGCGGAGCGGAAGAGCGTGCGGTCGAGGATGCGCTCGGCGCGGGCCGAAACCAGGGACCTGAGCAGGTCGACCAGGAGCTTGAGGGCCCCGAACAGGAGGCCGACGCCCACCACCAGGGTCAGGCCGCCGCTCGAGCCGAGGGCGTGGCTGATCCACAGAGAGCAGGGTCGCACGATCGCCTTCAAGGGGTCGAAGAGCTCGATGCCGCCGCTGCCCTCGAGCACCGCCTCGAAGCCGTTCGCCGCGTGGCGCAGGACGTGAAAGGCGAGCTCCAGGGGGAACAGGATCGCCACCGTCATCAGGTTGAAGAAGTCGTGGATCGTGGCCCCGGCGAAGGCCCTCCGGAACTCCTCGCGCCGGGTCACGTGGGCCAGCGAGACCAGGGTGTTGGTGACCGAGGTGCCGATGTTGGCGCCCATGATGATGGGGATGGCGCCGTCGATGGTCAGGGCCCCGGCGGCCACCAGGCCGACGGTCATGGAGGTGGTGGTCGAGGAGCTCTGGATGACGCTGGTGGCCACGATCCCCACGAGCAGGCCGACGAACGGGTTCGCCGTGCGCTCGATGAGCATGCGCGCGAAGTCCTTCCCGAACAGCTTGAAGGCCACGCCCATGAGATCGAGGCCCAGGAAGAACGCGTACAGCAGGGCGGCGAGGAAGAGGACAGCGCCCAGGGCGCGGACGAGCCCGCGCGAGTGTGGGAAGGACGGAGCCGAGGACGGAGTCGCCATGACGGGGTCGAACGCGGGTCGGGCGTCGGCGCGCCAAAATCGCTCCAGGGGGGAAGCGGCGCTACATTACCACGGCGGCGTGAGCGGTTGTCGCACCGCTGTCACGGCCGCGCCGCCGGCGCGTCATCGGCGATTTCTACCCTTCGGGGCGGTGATAGTCTCACCCTTGGGAGAGCGCATGGAACGGCATTTCGAACACGAGCTCGACCGGGTCCGCCAGCGCTTGCTGGCCATGGGCGGCCGGGTCGAAGAGATGATCGGCAAGGCGAACGACGCCCTGACCACGCGGGCCCAGACGCTGTGCAGCGAGGTGGTCGACGAGGACACGGAGATCGACCGCCTCGAGCTGGAGATCGACGAGGCCTGCTACAGCATCATGGTCCGTCACCAGCCGGCGGCCGGCGACCTGCGTTTCTTGATCGCGGTCATGAAGATCGTCACCGACCTCGAGCGGATCGGGGATTCGGCGGTCAACATCTGCCAGTCGATCGAGCGGCTCAACCAGGAGCCACCCCTCAAGCCCTACATCGACCTGCCGCGGATGTCGGAGCTGGTGGTGCGCATGGTGCGCGAGAGCCTGGACGCCTTCGTGCGCCGCGACTCGGCGCAGGCGACCGCTGTCACCCAGGCCGACGACGAGGTCGACTCCCTCTACCGCCAGCTCTTCCGCGAGCTGCTGACGTTCATGATCGAGGATCCCCAGACGGTCACCCGGGCCCTCCACCTGCTGCTCATCGCCCGCAACCTCGAGCGCATCGCCGACCACGCCACGAACATCGCCGAAGACGTCATCTACTACGTCGAAGGCCGCGACGTCCGCCACCCCACCCAGCGCCAGCAAGCCCCCGGCGTGAGCTGAGCGGGCAGCGCGCCGGTCGCCGGCACGCACCTCGATGGCCTCGACGGGCGTCCCCCGCAAGCTCAGCGCAAAGCCCTCGAAGACGTTCGGGCCGTCGAAGACCACCTCGTGGAGGGCCGGTGCCTCCAGCGAGGCGGTCAAGGACAAGGCCTCAGTCTGCGGCACAGTCACCTTCGAAACACATCCATGCGCGGGGTCATAGCAGCCCGGCTCCAACCGGTCGCGCCTGAACCCGAGGACCTCCGCGCCGGCCCCGGATCGGGATCGGGGCCGGCGCGGAGAGGACGGGGATCGGTCCTACCGCTACGGCACGATGTGCCAGGCCCAGCCGAGCCAGTAGGGGCTGCTGTTACAGCGGTACTTGTACGCCTGGAAGGTGTACGTCCCCGACGCCGAGGCCGTGAAGTCCACGATCTCGTAGGTGTTGTCCCAACTCGTCGAGAACGCCGCGTAGCCGCCGCCCGGAGTCCTCGCCCAGAGGTCCAGGTCGGCGCCCGGACGCGAGGTGTAGAGGGAGTAGTTGGGGTTCGTGTCCCAGATCATGGCGAAGCGGATCCGCTGGCCCGCCACCAGGTTGACGGTGGTGAGAGTCTGGAGGGACGGGTTGGAGCAGGTGTAGTAGAGACCCTGCCAGCTCCCGACGTTCGCCACCTTGCGCGCGACCCGGTCCGCCCGGTCCGCCACCACGCCGCCGGCGCCGTCCCGGTTGCTGAGCCGCGTGGCCCCCTCGATGTTGTGCTCGGCGCTCGCCATGAGGATCGCCTTGACCGCCTCCGGCCACACCCGGAGGGAGTAGTTGCGCTGCATGAGGAGGGCCGTGATGCCGGTCACCGCCGGAGCCGCGTAGCTCGTGCCGCTGCCCACCGCGCCGGTCCACGGCGAGGCGTTGGTGGTGCTGTTGATGTTCGAGCCCGGCGCCGCCACCTCCGGCTTGATCCGGTCGCCGTGGTTGGAAAGCGGGTTGACGGTGCTCGAGTAGCTCGCCATGACGTCGTCGGGCCAGTAGGTGGTGTTCTGGTCGTCGTAGCTGCCCACCGTCACCACGTTGTAGGCCGTTCCCGGGCTGTCCACGAAGCCGTAGATCCCCGCGTTGCCGGCCGCCGGAACCACCGTTCGCCAGTAGGTCTGCACCAGGGAGTCGTAGTAGCGGTCGAGGGTCGAAGGCACGCCACCGAAGTTGCCGCCGAAGCTGAGGTTGAAGGTGCGCGCCCCCCAGTTGCGGGCATTGGTGGACTCGGTCAGGACCTGGCTCACGACGCCGCCGCAGGTGCCGCCGATCCACAGGTTGCTGTTGTAGGCGTGGCCGAGCCGCGCCGTGTTGGTGCTGCGGATGATGCCGGCGACGGCCGCCGAATGGGAGGAGACACAGCTATAGCCGTACGTTTGGGTCACGCCGGCCAGGTACGGATTGCTCGTGTTGATGCGCCCGCCGACTTCGACCTCGGCGACGGGGACGCCGGACCCGGTGATGCCCTGGTTGTGGACGACGTTCGTCTGGCAGGCCGGGAGCTGGATCTCCAGGTTCGGCTCGAGGGTCTGGCTGTCGTCCTCGATCTGCAGGACCTCGGCCCACCGGGACAGGTTGGTGAGCAGGTACTGGGCGGGAACCTGGGTGGACACGATCGGCGCCGAGTCGTCGCTCACGGCCGTGTAACCGTCCGCCTTGAGCTGACTCACGACCGGCGCTACGGCATTCTGCACGGTACTGAGCTGGGCGGCGTCGTTGTTGGCCGCGGCGTTGTCGACCTCGGCCTCGGACGGGTTCGTCTCGGGGTCCGGCCGCTGGACCGCGGGATCGAGGAAGGGCTCGCCCACCCACACGTCGACCGGGAAGACCTGGTCCGGCGGCGCCGCCTGGAGGCGGGCGAAGAAGTCCTTGTCCAGGGCGCCGTAACGCGCCCGGGAGAGGTCGCCCTCCGCCGTCGCCAGCGACTCCAGGTCCTGCTGGACGCCGGAGTCGTCGAGGGTCACCTGGTACATCGCCGAGCCGGCCTCGTCCACGATCTTGAAGTCGTAGACCGTGATCCCCTGCTCGGGGAAGACCACCGGCGAGTCGGCCGCGATCGTCAGCTCCGACTCCGGGACCCCCGCCTGCCCCGCCGCGATGGACAGGGCCTGGGTCTCGAGGTTGGAGGGCACGGAGCCCTCCGACGAAGTCGCGCTCGCGGGCAAGGCGACCAGAAGGGCCGCGGCGCCGATCGTCAGGGCGGCGATCAGAAGGCGGTGGGTGGAAGGGTTGCGTCTCATGCTGTCTCTCCTCTGCGGTTTGGTGTGATCAGACGTCTTAGTCTTAGGACACTTACTAATGTGCAGAGGTTTCACAGAACGAGACAGGGGCGGGAGACCGCCCGCGAGTGACGAGGCACCGAGCCCGGCGTGACGGGGAGGAGCGAGCGAGCCGTGCCACGGCTCGCCAGCGCGGAGTTCCCCGCAGCAATGGGGCCACGTCTGGGGGACGTGGGAACTCGCCCGGCAGCTCCGCACCCGCGTTGTTGTCAATGCTTCAATGGGGCCACGTCTTGGTGGACGTGGAAACTCCTGGACGGACGGAAGACCGAGGCGCGGCGGCCCATGCTTCAATGGGGCCACGTCTTGGTGGACGTGGAAACGTGGATCGAAGCCCCTGCACCTGGACTACGCGGCATTGCTTCAATGGGGCCACGTCTTGGTGGACGTGGAAACTCGCTCGGGCGATCTGCGCGCCGGCGGCTCCGCCGGCACCAGGCTTCAATGGGGCCACGTCTTGGTGGACGTGGAAACGCACTATCCCACCTTGACCACACGCTCCAGTCTACGGCTTCAATGGGGCCACGTCTTGGTGGACGTGGAAACGGGACGCCATCAAGGACCAGGCGACCCGCATGGCCACGCTTCAATGGGGCCACGTCTTGGTGGACGTGGAAACCTGCTGGTACAGCGGGTGGGAGAAGCAGACCGTCCAGCTTCAATGGGGCCACGTCTTGGTGGACGTGGAAACGAGCACGGCGAGCCATGCCTCTGCGCAGTCTTCGCAGCTTCAATGGGGCCACGTCTTGGTGGACGTGGAAACGTCGTCGATGGTGAGTGCCGAGGCCCCGCTACGGCGGCTTCAATGGGGCCACGTCTTGGTGGACGTGGAAACACCGACAGGAGGGGCGAGGCCGCGGGGCTCATGATCTGCTTCAATGGGGCCACGTCTTGGTGGACGTGGAAACCGGAACCCGAGTCGGCCCCTCGACCCCCGAGGGGACGCTTCAATGGGGCCACGTCTTGGTGGACGTGGAAACGGCGGTCCGGCTGGGGATGCGGGTCTTTACCCGGGTGGCTTCAATGGGGCCACGTCTTGGTGGACGTGGAAACATCGCCGGACCGCTCCGCCGCCTCGAGCAAGGCGTCGCTTCAATGGGGCCACGTCTTGGTGGACGTGGAAACGCAATCTTCGACTTCTGCTCCGGCTGAGCTTCCCCGCTTCAATGGGGCCACGTCTTGGTGGACGTGGAAACGGCCTCGACCCGCCCCCGATGATGCTCCGCCGACTCCGCTTCAATGGGGCCACGTCTTGGTGGACGTGGAAACATGCGGTGGATCGTGGTCCGCGTCGCGCGTGCAGGTGCTTCAATGGGGCCACGTCTTGGTGGACGTGGAAACCCCCGGTGAACGCCGCCAGGTACTTCGTCGAGCACGAGCTTCAATGGGGCCACGTCTTGGTGGACGTGGAAACGATCGTGTTCGCCCTCGCCTTTCGCAGTCCCTCGGCGCTTCAATGGGGCCACGTCTTGGTGGACGTGGAAACGAGATGGGAGCTTGCGCGAGCCTCAAGAGGTGGCGCTGGCTTCAATGGGGCCACGTCTTGGTGGACGTGGAAACGACTCTGGGAACGCCGCGTCGAGGTCCGCCTGCGTGCTTCAATGGGGCCACGTCTTGGTGGACGTGGAAACGCTCTTTGCGGTGCCGCGTCACCTCCGAGAGGTTCGAGCTTCAATGGGGCCACGTCTTGGTGGACGTGGAAACGACGAGCTTGTCGGGCAGGGGAAGATCGCTGACCCGGCTTCAATGGGGCCACGTCTTGGTGGACGTGGAAACTTCGACTTGCTGGAGAAGCTGCCCGCCGAGGTCCAGCTTCAATGGGGCCACGTCTTGGTGGACGTGGAAACCGGGGCACTGACGATCGGGAGCGGCGGAGACACTAGGCTTCAATGGGGCCACGTCTTGGTGGACGTGGAAACGACGAGCGGAGACGCGGCCAAAGCACGTCAAGCTCGGCTTCAATGGGGCCACGTCTTGGTGGACGTGGAAACGACTATGGCTACTGAGCCCTGCCCGCACGTCGTCGAGACGCTTCAATGGGGCCACGTCTTGGTGGACGTGGAAACGTACTGATCGTGACCGACCCGCGGGACGGACGCTTCGCTTCAATGGGGCCACGTCTTGGTGGACGTGGAAACCCCGGGTGGGGTCGCGCGAGGAGCTGCAGGTAATCGCTTCAATGGGGCCACGTCTTGGTGGACGTGGAAACCGCAGGTCGCAGCTCGAGCGCGTTGCCACGCCGGCTCGGCTTCAATGGGGCCACGTCTTGGTGGACGTGGAAACGACCGGCGCTCGAGCGCGTCGCCACGGTCGCGGTCCGGCTTCAATGGGGCCACGTCTTGGTGGACGTGGAAACGCGGGCGCACGAGCGCTCGACGTGCGAGCGTCGACCGGCGCTTCAATGGGGCCACGTCTTGGTGGACGTGGAAACGCGAGCGTCGAGCGGCGTCGTGCGAGCTCGCAGTCGCGCTTCAATGGGGCCACGTCTTGGTGGACGTGGAAACGCTCGGCGAGCGCGTGCTCGGTCAGCTCGGCCGGCCACGCTTCAATGGGGCCACGTCTTGGTGGACGTGGAAACGGCGTCGACGCTGCGAGCTCGGCCGATCCGCGGTCGACGCTTCAATGGGGCCACGTCTTGGTGGACGTGGAAACCGCGTCGCCGGATCGGCGCGAGCGAGCTCGGCGCCGCGCTTCAATGGGGCCACGTCTTGGTGGACGTGGAAACCGACGCGAGTCGCGTCGACGCTCGAGCCGCGCAGCTCGCGCTTCAATGGGGCCACGTCTTGGTGGACGTGGAAACTGCGGCGCCGGAGCCGGCGCGAGCCGGCTGCGGCGCGCTTCAATGGGGCCACGTCTTGGTGGACGTGGAAACGCTCGCTGGCAGCTCGGATCGCTGCATCGGCGCTCGACCGGCTTCAATGGGGCCACGTCTTGGTGGACGTGGAAACACTCCGCGCCCGGAGGCCCGCCAGGCGGGCGCTTCCGGGCGCGGTTGCGAGCGGTGCTGTGGTTCGGGCTTGCCAACCGGCCGCCATCGGTCCTTCCGTTGTCAAAGATCCCTTCGCTACGGGGGAGAGCCGGCGCGAGCGCTCCCCGGCGGGAACGGCGGCACCGGACCTCTCGCAGCGGCGTGTGCGCACCCTGGTCATGCTCCTCATGATACCGACTCTCACACCACGACCGACTTCGGCAGCTCGAACTTCCGGGGCCGGCCCAGGACTTCGATGGCTCCCAGGACTTCGGGCGTGCTGCGGCCGAGCTTGGCGATCACCACCTGGTCCTCGTCGTGCTGGATCACGCGGTCCAAGGCGTTCCTCATCCGCACGTGCCGGGTCTCGGTCAGGTCGCAGCGAAAGACGCTGAGCTGCACGTGCTCCCCGTAGCCCTGCATCACCTGGTAGACCTTGCGCCAGCGCTTCGCCTCCGAGATGTCGTAGGTCACCACGTAGCAGTAGAGGTCCATGGCGCCTTATCTCACCTCGAAGGGCTGGTATTCGGCGAGCTCGCCGGTCAGGTGGCGCCCCAGGAGGCGCGCCTCGATCTCGAACAGTCGGCGGTAGGTGGTGCGGTAGCCGAACACGGGGTGGCGCACCTTCTGGCCCAGGCGGCGCTCGTAGGCGCCGATCAGTCGTCTGCGCGCCGGTGAGCGAAGGAGCACGCCGCCCTCCCGCTCGAAGAAGTCGTCGGGCCGGATCTCGCCGTTGTTGATCGCCCCGATCACCACGCTGTCGGCGATCACGGACCGGAACGGCTCCATGAGGTCGAGGGCGAGTGCCGGCTTGCCATAGCGCGGCTGGTGGTACAGGCCCATCAGTGGATCGAAGCCCACCGTAGTCAGCGTCACCACCCAGTCCTTGGTGAGGAGGCTGTAGGCGAAGGAGAGGAGCGCGTTGACCGGGTCCCGCGGCGGGCGGCGGTTGCGGCCGTCCAGGTCGAAAGCGGCGAAGACGTCGCCCTCGACCTTGAGCATGGTCGAGAAGGCGGCGTAGTACACCTTGGCGGCGCTCCCTTCGAGGCCGAGAAGCTCGTCGGCGTCGCCGGCCTCCCGGGCGCGCCGGGCATAGCCGGCGAGGAGCCCGAGGTCGTCCTTCGACGGAGCCCCGTTGCGCCGCAGGAGGACCCGCGCGTTGCGGATCTTCGCCGCCACGACCGCCCGGGCGACGGCGAGGGAGCGCCGACTGTCGCGGGCGGCGGCGAACTGCTCGCTGCGCAGCGCCACGTTCTTCGAGCCCAGCCCTCGGGTGAGCCCGTAGAACCAGCCCCCGCCGCTCAAGTGGAGGATGGGGATCTCCCGCCGGCAGCACTCGTGGAGCGCCGGCATCGAGCAGGAGACCCCACCCATGAGGACCACGTGGGAGGTCTCCGCCAGGCGGGCCACCGTCCGGTCCCCGTCGGGGCTCTCGACCAGGAGCTGCTGGCCCTTGAGGTGCACCCGGGCGCCCGGCTCCTGGACGACCAGGGGGTAGGTCGCGGGATCAGAGACCGCCAGCGGCCGGGGCTTGCCGCCGCCCTGGCGCAGAAAGCGGGTCTCCTCGGGAAGACAGATCGAGACTAGAGAGCAGTGCGGGCACTTCGGGCTGTCTTCGAGGGGCGGAGGCAGCGAGCCCTCGGCGAGCACCCGCCGCATCTCGGCGAGGAGCTCGAGGGTGCGCTCCACCAGGGCCTTCGTGAAGCGCACGCGGACGCGCTCGCGGGACGCGACGTAGTAGATCAGCCCCTCGTTCGAGGTGTACCCGGCCTCGCGCAGGAGCAGTCCCTGGACACAGAGCTGCACCCGCTCGGGCTCGTAGACACCTCCCGCCACCGGCGGCCTCTTGCCGCGCTTGTAGTCCACGGGACGCGCGCGGCGCCCGGCGCGCTCGACGAGGTCGAGGACGGCCGTCACCCCGAGCTCTGAGCTCGAGAGACGGATCGACCGGTCGTGGAGCCGCTCGCGCTCCCCCGGCTCCCGGTCCACGCGCCGGTGGGCGTGCTTTCCCTCCAGCGTCTCCACGTTGTCCGCCCACTCGCGGTCGACCCACATCAGGTAGGCGAGCCGCGGGCAGTATGCGTACTCGTTGAGCATCCGGGCGGGAACGAGATCGGGAACGGAGGTGGCGGCGGCCATGGCTGGGCTCTCCCGGAGAGGGGGGCGAGACGGCCCCCCTTGAGGGAGAGACACCATCCGGAGCGAAGGGTTGAGAGGCGGGCCGGCAGGCGCGGCTCAGAGCGGCCGGCGGTAGACGGAGTCCCGCCGCCCGACCCGGAGCACGAGGACGACGAGCTTCTCGTCGAGAATCGCCGCGATGATGCGACAGTCCCCGACTCGATACTTCCAGAAGTCGCCGAGTCGGGAGCCGCGAAGGGCCTGGCCCAGAGTGCGGGGATCGTCGAGAGGGGCCAGCCCCTCCCACAGGAATCGCAAGATGCGTCGGGCGACCGGCGGATCGAGTTTGTCGAGCTCTCTGGCCGCGGCTCGCTCGATCTCAATCCGCCAAGCCATGCCGCTTCAAGAGCTCTTGCAGTGGCACCGTGCCGGAGCGACCGGACACGGCGTCCTGGAGACGTCGTTCGGCGAGGTAGAGGTCTTCCAGGTCGTCGAGGTGCTCGACGATCGCCTCTCGCATGTAGAAGCTCTTGGTCCGTCCGGTTCGCCGGGCGAGGTCCGCAAGGCGGATCTCGATGTCGGCTGGAAGACGAAGGGATACCGCCATGCAGTACATGTATCTCGCGAGGCCACCCGTGTCAAGGACACCTGCTCCTGAGACCGCCACTCCCGGGGCACACCTGAGTCGGAGACAAGGTAGGTGGTGACCATTCCGAGCTTCAGTAACGGTGACTGAGACCACCGACTACGCTCATTCTCTTGCTTAGACAAGCCATGCCATCATGGCTCCGTGACAGCCCACCATCCGGACCCTACCGTGACGCGGTCCGTCGTCGCGGCTCCCTTGAAGCAGCAAGGGTGCCTGAGAGCACCTACGTGCCGAGCTGTCTCCATGCCCGCCCGGGCGCGGCCCCAGCAGGCAGCCCTGCCCTGCGACGGGGCAGCAGAGCGAATCCACGCCCGCGAGGGCGTGACCCCACTGGGTCGAGAAATCCTTGGACCGCCACGTGACACTCCGGGAGTGGAACAACCTCGGATCGCGAGATGAGCCTCGAGACGACGCGAACACCCGACTCCACCGAACGCTTCTTCGAGGAGCTGACGGGACACTCCCCGTACGGCTACCAGCGCCGGCTGGCCGAGCGGGAGGGCTGGCCCGACCTGCTCGACGTGCCCACGGGCCTGGGCAAGACCGCGGCGGTGATCGTCGCCTGGCTCTGGAAGCGACTCCACGACGACCCGGGGACCGGACGGCGTCTCGTCTACTGCCTTCCGATGCGAACCCTCGTGGAACAGACCTTCGCCTGCGCGCAGGCGTGGTGCCGGACGGCCGCTCCCCTCTTCCGTGACCGGGGGCTGGAGCCTCCGGGAGCTTCCCAATTGATGGGCGGCAGTACGGAAGCGGAGTGGGACCTCCACCCCGGTCGGCCCCAGGTCGTCGTGGGCACCCAGGACATGTTGCTCTCGCGCGCCCTCTCCCGCGGGTACGGCATGAGCCGCTTCCGCTGGCCCGTGCACTTCGGGCTCCTCAACTCGGACTGCCTGTGGGTCTTCGACGAGACCCAGTTGATGGGCGTGGGCGTCGAGACCAGCGCCCAGCTCCAAGCCTTCCGCGCCGCGCTCGGAGCCTTCGGGCCGACCCACTCCCTGTGGATGAGCGCGACCTTGGGCCGCGCGCAGCTCGCCACCGTCGATCACCCGCAGCCCGCGGGAGGCTGGACGGTCCACGGCCTCTCACCCGAGGAACGACGAGACGAAGAGGCCGTTCGCCTGAGGACCCTGGCGCGGAAGCAACTCGTCCGCGCCGGTGATCTCGCCCTCGAGGCCCGGCCCGAGGAGGGCGACTACCGCCGGCTCGCCGAGGCCGTGGCCGCCGCCGCGATCGAGCGCGGCGGGCTGACCCTGGTGGTGGTCAACCGCGTGGACAGGGCCCGAGAGATCTACCGGGCGCTGGAACAGATCCTGGCCGGGAGCACTCTCCGGACGGCCCTGCTCCACTCGCGTTTCCGGCCGCCGGACCGGGCGCGCCACCTCGCCGTCCTCCACGCCGAAGGGGACCGGGTCGTCGTGTCGACCCAGGTCGTGGAGGCGGGGGTCGACGTCTCCGCCCGCACTCTCTTTACCGAGCTCGCCCCCTGGCCCTCCCTCGTGCAGCGCTTCGGCCGGTGCAACCGGTACGGCGAAGCGGAGCGCGACGGAGGCACCCCGGCGCAGATTCGGTGGATCCCCTTGCTCCCTCGGGACGGAGACGATGACCTCGCCCTGCCCTACGAGGCCGCCGAGCTCGAGCGGGCCACAGGGCTCCTCGAGGAGCTCGCGGCCCGAGGTGGCGATGCGGGCCCCGAGACGTTGGCTGCGCTGCCTTACGAGCCACAACCGGAGGTCCGGCCGGTCCTGCGCCACCGTGACCTCATCGATCTTTTCGACACGGGCCCCGACCTCCTCGGCTACGACGTCGACGTGTCCCGCTTCGTCCGCGACGCCGGTTTGCCGGACGTCCAGCTCTTCTGGCGGGACTTCCCGCCAGGCACCGCCCGCCCGCCCGCCGACCTCCCGCGGGCCGGCCGCGACGAGCTCTGCCGGGTCTCGGTCTCTGCCGCGGCGGCGTTCCTCGGCAACCTGAACAAGGCGCGCCGCAAGCAGAACCCGGCGCGATCGAGCCAGCTCTCGGTCTGGCGTTGGGACGGGATCGAGGAGCGATGGGACCCTGTGCGGAGGGCGGCCCGTGGGCTCCGACCCGGAGAGACCTACCTCCTGCACGCGACCGCCGAGGGCTACGACGAGACGCTGGGCTGGACCGGCCGGCTCACCGGCGGGGCCCCGGTCTCCGAGCTCGAGGCCGGGGACGGCCGACCCGACTCCATGGCGGGTGACCGGGACACGGACGTGGGCCGCTGGGTCTTGCTCCGCGACCACCTGAGCGACGTGGCCGAGGAGGTGAGGACCGTCCGGACCGAGGTCGGCCTGGACGGGGCCGGCCTCCTCGCCACGGCCCTCGCCGACGCCGCACTCTGGCACGACGTGGGCAAGGCCCACGAGCAGTTTCAGCGGCGCCTACTCGGTCCTCTGGAGACCCGGCCCGACCGCTCGTATCCCGGCGACGGGCCGTGGGCCAAGTCGGACCATCGGCTCCGGGCGACCGGAGTACGCCCTTTCTTCCGCCACGAGCTGGCGTCGGCGCTCGCCTGGCTGGCCCGATCGGTGGACTTCGACGCCCCCCACCGCGACCTCGTCGCCTACCTGATCGCCGCCCACCACGGCAAGGTGCGCCTGAGCCTTCGGTCGGTTCCAGGGGAGGAGGAGCCGGACGCTCCCGACACCCTCTACGCCCGGGGCGTATGGGACGGGGACCTGCTACCGGCGGTGGAGCTGCCCGGAGGAGAGCACCTGGCACCGACCCGCCTCGACCTCTCCCCCATGCGGCTGGGCGAGGGGAGTTGGACCGAGCGCGTGCTGGCCCTGCGCGACGACGCCGATCTCGGTCCGTTCCGTCTCGCCTACCTGGAGGCCCTGCTCCGAGCCGCCGATGCGCGGGCGAGCGCCGAGGAGCGCTCCGGAGACACGAAGGAGAGCCGCCATGCCTGAGACGACTCTTCCCGGTTGCCGTCCCGAGCCTCTGTCGTCGTACCTCTCCGCGCTGGGTGTCTTGAGGCTCCTCTCCGCCGCCGACCGGCAGGCGCGCGGCGCTTGGCGCTCGGACGTCTTCGTGCTGGAGAGTGTCCTCGACCGCCGGGAGATCCAGAGATTCCTCCTCGAGGACTACCGGCCGACGCCGATCGTGGCGCCGTGGAACGGCGGCAGCGGCTTCTTCCCGAAGGACCGCAAGGTGGGGATCGACGCCCTACGGCAGTCCACCGCGGAGCGCTTCGCTCCGTACCGAGCGACCATCGAGGCGGCCTTCGAGCTCCTCTCTCGCCTCGGAGTCGAGGAGAAGATCGACAAGTCGAGCAAGGAGCGGCTCATCCGGGCCTGTCGGGCCTCGTTGCCGGACGAGGCCCTGGAGTGGCTCGACGCCTCGGTGGTGCTCGGCGGCGACGGCCCGAAGTACCCGCCCCTCCTCGGCACCGGCGGCAACGACGGCCGCCTCGAGTTCAGCAACAACTTCATGCAGCGGCTGGTGTGGCTCTTCGATCCCGCTTCGGGTGGAGCCCGGCCCGAGGCCGGGCCCCTCCTGGCCGCGGCGCTGTTCGACGAGCCGGTGGACCTCCTGGAGCATGCCCCCGTGGGCCAGTTCGATCCCGCGGCCACGGGTGGAGCCAACGCCGCCTCGGACTTCGGGGGCAGCTCACTGGTCAATCCGTGGAGCTATGTCCTGATGCTGGAGGGCGCGCTCGTCTTCACCGCCGCCGCAGCCCGCCGCATGGAGCACGCCCCCGCCGGCCTGAGCTACCCCTTCACGGTCCGGCCGGTAGCGGCGGGTTACGGCAGCGCCGCCGCCGAGGAGGAAGACGCCAGCCGAGGGGAGATCTGGGTTCCCCTCTGGCGCCGGCCCGCCGGCCTGCCCGAGGTCCGCGCGCTCTTCTCCGAGGGGCGGGCCAACGTGCGTGGACGACCCGCGGTCAGCGGTCTCGACTTCGCCCGGGCCGTGGCCACGCTCGGAGTGGATCGCGGGATCGCGAGCTTCGTCCGCTACGGCTTCCTGGTGCGCAACGGCCTGGCGTTCCTGGCGACTCCCCTCGGCCGTTTCCAGGTTCGCCGCCACCGCGCGGTCGGGCATCTCCAGGAGGTCGACCTCTGGCTCGACCGCTTCCGCTCCCGGGCCCGAACGGCCCCGGCCTCGGTGGCGAGGGCGCTTCGGAGCCTGGAGTCGGCGATCCTGTCCCTGTGTGAGCGGGGAGACGCCCGGCGCCTCCTCGACGTGCTGATCGAGCTGGGACGCTGCGAGCGGGCGCTCGCCCGCAGCCTGCGCTGGACGCTGGAGGCGGGGGTCCATCCGGTTCCGGCGCTCTCCCCCGGCTGGCTCGAAGCGGTCGACGACGGCAGCGTCGAGCTTCGCCTGGCCGCCTCGCTGGCCTCGGTGAGCGGTCGCTACGGTGCCGGCGAGGGCCGCTGGACGATTCTCCCGTTGCGAGCGCAGCTCGAGCCCGTCGAGACCGTCTTCCCCACCGACCGACTGCGGGTGCGGTGGCGGGAGGACGCGGGCCGCGACATCGTGTGGGGCGACGGTGACCTGGTCGAGGACCTCCAGCGCGTCCTGGCCCGGCGTCTGCTCCTCGCCACCCAGCGACCCGCCGGCGGTGGGCCGGATGAGGAGGCGAGCTCCTACCCGGACTCGGGCCGGCTCGCCGCCGACCCCGCCGACGTCGCGGCGTTCATCGAGGGAAGGGTCGACGAAGCCCGGCTCGGCGACCTCCTGTGGGGATGTTGTCTCCTCGACTGGCCGAGGGTCACCGGCCGCCCCCTGCCGGCCGCCCACGGTCGCGAAGTGCTCCCCGGTGCGCTCTACGGCCTGCTGAAGCTCTGCTTTGCCGGCCGACAGATCCGCGAGGTGGTGGTGCCGGCGGTGCCCCGCATCCACCGGCTGGCCTCGTCCGGACAGGCGAGCGCGGCGGCGGTCGAGGCCGCGCGACGGCTGCGTGCGAGCGGTCTGGCGCCGGCCGTGGAGCGGGTCCATGTCAGCGACGGTGAAGCCCGGCGCACCGCGGCGGCGCTCCTCTTTCCCCTCGACGCTCGCGCCGTCGCCGCCTTGGCGCAGCGCTTCTTGCGACCCCGAGACGACGAGTCCGTTCCAACGTCCGAAGCGGCGGCCACGACTTGAAAAGGAGAGTTTCATGAGCCTCGAAGCACTCGCCGGTGAACCCCGCCTGTTGATGCGGGCCGCCCTCGTTCCCCTCCAAGGAGCCCGCTTTCAGCCCACCGGTTTCCCCGACCTCGGAGCCGCCGATTACAAGGCCGGCGACGGCTCGACGAGACTCCTGGTCGAGTCCGCCCAGAGCATGGCCAATCGCCTCGAGGAAGTCTGCTGGGACGAGGCGGCCGGAGAGCTGGCCCTCCCGCTCCGGGGCCTGCCGTACGTCGCCGTGCTCGACGAAGGCGGGCGCCAGCTCACCAACTCCCTGCTCGAGGCCCACCGGCTCAACAGCCCCTACATCCTCGAGAGCGCGGACCGCACCTTCTTCGACCGGCTCAAGGACGAGCTCGGCGGCCTAGAGCTCGGCCGCGTGGATCTCCAACGGCTCGCGGAGGTGCTCCTGAAGTACGACGCCAACTGCCTGCTCCACGGCGTCTTCCTGGCCAAGAAGGAGCTCGCCGGCGGTCGCCTCCGGTTGTCCCGGGCCCTCTCGGCCTTCATCGAGGCCCGAGGCGTCGAGGTGGCACCGGGTGGTGGGGTCAAGCGGGACGACGTCAACCCATCCGGAGAGGCGAAGAAGGGATTCGGCCACGTCCCCTTCCACCGCGACGAGTACACGGCCGAGGAGATCCACGCCTACTTCAACCTCGACCTGGCCCAGATCCGGGGCTACCGGCTGGGCGAGGACGTGGAGGCCCTCCTGGTCGACCTCGCCCTCTACAAGGTGCTCCGCTTCCTGCGCGATGGCCTCCGGCTCCGGACGGCCTGTGACTTTCGGCTCGAAGGCGAGCTCGAGGTCGAGCGCCCGGAGCGCTTCTCGCTCCCATCCCTCGCCGAGGTCGAGGAGCGGCTTCCGGACCGCATCGCCGCAGTGAAGGGCCGCTTCAGCAGTCCTCCGGTCACCGAGGTCGTCTTCAAGAGCTAGCCGGTCAGGAGGCCCGAGGATGCTGGAGATCGAGCTCAGGTTCCCGACCGGGCGGTTTCACGCCACGCCCTGGGACCACCACGTCAACGAAGGAATCGTCGAGTGGCCCCCGTCGCCGTGGCGGCTCCTGCGGGCCCTCATCGCCACCTGGCACCTGAAGTCCGTCGAGGCCGAGGTAGCCCGCGAAGACGGAGTCGAGGCCCGGTTGCGGAGCCTGATCTGGGCCCTGGCCCTCGAGCCGCCCGTCTTCGTCTTGCCGGAAGGCGTGCCCGCGCATACCCGGCACTACATGCCCCTCTACCGGGAGGGGACCACCAAGATCTTCGACACGTTCCTCGACGTCGGCGAGGCGCCCCTCGTCGTCCGCTGGCCGGAGGTCGAGCTCGAGCCGCCGACGCGGGCCCTTCTCGACCGCCTGGTCCGGCGCCTCGGCTACCTCGGCCGGGCCGAGTCCTGGGTCGAGGGGCACTTGCGGAGCGATCCCCTCGGCGAGGCCGCGGACGTCGTCCCGTTGACGGCCGGAGAGCCCGGGCAAGGCGAACGGATGGAGATCGTCCGAGTGCTGGCACCGATGCCGCCCGGCGAGTACGCCTCCTGGCGGACGGCGGAGATCGCCCGGAGGCAAGCCAGACGTCTCGCGGAGAAACAGCGCCGCGCCAGCGACCGGGGCAAGGCTCCGGGCGGCGAGAAGCTCACCGCGAAGGACCGGCAACGGATCGCCGAGGCCCTGCCCGAGTCGCTCTTCGAGGCCCTGCAAGCCGACACGGGCGAGCTCCGCAAGGCGGGCTGGAGCGAGCCTCCCGGAAGCCGCTGGGTCGACTACCTCAGGCCGGACGACAAGGTGCAATCCCGGCCGAGGTCGCGGAAGCCGGCGCGCGGTACGGATTCCAGTCGCACCGTCGCCCGCTTCGCCCTCGCCAGCTCCGTGCTCCCGCGGCTCACCGAGGCGGTCGCCGTCGCCGACAGGCTGAGGAAAGGCCTCCTCAGCCGGGCCGGCAAGGTCTCGGTCTTCACCGGCCGAGACGCGGAAGGGAAGCCTCGTTCCGGTCACGATCATGCGTTCTTCCTTCCCGAGGCCAACGGCAACGACGGCCGCATCACCCACGTGACGGTCGTCGCTGACATGGGCTTCGAGGGCAACGCCCTCCGCGCCCTCCACCGCCTGGAAAGAGTCTGGGGCCATGGCGGCCACGACCTCCAGACCGTCCTGATCGGTGTCGGCTCACCCGACTCGTTCGCCGGGCTCGACCTGGACGCCGGCCAGTGCCCGCTGCTCGTGGAATCGAAGGTCTGGGTGTCCCGGACGCCCTTCGTCCCGACCCGGCACGCGAAGGTCACGAGGAGCGGCACCCCGAAGCTCGACTCTCGAGGCCTTCAGATCGGCTCCCCGGAGCACGATCTGGAAAGGCTGCTGACCGAGCTGCTCGAGACGCGCGCGGCGCGCCGAGGTGGAAGTACCCGTCTCGAGGCCCGGGAGGCCCCGTTGCCGGTCCGCATCGAGCCTCTCGGCGGCACCCACCTCGGCGGCAAGGCGGTCCGCTGGAGCGCCTTCCGCATGCAGCGGGAAGGGGGAGGCCGTCGGGCCTCGGGTGCCGGCTACGGCTTCCGCGTCGAGTTCGCGGAGCCGGTGCGCGGCCCGATCGGGGTAGGGTTCGGTGCCCACTTCGGCCTCGGGCTCTTCGTCCCGCCCATCGATCGGTTCCGCCCCGTCGAGCTCCGCTCCTGAAGAGCTGAGGGGCGGGTTGCCGCTCCGGGGCGGCTGGCCGCCCGGGCGCCGCCAGCTTCGGCGGCCTCCGGGTAGAATCCCGGCGGTCCCTTTGAATCCCTCTCCACCTCATCGCATCCCGGAGGTCCCCATGGCTCGACGCCCGTCCTCGCCCGCTTCCCTCGCCCGCCCGCGCCCCGGCCGGCTCGCCGGCCCGGCTCTCGGTCCAGTGGCGGTCCTGGCACTCGCCCTCCTGGTCCTACCGGCCGCGGCTCCCCTTGCTGCCGCCGACTCCGCCGCCGACGCCCCGGCCGACGCCCAGCCCCTTCTCGGCTTCTCCGCCGACGGCGCCGCCGCCCAGCGCGACCTGGAGTCGCGGTTCGACGCCCAGCTCGACCCGGCGCTGCTCAAGACCTGGCTCGAGCACCTGGCCGCCAAGCCCCACCACGTGGGCTCGCCCTGGGACAAGGCCAACGCCGAGTACATCGAGGGGCTGTACAAGTCCTGGGGCTTCGACGCCCACATCGAGCAGTTCGAGGTGCTCTTCCCCACTCCCAAGACCCGCGAGCTCGAGATGGTGGCGCCCACGAAGTACACGGCCAAGCTCGAGGAACCCGCCCTCGCCCAGGACCACACCTCGGGACAGAAGGGGCAGCTCCCCACCTACAACGCCTACTCGGTCGACGGCGACGTCACCGGCGAGCTGGTCTACGTCAACTACGGGGTGCCCGACGACTACGACGAGCTCGCCCGGCGCGGCATCGACGTCGCCGGCAAGATCGTGATCGCCCGTTACGGCGGCTCGTGGCGCGGCATCAAGCCGAAGGTGGCGGCCGAGCACGGCGCCATCGGCTGCATCCTCTACTCCGACCCCCGGGGCGACGGCTACTTCCAGGGCGATCCCTACCCCGAGGGAGGCTTCCGCCCGCGCCAGGGCGTGCAGCGCGGCTCGGTGGAGGACATGCCCCTCTACCCCGGCGATCCCTTGACCCCCGGCGTGGGGGCCACGGCGGACGCCAAGCGCCTGCCCCTCGACCAGGCCAAGACCCTGACCAAGATCCCGGTTCTCCCCATCTCCTGGGGCGACGCCCAACCGCTTCTCGCGGCCATGACCGGACCGGTGGCGCCCGAGGACTGGCGGGGCGCCCTGCCCCTCACCTACCACCTGGGTCCCGGACCGGCCAAGGTCCACCTGAAGCTCGCCTTCGACTGGAGCCTGAAGCCGATCTACGACGTCATCGCCCGCATGCCGGGCTCCGAGTACCCGGACCAGTGGGTGATCCGCGGAAACCACCAGGACGCGTGGGTCAACGGCGCCACCGACCCGATCTCCGGCCAGGTCGCCGTGCTCGCCGAGGCGCGGGCCGTGGGCATGCTGGTGAAAAGCGGCTGGCACCCCCGGCGGACCCTGATCTACGCCGCCTGGGACGGCGAGGAGCCGGGCCTGCTGGGCTCGGTGGAGTGGGTCGAGACCCACGCCGACGAGCTGCGCCAGAAGGCCGTCGCCTACATCAACTCCGACTCCAACTCCCGCGGCTTCCTCTCCATGGGCGGCTCCCACACCCTACAGAAGCTCGCCAACCAGGTGGCGCGGGACGTGCCCGATCCAGAGAAGGGCATCTCGGTCCTGGATCGCTCCCGCGACTTCCTCACCCTCTACGGCAACGCGGAGACCCGCAAGACGCTGCGCGAGCAGAAGGGCGTCGAGATCCGCCCCCTGGGCTCGGGCTCGGACTACACGCCGTTCCTCCAGCACCTCGGGATCGCCTCCATGAACATCGGCTACGGCGGGGAGGATCAGTACGGCCAGTACCACTCGATCTACGACTCCATCGACCACTTCGAGCGCTTCATGGACCCGGGCTTCGCCTACGGCGTGGCCCTGGCCCAGACCGGCGGACGCTTTACTCTGCGCCTGGCCCAGGCCGACGTGGTGCCGTTCACCTTCGGGGACCTGTCCACCGTCGTGAGCAAGTACATCGGAGAGCTCGAGAAGCTCGCCGACACGATGCGCGACGACACCGCCGAGCGCGACCGGCGCCTGGACGACAAGGTCTTCGAGAACGTGGCCGACCCCACCGAGACCTGGTACCCGCCGAAGCGCGAGGACCCGGTGCCCTACCTGAACTTCGCGCCCCTCCAAAACGCCCTCGCGACCTTGCAGAAGAGCGTCGGCGCCTACGAGAAGGCCTACGACGCCGCCGGCGGTGACCTCTCGGGCCTCTCGGACCGGGCCCGCACCGAGCTCGACGGCCTGCTCTTCCGCTCCGAGCGCACCTTGACCCTCAAGAAGGGTCTACCGGGCCGGCCCTGGTTCACCCACTTCGTCTACGCCCCGGGCTTCTACACCGGGTACGGGGTCAAGACCCTCCCCGCCGTGCGCGAGGCGATCGAGCAGCGCGAGTGGAACCAGGTGCCCGGCGACGTGGACGCCACGGCCGGCGTGATCGACGCCTTCGCGGCCCAGGTCGACCGGGCGACGGCGGTGATCGAGGGAAAGGAGGGCTCCGCCGGAGCTCAGAAGTAGGCCGCGAGGCGCACCCAGAGCCAGCGGCCGGGGGCCAGGAACGGCCCGCCGGCCGCGGCTTCGGCCGCGGCCCCCGCCCGGATCCCCGTCGGAATCGCCACCGGCACGCCGCCGTACTCGCTGCCGCGCCCGCCCCACGGGACCTGGAGGCCGGCCTCCAGGCGCAGGTCGTCCGAAAGATCGCGGCGGAGCCTCACGAGGGCGAGGCCGCTGGCGTCCCGGGCGTTGGCGATCAGGGTCGGCTCGACAGAGGTCAGGGGGGTCACCTCGAGGCGCGCGCCGACGGCGGCCTCGTCGCGCCCGATGGTGAAGACCTCGCCTCGATCGAGGCGGGCGAGAAGCGCCTCGCTCGCCGTCCCCAAGTCGGAGTCAAGGCCGGAGTCGAGGCGGGTCACGCCGAATCCGTTTCTGAAGACCTCGCCGAAGGCGTACACGTTCTTGCCCCTCCAGACCCAGGAGTGGTCCAGGTTGGCGACGGCCGAGAGGACCGAGCCGCCGCCCCCGGCGAGGCGGGTGGTCGTGGCGTCCAGGCGCCAGACCCCACCCGCCAGGTTGCCGGTCCAGCCGCCTCCGAAGACCGTGTCCTCGAAGTGACGGGCGGCCAGGAGCTCGACCTCCCGTCCGCCGGCGAAGTGGTGCCACTTGAGGGCGAACGAGCTCTCCGACGCCTCGAGGGGCCCACCCGGGCGCGAGCGCCGGGGCACCACCAGCGCCTGGAGGTCGTCGCCCGAAGCGAACAGCCACTGGCCGGTGAGCATGTCGGTGCCCGGCTTGTACTCGGTGTCGGCGGCGTTGGGCGCAAACGGGTTGAACAGGTCGAGCACCTGGAAGACCAGGCCGTCGCCCCACGAGAGAGCCTGGCGACCCAGACGCAACACCAGGTGGTCGCCGGTGTAGCCCACCGACAGCCGGTCGAGGCGCACGAGGAGAAGGCGCGAGTCCGTGGCCGAGACGGTGCGCTCCAGATCGAGCCAGGCCCGCCCGTCGGACGGCGCCGGGAGACCGGCGAGGGCGCCGCCGAAGCCTGCGAGCCGCGGGTCCCGGAGGAGCCGGGGCGAGTCCCCTTCCACGCCCAGGACCTGGAGGTGGCCGACCAGGTCCCAGCGGCCCGGCCGCGCCTCGAGCTCGAGGCGGGCGTCCTCCAGGGCGTCGAGGAGCGAGCGCCCGTCGACGGCCGCCAGGTCGCCCGCGCGGAACAGGTGGTAGGAGAGCTGGGTCTTGAGGTAGCCGTGGGCCTCGAGGCCCGCGCCCGCCGCCGGGATCGCTCCGAAGCCGGCGAGAAGGGCGAGAAGGGCGAGCCGACCGAGGAGGGGCGCTGGCCGGGCCGCGCTCACTGCAACCGGTCCTCGACGATCCGCCCGTCCGTCAAGGTGATCCGGCGCCGGGCGAAGGACATCACCCGGGGGTCGTGGGTCGAGATGAGGAAGGTCACGCCCGAGCTCTCGTTGAGCGAGCGCATGAGCTCCAGCAAGTCACTGGCGGTCTGCGAGTCGAGGTTCGCCGTCGGCTCGTCGGCCAGCACCACCGCCGGTCGACTGGCGATCGCCCGCGCCACGGCCACCCGCTGCTGCTGTCCGCCCGAGAGCTCGGCGGGCCGGCGGTCGGCGAGGTCGGCCAGGCCGACCTCGGCGAGGATCGCGCCGGAGATCTCGGCCCGGCGGTGAGCGTCCATCCCCTGGAGCTCCATCAACAGCTCGACGTTCTCGCGGGCGGTGAGCACCGGGATCAGGTTGTAGGCCTGGAAGACGAAGCCCACCCGCCAGAGGCGCAGGTCGGCGAGGTCGCCGGCCCCGAGGGTGTCCACCCGCCGGCCGTCGAGCACCACGCTACCGGCGGTGGGGCGGTCGAGCCCGCCCACCAGGTTGAGCAGGGTGGTCTTGCCCGAGCCCGACGGCCCGACCAGGGTCGTGAACTCGCCCTCGGAGAGACGCAGGTCGACGCCCGAGAGGGCCGCCACGGCCACCTCTCCGGAGCGGTAGGTCTTGGAGAGCCCTTCGCACACCACGATGTCGCTCATCGATTCGTCCTCCGCTACCCTCGGGTGATGGCATCCACCGGGACCCGCCGGGCCGCCCGGAAGGCCGGGTACAGGCTGGCCGCGATTCCCAGAACGGTGACCAGGGCCACCGCCGAGACCACGTCGACCCGGGTCAGGGCCGGGCGGATCACCTTGCTCATGCCCCACAGCTCCGCTCCCTGGGCGAGTCCCGAGACGTCGATCCCGTTCGACAGCAGGGCCAGGGTGACCGCTGTCAGGGCACACCCCAGCGCGATCCCGGCCGCCAGCAGGAGGGCGGCCTCGGCGACCACCTGGCCGAGGATCAGTCGGGGCCGCATCCCCAGGGCCTGGAGCAGGCCCAGCTCCCGGGTGCGCTCGAGCACCGCCATCAAGAGGGTGTTGACCAGACCGAAGGCCATGGCCACGTACATGACCAGGTAGAACAGCCAGATCCAGCTCTCGGCCAGCGAGAGGATGGCCTGGGAGAGGGGTTCGAGGGCGGTCCAGGGCTCGACGTCGAGGGCCGGGTCGGCCCGGCGCAGCTCCGCCACCGTGGAGGCGAGCCGGGACCGGTCGCCGAGCCGGACGGCGATCTCCGAGAGCCGATCGCCCAGTCCCAGCATCTCCGCCGCGCGCCGCCGGCCGACGAAGGCGAAGCTCATCTCGGTGGCCTCGCGGTCGGCGTGGAACAGACCGATGATGGTGAACCCCCGGTCCGCGACCGAGTGGTCCGCCGCCTGGCTCATGAGCACTACGCGCTTGCCGAGACCGGTGTCGAGGCGCTCGGCGAGGGCCCGGCCCAGGACGATGCCCCGCTCGTCGGCCGACGCCAGGGCCCGGCCCTCCGCCACCGCGCCGTCGATGAACGAGAGACCTCGTTCGGCCGCGGGGTCGATGCCCACCAGGGTCACTCCGGCGGTGTCCCGCTCGCTCTGGACCACCGCGGGCACCCGGACCCGACCGGCCCAGGCGGCCACCCGCGGTCCGTCGAGGATCCGCAGCGCGGCGCCCGCCGGGGGCGCCATGGAGTGGTCCACCGACGGGTCGTCCAGGTAGCCCGGGGCGTGGAGCTGGAGGTGACCGGTGAGAGTGCCGATGGCGTGGTCGACCACGTCGTTCTGCCATCCGCGGCTGAAGGCGGCGTAGAAGAGCATGGCCCACAGGCCGACGCTGACCGCAGCCAGGATCACCGCGGTGCGACGCCGGTTGCGCAGCACGTTCCGGCGGGCGAGGCGCAAGACGAGTCCCAGGCGGGGCAGCGTTCGGGCCCTGCTCATATCGTCCTCATGGCGTCGACCGGGCGCAACCGCCGCACCCGGAACACGGGGAAGAGCGCCGCCGCCGCGGTGGCGACGAGGACCGCCAGCGGCCCCACGGTGAGGGCGCGCAGGTCGAGGCGGGGGTGGATCCGGGCCGGCAGGTTCCAGTGGGCCAGGAGCTCCTCGCTCGACGAGAAGGCGATGCCGTGGACCCCGAAGTAGGCCGAGATGGCGACCCCCAGCGCCACGCCGAGGGCCAGCCCCAGGGCGAGCAGCAGTAGCGACTCGGCGACCAGCATCCGGCCCACGAAGCCCGAGCGCGCCCCCAGGGCGAGGAGGACGCCGAGCTCGCGGGTGCGCTCCAGGACGGCCATGATGAAGGTGTTCAGGATGCTGAACCCGACCACCACCACGAGCACTCCGTAGAGAAACCACCCGACGGCCGCGTCGAGGGCGATCGCCTGCTCGAGCCCGGGCTCGACGTCGGACCAGTCGAGGGCCACCAAGCGGTCGCCGCCGGCCCGATCGGGCCCACCGGCCCGATCGGGCCAGCTCGCCAGGGCCGCGGCGACCTCCCGGTGCACCGCGGGCAGCGCGTCCAGCTCCCGGGTCCGGACCACCAGGGCGTGGGCCTCGTCCCCCAGGGCGAAGGCCCGCCGGAACGTGCCCAGGGGAATCTCCACCATCTGGCGATCCAGCTCCGGCGAGCCGCTCGAGAAGATGCCGACCACCGTGCACGCGGCCACGGCCAGCGAGCCGTCCTTCCCCTGTCCGAGGAGGGTCAGCTCATCGCCGAGGGCGAGATGGAGGTTCTTGGCCAGGGTGGCCCCGATCACCGCCTCCTCGGCGGAGTCGGAAGCCAGGTAGCGCCCGGAACGCAGAGTCCCGGCCAGGCTCGAGACCCGCCGCTCGCGCTCCGGCTCGACGCCCACGACCTGGGCGCCGTAGGAGCGCTCCGGCGAGCTCACCAGGGCGTAGGCCTGGGCGCGCGCGGCCACGGCCTCGACGCCCGGAAGCCGTGCCACCCGGGCCTCCAGGGCGGAAGCGTCCTCGATCGTCTCCTCGAGCCGCGGCCGCTCCCGGTAGCCTCGCACCTGCACCTGGAGGTCCCCGGTGAACACCGCCACGGCGCTCGCGATCATGGCGCCGTAGCCGCCTTCCTGCATGGCCACGCCGAAGACCAGGATGAGGGTGGCGAAGGCCACCGCCGCCAGGCTGATCGCCGTGCGCCGGCCGTTGCGCCAGAGGTTGCGCCAGGCCAATCTCAGGGTCAGGCGCAGGGTGAGGACCGCCCGGCTCCACGAAGCGGCGGCGCGGCGCTCGCCGCCCTCGCGGGCCCGGGGCTCGGCGGTCATTCGCCCTCCCACTGGCTGCGCGGGTTGCGCAGGTTCGAGAGGCTGAAGAGGGCCCCCGGGAGCTCGGCTCCGAAGCGGGCCTTGCGGTAGACGAGCTCGGTCCAGTGGCCGGGCTCGTCGAGGCGCTCCATGCGGTAGCGGATGACGAAGAGCTTGCCCCCCATCGGTCCGATCTCCTTGGCCGTCAGTCGCTTCACCGCCTTGCCGTCCTGGTCGATGAAGGTCTCCTCCAGGAGCAGGTGGTCGTCGCGCACCCGGACCCGCTCGGCGCCCCAGATCACCGGCGCGTCCGGCTTGGGAACCGCCTCGATCGTGTACACGGTGTGGCCGTCCTCCCGGGTGGTGCCCGTAATCCGGCAGACGAAGCGGGTGACCAGCTCGTCGGACTTGGCCAGGTCGTTGTACGAGAAGTCCGAGCCCATCCAGCTCTGGGCCATCATGGAGAAGGGCAGCTTGATCACCCGGTTGACCCGCGGCGTGAAGATCCACATGTCGTCGCCCAGCTTGAGCGTGGCGCTGCCCGCATCCTTGGCCGGCTCGACGAAGCGCACCAGGGAGTCCTTCTCGCCCCGGGTCCAGCTCCGCATCACCGAGCTGCGCTCCCACTCCGGGCGGTGAACGGTCATGGCGATGACCGCGAACGACGAGCTGCCGCGCCAGTAGTCGAGGGACTGGCGCACGAGGGTGGCGGCGTCGGGCGGCTCCGGCGGCGGCTGGACCGAGTCGGGGGCCGCGGCGGCGGGGACGGCCGGTGCGACGAGAAGGCTCAGGACGATGGCGAAGAGGGCTCGTGAGCGCATGGTGAGATCACTCCGTAATCAGTCCGAACCGGGGGGCACTCCGGCGGGCGCCGCGAGGCCTCCGAGGAGGACATCGAGGAAGGCCCGGCCCGCGGCCGGCGCATCGAAGTCGGGATCGAGCCAGGCCTGGAGGAAGAGGCCGTCGAGGGCGCCGGCCAGAACCCGGGCGGTGGCCAGGGGATCGACCGCGGGATGAAAGTCGCCCGAGGCGACGCCCGCGCGGATCACCTCCGCCAGCGCGTCGCCGTAGCGGCGGTACAGGTCGCGGAACTCCTGGTTCAGCCGCTCGCCGAGCTCGGAACCGGCGGCGGCCGCCCAGAACTCCAGGGTGAGCGGGTACAGGTGCAAGACCTCAGCGGTGGCCGCGAGCATCTCTTCGACCAGGCGGCGCAGCGTGCGGGGCGGCGCGTCGCTCGGGGCGATCGCGGCCAGGCTGGCCTCCAGCACCCCCTCGACGTACCAGTCGAAGACGGCCAGGAAGAGCTCCTGCTTGTTGCGGAAGTACTCGTAGATCGTCCCTTTCCCGATGCCCGCCCGCCGGGCGACGTCGATCACCCGGGCCCGCTGGTAGCCCTTCTCGGCGAAGACCTCCGCCGCCGCCTGGACGATCTCGCCGGCTCGTTGCGCGCGCAGGTCGGGGCGTTTCGGTCTCGGGGTCATGGCGTCGGACCGGGCGTCCGGATAACTCGACCGACCGGTCGGTCAATTAATAGCGCCGACCGCTCCCAGTGTCAACCCCGCGGGCGGAGATTCATTCACAAGCCCTCAGACAATGTCGTCGGGGGGATCTTCGTCGGCCGCCGGCCGCTGGGGAGCGAGCAGGTGGCGGAGCCTGCCGAGGACGTGGTTCAGGGGATTGCCCCGGCCCAGGAAGGGGAGGACCGGCCGGCGCCGCACGCCCAGCTCGCAGATCAGGTCCGTGAGCTCCCGGTGTTCCGGGTCGATCCGGAGGCCGTCCCGGACCGCGTCGGTCGCCCGTCGCCGGTCGCCGGTCAGGAGGTAGGTGCGGGCCAGGTTGACGTAGTTCTCGGGTTGGTAGAACTCCCGCTTGACCGCGTGCTCGCACAGGGCGATGCCCTCGCGCACGCGCCGGTCGAACCGGGCGATGCCGAAGCCGAGGAACGAGTAGAACAGGCCCGGGAGGTCGGCGTTGCGGTCGTCCGCCTCGGCCACCCTGCGCAGCAGGTCCAGCCCCTGGCGCCAGGAGCCCTGCCGGCACAGCTCGATGCCCTCCCGGGTCACGTTCAGGACGTCGAAGTCGCGTTCCATCAAGGCCATGGCCCTCGCCTCCCTCCAGAAGCTCGGTGCGCCGGCCCGGGTCGCGGGCCAAGCGCTGAGATCTATTGCTCTATGGACATTTCTGGATTCTACATCATCCAGGAACCGGGCTCGCGGAGTGGTACCATCCAGAGCCTCTTCACCGCTCGAGACGAGAGCCGGTTTCCGGATGAGTAACCGCCCAATCCCTCCCGACGACGTTGACCGGCTGGTGGCGCTGGCCCAACGCTTCGGCGGGCGCGGCAGCCTCGAGGCCGCCGCCGACCTCTACCTGCTGGCGCTGCGCCTCGACCCCAAGAACGTCGGCGTGAAGCTCGGTCTCGCCGAGGTGCGCAAGCTCCAGCGGCAGAGCCGGGGCGGCTTGCCGCCGCGGGGGCTGCGAGCGGTGGTGAGCGAGAAGTACCGCCGCGCCTCCATCGACGCCGCCCACTTCCTCGGCCTGGCCCACGTCTACGCCGACAAGGGGGAGCACGCCCGGGCGGTGGAGTGCCTGGAGGTCGCCCGGGGCAAGCACTCCGCCCTGCCCGGCGTCTACAAGCTCCACGGCCGCATCCTCTACCGGCGGCGGAGCTTCCAGCGGGCCGCCGAGGAGCTCGCCAAGGCGCTCCTCTACAACCCGTTCGACCGGGAGACGGCCGAGCTGCTGGGCCGGGCCCAGTACGAGTGCCGCGAGCTGGAAGCGGCGCTTCGCTCCTCGGTGCACGGCTTTCTCCTCCTCCACGCGGGGGACCGGGAGGGCACCGACCGCCTGCGCCGGCGGATCCGCACGCTGCGCCAGATCCTGGGCTGGGGACGGCGCGAGCTGACCGTCATGTTCCACGAGCGCCAGGAGTACCTCCACACGGCCTTCGACCGCCTCGAGTGGCAGCGCGAGCGCTTCATGGAGGAGGAAGGCCTCCTGGACGAGCGGGGTCTGGAGGCCGCGCCGGCCGCCATCGGCACGGGCGCCACGGGTCAGATCGAGCTGGCCGGCCGTCTGCGGCGCCTGCCGATCTGGTCCCGCCTCACCGACGAGCAGATCTTCAAGCTGACCCGGGCGGTCCACGAGGAGGTCTACGAGGTCGGAAGCCCCCTGTTCGGACACGGGGATCCGGGCCGCGACCTCTACCTGGTCGAAGAGGGGCGGGTGGCGATCGAGCGGCCGACCCACTACGGCACCTTCAGCCTGGGCGAGATCGGTCCCGGGGAGCTGATCGGCGAGGTCAACTTCATCAGCCTGCGCGAGCGCTCGGCCGACGGCGTGGTCACCGAGCCGTCCCGGATCCTGCGCATCGACGCGGCCGAGATCTCCCAGCTCTCCGAGGACGACCCGGACCTGGCGGTGCAGCTCTACTGGAGCTTCTGGCGCAGCCTGGCCAAGAAGCTGCGGGCGACCAACGACCAGCTCCGAGGCTTCTTCACCGGCGAGGAGCCGGCGGAGAACGTTCTCGCTCTGCGCCGCGCCGAGCAGGAGCGCTCAGGCCAGCGCGTGACGGTCGAGCCCAGCGACAAGATCCGCCTGTTCCGCGAGCAGGGCCTGTCGCGGACCGAGCTCGTGACCCTGGCGGCCTTCTCCATCGAGAAGCGCTTCACCGACGGCGCCTACCTCTTCCAGGAGGGGGACGAGGGCAACGAGATGTACGTGATCCTCGAGGGGCGGGCGCGGATCTCGAAGTTCATCCCCGGCGGCGGCGAGGAGGCCCTCGCGATCCTCGAACGGGGCGAGTTCTTCGGCGAGATGTCGCTGATCGACGGCGAACCCCGCTCGGCCGACGCCCGCGCCCACGGCGGGGCGCTGACCGTCCTCGCCCTCGACCAGCCGACGGTCCGCGAGGTCCTGGACATGGACTCCCAGGCCTCCCTCGAGTTCCTCCAGCTCCTCTGCCGCCTGATCAGCCACCGCCTGCGCGAGATCGACGAGAAGCTGATCGGCTGGCGCATCCTGGCCGGCGACCCCGGCACCGAGAGCTCCCGCACCGCGTAGAGACCTCGAAACCCCGGGCGGGGCGCTCCGGTCAGCCCTTCGGAATCCCGACCGTCACCCGCAACGCCTCGGGCCGGAGGTGGCGGCGGGCCGCCGCCGTGACCGCTTCCCGGTCCAGGGCCTCGAGGCGCTCCCGGCGCCAGACCGGGTCGTCCTCCGGCACGCCGTAGAGGGTCGCCTCGCTCACGAGCTCTGCCCACTGGCGGGCCGTCTCGCGGCGGAAGGGCTCGCGGCCCAACAGGTAGCCGCGGGCCTCCTCCACCTCCTGGGCGCTCACCCCGTCCCCGACCAACCGGTCCAGCTCCTCGGCGACCGCCCGCTCCGCCGCCTCCACCGTGGTGGGGGACGTGCCGACGTAGACGACCATCCGGCCCGGATCGAGCCCAGCTCCCGCCAGGGTCTGAACCTGCACCGAGTAGGCGAGGCCTTCGCGCTCGCGCACCCGCTCCGGGAGGCGCCCGGTCAGGCCGGCGCCGGCGCCGAGGATGACGCCCAGCAGCTCCAGGGCGTGGCGGTCCTCGTGGGCCCGCGGCACCGTCAGGCAGCCGGCGTAGAGGTGGGCCTGGTCGCCGGGCGGCAGGTCGACGCGCCGCCGGCGCTCGGGGAGACCCACGGGCCTCGGGATGGTCGGCGCCTCGGCAGGAGGTTTTGCCTCGCCCGCGAAGGCGAAGAGCTCGCGCGCCCGCTCGGCGACCGCCGCCGCCTCCACCGCCCCGGCCACCGACACGCACACGCCGGCGGCGATCGAGCGCTGGTGAAAGGCCCGGCACTCGGGCGGACCCAGGGACGCGAGGCTCTCGGCCGAGCCCTGGAGGGGACGCCCCCGCGGGTGCGGCGCGTAGAGCTGCTCGAGGAAGGCCCAGGCGGTTCGGATATCGGGCTCGTCGGCCAGGCTCTCGAGCTCGGCCGCGGTCTGCCGGGTGATCCAGCGACAGCGGTCCTCGGGGAAGGCCGGCTCGCCGAGCAGCTCGGCGGCCCACTCGAGGGCGGGTCCCCAGTGGGCCGCGCGGGCGTCGATCGTCACCCCGAGGGCCTCGAAGGAGGCCGAGCTCGACACCGCCGCGCCCAGGGCCTCGGCCTCGTCGGCGATCCGCCGCCAGTCGCGCCGGCGGGTGCCTTCGGAGAGCGTGCGGCCGGTGACCAGCGCCTGGCCCGGAACGGTCTCGGTCCGGGCACCGCCCAGGACCCAGGCGCGCACGGCGACCACCCCCGGCCCCTCGACCCGGCGCACCGACAGGCTCAGGCGGCCGGGCGCGAGGGCCTCCGGACGGGTGGAGGTTTCTTCACAGGCTCTCACGGCTCGGCCTCGGCCTCGGGCCCGCTCGCCGGCAGCGACCACCCGAGGACGCAGCTCTCTCGGGGCTGCAGCCAGCGTGCGGCGGCGCGGCCGACGTCCTCGGCGCTCACCGCGGCGATGCGGGCGATCTCGGCCTCGCTCCAGCCGGCACTGAAGAAGGTCAGGTCCGAGCCGACGGTGAGGGTTTGTTGAGAGATCCGCTCATGGCCGAAGGTCCAGTCGGAGAGCATCATCTCCCGGGCGCGCTCCAGCTCTTCGGGCGCCGGCGGCTCAGTGGCGAGGGCCGTGACGATCCGTAGAACGTCCTCCTCGACCCGCTCGGGCTCGCAGCCGGAAATCACCTCGGCCATGGCGGTGAACGCCCCGGGGTCCAGGGCGTCGGTCAGGCTGGTGCTCGCCCAGGAGCAGAGCTGGCTCTCGTCGACCAGAGCCCTGCACAGCCGGCTGCTCCGTCCCAGGCCCAGGACCGCCACCGCCATCCGGAGCGCCGGGAAGTCCGGCTCCGAGACGGCGGGAGCCGGCACCGAGAGGAGCAGGCGGGGCACCTCGCCCTTGCGCCGGGTGATGCGCACCATGCCGGACGGAACCGAGCGGGCGCCGGGCGCCGGGCCGCGAGCCGCTTCCGGCTCGACCCCGCGCCCCAGGGTGCCGAACGCCCGATCCACCGCCTCGAGGGCGTCTTCGGACCGACCCAGGTCGCCGCCGACTGCCAGAACCGCGTTGTCCGGGCGGTAGAGGCGGCGGTGGAACGCCCGCAGCTCCTCGGCGCCGGTCGCCACCAGATCCTCCCGGGTGCCGAGCACGGGCAGCCCGTACGGGTGGCCGCGGTAGAGGACCTTGTCGACCGCCTGGGTCAGGGAGTCCCAGGGGTCGTCCTCGTACATGGCGATCTCCTCCAGGATCACGCGGCGCTCGCTGTCCACCTCCCGGGGGTCGAGGGTGAGGCCGGCCATGCGATCCGCCTCCATCTCGAGAGCCGCGCTCCAGCGGTCGGCCGCGAGCTGGAAGTAGTAGGTCGTGGCGTCGTGGCTGGTGTAGGCGTTGTTGGCGCCTCCCAGCACCTGGGTGCGCCGGTCGACCTCGCCCGGTCCGAAGCGGGAGGAGCCCTTGAACATCATGTGCTCGAGGAAGTGGGCCTCGCCGCCGTGGCCGGAAGCCTCGTCCCGGGTGCCGGCCCGGTACCAGAGGGCGGTGGTGACGACAGGTGCCTGGGGACTCGCCAGCAGGGCCACGGTCAGGCCGTTGCCCAGGCGTTCCACCGTCAGCTCGCCCGGCAGAGTCGGCAGGGCGAGGCGAGCCGGCGCGGCCATGGCAGCCAGGCCAGCCAGGCTGGCGTCACTGGACCCGCACAAGGTGCACCTCGATCTTCTGCCGCGCCTCGCTGGCCCCGGCGCTGACGTCGACGGCAAAGTCCCGGCGGCGGAAACCGGGGGCGACGACGCTCACCCGGTGGCGCCCCGGGGAGAGGTACAACCAGGTCGCCGCACGGGCGAATCGGCCCGAGTAGCGCAGCGCGCGCCCCGCCGGCTTGCCGTCGACCAGGACCTCGGCCGTCGGAGGGTAGGCCCGGAATCCGATCGCCTCGCGCACCCGGTGCAGCTCCAGGTCCCCGAAGTCGAGACCGGACGCCCTGGCGGCATCGAGCCGGGCGGCGAGGACGGTGGTCGCGGGACCCGAGGCGTTCGCCCGGACCAGAACGCGGTAGTCCTCCATCCCCGGGCTGCGCAGCTTGACCACGTAGGTGCCCGCCCCGGGCAGGACATACGGCTCGCTCCCCTCTTCGTGCTCCTCCGCGCGGCCGATCACCGTCCCGTCGAGAAGGACGAAGGCCTCCCGGGGCTGAACCCGGAAGGTGAGGCCGAGGCCGGAGTCGAGCTGCTGGTCGACCGGCGGCAGGCCCGCCGCCCTCTCGGCCTTCATCTGATGGACCTCGCGGCGCAGCGCCGGGTCTTCGCGGACCGCCTGCCGGAGGCGCAGGGGCTTCGCGGCAGGGGCCTCTGCTCCGGAGGGGGCCTCACCGCCCGCCTCACCGCCCTCCCTGTCGGGCTGCGAGGCGCCGGGCGGCGGCCGGGACGCCGGGCGCTCCGGGGCCGGCTCCGGCCGCGCCTTCGGGGTCGGCGGCGGGACGCCGGCACTCCGCGGCGGCCGAGCCTCCGGAAGAGTTCGCGGCGCGGCGGCGGCCGGGCCCGCTCCTTCCGGCCGGCCCGCCTCGTCCGGAGCGACGGAAGTTGACGCTGGCGGAGTCGGCGGCGTGGCGGGCGCCGCTTGGGCCGGCGATCCGGTCTCGAGCTCGGCGACGCGGGCGGCCGAGAACCGGTGCCAGGCCCGGAGACCGAGGACCGCTGCGACCCCGGCACCCACCGCCAGGAGCAGGAGCACGACGCCCGCGGCCACGAGGAGGCGACGCGAGCGGCCGGCGGCGGGAGGGGCGGGTATCGGCGCCGGTGTGGCGGGCCTCGCGGTGCCCACTTCCGGGGACGGCGGGGGCGGCGGAGGCGGGGAGGGTCCGCTCCCGGCGGCAGCCGAGTGGCCGCCGACTCCCCCGCCACCTCGCCGGGCCGGGTGGCCGCCGGCGCGGCCATCGCGCCGCTCAGGATCACCAGGCGGGTCGGAGCCACGTCGCCGGGGACGACGGCCGGGGCGGCCAGCACCTCGGCCGGCAGCCCGCTCTCGAGCTCGGCGAGGGCCGCCGCCACCTGGTGGCCGTCGGCGAAGCGCTGCTCACGATCCTTGGCCAGGAGCCGGGCGAGGGTCTCGGCGAGATTGGCCCCGACCTGGGTCCCCCCCTCCGGGGCGAGCTCGGGGCGCAGCTCGATGGGCGGAGGCTCCTGGTGGAGGATCTGGTAGACGAGGGTGGTGAGGGTCTCGCCCTCGAACGGTCGCCTCCCCCCCAGGAGCTCGTAGAGGACGACGCCCAGGGAGAAGAGGTCGCTCCGCCCGTCGAGATCCTCGCCGCGCACCTGCTCGGGCGACAGGTAGTGGGGGCTTCCCACGACGGTGCCGGTGAGGGTGAGCTCGGTCGCCTGGCCCACGACCTTGGCGATCCCGAAGTCGCTGATCTTGATCCGTCCGTCGGCGGCGAGGAGGAGGTTCGCGGGCTTGACGTCCCGGTGCACGACGCCCCGGGCGTGGGCGTACGCCAGCCCCTCGGCGGTCTCCCGGGCGAGGCGCAAGGCCTCGGCCGTGGTCACCGGCTCGCCGGCGCGCAGGCGCTGCTCGAGGCTCGGCCCGTCCACGTACTCGAACGCCAGGTAGAGCAGACCGTCCTGATCCCCGGCGTCGAACAGGGTGACGATGTTGGGGTGGATCAGGCGGCCGACGGTCCGGGCCTCCCGCAGCAGGCGCTCGTGACGCTCGGCCACCTGCGGGCTCGAGGCGAGCACGCCCTCGGCCGGCCGGACCGTCTTGATGGCCAGAAGCCGCTCGATCTGCGGATCCTGGGCGAGGTAGACGACTCCCATCGCTCCCGCGCCAAGGGGCCGGAGAATCCGGTAGCGCCCGACGGTGTCGCCGCTCTCGAAAGCCGTCACCTTGCCGATCAGGCCTCCTCGCCCTCGCCTCCGTCCTCGAACTCGGCCTCGCGGCGCTCGAGCAGGCGCCGCGCCCGGTCCGCCAGGCTGGCCGGCACTTGCACCTCGACCACGCCGAGCTGCCCGACGTGGGCGGGAAACTCGTGAGAGTACTGCGACTCCAGGCTGCAGGGAATGTCCTCGTTGCGCAGGTAGCCCTTGATCAGGTCGGCCTCTTCCTCGTCCTCGACCGTCTTGACCGCCACCCACTCCTCGTCTTCGTAGTCGCTCATCGCTCGCACCCCTTTCTGCGTGGCAGCCCGGACGGCGCGCCGGCCGCAGGCTGGTCTCGGGATGATATCCCGTGAAAACCCCGACAGGGATCGTTCTTGCGGCGTGTCCCACCGGGGCGGCGCCCCGGTTTCGGAGGGCTCAGAGCCCTTCCGTGGTGTAGGGCACCCGCTCCTGGCGGGGATACAGGTGGCGGCTGTGCTCGGCGAAGCGGTCGAGCTCCGGGTGCCACCGCAGGTGAGAGACGGTCAGCGACTCGGCCCCCACCTCGATCCAGTTGCAGGAGTTCTTCCGGCGCTCGCCCTTCCGGCCGCGCCGCGAGGTGGTGGTGCCCGAGTGGAGGATCACCACCGGCGGCCGCCCCTTGGGGTAGAACTCCTCGGAGTTTCCGATGTACGCCTGGTGGAGGTGGCCGGAGAGGATCAGGTCGACGCCGCACGAGGAGAAAAGGTCGATCGCCTCGTAGGCGTTGGTGAGCACGCGCTGGGTGCCGAAGTTCGGGGGCGGGATCAGGTGATGGTGGGCGACGACCACCTTGAAAACCGACTCGGGGGTCGCCTCGAGGAGCTCGCCCACCTCGAGGAGTCGGCCGAGGGTGATTCGGCCGTCCTTCCAGGTCCAGTTGAAGGCCGTGTTGACGCCGACCACGAGGAGCTCGTCGTCCCGGTAGACCGGTTCGAGCTCGCGGCTGAAGAACCGTCGATAGGCCCCGAACGGGGTGAAGATCCGCTCCCAGAAACGGAAGAGCGGGACGTCGTGGTTGCCCGGCACGACGAGGGTCGGCACCGGGATGCGGTCGACGAAGCGCCGCGCCTGTTGGAACTGGTCCGGTCGAGCCCGCTGAGTGAGGTCGCCCGAGAGCACCACCAGGTCGGGGCGGCGCTCGTCGATGAGCTCCAGGACACCCTCGGAGACCCGCGGCAGGTGGGGCGGGCCGAAGTGGACGTCGGAGATGTGGAAGATCGAGCGCACCCCGGAGCGGGATTGTACCCGCGGCTCCCGGGGTGCGCCTGCCTCTTCGACGCGCGAAGCGGAATGGAGGGGCGTCAAACTGACCCGACCCCGAAGCACCTCCGGGAGGGCGAACCGCTCACTCCGGCTCCAGCACGTCCTCGCCGAGCACTCGGTTGACCTCGTCGGTCACCCGGGCGGCGGCGAAGGTGGCGAGAGCGCCGACCACGACTCCCCCCCGGCTGCGCCCCAGGATGAAGCCGCCGGCGGCGGCCAGCACCAGGGCGGGCACCGGGTAGGTGCGCACCAGTCGTTCCCATTCGAAGCTCTCGGGCATCAGCTCGTCGACCACCTCGTGAGCGGCGGGCTCGGACGGCACGAGGCGAGAAGCCATGGCGGATTACTCGTCGCGGCCGCCCCGGAAGAGCAGACCGATCACGAAGCCGACGCTGGCGGCGATCAGCACCGACTTGCCCGGGTTGTCGCGCACGTACTCGTTGACGTCCTTGGTCAGGCCGTCGAAGTCCTTGCGGACCTTCCGGTAGCCCTTGCGCAGGTTGCGCGAGGCATCGTCGTAGCTCTCGCGGGCGCTGTTCGAGGCCCGTTCGTAGCCCTTCCGGATCTCTTCCTGTGCGCGCTCGGCGCCGCGCCGCACGTCTTTGGAGACGTCCTGGAACTTGGTCTGGGCGTCGGAGGCCAGCTTGGTGACCTTGTCGCGTGCGTTCTCCACGAGCGTGGGCTCTTCGTTCGTCTTGGCCATAGATGAATCTCCCAATCTTTTCCGTCGTTGGAATGTCGTCTAGGTGTCCATCGAAGATTAATATCTTATCATGGTCGGCTCAGGTTTTCAACCGGCCGGAGCCGATTCGGATGGTAGAGTTCCCACCATCAGGCCGTACCCCAGGAGCAAGAACCGGGCCATGACCGAGCTCACCCTCCTCCAACGCCTCCGGGCGCTGCCCAGGGAACCGGCTCTACGACCCTGGTTCGAGTCGGCCTCGCGTCTCGGCCGCTTCTCCCTCCTGACCCTGCGCCGCACCCACCGCGACGGCGTGGTCCTCACCTCCGCCGCTCTGGCCTACGTCACGATCCTCTCCTTCATCCCCCTGCTCGCGGCGTTCTCGTTCATCGGCGCGCGGGTGTTCACCGCCTACCAGGAGCGGAGCCTCGAGTTCTTCGTCCAGGTGCTGCCCTACCAAGAGGCCACGGTCACCGAGCAGCTCCAGAAGTTCTTGCAGCAGGCCCAGCACCTCCAGGGCTGGGGCATCCTGTTCTTCTTCGCCACGGCCCTGTTCGCCTTCGGCACCGTCGAGGAGACGATCAACCGGATCTGGAACGTCTCCCACCGGCGGCCGTACCGGGTGCGCCTGCTGTCGTTCACCCTCCTGGTCTTCTGGGGACCGGTGCTGATCGGCGCCACCTTCTCGACGCTGCTCATCCTGCGCCAGCGCTTCGGGCGCGAGCTCCTCGAAAGCTCGGTGGCCCTCAACCTCTTGCCCTTCCTGGGAACGCTCCTGGGGCTGACCATGCTCTACTGGCTGGTCCCCTACACGCGCGTGTCGCTGCGCTGCGCCGCCATCGGCAGCCTGGCGGCGGCGATCCTCTTGGAGCTCCTGCGGCGCAGCTTCGGCCTCTACGTGGGTCTTCTCACCAACCCGAGCGCGGTCTACGGGCGCTTCGCCTTCGCCCTCTTCTTCGCCATCTCCATCGAGGTCACCTGGACGATCGTCCTCTATGGTAGCGAGATGTCCTACTGCGCCCAGCACTTCGGCGCCATGGCCCGGGGCGCCGGCCCGGAGCGCCGCCTCCAGGGGCGCTGGATCGGCCTGGCGGCCACCCTGGTCCTCGCCTCCCGGCTCACGGCAGGCTCTCCGATGACCGGCCAGGAAGAGCTCGCGGACTCCCTGCAGGTGCCCCCGGATCAGCTCGAGCCGATCCTCCAGCCCCTGCTCGAGGCCGGGATCCTCCGCGCCACGGAAGGGCGCGAGCGCGACTACCTCCTCGCTCAGCCGCCGCACAGAGTGTCGGTGGAGCAGGTGCTCGCGGCCTACGACGCCGGCAGCGGGCGGATCTTCGAGCCCCTGGGCGACGGCCTCCAGGGCCGCCTCAAGCACCTGGCCGCCCAGGTCGAACACCAGCGCACGCAGGGCCTCGAGGGCCTGACTCTGGCCGGCCTGGTGGAAGCCGGGGCCGACGGCGGCGAGAGCCCGGCGGCCGAGCCCTGACGAACCCGGCGGCGCCGTTGCCCGGAGACGCGGAGACGGCTATACTCGCCGCCCTGCCGGTGGGGCAGTAGCTCAGCTGGGAGAGCACCACGTTCGCAACGTGGGGGTCGAGGGTTCGAATCCCTTCTGCTCCACCAATTCCAGATCTCGTTGTTGTAGAAACACTTCGCGGCGCCCGGGGAGCTCGTCGAGGCCTCGCCGCAGCGCCCCTACCTCAGCCACCTGCTCGACATGGGCACCGTGTGGAAGCCCACCTCCTCGCCTGACCGGGGCGGGATCGTCCGGTGGAAGCCGGCTCGGCACCCGAGCGCGCCGCGGGCCGCGCCGCTCCTTAGCGGTTGCTGACCCGCGGCCGCGCTCGGGGTCGGTCGCTCCAGGCTCGAAGTGTCTTCAGACGCCTTCGAGGTACGCGGACTCTCCGTGCAACGCCATGTCCAGGCCGGTTGACTCGCCGGCTTCGTCGACCTTGACCGGCGTGATCCGGTCGATCAGCCAGAGCATGCCGTAGCTGAAGACGAAGGCCCAGACCGACGACACCAGCACTGCCGCGCACTCGACGAGAAAGAAGTGCGAGTTTCCGCGCAGCAATCCGTCCACTCCGGCCGGATTGAACGCCGTGGTCGCGAAGACGCCGCACATCACGATCCCGATGAGCCCCCCGACGCCGTGGACGCCCCAGACATCCAGCGCGTCGTCCCAGCCGAGCCGGTTCTTCAGCGCCACGGCGTAGAAGCAGACCAGGACCAACCAGGCGGTGAGAAAGAGCATGTAGGCCTTGAAGGTGACGCGATTCGCGAAAGCCCCGGTGATGAGAGCCGGCGTGATGATGGCGAACATCATCTGGTAGGCGCAGAAGACGATCATGGGGATGGTCGGGTTGATCGGCGAGGGCATGTCCAGCGTGATGCCGCGGAGAAAGGCCCAATGGAAGCTGCCGACGATTCCGGCGAAGTCGCTGCCACTCTTCATGTCGCCGCTGAAGCAGAGGGAGAATCCGAAAGCCCACCAGAGGACCGTCGTCCAGCCCATCGAAACGAAGCTCTGAATCATGATCGCCAAGACGTTCTTGCGACCCACCAGGCCGCCGCAGAAAAACGCCAGCCGCGGTGTCATGAGCCTCACCAAGCTGGCTCAGAGCAACATAAACTCTGTGTTTCCGGTGTCGATCGTCATCTCGAACCTCTCCTTAGCAGAACCTCTAGGAGTCTGCGCGGCGCCGACCGGCCGTGTCGTTCGGGGCGAACGTACCAATCATAAGTTACACCTGGCCGGCGCCGAGGATGTCCGGCGACAAGTCGACCTACGAGGGCTACCTTGGCCTCAACGGCAGCCTCGGTGTTCTCTCGACGGGCACCTACGCCTACTATGACGTCACCTTGAAGGACTTCACCTTCCAGGCGGAAGAGCACCACCAGGAGGGCGATCATCAGTGGCCCGCCGACGAGCTCGGCGGCAGCGAAGCTCCAGCCCATGAGAACGACCAATCAGGATGCCGAGCTCGAGCACCAGGTTGGTGGATGCAAACTGAAACGCCATCGCCGCGGTGAAGTCGCCGCCCTTGCAGAAGATCGAGCGCGCGATCGAAACCGCCGCGTACGAGCACGAGGAGGAGGCTGCACCGAGCAGCAAGGCTCGAATGATCGCGGCGGGCGAGTCGTCGGGCAGCAGCCGCTGAAGCTCCGCCTTGGAGACCAGGACCTCGACGACCGCCGACCGCGTAAAGCCTAGGATCAGGCCCCAGAGGACCTCCCAGCCCATGGCTGCGGCCAGATCGAGCGAATCTCCGATCGCGTGCAGGATCGACAAGTCCGCACCTGCACGCACCCTTGCGCGCGACTACGTGTTTCTGCCGCGCAGACTCCTAGCCTGAACTATTCATGAGACGGCGTAGCGAGAGCCGCAAGTGTGCGTGAGATCGGGGCAGCGCAGCGATGAGCGACGCAGGCGTACTCGAACGTACGTTGAGGAGCGAAGAGCGAGCACGACTCGAGATTGCGTGCAATTGCGGCTCGCAGTAGCCGGATCATGAATAGTCCAGGCCTGCTCGTTCACGACAACCCGGGCTGGACAAGTCTCGCGCAGAGGCGCAGAGGCGCAGAGGCGCGACTCAATTTGGCGCGGCGGAGGATGCCCTCCTCGATCCGATGCGTGCCGGAGCTCAAGAGCACGCACTCGGCGCTCTACCTCGTGCCCTCGTGCCGTCGAAGTGTGCCGCCTTCTACCCCCCGCGCACCAACATCGGCATCGCCGCCAACGCCAGTCCGAGGGCCAGCGCGAGGAGAGCCCAAGGGCTCAGCGTGGGGATCGCCAGGGCTCTCTCGCGCGTCACGCTGCCGAAGAAGCGCCTGTCACTCGCGCGACAGCGTCGAGGCGCCACGCTCTCGACCAGCCGTTCTCTCGAAGCGGCTGGCACATGTTCTGCACATGTTCTGCAGCTGGCACATGTTCTGGCGGCCCGAGGCGCCACTTCTTTCCTCGATGGGGACACGAAGCAACTTGATAGCGTGTTAAATGCGCCACACCAAGGCGGTTGCTCGTGTACCGGCGGCCGCGGCTGGAGGTGACACGAATGCGCCGGCAAGCGATATTGGCCGCAGGGATCGTGCGAGGGCTCGGGCTCGCCCTGGTCCTGCTCGCCGCCGCGGCCGGCGCGCTGCTCGGCGCCGAACCTGACGCGGTCGCGCTACGGCGTCTGGATGCGGTGCTGGAGGAGCACCCCGAGGACCTTGCCGCTCGCGCAGAGCGGGCGCGATTGCGCGACCAGGCCGGCCTGCCGATGCAGGCGTTTCTCGACCGTCGCGTGATCCTCGAGCACCACCCCGACGACTCCTTGACCGCCCGCTTGGCGGCCTACGACCTGATGGCGGCGGGGGCGCCGGGGGCCGCCCGTGAGCTGGTGGCCCGATACCCGGCGGCGCTTGCGGGCGAGGCCGGTGTGGCCCTCGATCGCGAGCTGAAGGGCGACCTGGCCGCTCGCCGCATCCGGTGGGGTTGGGCCGAGCCGGTCTTCGTTCCCGCGCAAAGCAAGCACGAGGCGCTGGCGGCGATCGCCACCTTGGAGGCCATGCACCAGGCGGATCCGAGCAACGCCCGGGCGGCCGGGGACCTCCTGCTCGCCTATCGCCTCGCCGGCCAGATGCAGGACGTCGTCATGCTGTGGGAAAAGGAGCTGCGCCGTGATGACGCACCCTACTGGCTGAAGAACGCTGCCGCCGACGCCTATCTTTCCTTACATCAACCCGCCACGGCGGAGGCGCTCTACCGCTCGTTCGCCGAGGAGCGCAAGGATCAGCCGCAGCCGTGGCTGGGTATCTACTGGTCCAGCATCGACCAGCGCCACTTCGATCAGGCAGCGGCGGCCCTCGATCGGCTGGCGAAGGTCCCGGGACAAGAGCTCGCTGCCGAGATCCAGCGCGGCTGGCTCTTGCTGTTCGCCGACCGCACCAGGGCGGGAAGGGCGCAGTTCGAGCGCCTGTTCTCGCTCCACCCGGGCGATCCTGGGGTGCGCGAGGGGCTCGCCACCGCCTATCTCTGGGAGGGGTGGCCCCGCCGGGGCCTGCGGGCGGTCGACGAGCTGTTGGCCCGTACCACCCTGAGCGCGCCGTTCGTCGACCGTCCGTCGGCTCGCATTGCCCGTGCCGGTGCCCTGATGTCGCTCGGAGATCTCGCTGCGGCGCGCCGGCTGGCGCGCCGGCTGGTGGCGCTCTACCCCGACAACGAGCATGCCCAACGGATGCTGCGCGACGTCGACACCGCGCTGTCCCCGGAGGTCCGCCTGGAGGCGCGCTACGACACTTCCGATCGCGGCCTGGGGGAGACCTGGGCGCAGCTCGAGGCGAGCGTGCCTCTGGGCCCGCACCTGAGGCTCGCCGCCGGCACCTACCGCAGCCGATCCGAGGACGACCGCTATCGCCTGGGCGACGATCGGGAGGCCTACCTCGGTCTGTCGGCCCGCCCCGCTCGTTGGCTGAGTGGCAGCGCCGAGGTCTCCTTCGACGTGGCCGACAACGGGCTCGACCGCCAGCCCGCCGGCCGCCTCCAGATGGCCGTGCTGCCCGATGACCGTTGGCGCCTCGACCTGGGCTACTCCCACGACGCCTGGCGCGACCTGTCGGTGCGAGCGCGGGCGGCGGGCATCGTCGCCGACACCTACGATGCCGGAGTCACTTACCGTCAGGGGCTGACCTGGAATGTGCGCGCCGGGGGCGGCCGCTCGGAGCTGACCGACGGCAACGTCAGGCGCTACGCGCTGCTCGGCGGTCAGCGCCTGGTACGGCCGGGGCCGGTATATCGTGCCTACCTCGGCGCCGAGCTCTATGCTTCGGATAACAGCCGTTCCGACGTTCCCTACTACAGCCCGCAGCGTGACAGCAGCGTCTCGCTCACCCACCGCTCCGAGTGGGTGAGTGCCAACCGGCCGGGGCGGCGTCACACATGGTCGTTGCAGCTCCACGTGGGCTCCTACGCCGAGCAGGGGTTCGCCTCCGGAGTGGTCGGCGGAGCCTGGTTGGAGTCGGATTGGGACCTTGGCGGACGCACGGCGTTGGTCGTCGGTGGCGGCGCCCGCAGCCAGCTCTACGACGGCTCGCGAGAGCTCGATCCTCGCGTTTACGTGACGCTGCGGAGGCGCCTGTGATCCGCCGCTTCGGCCTGTGCCGGGAGCGACTGCCTGAGGTGGAGACGGGGCTGCCAGGGCGGCGCTGGCTCGCCTCGGTGTGCTTCGTGCTGGTCGCCGTCGCGCCGGCGCCGGGGCAGTCGCCGCCTGCCCGTGAGTCTGTTGCCGAACGCCCGCGAGCACAGACCACCGCCGGTCTGCCGGTCCTCGCCGAGCCGTCACCACTCGTCGCCGCAGTGGGAGAGGGCCCCGCCACGCCTGCCGCAACATTTCTCCCGGCCTTTCTCGGGCCTCTCTCTCTGGCCTGGGGCGCCATCGCCGAGCCCGGCAATGCCGCGGCCTCGACGCCAGGGCAGGTCGCCGAGTACGTCGAGCTCCTGCAAGCGCATGGCTGGACCTTCCGCCGGGTGTCCGAGTTGGCTGCGGGGGCGCCCCCGGGGCCTTCGGTGCTGCTGTCCTTCGACGATCCGGTGAGTGCCCTACGCTACGTCGTGCCCCTGCTCGAGCTCTACCAGCTGTCGGCGGTGGTCACGGTGACGCCCGAGCAGGCGAAGGATCCCGCCCTCGTACCGACGTTGGCGGCCCTCGGGCGCTCGCCGTGGGTCGAGCTGCTGCCGCGGATCGACACGCCCCCGCCGGGCGCGGCCGAGGAGCTCCGCTGCGGTTCGCCGGCCCCGGGCGCCGAGGCGCGTCGCGACAGCGCCGATGCGGGGCTGTCGCGCTCGCTCACCGACACAGTGAAGCGACTGGGTGAGATTGCCGGCGCCTCGCCGGTGGGCGTGGCATGGGGGCCGGGCGCCTGGTCCGGAGCGACGGAGGCGGTGGCGAAAAGCCTGGGCCTGCGAGTGCAGCTACCGACCTTTGCCGCCATGCCCCCGGTGCTCGAATCACCCCGCGTCCCGCGCTACCGGGTGCCGCCGTGGGCCGGAATCTGGGCCCCGGTGCAGGCCGCCGCGCATTGGGATCCCCACGATCATCCGGTGCGCTTCGTCGACGTCGACGCGGGTTGGATCTGTGCCGGTGGCGATCCGCAGCAACGCACCCAGCGCTTGCTCTCAGTCATCCAGCGATTGGCCTTGAACGGCGTGCGGTTGCACGCCGGGAGCCCTTCCGGCGCCTGGTTCGACACCCCTTCAGCGCCGGTGCTCGGGCAGGTGGTCGGCCCTCTGGTACGGGCGCTGCGCCGGGCCGGCGTGCGCTGGATCGCCGTCGACCTCCCCGCCGGCGGCGATCCCGGCCGCGACATCGCTTTCGCTCAGGATCTGGCGCGGGTGGCGGATCCCGACGTCGCCATTCTGCCCGTTGGCGCTACGCCGGGCGACCGGCTCGGCGAGGCGGTGGGCTATGAGCGTCCAGGGGCTCGCCTGGCGTGGAGCCAGCCCGGCGCAGCGCAGGAGTTCGCCATCGCTCCCGTCGTCGCCGGGCGGGCGGCCGTGCGCGGCCTGACCCTCACCGCCTCCACCCCGGCCGAGGTCAATCGGCAGGCCCAGACGCGGGCGATCGCCGGTTGGCAATGGATCGGACTGCCGGTGGCGCTCGCCGAAAGCGGCCTCGCCAGGTCCTTGCGCTCGCTGTCGGCCTTTGCTCTGCCCGGCGCCGGCGACCGGCCTCCTCCGGCCAACTGAGGGCCGCCATGGATCACCTCTTCCAATTCGTCTTCTTCTACCCGCTCAGCATGGCCCTGTTCTGGATGGTGGGGGCGATCATCTTCTACGCCCGACTGGAGCTGCGGCAGCGTAAGCCTCCCGAGCTCGCGGTCCATCCCCGCGTCACCGTGCTCATTCCTTGTCACAACGAGCAACTGTCGATAGAAGCCGCGGTGCGCACCGCGGCGGCCAGCCATTACCCAAACTTCGACATCCTGGTCGTCGACGATGCCAGCACTGACGCCAGCCGCGAGGTGCTCGATAGGTTGCAGGGGGAGATCGCCTCGCTGCGCCTCCTGCTGCTCGAGCGCAACCTGGGCAAGGCCAAGGCGCTCACCCTGGGAGCCCTGGCCACCGAAGCCGAGTACCTGATGTGCATCGACGCCGACGCCCTGCTCGCCCCGCAGGCCATCGACTGGATGGTCTTCGACCTCGAGCGTAGCCCGCGGGCCGGCGCCGTCACCGGCAACCCGCGGGTGCTCAACCGGACCACCTTGATCTCGCGCATCCAGGTCGGCGAGTTCTCGGCCATCGTCGGCATGATCAAGCGGACCCAGCGGCTCTTGGGGCGGGTGTACACCGTTTCCGGAGTCTGCTCCTGCTTCCGTCGCCGCGCCGTTCACGATGTCGGCTACTGGTCGTCGAACACGGTCACCGAGGACGTCGACATCAGCTGGAAGCTGCAGCTCGCCTACTGGGGGATCCTCTATGAGCCTCATGCGTTGTGCTGGATCCTGGTGCCGGAGACCCTGCGCGGGCTCTGGCGTCAGCGATTGCGCTGGGCGTGCGGGGGCATCGAAGCAGCGATGCGCTATCGCCGCTCGATCTTCGTCTGGACCAAGCGTCGCATGTGGGCGGTCTTCATCGAGCTGGCGGTGAGCACCGTCTGGTGCTACGCGGTGTTCGTCGTGCTGCTGGCCTGGCTGCTCACCCAGCTCCTGCCCGGTCAGATGCCTGCCTCGGTACAGGTGGTGAGCCTGCTGCCGGGGTGGACCGGTAGCCTTCTCGCCCTGGTCTGCCTGCTGCAGTTCTTCACCGGTCTGCTTCTCGATCGCCACTACGAGGGCAACCGCCTGTTGCGCCAGATCTTCTGGGCCGTCTGGTACCCGGCGGTTTACTGGGTGATTACCGCCGGCACATCGGTGGTGGCATTACCTCTGGCGCTGAGTCGATATGGAGGGACCGGCCATGCCCTTTGGCAAAGCCCCGATCGCTGAAGCCAGTACGATCGACGCACTGCTGCGGCGACGCTGGTCGCACCGCGGCCCGGTACCCACCGGGCTGCTCTCCGTGCTCACCGCGTTGTGCTGGGGGGCGTGGATCTACCTCGCGCTGCCCCTGCTCGGCCTGCTTCTGTGGGCTCTGGGCATCCAGCGGTTTACCGAGGAGATCAGGGACGGCGGCTATCTGGCCTTGCGCGTTGCGTTCATTTCCTACTCCAGCATCCTGCTCGCGATCATCGCCGTGCTCGGCGCGTGGATCGTCTGGAACGTCGTGCGTTACGGCGGGGCGCACGACCGCCGCAACTTCAAGCGGCCGCAGATCCTAGACGAGGAAGTGGCAGAGAGCTTCCACATCGACAACTCGCTGCTGGTCACTCTGCGCGAAGAACGCCGCCTGCGCCTGGACGTCGACCGCGACGACTGCGTGTTGGTCGTGCGCGATCGACCCGCGCCGGTCACATCGGCGGGGCCGCTGGTGGCTCAGGGCGGCGGCAAGGCGTAGCGCGGGAGCGCTCGAGCAGGCGCCAGGCGAAGGCGCCGGCGGTAAGCCGCCACGCGCGGCGCTTGCTTGCGCCACAACCGCTCGGCGTCGGCGGGCGGTCAGGGCCCGGGTCTCTCCCGGTCTATTCACGGCCTCGAGCCTGGTGGGACTGCAAGCTCCCGATCATGGTGCGGCCGGACAGGCAGCAGCGTACGATGCTGATCCGTCGCCGTCGACTTCCGTGGAGGCCGGGACAACCCCATCCGGGGAGGAGTATGGCCATGAATCAAGCGAGAAATTTCGGGTTCCGTTGGATGCTGCGGGTGGTGGGCTCCGAAGCGGTCGTCGCGCAGGACGTCGCTGGACTCATGGGTGGCCCCTTGCAGAACCGCATCAAGTGGGATGAGACGGGAAACCCTCCATGCCAATGCTGGAACGGCGTTTGGACGGGCACCTTGGGGAATGGAAAGCCATCCATGGAAACATGTGCCGATTGGACCCGCGCTGTCGCCGATCCCAACGTCCTTGGCACGTACGGACTCACCGATGGGCCAAGCGCGAGCGGCTGGACCAACGAGGACATGGCGTACTGCTCGGGCGATGCCAGGCTCTACTGTTTCGAGGCGGTCGCGGCCGTGCAAAGCATCCCCCTCCACCTCTGAAGTCGGCTTGGCGGTCTTGACCGCCCTTCTCCTGATCACAGGAACCGTGGCTTTGCGGAAACGCGAGAGAGACGGCTAAGCCGACCGTCCACGTCGGCCCGTCAACGTCGGCAGCGCGAGCTAGGAGCCTGCGCGGCAGAAACGCGCAGTCGCGTTGCGAGGGCCGTGGGGCTGCTTCTCCTGGCCCTGGCCCTTGGCCTGCTCGGGCTCTGATGGAGCCGCGGTAGAGTCGGCCTGTGAATCGGCCAGCTACCCGCAGAAGCCCAGCGTCCGCCCGCCCGGGCGTCCCCCACGCCACTCTCGCCATCGCGAGCGCCGTCCTGCTCCTCGGGGCAGCGCTCCTGCCTCGCCCGTCCTACGCCGCCGGCGGCGCCCGCCACCCCTCGGCCCAGGAGCTCGCCCGCTGGAAGAGCGAGGCGGCGGCGGTCACCATCACCCGCGACGACTGGGGCGTCGCCCACGTCCACGGGAAGACCGACGCCGACGCGGTGTTCGGCATGGAGTACGCCCAGGCCGAGGACGACTTCAACCGGGTCGAGACGAACTACGTCAACGCCCTGGGTCGCCTCGCGGAGGCCGAGGGCGCCTCGGAGGTCTGGCGCGACCTGCGCATGAAGCTGTTCATCGATCCCGCGGTCATGAAGGCGAAGTACGCGGCGAGCCCCGAGTGGCTCAGGAAGCTCATGGACGGCTTCGCCGACGGCCTCAATTACTTCCTCTACACCCACCCGGACGTCCATCCGCGTGTCATCGAGCGCTTCGAGCCGTGGATGGCGCTCGCGTTCAGCGAGGGCTCGATCGGAGGAGACATCGAGCGGGTGGACCTCGGGGAGCTGGCCAAGTTCTACGAGGAGTCGAAGTCGGCAGCCGTCCGGGGCGGCACAGGCCTGCCCCGCCCGTCGCCGGCTCCCGCTTCGTGGACCCTGGAGCCGGCGGGCTCGAACGGGATCGCCATCGCGCCGAAGAACACGCTGAACGGCCACGCGCTCCTCTACATCAACCCCCACACCTCCTTTTACTTCCGCTCCGAGCTCCAGATGTCGAGCGACGAGGGGCTGGACGCCTACGGCGCCGTCACCTGGGGACAGTTCTTCGTCTACCAGGGCTTCAACCGCACCTGTGGCTGGATGCACACCTCGAGCGGCGTCGACAACATCGACGAGTTCCTCGAGACGGTCTCCGAGCGGGATGGCCGCTGGGTCTATCGCCACGGCGGCGAGGACCTCCCGGTTCGGACGCGCCGGATCGTCGTGCCGTACCGCACGGACCACGGCATGGAGAGCCGCACCTTCACCGCCTATTTCACGATGCACGGCCCCGTGGTGCGCAAGACCGGCGGCGCCGACGGCAGCCCCGCGCGCTGGGTGAGCGTCAGCCTCATGCAGCGCCCCCTTCGCGCCCTCGAGCAGGACGTCGAGCGCATGAAGGCGAAGGACCTCGCCGAGTTCGAGCGCGTCCTCCGCCTCCACACGAACTCCTCCAACAACACGGTGTTCGCGGACTCCGAGGGGCACATCGCCTACTTCCACTCCAACTACATCCCGCGCCGCGACCCCTCCTTCGACTGGATGCGGCCGGTGGACGGGAGCGACCCCGCGACCGACTACCAGGGCGTGCTCACCCTCGAGGAGTCGCCCAACGCCATCGACCCGAAGGTGGGCTGGGTGTACAACTCGAACAACTGGCCCTGGTCCGCGGCGGGTCCCGACAGCCCCCGACGCGAGGACTTCCCGGCCTACGTCCAGCAGGGATCTCCCAGCGGCCTGTGGGGCAGCTACGAGACCCCGCGCGGCCTCCACGCCCTCCGCCTCCTGGAAGGGCGGCCCCTTCACCTCACGATCGAGTCGCTGACCGAGCTGGGCTTCGACAGCTATTTGCCCTTCTTCGCGGAGACCGTCCCGTCGCTGCTGAAGGCTTACGACGTTCTTCCGGCGTCCGATGCCCTGAAGGGCAAGCTGGCCGGGCCGGTGACCGTGCTGCGGGACTGGGACTTGCGCTGGGGCGTGAGCTCGGTGGCCACCTCCCTGGCGGTCTACTGGGGAACGGTCCTCCAGCCGGACATGATCCACGGGGCCATCGAGGCCCACGTGGCGCCGCGCGAATTCGTGGCCAAGCACATGACGCCCCACGACCTCCTCGCCGCGCTGTCGAGTGCCGTGGATCGCCTGGAGGCCGATTTCGGGAGCTGGCAGACGCCCTGGGGCGACATCAACCGGTTCCAGCGCCTCGACGACTCGATCGCGCCCCGGTTCGACGACTCGAAGCCGAGCCTCCCCGTGCCGTTCACCTCCTCGCGCTGGGGCTCGCTCGCCTCCTTCGGGGCCCGGCCCTACGAAAACACGAAGAAGTGGTACGGCAACGACGGCAACAGCTTCGTGGCGGCGGTCGAATTCGGAGACCGGGTCCGGGCCCGCGCCGTGACCGCCGGCGGCGAGAGCGGCGACCCGTCCTCGCCGCACTTCGACGACGAGGCGGTGCGCTACGCGACCGGGAACCTCCGGGTCGTCTACTTCAATCCCGAGCAGCTCGAAGGCCACACCGAGCGGGTCTACTCCCCGGGCCACCCGGGGCGCTGACCGAATCCGGGGAACGCGGCGTTGAACAAGGCGTTGACCCTCATGCCATGAAGATCGACGAGGACATTGCAGACTCCGTCCATCGCCTGTGGGACGAGCTGGCCGATTTCGACGCGGCGCAGGGGGAGGCGGCGCGCCGGCACTTGCTCGCACGGCTGTGCGAGCTGACCGACTCCCAGAACGCCACCTGGGTCGGTGCGGTGCGCCTGGGCGAGCCAGAGCCCTCCGATCCCATCAAAGGCTGGCGCGCACGCGTCATTCGCCAGCTGCATCCGAGTCGGACGTTCGAGCGGATCGACAAGGAGCTGACGGACCAGATCGAGGCGGGCTGGGTGGACGAGACGGTGGTGCGCAACGTTGCGTTGGCCGGACAATACCGCGCCCTGCGACTGGTCGACCTGACGTCGCCGGAGTGGTTCGAAGGCGACTTCTATCGCACCTACTACCTCGATATCGGGTGCCGCGACGCCATCTGGGCCGGTGTCCCGATCAACGAAGACGCCGAATGCTATGTGGGCCTGCGCCGCGACCTCGATCACCCGCCCTTCGGCACCGCCGAGCGCGACGTCGTGGTCTACATCTTGCGCGGTCTGCGCTGGTTCCACCGCCAGCAGATGCTCCGCGAAGGGCTGCTCGTGGCCTCAAGACCGCTGGCGCCGGCCGAGCAGCGCGTCCTGAAGCACCTGTTGCAGGGGCGCTCGGAAAAGAAGATCGCCGCCCTGCTCGAGCTCAGCCAGCATACCGTCCACGACTACGTCAAGAGTCTCTTCCGGAAGTTCGGTGTCTCCAGCCGCAGCGCCTTGATGGCGCTGTGGCTCGGCCACACCCCCTGAACAGGGGAATTGAGCTCCTCAAGAGGTTGCGGCACGATCGAGTATGTCGATGCATGCTCGGGAGCACCGGGGCTGCTATTTCAGCGGTACAGGGAAATTTCGTGCAAATGGCCTGGCTCTGCACCGACGCCCCGGGCTCGACCGCGCGGCAGGCATCGGCCGTCGCAGCTCAGGAGGACGAGACCATGCGGATTGACGAGCTTCGGGAAGATCGGCGCGGCAGGACAGAGGCCGCGAGCACCTCGGCAACGGCAGAGCATGGAGCGCGCAAACGTCGCGCCCCGCATCGTGCCCGACTCCGAGGCCGGTGGTTTGCGGCCGTCCTGCTCGGGCTGCTGGGGTCGCCCGGTGCGCAGGCCGCGGTCATCACCGTCGACACCACCACCACCGGCGTCCACGGCGACGGCTTGTGCTCGTTGACCGAGGCCATCGACAACGCCAACGTCGACGCCAACGACGGCACCGTCTACTTCGGCCCGATCGACGGCGTCGTCTTTCCCACGCACCCCGACTGCGCCGCCGGCAGCGGCGCCGACACCATCGTCCTCGAGGCCGGGGCCACCTACACCTACACCGCGCCCAACCAGTCCGGCGAGACCGGAGCGGCCAGCTATCGCTTCTGGTGGTACGGCCCCGAGGCCCTGCCGGCCATCGCCAGCGACATCACCATCGAGGGCAACGGCGCGACGATCACCCGCAGCGGCTCCACACCCTTCCGGTTCTTCTACGTCGCGGCCGATCCGGCCAACCCGAACACCGACGACTACACCAGCCCCCGCGCCGGCCGTCTGACGCTCGAAAACCTCACGCTGCGCAACGGCCTGGCCAAAGGGGGCAACAGCAACACGGGCGGCAGCGGCGCCGGCATGGGTGGGGCGATCTTCAGCCAGGGCGCGGTGACGCTGGAGGCCGTGACCCTCGACCACAACACCGCCCAGGGGGGGAGCTCTGCGGTCAGCTCCGCCGGGAACGGCGGCGGCGGCCTGGGCGAGGACGCGCCGAGTGGCTCGAGCTCCGGCGGCGGCTTCGGCGGCGGCTTTCAAGGCATCGGTGCCAGCGGCGGCCACGGCAATTTCTCCACCGGCCAGGGCGGCGGCGGCGCGGGCTTTCGCACCACCGAAGACGGCAACTATGCCAGCAACGTCGCGCCGGGCGACGGCGGCGGTCCCGACACCGGTCTGGCCGGTTACGGCAAGAGCGACGTCCCCGGCCCCGGCACGCCCATGCCGGGTCCCGGCAGCCACGGCGGTGACGGCGGCGGCGGCGGCGGCGATGGCGGCGCCGTCGGCGCCGCCCACGGCGGCGACTTCGGTGCGGGCGGCCACAACGATCCCTCGGCCACGCCGGGCGACTTCCAAACGGACGGTGGCGGCGGCGTCGGAGGAGGTGGCTCCGGCTACGTCAGCGGCTGCTGCTACACCTACGCCGGCGGCGGCGGCTTCGGCGCCGGCGGTGGCGGCGGCCACATCGACGGCTTCGGGTCCGGCGGTGGCGGCTTCGGCGGCTTCGGCGGCGGCGGCGGTGGTGGCGACAACGGCTTGGGCGCCAGCAGCGGCGGCTTCGCAGGCGGCAACGGCTTCGGCGAGTACGGCGGCGGCGGTGCGGGACTGGGCGGCGCCGTCTTCAACATGCAAGGCACGCTCACGCTAACCAACAGCACCCTGGCCTTCAACACCGCCGCCGGCGGCACCACCAATCCGAGCCACGGCTCGACCGGCGGCCTGGGCCTGGGCGGCGCCGTCTTCAACTTGAGCGGCATGGTCAGCGTGTCGTTCTCGACCCTCGCACGCAACACCGCCGACGCCGGCGGCGCCATCTACAACCTGGTCTTCGACAGCGTCACCGCGCGAACCGCGAAGGTCCGGCTGTTCGACAGCCTCCTGGCGTACTCGGTCGACGGCGGCGCGGCGGCCGTCTCCGATCTGCTCTCCAACAAGCCCGTCGCCACCACCGGCACCATGCTCAACCTCGGCACCGCCACGGTCGCCAGCGCCGGCAGCACCTTCGTGACGAGCAGCGCCATCCTGGGCGGTGCCGACGCGCTGCCGACCTTCATCACCACCGATCCCAAGCTGGCCACCGCGCTGGCCGCCAACGGTGCGACGAACAGGCCGGACACCCTGGCCCTGCTACCCACCAGCCCGGCGATCGACAGCGTACAGGCCGGCAACTGCACGACCCTGGACGAGCGCGGCTTCGTGCGCGACAACGGGGGCACCGCGACGAGCCCCGGCGATCCCGGCGCGGCCTGCGACTCCGGCGCCTACGACACCCTCGGCGTCGCGCCCACGCCCGGACCGCACACGATCACGCTGCCCGCGTGCTCCGGCGGCGTCGGAGATCCGCTGGCGCTGATCGACGCCATCGACCTTGCCGACGACCACAACGCGGCGCACTACGGGCCCGACACCATCGTCCTGCCGGCCGGCTGCACCTACACCTTCACCGGACCCAACCAGGGCGGCGATTCGGCACCGGGGAGCTACCGCTTCTGGTGGTATGGCCCCAGCGCCCTGCCGGCCATCGCCAGCGACATCACCCTCGTGGGCAACGGCGCGACCATCACCCGCAGCGGCGCGACCCCCTTCCGCTTCTTCTACGTCGGCGCCGATCCGGCCAACCCCGACACCGACGATTACACCAGCCCCGGCGCCGGCCATCTCACGCTCGAGAACCTGACGCTGAGCCACGGCCTGGCCAAGGGCGGTGACAGCCTCGCCGGTGGTGGCGGCGCCGGCCTGGGCGGGGCGATCTTCAACCAGGGCGTGGTGACGCTGGAGTCCGTGACCCTCGACCACAACACCGCACAAGGGGGCACCTCGGGAGTCACTGGCCTGGGCGACGGCGGTGGCGGGTTGGGCGAAGACGGGTCGGGCAATGCGGGTGGCGGCTTCGGCGGCGGCTTTTCCGGCATCGGCGCCGCCGGCGGCGCTCCCGCCAGCGGCTTCGGCGGCGCGGGCGCGGGGTTCCGCCTCACCGAACAGGGTGGTGACGCGACCTCCAGTCCGGGCCATGGCGGCGGTCCCGCCACCGGCCTGGCCGGCAACGGCCACTACAGCACCGGCGGAGATGGCGGAGGTGGCGGCGGCAGCGGCGGCGGAACGGCCGGCGGCGCCTTCGGCGCTCCGAACACCAGCAGCGCCAGCGACGGTGGCGGCGGTGTCGGCAGCGGCGGCGGTCATGGCGCCGGTGGCGGCTTCGGCGGCGGCGGTGGCCGCAGCTTGGTCGTCGGCGGCACCAGCGGCGGCTTCGGCGGCGGCGGCGGCGGCTACAACGGCAGCGACGGCGGCTTCGGCGGTGGCGTCGGCGCCAGCTTTGGCAACCTCTACGGCGGCGGCGGGGGGGGGATGGGCGGCGCCGTCTTCAACATGCAGGGCACGCTCACGCTCACCAACAGCACCCTGGCCTTCAACAGCGCCGCCGGCGGCACCACCAACACGACGGGCGGCGCTGGCTACGGCCGGGGCCTGGGCGGTGCCATCTTCAACTTGAGCGGCACGGTCGACGTGGCGTTCTCGACGCTGGCCCGCAACACCGCCGACGACGGCGGCGCGATCTTCAACCTGGTCTACGACAGCATCACCGCGCGCTCCGCGGCGGTCACGCTGACCGACAGCCTGCTGGCCGACTCCACCATCGCGCCCCGCGACCTGCTCACCGACAAACGGCCCATCACCAGCGCCGGTACCACCAATCTCGGGACCGCCCTCGTGACCAACGTCGGCGGCAGCATCGTGGTGAGCTCCGCGGTCGATGGCAACGCCAGCGCGCTGCCGACCTTCGCCACCGACGACCCGCTGCTCGATTCGGCACTGGCCGCCAACGGTGTCCCCAACGCTCCACAGACCCTGGCGCTGCCGACCGGCAGCCCGGCCGTCGACGCCGCCACCAGCGGCGCTTGCCCCGCCACCGACGAGCGGGGCGTGGCACGGCCGCAGGGCGCGGCCTGCGACCTCGGCGCCTACGAAGCCCTGTTGCCGGCCGTGGGCCTGACGCCCTCCACCTTGACCTTCGGCGTCGTGCTCGGCGGGCAGACGTCGCCGGCGCAGACGGTCGTCCTGGAGAACACCGGCGGCGCGGACCTGAGCCTCGGCGCGCTGAGCCTCGGCGGCGCCGAGAGCGCCGACTTCTCCCTGTCCAACGACACCTGCTCCGGCCAGGTCATCGCGCCGGCGGCGACCTGCAGCTTCGACGTGAGCTTCGCCCCCACGGCCACCGGCACCCGCAGCGCGCATGTGGACGTGCCCTCCAACGCCGCCTCGAGCTCCGATACCGTGCTGCTTTCGGGCACCGGCCGGATCACCAGCTTCACCGTGTCCTCGGCGACCGGCACGGGGACCATCAGCGGTGAGATCAGCGGCGGTGGCCCGGTCTGCGGGCTCAGCACGGCCTCGGCCACCACCGCCGCGGCGGTGGCCGGCGGCCCTCCACCGCAGGTCGTCTTCCCCCACGGCTTGGTGAACGTGAATCTCGAAGGCTGCACGCCCGGGTCCACGGTGACCATCACGCTCACCTTCCCGGCGCCCTTGTCGGTGGGGGCCCGGGAGTACAAGTACGGGCCCACGCCCGGGGATTCGACCCCCCACTGGTACGTGCTTCCGGCGGACGTCACCGGCGCCGTGGTGAGCTACGACGTCACGGACGGCGGTCAGGGCGATGACGATCTGAGCGCCGACGGCACCATCCACGATCCCGGCGGGCCGGGCGTCACCGTCCCGGTGGTCGCCATCCCGATGCTGGGCCGCACCGCCCTGGTGCTGCTGGCCCTGCTCTTGGCGGCCGTCGGCGCCTGGTGGCTCTGGCCGGGGTCTCGATAGAGCCGCTTCGATCTCGACACCCGGCGCCGCGACATCCAGCGTCCGAGAGAGGCCGGCGAAGGGCAGCCGTCGTAGTATCTGTGGCGGGAGGGTCGAGTGAGATGAGACCTACGACCGCCGCCCCGGCCCCGATCCTGGCCTTGGGGCTGTCCCTGGCCCTGACCCTGACACTGACGCTCGCGTCTCCGGCTCTGGCCGCCAGCCCCCCGGACGAGAGCTTCAAAGCACCCGGCTTCGGCAAGGTGACGATCTACGCGCCACCGGGCACGCCCGACCGGGTCGTGCTGTTCGTCTCCGGCGACGGCGGCTGGCACCGGGGTGTCGTCTCGATGGCCCGCCGCGTGCGGGACCTGGGCGCCCTCGTCGTGGGGATCGACGTCCGCCACGTCCTCGAGAACCTCGAGGCCACGAAGGGGTGCGCCTACCCGGCCGGCCCTCTCGAGGAGCTCGCCCGGAACGTGGAGCTGCGCCACCACTTCCCCGAGTATCGGCCGCCGATCCTGATCGGCTACTCGTCCGGCGCCACCCTCGTCTACGCCGCGCTGGCGGCGGCGCCGCCGGAGGCCTTCGCCGGGGGCGTCAGCCTGGGCTTCTGCCCCGACCTCGACATCCGCAGGCCGCCGTGCCAAGAGGGTGGCCTCACCTTCCAGAAGAGGGCCGGGCACGTCGGCTGGGACCTCCACCCCTCCCCCACCCTCCGGGTTCCCTGGATGGTGCTCCAGGGCGAGATCGACAAAGTGTGCGACCCGGCGACGACACGCGCCTTCGTCGCCGCCACCGGCTCGGCACGGCTGTTCTCCCTGCCCAAGGTCGGGCACGGGTTCTCGGTGCCGCGCAACTGGGCGCCCCAGCTCGCCGAGGCCTATCGGGCGATCGAGGCGGCCCGGCCGGAGGTGCCGGCCCGGACGGTGCCCGCCGTCGCCTCGCCGGCGAGCGTCGACGACCTGGACTTGGTCGAGGTGCCGGCCACCGAAACCGCTCGGGACACATCGCCGGCCACCGGCACCGTCCGCGACGAGCTCGCCGTGATCCTCACCGGCGACGGCGGCTGGGCCCACATCGACAAGACCATCGCCGCCGACCTGGCCGCCGCCGGCGTGCCGGTGGTGGGCTGGAGCAGCCTGGAGTACTACTGGACGCCGCGCACGCCAGACCAGGCGGCCCGTGACCTGGCGCGCATCATCGAGCACTACACGGCGGCCTGGAAGAAGGCCAAGGTGCTGCTCGTGGGCTTCTCGTTCGGTGCCGACACCCTGCCCTTCCTGGTCAACCGCCTGCCCGCGAAGACCCGGGAGCGCGTCCGCAGGGTCGCCCTGCTGTCACCGTCCGCGACGGCGGACTTCGAGTTTCACGTCACGAGCTGGGTGGGAGTGGGGGACTCGGGTCACGCAACGGCGCCCGAGATCGACCGCCTGACGGTCCCCGTGACCTGCATCTACGGCAAGGAGGAGACGGACTCCGTCTGCTTGACGGCGAGATCGGCCCTCCTGCGCCGCGAGCCCCTCGACGGCGCCCACCACTTCGACGGCGACTACGGCCGCCTCGCCGAGCTGATCCTCGGCCCCGCTGGCCCGAGCGTGGAGCCCTGACAGGTCGGCCGAGACCACCTGTTACTTCGCCGGCGTCAACATCGCGATCGCGGCGATCGCGCGCGAGGGTTCCTCACGACCTCGGTGGTCATCCGAACAGCTCTCTTGACTTATTGACAACCTCGCTTGACATCTCGAGTTGGTGCATGTAGCCTCCAGACTGTCAATCACACTTGACTACATGACAAGGAGGCTAGACCGATGTTCCAGCAACTCGAACGACGCTTCGCACGCTCCCCCATCCTGCTCGTCCTGCTCCTGGTGCTCGCCACCGCTCTGGGGCCGGGCGCGATCTTCGCCGCCTCGCCCGCGACCGGCGCCGGAGTGACTCAGGCCACCGTGGCCGGCGACTGGGCCGGCACCCTCGACGTGGGGGGCGCCAAGCTCCGCCTCGGTCTGACGGTGGAGGCCCACTCCGACGGCACCCTCACGGCGGTCCTCGACAGTATCGACCAGGGCACGAAGGTGCCGGTCAGCGCGGTCACCTTCGAGGAGGGTGCCCTGGACCTCGAGATGGCCGCGATCCGCGCGTCCTACAAGGCCACCCTGAGCGCCGACGGAACGGCTCTCGAGGGGACCTGGTCCCAGGGAGGTCACGAGCTGCCGCTGGTCCTGCGGCGAACCGAAAAGCCGGTGGCCCTCCTCCGGCCACAGAGGCCCGAGCCGCCCTTCCCCTACACGAGCCGCGACGTCACCGTCACGAGCACCCCCGCCGGCCTTCGGCTGGCGGGGACGTTCGTCGTCCCTCGGGGGAACGGCCCGTTCCCGGCCGTCCTCTTCCTCAGCGGCTCCGGGGCCGAGGACCGGGACGAGACCCTGATGGGGCACAAGCCCTTCCTCGTGATCGCCGACGACCTCGCCCGCCACGGCGTGGCCTCCCTGCGCCTCGACGACCGGGGTGTCGGTGGCTCCCAGGGAGATTACATGAGCTCGACGCTGGCCGATCGCGCGTCCGACGCCGAGGCCGCCGTCGCCTTCCTGGCCTCCCGGCCGGAGGTCGACCGGTGGGAGATCGGCCTGCTCGGGCACAGCGAAGGGGGGCTTCTCGCCCCCCGAGTCGCCCTCGCGGACTCCCGGATCCGCTTCCTGGTGCTTCTGGCGCCGCCGGCCGAGCCCTTGGAGAAGCTCCTGCTCCGCCAGGCGCGGGCGATCCTCACCCAGCGCGGCGCCGACCCGGCCCTGGTCGATCGGGCCGTGGCCGCGCAGCGGGAGGACTTCGCCCTGATCCGGAACCTGTCGATCCCCCGGGACCGCCTGGAGCAGCGGCTCAGGGCACGAAACGCCAGGCGGCGCGCCGACTTCTCCCCGGCCGACCTCGCGGCGCTCGGCCTCGATCCGGCCACCGTCGACCAGCGGATCCACGTCTCGAGCTCGGCCTGGTGCCGCTCGCTCCTCCAGGAGGACGACCCGGCGGCGCGCCTCGGCAAGCTCGGGGTCCCCGTGCTCGCCCTGTTCGGGAGCAAGGACCTCCAGGTCGACGCCGGCGTGAACGCTCCCCTCGCGAAGGCGGCGCTCCAAGCCGCGGCCGGCTCGGCCTCGAGGGTGGGCTCGGAGGTCGACGTCCTCGACGGCCTCAACCACCTCTTCCAGCACGCGGAAACCGGTGCCCCGGACGAGTATGGGGCGATCGAGGAGACCTTCGCCCCGGAAGCCCTGGAGAAGATCGGGAGCTGGATCGCCGCACGGGCGCCCCATGAATAGTCCAGCCTAGGAGTCTGCGCGGCAGAAACGCGCGGTCGCGTTGCGAGCGCCGTGGGGGCGGATACGAGGCACCGCGACGCAGGCGATGCCGAGCCATCGTCGAGGAGCGGGAACGAAGTAGACGGCCCCACGCCGCCGCAACGGGCACCGACTCCCGGAGGGAGTTGGTCGGGGCGCAAGGGGGTTACGGGGTGTCTCCGGCGTTGCTCGTCGTCTACGATGTCCCCGCATCGCCTCCTCCTCGCGCCTTGGATCCACCCCGTAAGACCCTTGCGGCGGCTACGTGTTTCTGCCGCGCAGACTCCTAGGAGTGACCCACAAGCTCTGAGGTCAGGGATTGAGGATGCGGTCGAGCTCGGCGAGGGCGCGGGGGTCGTCGCTCTGGGCGAGCCAGAAGAGAGCCTGGCGGCGCACGTCCGGGTGATCCGTCTCGCGGAGTAGGCGAGACAGGCGCGGCACCGCTCCGACCACCTGGGATAGGGCAAAGACCGCCTGCTCGCGGACGTGGGAGTCCGGGTCGCGGGCGATCACGTCCTCGATCCAGCCGCCGGCCCGCGGGTCCCCGGTCTCGGCGAGCCAGAAGAGGGCCTGCCCGCGGCGCTCCCGGTCCGCGCTGCTTCTGCCCATGCGTGCCAGCCGCTCGGCGGCCGACGGCGAGGCGTGGTAGGCGAGGGCGGCGAGGGCCGCCTGGCGCACCCGCTCGGGGGCGGCGCCCGAGCTCCAGCGCTCGAGCAGGTCGACGGAGCGCTCGGCCTCGACGCCGGTGAGCTCGACCACCCGGCGCCCGCCGGCGTCGACCGGACAGGCGGCACCCACGGCGATCAGGCGCACGGGCCGGCCGCCAGTGATCTCGGCGAGGACCCGCAGCACCCGGGGCGCCGCCGGATCGCGCCAGCGATCACTGCTCCCCCAGCCGTGCCCCTCCTCGGCCAGCGAGCAGCCGCGCCGGCTCCAGTCGCGACCGAAGCAGCAGACGTTCGCCGCCCGCTCGGTCGCCGGGACGGTCCAGGCGATCCACGCGGGGCCGGCCCCGACGGAGGCGACGGCCGCGGCCGGGTCGGCCACCTGCCGGCTCTCGAGCTGCGCGTGGGCGATCGCCGAGGCGGCCGGAGCGGGCGGCGAGGCCGCTGCGGAGCCCGGGAGGCCCGCCGCGAGCCCGGCCAGCGCGAGCGCCAGGGTGAGGCGCCCGCTCACGACTTCGCCCCGAGCAGCTCCTCGAGGAGCGCCTGGGACTCCGGGTCGTCCATGAACGAGAGGACCTGGACGATCTTGCGCTTGAGCTGCGGGTCCTTCTCCTGGCGGAAGAGGGCGACCAGCGAGTGGGCGTCGCCCGAGATCATGAAGGCGTTCAGGATCCGCTCGCGCACGGCGCGATCCTTCTCCCCGGCGTACAGTGCCTTGAGCTGCTCGGTCGCCGCGGGCCCGCCGGCGATGCCGATCGCCTCGATGGCCTGTCCCCGGAGCTTCGGATCGGCCTCGCTCTTCACCACCTTGGCGAGGTCGGCCACGTCGCCGGCGACGCCCAGGGCGCCGAGGATCTTGCCGCGCAGCTCCGGGTCCTTCTCCGCGCCGTAGAGCTCTACGAGCTCCTTCGAGGCGTCCATCGCGCCGAGCTGGTCGATCGCCTTGGCGCGGAGCCCCGGATCGGCCTCCGAGCGGGCGGCTTCCAGAACCGGCGCGGACTGGTCGGCGATCATCCAGGCGTCGAGCACCGCGGCCTTGACTTCGGGCGACGCCCCTTTCCAGATCCCGGAGAGGGCGGCCAGGTTCTCGTCACCCCCCGCCACGCCCAGGTCGCGCACCGCCTCGACCCGGAGCTCGGGCGGATCGCCCCGGCGCACCGTGTCGAGGAGGATCTCGCGGGCCCGCGGCGAATCGCTCTGCGACAGCACGAAGAGGGCCCGCTTCTTAAGCTTCACCGGATGGTCGCCGGTGAGGAAGCGCTCCAGGATCGGCACGGCCTTGACCGGGTCGGCCTGCATCAGGCTGTCGAGAGCGTAGAGCTGGAGGTCCTCATCGTCCGAGGAGGCGCTCGCCGTCCCCGCGCTCGCTCCCCGGCCCGCCGACACGCCTGCGCCGGCCTCCGCGCCCCGCGAGCCGCGGATCTGGATCTCCAGGGCCCGGGCGTCGCCGAGCCACGAGCTCTTGGGATAGGTGCTTTCGAGGGTCGCGATGGTGGTCAGCGCCTCGGCGCGGCGGTCGAGCTTCGACTGCGCCCAGGCCTTCCAGTAGAGGGCCGCGTCGGCCTCCGCGCCGCGCTCGGCGGCGATCGCCGAGAAGGTCTCGAGCGCGTCGGACCAGCGCTCGTCGGCCAGGGCGCGCTGGCCGGCGCGGTAGCGGTCGCTGTGGGGCGCCCGGGCGTCGTCCGCCGCCGCAGCCGAGAGAGGCGCCGGCAGGGCGACCGCGACGACGCCGGTGGCGAGGGCCGCGAGGGTGAGGCTCAATAGGGTGGAGCGGAGGGTGCGCTTCATGGCGGGTCTCCCTTGGCGTCGGAGGTTGTCGGTCACAGGTTGTTGGGTTGGAGGCGCGAGCCGACGACTCGCACCTTGAACAGCAGGTCGTTCTGGTTCATGCGGTGCTGCAACGCGGGAACGTCGTCCGCGGCGGTGCCGTTGGCGAGCTCCACGAGGAACGGCTCGAGCTCGCCTAAGAGCGCCACGATGCGGCGCTGCCCGGCGCGCTCGGCCGCCCGGCGGTAGAGGCGGTTCTCGGCGAGGAGCGACGCCGCCCACACGCGCTCGTCACCGAGGTTCTGGTCGGCCGAGGCGTGGGCGAGGTCGGTCAGGAGGAGCGACGAGCTCTCGAGGTGGTCGGCCACCGAGGCCCGCAGGATGCGCTCGCGGGCCGCGGCGGAGAAGGGCCGCTCGGCCGAGGCCGAGGGGCTCGAGGAGGCCGGCGGAGCCGGGGCCACGGAGAGGCGGCCGAAGAGGTAGGCGCCGATGAGGGCGAGGGTCAGCGCGGCGGCGACGGCGGCGAAACGCCAGCCCCGCCGGGGAGCGAGCTCCCCCATGCCTGACCGTCCCGGCCGCGACCGCGCCCCCGCGAGCTGGGGCCGAAGCTGGGGCCGGAGCCGGGCCCAGACGCGCTCTTCGAGGCCCGGCCTCGGCTCGGGCGCCTCCAGCTCGCCGAAGGCCGCGAGGTCGCGGCGGAGGGCCTCGAAACGCTCGCGCAGCTCGGGCCGCGCCGCCAGGTCGCGCTCCAGCTCGCCGCCACGCGGATGCTCGCCATAAAGGTGCAGGATCAGGTCCTCGTCACGCCAGCTCTTCACGGCATACCTCCGTCCACGCGACGAGCGAGCGCCTGAGCTTGCGCACAGCGCGGAAGATCGATTGTTTCGTTGCGTTCTCGCGCTTGCCCAGGGCGCGGCTGATCTCGGCGATCGAGCAGCCTTCCACGTGGCGCATGACGAAGGCCGCCCGTTCGTCGGGCGAGAGCGTGGCGAGGGCCCGCCGAGCCGCCCGCCCCACCTCCGCCGAGGCGGTCCGGCGATCGGGGGAGGGCTCGGAGCTGGCCGGATGCGGCGCCGCGGGCAGCTCCTCGTCGCGGTCTTCGGCGTCGAGGGGAGCCTCGCGGCGAGACCGACGCAGCTCGTCGATAGCCGCGTTGGTCGCGATGCGGCGGAGCCAGGGCCAGACCTCGCCCCGCTCCTGGAAGCGATCGAGGGCGCGGTAGGCCCGGAGGAAGGTCTCCTGGACCACGTCCTCGGCCCGGGCCGGATGGCCCAGGATGCGCACCGCCACCCGGTAGAGGGAGCGGGAATGGAGCCGCACGAGAACGGCGAACGCGTCCGGGTTCCCGGCTCGCGTGTCGCGGATAGCGGCTTGTTCTTCGGCGGTCATTCGGCCTCCCTATCCACAGTACGGAGGGAGGCCGCGACGGTTAGCCGGCGCGCCCGACCGCGCCGGCTCCGTCGACTCCACGGTGACCTCGCCGTCAGTCGTCGAGCTCCGCCTCGCCGAGCTCGGCCGTCACCTGGGGCAGAGGCGAGAACGCCATGAGAGCGTGCACCCCTTGCTCGTGCACCAGGCGACCGCCGTTGTGGGCCGTGTTGGCGAGCAGCAGGGCGCCGACGGCGTAGAAGCCGAGAAAGACCACCAAGAGCGACGTGGTCGCCGCGCGACCGAGCTGACGCCGCATCAGGGCCGGCACGAACAACACGGCGGCGAAGACGGCGGTCAGCGCTGTGAACACCAACCGGACGCTCTCGGCGAGCTCCTGGTGCTGCTCCAGGATGGCGCTCACGGCGGGCGTCCGTTCGGCCATGCGGCCGGCGGCTTCGCCGGTCCCCACGGCCACCCAGGAGGCGACCGTGCCCAGGACCATCAGGACGAGCGCCGCGACGAGTATGCCGCGACCACGCTTCGGCTCCAGCACCAGCCCGAGCAGAACGAGGACCGGCGCCACCAGCAGCAGAGCGACGGGGAAGTGGACGACGAGAGGATGGAGGGCGTCCCACGAGGGGATGGGCGGCAGATCGATCATCAAGCGGCTCCTTTCAATCGGGGTGAGGGGCCACCGGCCACCGCTCCGCGCCGTGCGCGGGGATGCGGCGACCGGCGACCGGTCGGGCTCTCGAAGGTCGGATCAGGCGACGGCGACGTACTTCTCCTTCGGGCTGAAGCAGGAGAGGCACTTCGAGAAGTCGAGGTTGGTCGTGGTGTAGCCGCAGACGGAGCAGACGTAGTAGGTGACCCCGCCGCCCTTCATCTCGGTGAGGTTGTCGAGGGCCGCCTGGTAGAGCTTGGCGTGCTCTGCTTCGGCGGTCTTCGCGTAGTTGAAGGTCTGGATGGCGTCGGCATTGCGCTCGGTGCGGGCCGCGGCGAGGAACTCCGGGTACATGGTGTCGCGCTCGTAGGATTCACCGGCGATGGCCGCCGACAGGTTGTCGGCAGTGGTCTTCACCTCGGGTGTCTCGATCGTCGCCTTCGGGCTGCCGCCCATGGCCGTGATCACCTTGGCGTGGTTGGCGGCGTGGATCTCCTCGGCACGGGCGGCGGCGCGGAACAGGCTGGCGGCCTTGCCGTAGCCCTCCTGGTCGGCCTTTTCGGCGAACGCCAGATACCGCGCATGGGCGTTCGATTCGCCGTTGAAGGCGGTCATCAGGTTGTCGAGGCTCTTGCCGGCCGGCGGCTTGGCGGCGAACGCGCCGGTCGGGAGGGCGAGCAGGACGAGGGCCACCACCGTGGCCAGGGAGACGAGGGACTTCCAGGAAATCGTCATTAGAGCTACCTCCGAGTCTGTGCGGTTGGTGAGAGTCGATCGGCTGGCCGTGTGCCCGCCGTCGACGAGGACCTACCGCAAGCGGAGTGCCACCTGGAGGTGGATCGCCCGACGATTGCAAACAAAGGGCTTATCGTCAGGGTGGAGCGCTTCCTCCGGGAGGAGCGTCAAAATTCTCGAACGCTCCCGCGACCGGCGTCGCAAGATTCAGACGTCGTCGGCCGGGGAAACGTCGATCCCCAGCCGACGCACCTTGTACGACATGTCGCTCCGGGAGATGCCGAGGCGCCGAGCGGCCTCGGCCTGGACGCCGCCGGCCTCGGCGAGCACCTGCTCGATCAGGCGCCGCTCGATCCGGTCGAGCAGCTCGCGCAGATCCACCCGCTCGCCGAGGGTGGCGACGATCCGATCGACCGGGTCGCCACCGGCCGGACCGCCGGCCTCCGCCGGCTCCGGCTCGAGGGCGGGCAGGTCCTCGACGCCGATCACCTGGTCGCGGGCGAGGATGGTGGCCCGCTCCACCAGGTTGCGGAGCTCCCGGGCGTTGCCGGGCAGCGGGTAACGGGTCAGACGGGCGAGGGCCTCGGGTGTCATCGTCCGGGGACGCACCTTGAGCTCGGTCGCCACCTGGCGCAGAAAGTGCGCCACCAGCGGCGGCACGTCCTCCCGGCGCTCGCGAAGCGGCGGCACGTGGATCGGCACGACCGCCAGGCGGTAGTAGAGGTCCTCCCGGAAGGCGCCGTCGCGCACCCGCTGCTCCAGGTCCCGGTGTGTGGCGACCACGATCCGCACGTCGACCTGCCGCGGCTCGGTGGAGCCGACGCGCAACAGGGAGCCGTCGACCAGCACGCGCAGCAGCTTCGCCTGGAGCGCGAGCGGCATGTCGCCCGCCTCGTCGAGGAAGAGCGTGCCCCGGTGGGCGGCCTCGAAGACCCCCGGACGGGAGCGGTCGGCGCCGGTGAACGCCCCCTTCTCGTGGCCGAAGAGCTCGCTGTCGAGCAGGGTCTCGGCGAAGGCGGCGCAGTTGACGGCGACGAACGGCCGGTCCCGCCGCGGGCTCGCGGCGTGGAGGGCGCGGGCCACGAGCTCCTTGCCGGTGCCGGTCTCGCCGGTCACCAGGACCGTGGCGTGCGTCGGCCCGACGCGCTCGATGAGGTCGCGCACCCGGGTGAGAGCCGCGCTGCCGCCGACCATCTCTGCGCCTCCCCGGCTGCGGACCTCGCGGCGCAGCCGGGCGTTCTCGCGCAGCAGCTCGACCCGTTCGGTCGCCCGGGCGACCACCGCCCGCACCTGGGTGGGCACGAAAGGCTTGGTGATGAAGTCGAAGGCGCCGCGGCGCATGGCGTCGACCGCCAGCTCGACCGTGGCGAAGGCGGTGAGCACGACGACCGGCAGCGCCGGGTCGCTCTCCTGCACGTGGTCCAACAGGTCGAGCCCTTCCCCGTCGGGCATCTTCTGGTCGGTGATCACCAGGTCGAACAGCCCGGTGGCGAGGGTGCGCCGGGCCTCCAAGACGCCTCCCGCCGCCACCACCTCGTGGCCCGCTTCCTCGAGCAGCGAGGCCAGCACCCGCCGCATGGGCGCTTCATCGTCGACGATCAGCAGCCGTGCCATGTCAGAGCCCGATCACCGTGCCGCCGGCGGGGCGGAAACCGCGCGCCCGGCGGCGGCCGCGAGGCGGCACCCGGGCAGCTCGATCGCCATCCGCACCCCACCGGGTCGGTTGACCTCGAGCTCCAGGTCGCCTCCGTGGGCCCGAGCGACGTTGCGGGCGATGGTCAACCCGAGCCCCGTCCCCGCGTCCCTGGTCGTGAAGAAGGGCTCGAAGATCCGCTCGACGACGTCGTCCGGAATGGCGGCGCCATCGTCCTCGACTGTGAGCCGAACACCGCCGGCCGCGCCGGCTACGGTCCCGTCGTCGAGCACGGCGGCGGCGAGGGTCACCGTGCCGCCGCCGGTCACGGCGTCGACGGCGTTGAGCACCAGGTTGAGCAACGCCTGGTGGAGCTGGAAGGCGTCGACGTCGGCGGTGAGGCCTTCGGGGCAGTGGACGGCCAGATCGACGCCGGCGTCGGAAGCCCGCCCTCCGGCCAGGCTGGCCACGTACTCGAGCGTGTCCGCGAGAGCGGTCGGGCGCCTCTCCGGCGGCCGCTGCCGGGCCGACAGCAGGAAGTCGGACGTGAGCTTCTCGAGCCGGGCGGCTTCGCCCAGGACGATCTCCTCGAGGTCGCCGGCCGAGAGCGTACCGCGGCCCTCGCGGGCCATCTCCAGCGAGCTCACGATGAGGCTCACCGGGTTGCGGATCTCGTGGGCGATCGAGCTCGCCAACCGGCCGACGGCGGCCAGCTTCTCCTCCTCGACCAGCCGGTCGCGGGTGCGCTCGAGCTCCGCCAGGTTGTGCTCGAGGGCGGCCTGCTCGCTCCGCACCTGGCGCGCCAGGAACGACACGATCACCGCCACCACCACGTAGATCAACACCACGTTGGTGGCCTCGAAGTACTCGGAGAGCCGGGCCGCGCCCCGGCTATGGAAGAAGAGCCAGACCTGGAGGAAAGTGAGCGCGACCGCCGCGGCGACCACCAGCGAGATCCCAACCCAGCGGTACCGGAACGAGGCGGCGATCACCGGAATCACCATCAGCGCCACGTAGTGGCTGTCCTGGAAGTGGGCGAGCCAGGCGATCAGGAAGGCGAAGCCGACGTTGAGCCAGATCGAGGCATGAGCGTAGATCGGCAGCAAGCGCTGGGTGAGCTCGTCGGGCAGCAGGTGCAGCCCGAGCAGCTCGAGCACCTGCATGGCGAAGCGCCCAAACACGAATGCGAAGAACAGCCGCGACGGCGCACCGAGAGCGGGTGAGAAGAGGACGTGCAGGCCGGCGAGGCCGGCGAGCACGGTCAGGTTGAGCAGAATCAGGCCTGATTCCTGGCCGCGGATCGACTCGGATCGCGTCGCGGCGAGGAGCGGCCGGAAGGGCTGGGGCAAGGCCGGCTGAGGCCGAAGCGGGCTCATGGAAGGTGGGGCCACGGCTCCGCACCGTGGCGCGGCTCCGATTCTAGCCCGCACCGCTCACCCGCGGGTTCATCGCGGAGCGTCGCCGAGGCCTGGCGGAGCCGGGGGGCTCCCCCGCCGTGAACGGCCGATCGGCGGCCGAACCGGCGGCCGACCGGATTCGGGCGCCGTCACCCCGCTTGACAAACTCGAAAAAAAACTTTATTATGTCCTTGCTGGATCGGCGAGAGACCCAAAGCGTCGGGCTCCAAAGCCGGGCGCCGAAACCCCTTCCGACATAGGCTCTCGATTTCGTTAGAGATCGAACCCAACGGCCCAGTAGTACCATCGTTCGGAAGTGACAAAAAGATTTATTTCCGGGAAGGAACCCTTTACGATGACCACCGCTACCGCTACCCGCATGAACGTTCTGTCCACAAGCACCCTGATGGGTGACAAGGTCGTCAACCCGCAGGGCGAGCACCTCGGCGAGATCAAAGAGCTCATGATCGACCCGCAGACCGGGCACGTCGGCTATGCCGTACTGTCCTTCGGCGGCTTCCTCGGCATGGGCGACAAGCTGTTCGCCGTTCCGTTCCGCGCTCTCGAGCTGAAGGCCGAGCGCAAGGAGTTCGTGCTGGACGTCCCCAAGGACAAGCTGAAGACCGCGCCGGGCTTCAACAAGAACGAGTGGCCGAAGAGCGCCGACCGTCAGTGGGGCACCGAGATCCACACCTTCTATGGTGTGGCGCCGTACTGGGAGGCGACTTCCGCCCGCACTACCGATCGGTAACCCGATCGTGATGCCCGCCGGCCCTCGCGGCCGGTGAGCGAACGCCCGCCGAGTTCGATGGCGGGCGTCTTTTTTTGTCCGGGCCGGCTCCAGCTCGCCGAGGTCGTGGAGAGGGATAGAATTGCGCTGGGAATTCACACCATGACACCGTCTTTCAACACGCGGCCGGAGCCGTTCGTAAAGCTCATCTTCCGCGCGCTGTGGCTGGCGCTGGTTCTCGCGGTCTGGGCGGCACCGATCGCTCGCGCGGCGGACGCCCCTGCGGCGACGGCGCTGGTCCACGCCACGCTCATCGACGGAACCGGCGCTCCGCCCCAGTCGGCGACCACCCTCGTGATCGAGCACGGACGGATCTCGGCGGTCTTTCCGGACGGACAGGGCGAGCTCCCGAAGGACGCGGAGATCCGAGACCTGTCGGGCAAGTACGTGATCCCGGGCCTGATCGACGCCCACGTCCACCTGACCGGCGCGGCCGACGACGTCGAGGGCTACCGGAAGCTCCTCGGCGCCCTCCTCCACGACGGCGTCACGACCGTCCGCGACATGGCGGGCGACGACCGCCTCGTCGGCTACCTGGCGCGCGAGACCGCCTCGGGAGCCCTTCCCGGGCCGGACATCTTCTACGCCGCCCTCCTCTCGGGGCCGTCCTTCTTCGCCGACGATTTCCGCGCCCAGGGCGCCTCCACCGGGCTGGTCCTCGGCGAGGCGCCCTACATGCTGGCGGTCACCGCCCGGAGCGACGTGCCGCTGACCCTCGCCGAGGCCCGGGGCACGGGCGCCACCGGGGTCAAGCTCTACGCCGACCTGCCGGCGGCCCTGGTCGCCGACCTGACGAAGGAGGCCCATCGCCAGGGGATGCTGGTCTGGACGCACGCCACGATCTTTCCGGCCAAGCCGAGCGACGCCGTCGCCGCCGGCGCCGACACGATCTCCCACACCCCGTACATTGTCTGGGAGGCAGCGCCCCGCGTGCCGTGGGACTACCGCATGCGGGCCCACGGCGACTTCGCCCACGTCGCGCCCGACGCCCCGTCCATCGTGGCCCTGTTCGAGGCGATGCGCCAGCGCGGCACGATCCTCGACGCCACGGTCGTCCCCTTCGTCCACGAGGCGAAGGAGACGCCCTCGCGGGTCGGACCCGGAATCGTCGAGTGGACCTATGCCGCGACGCGCCTGGCTCACGAGAAGGGGGTCCTCATCGACGCCGGAAGCGACAGCTCCGGGTTCCCCGGCGGGAAGGAGGGCGTGGACCTCGACGCCGCCCCCGAGGTCGAGTCCGAGATGGAGCTCCTGGTGGACCAGTGCGGCTTCACGTCCCTCGAGGCGATCCGGGCGGCCACCCGGGTCGGCGCCATGACCGTGGGCCGGGCCGCCGACCGCGGAGCGCTGATCCCCGGCTTGCGGGCCGACCTGGTGGTGCTCGACGCCGACCCGTCGGCCGACCTCGCCAACCTACGCCGAGTGGCGTGGGTGATGAAGAACGGCGAGATCGTCCCAGCGCCCTGACCTCAGGGGTTGACCTGGAGCGTGAAGACGGCGGTGGAGGTCATGCCGCCGTGGAAGTTCTGGCCCGTCGCCCGGAAGCTTCCTGAGGCCCCCAGGAAGTTGAAGCCATCGCGGCAGTAGCCTGCGAGCCTCTGGCTGTCGAGCTTGAGGAACGTGACGCGTTGGTCGACGCCCTCGTCGCCCACGCCCACTGAGGGATCCTCCGGGTTGTTGGCCAGGTACTCGACGAAGGTCGCTTGACCGATGTCGCCGCTCTGGCAGCTCACGCGCATGGAGCCGCTGATCCAGACGTCCTTGACCCCTTGCTCGTCCTTGGCGGACGCGAGAAGGGTCACCTCGTCGGGAACTGCCACCGTCCGGCTCTCGTCGGGGCTGGTGGGCGTCATGGTGAAGGTAGGCCCGGCGCCGATGACGGTCAGCCGCACGTCGGGTGGTGTCGGGTCGCTGGCCGGGATGGTGGTGGCGCAGCCGGTGGCGAAGAGCAGCCCGCCAATGGCGAGGCCGGCGAAAGCAAGGTGACTTCTCGGCATGGTCGTCCTCCCGTCGTTGTCGTGGTTTCGAACGGCTAGAACGACGCCGCCCGCTGGGTTCCCTCACCACGCGCCCCGTGGGGCAGGCTCCGGGACGGGATCGGGGCCGAGATTCCCGGGCCGTCGACGGCCGTGTCGAGCGGCCCACAGGCCGGGTATCCTTCACCGGTCCCGAGACCGTGTCAGGATCGGCTCATGGCGAGCACCCAAGCGATCACTCCTGAGGATCTCCACCGGGTTCATCTCTTCCGGCGCCTGCCGGCGGAGGACCTGGAGCGCCTGGCGCGGGTCGCCCACCTGGTGTCCTGGGCGAAGGGCGACACCCTCTTCTGGGAGGGGGACTCCGCCGACCGCTTCCTGGTGGTCACGGCCGGCAAGGTGAAGGTCTCCAAGGCGACCCCGGACGGCCGCCAGCTCATCCTGGAGATCTTCGGTCCCGAAGACCCCGTGGGCGCCGTGGCGGTCTACGAGGAGCGGCCCTACCCGGCGACCGCCATCGCCCTCGAGGACGCCGAGGCGGTCGCCATCTCGCGGTGGGAGTTCTTCGCCCTCCTCGACACGCATCCGACCCTGGTGCGCGGCCTCTTGCTGGCCATGACTCGACGCCTGGTGGAGCTCACCCAGCGGCTGGCGGAGCTGACCGGCGGCCGGATCGAGTCCCGCATCGCCCGCCTGTTCCTCAAGCTCGCCGAGAACCTGGGGCAACCGGCGGACGGCGGCATCTTCATCCCCCTGGCCCTCACCCGCCAGGAGCTCGCCGACCTCATCGGCACCACCATCGAGACCTGCATCCGGATCATGAGCCGCTGGGGCAAGGAGGGAGTCGTGGCCACCTCCGTCGACGGCTTCACGATCCTCGATCCGGCGGCCCTCGAAAGGCTCGCCTTCGAGTAGCGCCGCGGCGATCGCGACCGGTCCTACGGCGCCGCCGCGGCCCGCTCCTCCCCCACCTCCACCTCCGCCTCGGCCTCCTCCGGGATGTACTTGAGGATCCAGAGCATGGCCAGGGACAGCAGGGCGAGGAAGACGAAGACGATGAAGCCGATGGCGTAGCCCGCTTTGCCCAGGTCGCGGACGGCGAAGCCGAGCATCGGCGGGATCGCGAAGCCGCCGAAGGCGCCCAGGCCGCCCACCCAGCCGGCCGCCCCGCCCACCGCCCGCGGTACCGCCTGGGGCACGATCTTGAACACCGCGGCGTTGGCCACCCCCATTCCCACCGCCAAGAGGATCACCCCGGGCAGGGCGAGCTGGTACTCCCGGGCCACGGTCATCACCAGGGCCCCGGCCAGCATGATGAGGAGCGCCAGGATGCCCGTGTTCTCGCCCCCCTCCTGCAGCCGATCGGCCAGGATGCCGCCCACGATGCGGATCGCCGAGGTGAGGATCGAGTAGACCGCCGTGAAGGCGCCGGCGAGGACGACCGGAAGGCCGAAGAACTGGCTCCAGTACGTGGGCAGCCAGGCGGTGAGGGCGATGAAGCCGCCGAAGGTGGTGAAGTAGACCACCACCAACGCCCACGTCCGCCAGACGGCGGCGGACACCCGCAGGCTCTCCTTGAGGCTCCCGGCGGGAAACAGCTCCTGGCCCGCCTCCGCCGACTCCCGGCGGGCCTCCGCCGGCGCCGTCCCCGCCCGGACGAGCTGGAAGTACGGAGCGTTGCGTCCCAGGAAGGCGTAGCCCACGGTCCCGACGGCGAGGAAGGCGAGCCAGGCGAGGTACGAGCCCGCCAGCCCCATCGAGGCCAGAGCCACCGGAATCAGGAAGGAGAAGATCCCCGGAGCGAGGTTGCCGACCCCTGCGAAGACCGCCAGGGCCCTTCCCTGTCGGCGCTGGGGGAACCAGTAGGAGACCTGGCCGATGCCCACGGAGAAGGTGGCGATGCCGCAGCCGCTGAGGACCGCGAGCAGGAGAAGAAGCGGGTAGACGCCTGGCGTCAGGTGGGCCGGGTAGAGCAGGCCGACCACCGCGGAGAGCCCCGCCATGCCCGCCAGGGAAGCTCCCAGGAGCACCAGAAACGGTTTGCGTCCCCCCGTGGTGTCCACCCAGGCGGCGAACGGGATTCTCAGCAGCGAGCCGGAGAGCGCGGGCATCGCCACCAGGAAGCCCACCGCCACGGGCGAGAGGTCCATCGCCTCCCGGAAGCGCCCGGCGGTCGGTCCGAACAGGGCCACCGCCGCGAAGCCGACGAAGAAGCCCAGGGTGGCGCCCCACAGCCCCTGGGACGGCGTGCCCTGGAGACGAGACGTGGTCATGGCAGTGTTCCTCCTCCGGTGGGATGCTCCTCGGCGGCCTCGTCGCGACCGCGCCGGTTCGCCCACGCGAACAGGTGGTTGAGACCGTAGAGGCCACAGAGAGTCGCCAGCGCGATCATCAGAATGTCGAACCAGTGGCTCGCCAGGTTCGCGACCAGCAACCTCAACGGTGCTCCGTCGCGGGGATTGAGCGGGTCGGTGCCCTCGCGGAGCTCGACGACGTCGGGAATGCCGTCGCCGTCGAGGTCGCTGTCGCCGTCTCCGGCCGCTTCGAGGGCGCCGGGGAGGAGCCCGGGGTCCTGGCTTCGGATCTGGAGGAACCGGCGCTTGCCCAGGCGCTCGATGATCTCGTTGCCGAACGCGTTCAGGATCGGATTCGCCACCTTCTGCCCCGGTTCGAAGGCGGCCCGGGCCACGTTCAGGCGCTCGAGCTGCTCGGCGTCGAGGGAGCGGATCTGGCCGGGTCGAACGCCCTCGGGTCCCTCCGGGTTGGCGTGGCAGAAGCCGCAGTCCACGTGGCGGCCCGAGCTCTTGTCGATCCAGGCCTTGAACTCGGGGTAGGCCCAGGCCGGCGTCACCGCGCCGGCGACGCAGACCGCCAGGAGCGCCGCCGCGGCGATCCGTCGGCCCCGCGTCATCGCACTCCCCCGCGGAAGATTTCGTAGATCGCCTGGCCGAAGAGGGTGGCGACGGCGAAGTAGAGGGCCGCTACCGCCGCCAGGATGCCGAGGGTCCGGCGGCTGGTGCGCCGGAAGATCCACGGCGCGGCGCCGACTACGGCGAGGGCCGCACCGGTGCCCGTGGCGACCAGCCAGAAGGGCAGCAGCTCGAGAGGGTAGTAGACGAAGAAGAAGTACCACTCGGGCTTGATTCCTTCCGGGGTCGAGCCCAGGGCGTCGTAGGCCTCGAACAGCGGGTAGCTGAAGAACGACTCGAACGGTAGGGTGAGGGCGAGGACGAAGAGGAGCAGGAAGACCACCCCCCAGAGGGAGAAGTCCTTGAGCACGAAGAAGGGAAAGAAACGCTCGGTCCGGCCGGTGGGCCGGTCGACTCCCGGGCTCATGCCGTGGAGCTGAACCGAGAGCAGATGGATCCCCAGAAGGGCGAATGCCGCCAGCGGCAGGACCACCACGTGGACGGCGTAGAAGCGCGAGAGCGTCGCCTGTCCGACCGCCGGCCCTCCCTGGATGAGCTCCTTGAGGCGAGCCGGCAACCCAGCCAGCGCGCCCGGCAGATAAGCCCCCATCTGCTCGATGGACTGGAGCCCCACCTTGGTGGCGTTCACCGCGATCTGGTGCCAGGGAAGCAGATAACCCGTGAAGCCGAAGGCGTAGGTGACCAGGAGCAGGCCCACGCCGGTGACCCAGGTGAGCTCCCGCGGCCTGGAGAAAGCCTTCATCGCGAACGTGGTCAAGAGGTGGACGACCACCGTGAGGATCATCGCCGAGGCGGCCCAGGTGTGGAGGTTGCGGATCAGCGCGCCGCCAACCACGTTGCGGGTCAAGTGCTCGACCGAGGTGTGGGCGTCGGAGACGGTGGGCTCGTAGTAGAAGAGGAGTAGGAGACCGGTCACGAGCTGGACGAGGAAGAAGAACAGGGCCAGCCCGCCCAGGTAGTAGGCCCAGCTCAGGCGGTGAACCGGAACGTCCTTCTTCTCCACCAGGCTTCGGAAGGAGAGGTGCTCGAGGGGAAGTCGAGCGCTCAGGTAGTCGAGGACACTCATCTCACGCCTTCCCGCCCGTAGCTTCCGAGAACTGCCGCGCGATGTAGACGTCGTAGCTGTCCAGCAGGTCGGTGAACGGCTCGCCCACGAGCTCGCCCGAGGGAGAGCGGCTGGCCACGACGTTGCCGCTGGCGTCCCGGAGCACCCAGCCGAGCTTGGGCAGCGGCGCCTTGGCCGGCGAGCCGGGCTCCGGGATGCCGGTCTGGAGGTTGAAGTAGGAGATGTGGCATGGGCACAGCAGACGCCCCTGGGTGTCGACCTGGCCCGAGACGGTGCATCCCAGGTGGGTGCACTTGGCCGAGATCAGCAGCGGCAGTCCGTCCTTGCCCCGGAACGCCAGAGCCGGACGCATCTGGTAGTCGGTGAAGTACTTGCCTTCGGTCGCGGACAGCTCGCCCACGCGCGCCACCCGAATGTAGAGGCTCCGCATCCTCTCGAGCTCGAGCTGGTGCTGCTCGGCGGTCCGTTGGAGTAGCTCCAGGCGCTTGCGCAGCAGCTCGGCCTCCTCGTCGAGGGTCATCTCCGGACCGCGCAGGTAGAGGAAGAGCTTCTCGAACACGCCGGTCGCGAGGAGGGCCCCGGCCGCTCCGGCACCCACGAGCCCTTTGATCAGGTAGCGCCGCTCCTCCCCCCGCCGCCGCTCCTCCCCATGGGCGGCCTCGAGGCGCCGGGAGGTCGCCCAGACGACCCTCTGGAGCGGCCGCGTCAAGTACCCGACGGGCACCGAGAAGACGTGCACAAGCCGGGTGAAGGGCACCAGGAGGAAGATCACCCAGGCCCCGGCCAGGTGGAGCTTGACCAGGGGAGGCAGCGCCGCCACGTACGAAACCTCGGGCCGCAGGGTCAGGAGGCTCCACAGGTAGGGCGTGGTGGTGGCTGGGGACCAGGCGGCCCCCCATCGGTCGCCGAGCGCGACTCCCAGGCCGACCACCACCTGCGCCAGGAGCAGACTCACCACGATCAGGTCGAGGACGGTCGAGACCGGCTGCACCCGGCCCGCGGTGACCCGCCGGGCGAGCAGCACGGTGAGGCCGAGGGCGGCCAGAATCGCCGCCGCCACGCCGACCGCCTCGACCCCGTAGAGAAACGTCCGCCGCGCAGTGAGCTCCCGCCAGACGCCCGGGGCCACGAAGGGGGCGAGGTGCCCCAGCAGAAGGAGCAGGATCCCGAGGTGGAAGGGCACCGACCCCCAGAGCAACCGCCGGCTCTCCAAGAACTGGGAGGACCGGGCCGAGTAGCTGAAGCGGTCTCGGCGAAAGCGGACGATAGAACCGACGACCAGCACGGCGAGGGCGACGTAGGGCAGCCCCACGAAGAGCAGGAGGTCGGAAGCGGAGATCGGGGTCATGGCGCGCCTCCCGCCGCCCGGGCGACCTCGCGTCTCTTCCACAAGGGCCTGGGGGGCGCCTCTTCCGGCAGGTCCGCAACCCCCAGCGCCAGGCGCACCGCCTGCAGCAGATGGCGGTAGGGCTCGTCCGCACCGAGGGATCCCTGCATCCGGGCCAGGGCCCGGCCGAGGACCTTCGCCACCAGCTCGCGCCACTCGTCGTCCGGGAACCTCTCCGCCGCCTGGAGCACCATCGCCAGGTGGTCGGGCAGCTCGGTGCCGCGGTCGAAGCCGGTGCGTGTGTAGGCCTCCGCGAGGCCGGTCATGAGCCGCGCCCGCCGGTAGCTCTCCTGGCCGAAGAGATGAACCGAGAGGAACGGCGCGCAGAGCGGAGCGAGATCGAAAGTCCGCGTGTAGAGATCCTCGAGATCCTCGAAGGAACGGCGAGCGGTGGCGGCCGCGAAGAGGCGCAGAGCGTCCGCGGCCTCGGTCTCCCCCGCGTCCAGGAGGCACCCTCGGGCTCGCGCGAGGTCGGCCTCGAATCTCTCGCGCACGGGGTAGGCGAAGAGATGGCCCAGCGCCGCCGCGGCGCGGCGGGCTGCGGCGCCTCCGGCGGTGCTGCCGCCGGGCGGGGCCGGCCTCTTCGAGGCGCCCGTCGCCATCTCAGCTCCCCTGCCCCGGCCCGCGGGTCGGCCCGAAGCCGCACTCCATCCGACACGCCTCGGCCAGGTTCTCGCCGGCCTCCCCCGCTCCGCCCGGTCCCCCGGCCAGGGCCTCCTCGCGCTGGAGCGGCGGCAGCACAAACCGCTCCTCGAGGGTGGCCAGCGCGGTCAGCCGGTAGATCGCCTCGGCGTCGACAGGGGTGAGGCCGACCTCGCGGAGTGCCCGCTTGACCCGTTCGGGCGAGACGTCGTCCACGTCCTTCGAGCGCATCAGGTAGCGGACGGCGAGGAGCCGGCGGAGCGCCCGCCGCACCAGGTCGCCGTTTCCGCCGGCGAAGAGAGAGGCCAGGTAGGAGATCGGCACCCGGGCCCGCTCGACCGGCGCGAAGAGGTCGCTCGCGGCGTCGGCGGCTCCCGCTTCGGCCCCGGAGGTCAGGTGCTCGTAGACGCCCTCGCTGGAGCGGCCCATCACCGGCAGGAGCGGCGGCACGTAGAAGAGGAACGGCAGGGTCCGGAACTCCGGGTGGAGGGGCAGCGCCAGCTCCCAGTCGATGACGTAGCGGTAGACCGGCGAGCGGCGGGCGGCGTCGATCATCTCGGGCGAGATGCCGGCGGCTTCGGCCGCCCGGACCACGTCGGGGTCCCGCGGGTCGAGGATGAGGGAGCGCTGGGCCTCCACCAGGGCCTCCCGGGGGGCCTTGGCCGCCTCCTCGAGACGGGAGGCGTCCCAGAGCAGCACCCCCATGAACCGGATCCGCCCCACGCAGGAGTGGAAGCAGGCCGGCGGCTGGCCGGTCTCGAGGCGCGGGTAGCAGAGGATGCACTTCTCGGACTTGCCGGTGCGCCAGTTGTAGTAGACCTTCTTGTAGGGACATCCGACCACGCAGGCGCGCCAGCCGCGGCAGGTCTCCTGGTCGACCAGCACGATCCCGTCCTCGCCGCGCTTGTAGAGGGCTCCCGACGGGCAGGCCGCGACGCAGCTCGGGTTCGCGCAGTGGTTGCAGATCCGGGGCAGGTACATCATGGCGAGCCCGGTGACGTCGAAGAGCATCCGCCGCTCGTCCTCGGTCAGGCCCCCGAAGCGGACGATGTCGGCCAGGTTCGGGTCGTTCTCGGCGTAGACCGGCGAGCCCGAGAGGTCGTCGTCCCAGTTGGGACCGGCCGCGATCTCCATCGGCTCGCCGGTGATCTGCGAGACGGGCACGGCGGTCGGCTGGTCTTCGCCCGCCGGCGCGTCGAACAGGTCCTGGTAGCGGTAGGTCCAGGGCTCGTAGTAATCGTCGAGACCGGGCTGGGCCGGGTTGTAGAACAGCTTCCCCAACCCTGAGAGGCGCCCCTGGGAGCGCAGGCGCAACCCGCCCTTGCCGTCGAGCTCCCAACCGCCCCGGTACTCGGTCTGGTCCTCCCACAAGGTCGGATAGCCGGTCCCGGGCTTGGTCTCCACGTTGTTCCACCACATGTACTCGGCGCCCGGACGGTCGGTCCAGGTGTTCTTGCAGGCGATCGAGCAGGTGTGGCAGCCGATGCACTTGTCCAGGTGGAAGACCATGGAGACCTGGGCGCGCACGTCCATCCCCCGCCGCCGGGCATCGTTCACCATGTCGGCGCCTCCACCTTCTTGAGGACCACATAGGTGTCGCGGTTGACCCCCGGCGGCCCCCAGTAGTTGAAAGCCCAGGAGAACTGGGCGTAGCCGCCGATCATGAAGATCGGCTTCAGGCGCGCCCGGGTGAGGCTGTTGTGGGCGCCGCCCCGGCCGCCGCGGCTCGGGGACTTGGGGTTGCCGATCGTCCGCTCTGTGGCGTGGTAGATGAAGCAGATCCCCCGCGGGATGCGGGCCGAGACACAGGCCCGGGTCACCACCGCCCCGTGGTCGTTGAGCACCTCCACCCAGTCGTTGTCGCGCAGACCCAGGAGGCCGGCGTCCTTGTCGCTGAGCCAGATCGGCTCGATGCCCCGCGACAGGGTCTCCATGCGCAGGTTGTCGCTGTAGGTCGAGTGGATGTGCCACTTGCCGTGGGGCGTCAGGTAGTTGAGGACCAGGCCGCCGTCGCCGGACCGCTCCCCGATCACGTCGAGGTCCCGGGTCGAGCGCCGGTCGGGGCGCGGCTTGAAGGTGGGCAGGTGCTCGCCGAAGGCCCGGTAGGCCTCGTGGTCGAGATAGAGGTGCTGGCGGCCGGAGAGGGTCCGCCAGGGGATGAGCTCCTCGACGTTCTGGCAGAAGGCGGCGTAGGTGCGCCCGCCCTTCGTGATGCCGGTCCAGTAGGGGGAGGTCAGGACCCGGCGGGGCTCGTGGACGATGGCGTCGAAGTCGTAGACGACGTCGCGGCTGCCCGCGGCCAGGTGGGTGTGGTCGATGCCGGTCTTGGCGGACTCGGCGGCGAAGGCCCGGTGGGCGAGCTCGCCGTGGGTCTCGGCGGCGAAGTGGAGGATCACCTCGCAGACCTGCCGGTCCTCCTCGAGCGACGGGTAGGTCGAGCCGTTCCAGGAGACCGTCGGGCGGGTCTCCCGGTAGCGGTCGTAGACATCGTCGACCCGATAGGCGGTGCCGTGGGCCCCCAGGGGCTTGTCCCGGAAGTTCGGGCCCAGGGAGACGAAACGCTGGTAGAGGTTCGCGAAGTCGCGCCGCACCACCGTCAGGTTGGGCATCGTCTTGCCGGGGACCGCCTCGCACTCGCCCTGCGCCCAGTCCCGGACCTCGGCCTGGGCGATCTCGGCCGGCGTGTCGTGGAGCAGCGGGGTCGCCACCACGTCCTCCACCGGTTCGGGGAAGTGGCGACCCAGCAGCTCGCCCGTGTGGTACGCGATCTCCCGGAAGATCCGCCAGTCGCTCTTCGCCTCCCAGCAGGGCGGCACCGCCGCCTGGAGCGGATGGATGTAGCTGTGGAGGTCGGTGGTGTTGAGGTCGTCCTTCTCGTAGAAGGTGGCGGCGGGCAGGACGACGTCCGAGTAGAGGGCGGAGGTGTCCATGCGGAAGTTCAGATCCACCACCAGGTCGAGCTTGCCCGGCTCGACCTGCTCGTGCCAGACGACCTCGCGCACCTCGTCCCGGGCGACCTCCCGGGCGACCAGGCTGTGGTCCGTGCCCAGGTAGTGCTTGAGGAAGTACTCGTGTCCCTTGGCCGAAGCCTGGATTGCGTTGCCGCGCCAGATGTACCAGACGCGCGGGTAGCAGGCCGGATCGTCCGGGTCCTCCATGGAGAAGCGGAGCTTCCGGGAGGTGATCTGCTCGGCCACCCAGTCGCGGATCGCCTCCGGCGTCTCGCAGCCGGCGGCCCGGGCCTCCCGGGCGACCTCGAGGCTCGAGCGGTCGAACTGGGGGAAGCAGGGGAGCCAGCCGAGGCGCACCGCCAGGGCCTGCTTGTCCACCGTGTGGCCGGAGGCCAGCGGGTGGCCCTCGTCCGCCACCGGGCACATCTCCCGAAAGGCGCGGTCGTAGCGCCACTGGTCGGAGTGGACGTAGTGGAACGAGGGGGTGTTCTGGAGCCGGGGTGGGCCGCCCCAGTCGGTGGCGAAGGCGATGGGCGCCCAGGAGGCGACCGGCGCCAGCTTCTCCTGTCCCACGTAATGGTTCCAACCGCCGCCGTTCTTGCCGATGCAGCCGGTCACCATGAGGGCGGTGATCGCCGCCCGGTAGATCAGGTTGTTGTGGTACCAGTGGTTGACGCCGGCGCCGATGATGACCATGCATCGGCCTTCGGTCTTCTCGGCCGTCCGCCCCCACTGGCGGGCGAAGTCGACCACCACCGAGGCCTTGACCCCGGTGAAGCGCTCCTGCCAGGCGGGCGTGTACGGGTGGGCGTCGTCGTCGTAGCCTGCGGGATAGTCACCCTCCGCCCCGCGACCGGAGGCGACGCCGTACTGGGCGAGGAGGAGCTCGAAAGCGGTGGTGACCAGAACCGGGCCGTCGACGGTCTCGACCCGTCGGGCGGGGACCGAGCGGACCTGGACCTCCTCGCCGTCGCCGTCGGTGAAGTCGGGGAACTCCACCGGCACCCGCTCGGCGGCCGTCCCGCCGGGGAGGTCGTCGAGGGTCAGGGCCGGCTCGTAGGGCTCGCCGGTCAGGGAGTCCTCGGCGCGGAGGTTCCACTCCCCCTTCTTGGTCTGCCAGCGGTGGCCGACGGTGCCCTTGGGCAGGCGCAGCTCGCCGTCGGCCTCGTCGAAGACCAGGAGCTTCCACTCGGCGTTCTCCACCTCCCGGCTCGCGGCGAGGCGGGAGGCCCGGAGCATCTTCCCCGCCCGGTAGCGAGGAACGGCGCCCTCTCCACCGCTCCCTTCCGACGGTGCCCGCGGCTCGAGCTCCACCAGGAACGGCCCGTCGCTGTAGCGCTTCAGGTACTCCCTGAAGTACGGCACCCGGCGCTCGACGTGGAGCTCCTTCAGGAGCACGTGGCCCACCGCCATCCAGAAGGCCCCGTCCTGCCCCTGGTGCAAGGGGATCCACTCGTCCGCCACCTTCGCGGTCTGGGAGAAGTCGGGGGCGAAGACCACCACCTTGGTGCCCCGGTGGCGGGCCTCCACCAGGAAGTGGGCGTCCGGCGTGCGGGTGCCCAGGACGTTGGAGCCCACCACCGCGATGAAGCGGCTCTTGTACCAGTCGGCGCTCTCGCCCACGTCGGTCTGCTCGCCCCAGATCTCGGGCGAGGCCGGCGGCAGGTCGCAGTACCAGTCGTAGAAGGAGAGCGACACGCCGCCCAGGAGCTGGAGGAAGCGGGAGCCGGCGGCGTAGCTCACCATGGACATGGCCGGGATGGGCGAGAAGCCCACGACCCGGTCCGGCCCGTGCTCCTTCACCGTGTAGACGTTGGCCGCGGCGAGGAGCTCGTGCACCTCGTCCCAGGCCGCGCGCCGCAGCCCGCCCTTGCCCCGGGCCTGCTGGTAGCTCCGGCGCTTCTCCGGATCGGTGACGATGGCGCGCCAGGCGGCGACCGGATCGTCCGGGTGCTCGCGTCGGGCCTGGCGCCAGAGGTCGAGGAGGACGCCACGGACATACGGGTACTTCACCCGGAGCGGGCTGTAGACGTACCAGGAGTACGAGATCCCCCGCTGGCAGCCGCGGGGCTCGTAGGAAGGGATCTCCGGGTCGAACCGGGGGTAGTCGAGGGCCTGGAGCTCCCAGGTCACGAGGCCCTGCTTGACGAAAATGTTCCAGGAGCAGCCGCCCGTGCAGTTGACGCCGTGGGTCGAGCGCACCACCTTGTCGTGGGCCCAACGGTTCCGGTAGTGCTCCTCCCAAGAGCGCTCGGCGGGGTCGAAGACGTCCTGGATCCAGGTCATGGGTCGGGCTCCTCAGCGCTGGTGGGCCTCGCGGACCAGCCGGGCGCGGACGCCCCGGTTGCGGCCCCGGTAGACGAGGGCCACGGCGAGAAGGGCGAGCACCGCGATCGCGGTGCCCCAGAGGCCGCTCCGGGAACCGGCCCCGTCGCCGGCCGCGGCCGCGCCGGGACTGGCCTTGTCGGCAGCCTTGGCGAGCTCCGCCAGGTAGGCCGCCAGGTGGACCGCCTCCTGGCGGGTGACCGGATGGCGCGCGTACACCGCCCGCATCAGGGGAAAGCCGGGGTTCTCGGCGGCGGAAGCCACGCCGGACTCGCCCAGGCGGGTGGCGGCGTCGGTGAGGTCGACGGCCAGTGTGCCGCCGCGCGCGCGTCCTCCCGTGCGGGCCCGGTGGCAGGCAGCGCACGCCGCGCCGCCGTGACTGAACGGCCGCTCGCCCTCGAACAGCTCGCGCCCCGTCGCCGGCGAGGCCGGCTCCAGCGTGGCGGCCATCTCGACCACCCGCCGCTCCCGGGCCGCCGACAGCCGCTCCTTGACCGTCTCGTCTTTCAGGAGCTCTACGAGCGAGGCCACCTGCTCGCCGGTCATGGGCCCCACGTTCTTCTGCATCCGGGTCACCGCCTTGGCGAGGTCGGCGGCGGCCCAGCCGGTGGCGGTGGCGAGGTCGGGTCCGGTGAGCACACCCTCGCCGATGGTGTGGCATCCCGCGCAGCGCGACAGGAAGAAGTCCGCGGCCGGGTCGCCTTTCGGCGTCTCGGCGGCGGTTGCCTCCGGCGTCGCCGCCTTGACGCCACTCTCCTCGATCGCCGGGACCGGCACCGCGGCTCCGACGGCGAGGAGCAGAACGAAGAGCAGGGTCGAAACTCGGAAGGCTCGATGGCTCATGGCGGTCGCCCGGTCGTGGCGATCCGGAGGCGCCGGCAAGCGTTCGACGCTCGGCGCTCCCGATGGAGCCAAGGTAGCAACGGCGCTGGAGCCCTCCTATGACCGGCGTCATAGGGAGGTGGGGCGAGGGGGAACGAGGTGCCCGGGAAAGAGGTGCCACCGGTATCGCGTGGCACCCTGCTACAGCCGCTCCTCGACGATGGCTCGGCATCGCCTACGTCGCGGCGCCTCGTTTGCGGCCCCGCGGCACCGCAACGAAAGACGAGGGATTCGTGAATCGGACCGCTAGACGGGGGCGGTGCGACGCAGGTCAGATTCAGATCAGGTCAGGTCGTCGTCCTCCTCTCTCCAGTTTGTTCGACAGAATCCACGCCTCACTACCGGTAAGCAATAGTCAAGAGATTCTTCGTGGATCGTAGCCTTCGCCTCGGGGCGGGTCGGGGGTCGCTCGCCGGGGAACGGCGCGTGCTGGTCGTACTACGGGGCGAAGGCGCGCGCCTCGGCTTCACCCCGGCCCCGCGCGCCCCCGGACTCCCACCACCGACGAGCCGCCGAGGCTCAGACGCCCCCAGCGAACGACCCCCGACCCACTCCAGGCTCCACCGCTCGGTGCAGCTCCTCCCCCCAGCGCGGAAACTCACGATCTGCGCCGTATATAGCCGACGCCCAAGACTCGACTAGACGACAGACAAGCTGTCGCGATTGACCCACCTTGAAGACCGTGCTACCTTGGCGCAAACACCGGGGTCAGAGCAGATGTGCTACCTAGGACCAGACCAGGCCGCGACGCTAGGCGACAGCCTGCCGGGCGCATCCGCTCGTAGCATGGCCCGTTGACCCAATGGTTGAACCGCCGCGCTCTGGTACAATCCCCATAGCTGAAACGACAGACTGCCGACGACGAGCCCGGCTGTTCAACCAGCGCCTCCAGCGGACGTCGCCACCGTTCGAGGCTTCGCCAGGCGGTAGAGCGAGGAGGATCAACGCCGATGACGTGGCAGACGCCGTCACCCGACGCCGCTGAAACGCCTCACCGTTAGAGGACCACGCATCCCAGAGACACAGAGATGGATTTGTTGTGGGACGCTGTAAAGGAACCGCGGGTCCTACTGGTTCTTGTTGGCGTTCCAGTTGTCGTCACAGCGTCGTTTGGTTGGGCCTGGGTTCGCCATCGGTTCCTGCTCAGACAGGTTGCTCCGTTGGGCCTCCTTTTCAACCCGGAGACCGTTGAGTGGCGACAGGATTGGCTCGGAATTACTTCGCAGGTCTCAGGCAGCTTTTTCGGCCGCGAAGCCGTGATTCGTGTGGAAGTCGCTCGCATTTTCTCTGTGTCTGTAGGCGCTACGTGTGCCCACGGCCCCGAGGTGGTGCTCGGGCGATTGAGCATCTTCGGCCAGCTGAACCGTTTGCTGAATCGTGGCATCTCATTTCGGTTGCCAGAGGTCGGCAGATTCTGGGTAGGCGGGCCTGATAGGGACGCTTTCGTTCGGGAGGTCAGAGGGGCGCCGGAGCTCCAACACAGACTTCAGAAGCTGTTTGCCGGATCTGCGCCCAAATTCTTGGGCCTCGAGCGTTGCCAGGTAGTGGCGTGCTACAATAAGAAGGCGAAGAGACTTCTAAACCCAAGAACCATGGCCCTAGCGTTGGGGGAGGTGACGGAGCTCGCCACTGCCTTGGATTCAAGGGCTTGGGAATGGACAGACGCCTCTAACCCGCCGGTGGAACGGGCGGCTGACGCCGCCGCTCACCGGCAGAACCGTTGGGCGGCACCTAGACAGAGAGGTAAGCCATGAGATTGATACACCGTGGGCGGAGCATCTCCCGAGGTTCTCGCGGAGTTTTCGTCCTAGCGATCGTTTTGTTGGCCGGCGGCTGCGTGTCCACCCCTCGATTTCAGCCCACCACCGAGGAGGGGGCGGAGTGCAAACAAGATTGCGCCCATAACATGCAGCTTTGCAATGGCTCCTCCTATACCTGCGACCGCTCTTACGCAAAATGTATCGAGGCATGCGTGGATGCCGAGCGTGTCCGAGAGGGTTCCGGCCGTGGCGGGTGATCAATGGTTCCTTCGAGCAATCCGTGAGGAGCTTGGGATCCCCCAAAAGCAGTTAGCCCGAGCTGCCAAGGTGAGCCAGGTTCGAATCTCCCAACTGGAAACCGGCAAGGACCTTCCAACAGAGGCGGAGCTCGACGCTATTTTGAAGTGCATCTCAGCCCGAGCTGCCGGCCGAGCATTCGAGGAGGTCATCTTAGCAGCATGGAGCAGCTGAGGCAGGTACCCAACAGCCGCCCAAGCGGGTGGAGACGGACCCGGCCTACGACCGGGCCGCTCACCCGCAGCAACGTTCTGCGGCTCTGTCGTGCAGTGAATCTACAGAAGAAGGGAGGTGAGAAGCACTTGAAGCAGGTCTTCTGGCTTAGGTTCCTCGAGCTAGCAATCGGCTCGCTGTTGAGCGCCGGCCTGTTCCTGGGTGGTTACCAGCTGCTTCTGCTTGGTGTGGAAGCTAATGGTAGCTTCGATCTCAAGACTAGTCTCTTGTCCGGAACGATCACGGCCCAATCAGCTGGGTTCGTGATGATCTTCGCTGGGGTGATCGTCTTCATCGCGCCCTTGGTGTTCCGTGCGGTGGTTTCCCCAAAGCGGCTCAAGATCAGAAGCAGCTCCAGCGGTCTGTGCCCTGTTCAGTAGGTCGACAAATGGTGGCCTCTGCGTGGGGAAGTGGGGGATTGTCGCGTCTACGCGCCGAGAAATGGAAGAGTAGCAGGAGTCCAACGACATCGAACCAGCCGCAGAACAAGGCCGCTGCACCGGGCGGCTTCGCCGCCGGTGATCGGCAGCACCGTTGGGCGGAACCGCGCAGGAGTCGAAGCGAATCGGAGTGAGTCCATGCCAGCCACGGTATTTGTGTCACACCGCAGTTTAGACGGTACTTTCGCCTCTCAGCTCACCGAGCTCTTGGCCGCATCGGGCTTGGCGACTTACTTGGATCAGGACGACACAACTCTACAGGGGAGCTCGTCGAGGCAGGAGATCGCTCAGGTCATCGATCGAGCTTTGCGACGCGCGACTCATCTTGTAGCGATAATAAGTCCGTTCTCTCGAAACTCAGACTGGGTTCCATTTGAGATCGGTGTTGCGAGGGAGAGAGGGGTCTCGGTCGCAGCGGTTGTGCAGCAAGGCGTTCGGGTACCAGAGTATCTTGACTCTCTCTCAGTACTGCGATCCTCTCAGGAGCTTGCTGACTGGATCACGTCGCTCGGCGCGCGGATGGTCCCTGAGGATGCTCTAAAAGCAATCGATAGTTGGCTCTCTTCGGGTTCGCAAGAACGCGCGCCGATGTACCGGAATGCGGTCGACCACTTCGAGTCCCTTTGGGACCCGGCGGCGTGGTTGGCGCTCAGACTGGAGGATGAACGATACGCTTTCTCACGGCGCTGGATGGGCTGCGCATCGTCAGAACTCATTCACATTCTCTATTCTCTTATCGCTCCAATGGTGACCCTATATCCTCGTACTGCTGGTCTCTCGGAACTGGAACGAGCGGTCGTCGAGGGCATCTACCGGTCCTTTGGTGACGACGAGGTCTTGGCGCGCATCCATCCGGTCCAACTCTACGAAGCCCGTCGTTGCACCAACTGGCGAAGACTACGTCAAGAGGATCCGAGGCGGTATTGGCTGCAGGGCCTTCTCTCGCGGGACTTGGACGCTGCGAGGGACGCTTTTCGCGGAGACGACGGAGAGTTGCTGTCCCGTGAGACATTAGCCGCGAAGTACCTAGCCCTCTACCGAGGTTCTGATCGGGCAGCGCAGAAGCCTCTGGGGTTAGCGGCGAACGCACTTCAGGGCTTCACGCTCCATTCGAGGCCAGTGTTCGCCAGGCTTCTTGCTGCTCAGGTTCGAATGTACGGCGCGCTGATGCGCATCGAACTAGAGGGAGAGTCATCGGTTGACAGGCGCGAACTCTTCCGGTTGAGCGGTAGTAGTAGGCTCAAAGGGTCGGAGGAGGCCGATGTCTCCCGATCCTACGTCGAAGTGCGGCTTGTTCCGGAGATCGTTCGTGCGATCGGAGCAGATAAGGGAGAGTTTGTACCGGATTCTTGAGCCGGAAGCGGTCTGCTGGGTCCTTCTAGACCTAAGAGCGTGGACGTAACGTCGCCCAACCCCAAGCGCATGCAGTCGGACGCGAACCTCCGCTCCGCTCCGGTCCGCGCCGCTGATGCGCGAAGCCGTTGTGCGGCTCTAGAGTTCCGCGGCGGCAAGCCCCAGGATGGGCGGGGATAGTATGGAGACGGCATCGATCATTCTCGATTTCCTGCGAGTCCTAATATGGCCTCTGATCCTTCTCTCTGCTCTAGTGCTCTTCCGGTATCAGCTGAGATCGATAATCAACTCGCTTGGCAAGTCTCTCAGTAAGGTGCGCCTGCCCGCCGGGATGGAGCTTGAGTTTGGAGGCAGGAACGAGTATAAGCAAGAAATTGTCGAGGCTCGCGAAGAGCTAGCAGAGACAGAAGCCAAGAGCCGCGACTTTAAGGCGACACTTGGGAGGGCGGAGCAGGAGCGATTCTCGTCAGCTATAGAGTCGCAATTAAAGTCCCTTGGGGAGAAGCTTGAACGGGCGGAAGAAGAGGCTGATAAGCACTTTAGTAGAGCTGAGATGGAAAGTCGTGTCTTACAAGTTCTCGATCGGGCCTCGAATCCACTCACAGGGGATCAACTGGCGAACATCCTGGGCGTGCCATATATCGGTATAATGAGTGCCATCCTGCGCCTGTTTAAGAAGGATTTGGTGACCAGTCTTCAGGTTGGAGAGGAGACCTACTATGCTCCGAAGATCGAACCGCCCCCTGTGCTGTGAGATTTCCAGCGGAACCGCCCAACCACCGCTTGCACCGGTCGGCTGGCGCCGCCGGTGAAGCGCAAAGCCGTTGTGTACCACGACGATAGTAGACGGTGAAGAACGCCCTAGACTTTCTGTTGGACCGGGATAGCCACAATCTGCGGGAGTCAAGGCGACTCCTGGGCCAATTCGATGCAACTGCAATCGGAGTGGTGGATCAACTGGACGCTCTGTTGGGGATGGCATCCGAGGAGTTCGGAAGAGCATCGAACTATGAAGCGTACAATCTCGGTCTGAACGAATGGCTTGAATCTCAACCGGGTAGTCCGCCTCAGCTGGTCAAGTTCCTAGAAGAGGCCACTCTCGTGGGCGCCGCGGAGAGCGGTGACGCCGTTGCGTCTGCACGATCCGACCTAGAAGCCGCTAATTCTGTCGTGGCAAGGAGTTACCTTTTGCTGCGGTTCCGACGGGATTTCTTGTTTGGGTTGACTGACCTGCTGAGGCTAAGGCTGACATCTTCTCTGGGCTATCTTCGTCTCCAGAGCGAGACGACCGCGTTACTGGTTATGATGACAGAGGAAGCGAAGCTGGCAATGGCTTGGCTAGATCCAGACGGTGGGCGTGAGTTCCATAGAAGATACCATTCGAAGATCGTGGCGACGATGAAGTCGCTCGACATTTATCAGTACTTTGAGCAGGGATCAGAGATGGCCCAACATTCGCGAGTCTGTGGCTTGACGCCTGGACTTCTTGGCGACAAATCCGCGGCGTCAAAGGGGACTATAAGTCTGACCTACCAAGAGCTAGATGAGCCGATAGACTTCTTGGCTTGGTTCGGGATCTACCTTCGAGCTCATCAAAGGTTCCTGCCTGGGTTGGCGAGAGGGTTTCCCGAGGTCGACTTCCTCGCCCTCAGACGGGACGGTTGGAGTGAGAGCATGGAAGCACTGATGGCGAAAATCAGGACTGCATACATGCGTGAGAGGGGAGGGGAACTCGCCGGTGTATTCAGCTGAGGTACATAACTCCTATGAGGCCCCCGCTTGTCAAGTGCGCAGAAGTTCCGAAGCCGCCGGGTGGGGGACGTCTCGGGCCAGCGAGCTTATCGAGGAGATCCGATGGTCCTGACTTGGGTTTCTGTCGGTGCAGCGGCAACGGCCTGCACCAAACCTATTCGGGCTCGGCCCGCCGCCATGGCAGCGGGTGCGGGGGGGATTTCCCACGCGTCCTAGAAACGCTTCTGCGCCCTCATGCCGTCCCACTCAAATCGTCGACTCGGCGCCGCTGGTGAGGCGTTGGCGCAGCACCGTTCAGTTACTCGCTGAGCTCGGGGGAGGGGCAGGTCCGTGTCTCCGTCGAACGAGTTGCTGGAGGCTGGTGGTGGGAGCGGAGGCGGGTGGCCAATCCTTTCGTCGGGCTGCCGGGCCAGTGGCCATGGACCCTGTGGAAAGGTGCCACCCGAG
>CAVUBL010000003.1:0-24738 GCA_963739795.1 uncultured Acidobacteriota bacterium | reverse complement strand
GCAGGTCGGGGTCCTCCACCACCCGCGCCACGGCCTCGGTCAACCGACCGGCGAGGCGGCGAACCGTCGTCTCGTCGAACAGCGCGCGACAGTACTCAAACACGGGGAGGAAGAGCTCCCGCTCCTCGATCATAAGCAGCGTCAGGTCGAACTTGACCTTCGACTGGCCGACCTGCAGCGGCTCGACGCCCAGCGACGACATCTCCAGCTCGCGCAGCAGCACGAACATAAGCTGGAACACCGGATGGCGGCTCGGGTCGCGCGCGGGCCTGAGCTCCTCGACCAGGCGCTCGAAGGGGACGTTACGGTGGGAGAAGGCGTGGCCCACGGTCTCGCGGGTCTCCTCCAGGACGTCGCGGAAGGTCGGCCGCGGTCCGAACCGCACGCGGAGCGCCAGGTTCTCGATGAACGGCCCCACGGCCCGCTCGAGCTCGCCACCGTCGCGGCCGGACAGCGGTGTGCCCACCGCCAGGTCGGCCTGTCCGGTGGTCCGGAGAAGAACCGTGTAGTAGGTCGCAAGAAAGAAGACGAAGGGCGTGGTCGCGAGCTCCCGGCAGCGCCGGCGGACGTCTCGGGTGAGCTCTTTGGAGAGTGCGCAGGCGTAGCGATCTCCTCGCTCGTCCCAGACGGCGGGACGGGGCCGGTCGGTCGGCACCTCGACCACCGGGAGGTCCGTCAGCCGGTCTCGCCAGCCGGCCAGCTCGCGCTCCAGGGCCTCGTCCGTCAACCGCCTCCGCTGCTCTGCGGCGAACTGCCCGTACTGGACCCCGACGCGCGGTAGCCGCGGTTCCTCCCCCCCACGGCGGCGCGGTAAAGCTCGCCCAGCTCGTCCAGGATCAGCTTCACCGAGTGGTCGTCGGCGACGACGTGATGCAGGGAGAGCACGATCGCCGCCCGGCCGTGCTCCAGCCGCACCAGGGAGCAGCGCAGGAGCGGGCCCGCGCCCAGGTCGAACGGCAGACCTTCGAGTCGCAACGTGAGGCGCCGGATCTCCCGCCCCTGTTCCTCCGCGGAGAGGGCGGAGAGGTCGAAGTAGGGCAGCGCCACCACGACCTCCCGCATCGGGAGGACCCGCTGGGCCGGCGCCCCGTCGCGCACCGAGAAGATCGAGCGAAGGACCTCGTGGCGCTCCAGGACCCGACGCAGCGCCCGAGCCAGCTCGGCGGGCTCGAGATCGAGCTCGCCGTCGAAGCGGAGAACGCGCTGGATGGTGTAGCCGGTGCTCCCGGGATTGAGCTGGTCGAGGAACCAGAGCCGCTCCTGGGCGAACGAGAGTGGATAGCTCCGCGCCGCGAGCCGCCGCTGCTCCAGCAGCCTGCGGAGCAGAAGCCGCTTCTCGCGACGGCTGGCTCTCGGACTGGCAATCGCTTGGGCCATGGGTCTTCGCCGCTTCGCCGTTCCCTCGCTCGACGGATGCGCGCTCACCCCAGGTCCGAGTTGAACGAGCCGGCCAGCCGCTCTTCCAGCTCTCCACCGCCGACCGGGAGGACGGAGATGCCGGCGCGCGGCTCCTTCACCACGCTGTCGAGGAGGTCGTGGAACTGCGCCAGGAATCGCCGAGCGGTCGAGGGGTTGAACAGGTCGGTGGCGTACTCGAGCGTGGTGCGCAGCGAGCCGTCCGGCTCCTCGCCGACGAACAGCGAGAGATCGAACTTCGCCGGGCGGCGCGGCAGGGGGATCGGGCGCAGAGTCATCTGACCGAGACGAAGGGGCGGCAGCGGTGCGTTGTGGACGTCGAACAGGACCTGGAAGAGCGGCGCCACGGACCGGCTCCGCCGTGGCCGCAGCCGCTCGACGAGCTGTCGGAAGGGGACGTCGGGACGTTCGAAGGCCTCGAGGGCGGTCTCGCGGACCCGCGCCAGCAGCTCTACGAACTCGGGCTCGCCCGCGAGGTCGGTGCGCAGCACCACCTGGTTGACGAACAGGCCGATCAGGGGCTCGATCTCGCGGCGGTGCCGGATCGCCACGTCGGTCCCCACCGCCAGGTCCGTCTCGCCCGTCCAGCGGTAGAGGAGCACCTTGAACGCGGCCAGCAGGACCATGAACAGGGTGGCGTCGTGGCGGCGGGCGAGCTCGCGGAGCCGCGCCGATCCGTCCGGTACGACGCGCTCGTGGAGGAGCGCACCGCGAAAGGAGCGAATCGCCGGCCTCGACCTGTCGGTGGGGAGGTCGAGGGCCTCCTCCAGTCCATGGAGCCTGCCGAGCCAGTACCGCCGCTGCGCCTCGAGCCCGGGAGAGCCCTGGCGCCGTCTCTCCCAGCGGGCGTAGTCCGCGTACTGGAAAGGCAGCGCGGGGAAGGGATCCCCGCCGCCCACGCCCGAGGCCTCGTAGCGCCTCACGAGCTCGTCGACGAGCAGGCCGAGCGACCAGTGATCGACGACGAAGTGGTGCGACGTGAGCAGGAGGACCGACCGCTCGTCCGAGACGACAAACAGCGCCGCACGCAGGAGCGGTGGCTCGGCGAGCCGAAACGGCCGGAGACCCTCCACCGAAAGGGCCCGGTTCAGGGTGCTCTCGCGCCGCCGCGCCGGCAGGGACCGCAGGTCGACCACCTTCAGAGGCACCTCGGCCTTGCGCCGGACCGTGAGGTTCGGCCGCCCACGCCGGGCGGCGACCGCCGTGCGCAGCACCTCGTGGCGCTCGACGATGCCGTCCAGGCTGCGCTGGAGCAGGTCGACCTCGGGCAGGCCGCCCGTGACCTCGAGGGGGAGCGGAACGTTGAACAGCGAGGAGCCCGGCGCGAGCTCGTGCTCGAGCCAGAGGGCCTCCTGGGCGAACGAGAGCTCCGGAGTCGCCCCGGGCGGCGCCGGCTCGATCGCGTCGTCAACCACCGGTCCCTCGTCCAGGCCCCGGGCGGCATCGATCCGGCCGGCCAGGCTCTCCAGGGTGGAGTGCTGGAACACTGCCGAGAGGGGGAGCTCGAGCCCAAGCTCCTCCCGGACTCGGGAAACCATCCGGACGTTGAGCAACGAATGGCCGCCCAGCTCGAAGAAGTCGTCGGCCGCGGCGCCCGGTCGGACGCCGAGCACCTGCCGCCAGATCTCGGCCAGCCGCAGCTCCGTGGGGCTCCTCGGTGGCCGACCGGCCGGGTCCTCGGCCGCCTGCACCGTCGCGATCTCCGCCAGCGCCTTGCGATCGACCTTGCCGTTGGGCGTCAGGGGGAGCGCCTCGACCGTCACGAAGGCCGCCGGCACCATGTACTCGGGCAGGCTCGCGGCGAGGTGGGCCCGCCACTCGGTCCTACCGGCCGTGGAGCCTCGGCACGCCAGGACATAGGCAACCAGGTGACGCTCGTCCCCTTCGCCGCACAGCACGACGGTGCACCCTGTGACCTCGGGATGCCGGCTCAAGACGGTCTCGACCTCCCCGATCTCGATCCGGAAGCCGCGGATCTTCACCTGGTTGTCGATGCGCCCGAGGTAGTCCAGCTCGCCTCGCGGCCGCCAGCGGGCCAGGTCGCCCGAGCGGTAGAGCCTTCCGCCGGCTCGCCCGGAGAAAGGATCGGGCACGAAGCGCGCGGCGGTCAGCCGCGGCCTTCCCGCATAGCCCCGCGCCAGGCCGCACCCGCCCACCAGGATCTCTCCGGGCGCGCCGACCGGCATGGGCTCCATGGCGGGACCCAGCACATAGGTCGAGAGATCTGGAAGGGGACGGCCGATCGGGCTCCCTGGTCGCTCCCCGTCCTCCGCAGTACCCAGCGGGCCGAAGGTGACGTGGACGGTGGTTTCTGTGATTCCGTACATATTGACCAGCCGGGGCCGCTCGATGCCGTGGCGCTCGATCCAGGTCTCGAGCTCCGCCCGGTCGAGGGCCTCGCCGCCGAAGATCACCCAGCGCAGGCTGAGCCGCTCCCGGCGGACCTCGTCCACCGCCGCGAGCTGGCGGAAGGCGGACGGGGTCTGGTTGAGGACCGTCACCTCCTCGTGACACAGCAGGTCGTAGAGCTCCTCCGGCGACCGGCTGACCCGGAACGGCACGACGACGAGTCGGCCACCGAAAAGCAACGCCCCCCACATCTCCCACACCGAGAAGTCGAAGCCAAAGGAGTGAAAGAGGGTCCAGACGTCCTCCGGCCCGAAGGCGAAGTCCCGCGGGCGGCGACTCAGAAGGCGCACGACGTTGCCGTGGGTGACCATCACCCCCTTGGGCCGGCCGGTCGAGCCGGAGGTGTAGATCACGTACGCCAGGTTGTCCGGCACCAAGGCCGCGGCTGCGAGGTCGCCGCTATCTCCCGCGGCGGCTTTCGCCAGGTCCAGCACCTCGATCCCGAGCCCCGCGGCGTGCTCCACCAACTCGGGCTCGGCCTCGGGCGCGTCGAGCAGCAGGACCCGGCAGCCCAGACTCCGGGCCGCGTCCTCCAGGATGTAGCGGCGACGGTCGAGGGGCTGCGCCGGGTCCAGGGGCACGTATCCACTCCCTGCCCGCACGACACCCAGGACTCCGACCACCAGGTCCGGGGAACGTCGGCAGCCGAAAGCGACGGGGACATCGGGTCCGATTCCCGCTTCGCGAAGCCGGCGCGCCAGCGACGCCGACCGCCGGTCGAGCTCGCCGTAGGTCATCTCGTCGAGGCCACACACCACCGCGGTCCTCCTCGCGTGGCGCCGGGCCTGATGCTCGAAGAGCCGGTCCAGGGTGTCGACGGGGACCGCCAGGTCGCCGCGCCCGCTCCACCCCCGGAGCACATTGCGCCGCTCCGCCTCCGACAGCATCGAGACCCGATCGAACGGCGTGCGCGGGTACCTCGCCACCGCCCGGAGGACGTTGGCGAAGTGATCCATGAAGCGCTCGACGGTGGCCTCGTCGAAGAGGTCGCGGTCGTACTCGCACGTCAGGCGCAGGCTTCCCTCGATCTCCCCAGCTAGGAGCATGAGCTCGAGCTGGGCACCGCGGCGCTCCAAGCCGACGCTCCGGTACTCGGCGCCGAACAGGCGCATGGGGGCGCTGTCCTCCTGAAGCGCGGCGGCCACCAGGGCCTCACGCCCCGGGACCTGGGCGCGTTCGAAGGCGAAGAAGGCCTGGAAGAGGGGCGAGGACCGCCCTCGACGGCGCAAGCCGAGCCCGCCCTCCGCCAGGTGGAGGAGCGGCATTGCCTGGTGCGCCAGCACGCCGAGCACGCTCTCGCGGGTGCGGCGGATCAGGTCCGAGACCGGTGGGTTGCCGGAGAGGTCGAGGCACACCGGGAGAGGGTTCACCAGGTAGCCGACCGTTCCGGAGAGCTCGGCGCCCTCGCGTCCGTGGGTGGGCGAGCCGACCACCACCTGCCGGTGACCACTGTAGCGCGCCAGGACCATGCCGAAGACCGTGAGCAGCACGGTGAAGACCGTGGTGCCTTCGGCGGCTGCCAGCGCGGCCGTCGCCGCCTCCGTCGCCGCCCCGACGCAGCGGTGGACCCGGGCCCCGCGGAAGCGCGGAGTCACCGGCCTCGGGCGGTCGGTGGGCAGGTCCAGGGCCGGCGGCGCCCCCGCCAGCGCCTCTCCCCAGAAGGCCCGCAGCCGCGCGCCTTCGCTCCCCGCGAGTTCCTCCCGGCGCCGCGCCGCCCATTCGGGGAAGGAAAGGGTGGGCTCGGGCAACACCGCCCCCGACCCGCCGGGCCGGGCGCCGTACAGGAGGTCCAGCTCCTCGAACAGGACGACCGCCGACCAAAGGTCGCAGATCAGGTGATGCGCCGCGAAAAGGAGAGCGCAGCCGCCGCCGGCGAGCCGGTAGAGACGGACCCGGAAGAGGGGCGCCCTCGCCAGGTCGAAGGGCGCTTCGCCGTCGGCGAGGAGGCGCTCCCTCAGGGCGGCGTCACCCGGTGGAAGGTCGACGACGGCGAAGTCCGGCTCGACGGCGGCGGCGACGGACTGCTTCGGCGCTCCGGCGTCGCGGGCGCGGACCGAGAGCCTCAGTGCCGGGTGGCGCTCGATCAGCGCCCCCAGGGCGGCGCGCAGGGCCTCCGGATCCGGCCGCAAGGCGCTTCGGTACGCGGCGGTGAGGACGTTGACCGCGGCGTGCCCGGCGACCTCGTCGAGCAGCCAGAGCGCCCGCTGCCCGGCACTCAAAGGCTGGGGGCCCGGCCGCCCGGCGGCCGGCTCGCTCGGCCGCCCCCCCCTCCGCCGGGCTTCGCGCACGCGCTCCGCCAGCTCGGTGAGCGTGATGCCCTCGAGTAGCTCACCGGCGGCGACGGTCGCCCCGTAGCGGCGCTCGACCTCATGGCTCACCTCGAGGCTGCGGAGCGAGTCCAGGCCCAGCGCCGCGAGGCTCGTCGTCTCGTCGATCGACTCCGGCCGGACGCCGACCCGAGCAGCGAGCCGGAGTCGCAGCTCCGCCGCCAGGGGATCGGCGACCCCCACACCTCGCGCCTCGGCGTCCTTCATGCAGGCCCGCATGGAAGCCAGGACGCGGAGTCCCGACGGCTCCTTCAGGTATGCGTCGCGGCAGCCTCGCCGCCGCACCTTGCCGCTCGTGGTGCGGGGCAGGGTCCCGGCTCGGATCAGCACGGCGTCGTCGAGCCGGACCTCAAGCTCCTCCGAAAGGACCCGGCGCATGGCCTGGAAGACCTCGGCCGGCTCCAGGTCGGCCCGGCGCTCGACCTCCGCCACCAGGACGAGCGCCTCCTCGCCCTCTGGGCCCGGCACCGAGAACGCCGCCGACCCGCCGCCCACGAGCGCCGGGTGGCTCGCCTCGGCCGCCGCCTCCAGGTCCTGCGGGTACAGGTTGCGACCGCGGAGGATGATCACGTCCTTGAGCCGTCCGGCCACGAAGACCTCGCCGTCGAGCACGAAGCCCAGATCCCCCGTGCGCAGCCAGTCTCGCCCGTTTCCCTCGAGCCGGGCCCGGAAGGCTTCGGTGCCGGCCTCCGGTCGGCCCCAGTACCCCGGGGCGACGCTGGGCCCGGAGACCCAGATCTCGCCGATCCTCTCCGGGGGCACCTCCGCGCGACGCTTCGGATCGACGATCCGCACCTCCTGACCTGACCAGGCCCGGCCGCAGCCGACCAGCCGTCTGGCCGCCACGCTGCGGCTCGAGGTCCTGACCACCTCGTCGCGGGCCAGCGCCTCCGCGTCCAGGGTTTCGGTCACCGGCTCTCCCTCCACGCCACCGCCGGCGACGAAGAGCGTGGCCTCCGCGAGCCCGAAGCAGGGGTAGAAGGCGCGGCGGCGGAATCCGTAGGGACGGAAGCGGCGGGTGAAGCGTTCCAGCGTCTCGGAACGCACCGGTTCCGCGCCGTTGAACGCCACCCTCCAGCTCGACAGGTCGAGCTCCCCGGGGTCCAGGGGTCCGATCTTCTCCACGCACAGGTCGTAGGCGAAGTTCGGGCCGCCGCTCGTGGTGGCCCGGTAGCGGGAGACGGCGGCCAGCCAGCGGAGAGGCTGCCGCAAGAACGCGACCGGCGCCATCAGAATGCACTGCGCGCCCAGGTAGAGGGGCTGAAGAACGTTGCCGATCAGCCCCATGTCGTGGAAGAGGGGCAGCCAGCCGACGATCACGGAGTCCTGGTCCTGGTCGAAGGCCCGGCGGATCATCTCCTGGTTGTGGAGCAGGTTGCCGTGGGTCACCTCGACGCCCTTCGGGTCGGCGGTCGAGCCGGAGGTGTACTGCAGGAAGGCGAGGGCCCGCTCATCGTGGACCCGGGGCTGCCAATCGCCCGCCGATTCCTCCTCCAGCTCGTCCGCGACCAGCCAGCTCAGCGCCGAGAGCTCGGGGACCTCCGCGCCCAGCTTGCGCCATCGCGCCACCAGCGACCTCTCGGTCAGGAGCGCCGCCGGGCGCGCATCCAGAATCACGCGGCGGATCGCTCCGGCGCCGCGCGTCGACCGCGGCGTGGGCTGGGGCACGGCCACGACTCCGGCGTAGAGGCAGCCCAGGAACGAGGCGATGAACTCGATCCCCGGCGAGAACAGGAGAACCGCCCGGTCTCCCGGACGGGCGATCGACTGGAGCGCCGCCGCGATCGCCCGCGCCTGCGCGTCGAGCGCCCGGAAGGTGACACGGTCGTGCTCCTCCTCGCCGTCGGTGAGGAAGCGCACCGCCGGCACGTCCGGCCTCTCCTCCGCGCGGCGGCGCAGCACGTCGACGAGGGTCGCCGCCGCTGCCGCGGTCCCACTCACGACTCTCCGCCCGGACCGCTCGCCCGCCACGACATCGACGAGCCGCCGTCGACCTCCAGGACGCGTCCGGTGAAGAACCCGCACTCGATGACGAAGCGGACCGCGGCCCAGATCTCCTCGGGAGTCCCGACGCGGCCGAGGGGGATCGAGCCGACCAGGTGGTCGAGGGCCTTCTCGCCGATGCCGTCGAGAAAGGGGGTCGAGACGACCCCCGGAGCGATCGAGGCGACGCGGATGCCCCGCTCCGCCAACTCGAGCGCCCACGTCCTCACCGCCGCGTCCAGACCGGCCTTGGACGCCGCATAGCTCGCCTGACCCGGGTTTCCGGACCTCGACAACGAAGACAGGTGGATCACGAAGGCGTCAGAGACGCCGCTTTCTAGGCACCGGGAGACCACCTCGCGGGTGAGGAGAAAGCCGCCGGTCAGGTTCACGTCCAGAACTCGGCGCCAGAGCGCGAGAGGGAGCTTGCGAAGCCCACCCTCTTCCTCCGGGCTCACCAGGAGGCCGTCCCTGAGAATCCCCGCGCAGTGGATCGCCCCGTTCAGGCCCCCTAGCGCCTCCGAGCTCTCCGCCACGAAGCCCGCCACCACCTCCTCGTCCGTCACGTCGACCTGGGCGAGGTGGAGGCGGCCGGCGACGTCCCCGGCCTCCCTGCGTAAGCTCCGGAGCCCCGCTGCGTTGACGTCTCCGGCCGCCACCGCGGCGCCACTCTCGAGCAGGCGCAGGGCGAAGTGGCGGCCGAGGCCGCCGGCGGCTCCCGTGATCAGGCACTTGGCGTCCCGGACTTGCATACCCCCTCGCCTCAAGCCTCTCCGGGACGGCCGGCGTCGGCTCGGCTCTCCGGAGCCAGCTCCGAGAGCCTCCGCTCCGGTGACCTCACCACCTGGCCCAGGAGGCTCTTGTACCGGTCCAGAAAGGTGACCGCGGTCGATCGTCGGTAAAGGTCGCTGTTGTACTCGAGGGTAAGCATCAGCTCCTCCTCGGCGTCATTGGCGAAGAGGGTGAGGTCGAACTTCGCGGGTCGCGTACGCAGCCGCAAGGGGGCCAGGGAGACTCCATCGAACTCGAGCGTCCCGGAGGGCACGTTGTGCAGGTCGAACACCACCTGGAACAAGGGGGACCGACTGCGGTCCCGCGGCAGGCGCAGCGCCTGGACCAGCCACTGGAACGGCAGGTCCGGATGGCTGAAGGCTCCCCGGGCCATCCCCGCGACGCGCCGGAGAAGCTCCCGGAAGGTCGGGTCGCCGGACAGGTCGGTGCGCAGCGGGAGCTGGTTGACGAAGAACCCGATCAGGTTCTCGAGATCCGGCCGGATGCGGTTGGCGAAGTCGGTCCCGACCACCAGGTCTTCCTGGGCGCCCTCGTGCAGCAAGAGGACCTCGAAGACGGCCAGGAGGAGCATGAACAGCGTCACCCCCTGATCGCGGGCGGCCGCGCGGACGGTATTCGAGAGAGTCGCCGAGACCCAGGCGTACTCCAGGCCGCCGCGGAAGGTCTGCACGGGCGGTCGCGGAGAGTCAGTGGGGAGCGAAACGTGCGGGGGGGCTCCGGCGAGCTGGCGGCGCCAGTGCTCGAGCTGGCGCTCCAGCACCTCGGCCTGGAGGTGGTCGCGCTGCCACCTCGCGAAGTCCGCGTACTGGACGGGCAGCGGAGGGAACCGCACCTCCTCCCCGAGCATGCGCCCGCGGTAGAGGGCACAGACCTCGCGGACGAGAATGCCCAGGGACCACTCGTCGGAGACGATGTGGTGCATCACCAGGAGGAGGAGCCGCTCGCGGTCGCCCGTGCGGACGCTGACCACCCGCAGAAGGGGCCCGGACCGGAGGTCGAACCGGCAGCGGCCGACCGCGGTCACTTGCGCCGTGGCGAGGCCCTCGCGCCGCGGCTCGGGAATCCTCCGCAGGTCGACCTCTCGGATCCGCAGCTTCAGGCGCGGCAGGATGAGCTGGTAGGGATGACCGTCGTGGGGTCGGAAGACGGTGCGCAGCGTCTCGTGCCTCCCGACGATCTCGTTGAGGGCTCGTTCCAGCAGGTCGAGGCGCAGTGGTCCCTCGGCCTCGACACCGGCCACGATGTTCTGCACCACCTCGTCGGGGCGGTACTGCTCCAGAAACCAGACGCGCTCCTGCGCCGCGGTGGCGGGGGCCACCCGCGGCCGGGCGCCGACGAGCCCGAGCAGTCGCCGGACGACCTCGCGGCGCTGGCCACTGTTCATGCCGGGCACGCTCCGGCGCAGCCGCTCGAGCGCCGGCGAGCCGCCACTCGCCAGGAGGTGCTCGAGGAGGACCTCGAGCTCCTGCTCCGACGGCTCCCGGTCCGGCGCACCGGCCGGGCGAGCGGCGTCGCGCTTCGCGCCGAAGTCCGCCAGCCGCGAGAGAAGCCGGCGCCGCTGCTCCGGGTCGAGACGGCTCAGCCGATCGCGCAGCCCGACGAGCTTTGGGGAGGTCTGGCCGGAGAGGACCCTTGCGAGCCGCTTCGACACCTCGGCCTCGTCGAGCTCCCGGAGGACCGTGGGCCGCGCCGGCCGCTCAAGAGATTGCTCCCCGCCCTTCATCGGCTAGCTCGCCTCGCGCTGAATCTCGGCGAGCAGGGAGTCAACCTCGTCGTCCGAGAGCTGGTCGAGGTTGTCCAGGGCCGAGTCCAGGTCGACGGCCGCCTCGCCTCCTTCGCCGACCCCCGCGACCTCCGAGCCGGCGACGCTCGCCTTCAGCTCGTCGATCCGGGACGCCAGCTCCGCCACCGTGGGAGCTTCGAACAGCAGGCCGAGAGGCACCTCCACGTCGAGCTCCTTCGATGCCCGGGCCAGGAGCACCATGGCGAGCAGGGAGTGCCCGCCGATCTGGAAGAAGTCGTCTCGGATGCCCACCCGGGGCCGATCGAGCACCGATGCGAAGGCGGCGGCGAGCACCTCTTCGACCTCGTTGCGCGGCGCCTCGTAGGGCGCCGTGTCCGCCACCTCGTCGGGAGCGGGCAACGACTTGCGGTCCACCTTTCCGGTCGCGGTCTTGGGCAGGCTCTCGAGGACCACGAAGGAGGACGGGACGAGGGCCTCGGGAAGATCCTCGGCAAGCGCCTGGCGGACGGCGGAGACCATGTCACCCTCGTCCCCGTCGGGCACCAGGTAGGCAACGAGGTAGCTGTTACCGGCGACGTCGCGGCGGTCGGCGACCGCGGCCTCCTTCACCCGTCCGGAGCCGAGGATGAGATCCTCGATCCCGTCGAGCTCGACTCGGAGACCCCGGATCTTGACCTGGTGATCACGCCGCCCCAAGAACTCCAGGTCTCCGCTCTCGAGCAGCCGCCCCAGGTCGCCGGTGCGATAGACCACGTCGTCCGGGTCGCCGCTCAGGGGATTTGGGACGAAGGAGCCGGCGGTGAGCTCCTCGTCCCCGAGGTAGCCGAGGCTCCGGTACGGCGTCCGGATATGGATCTCTCCCACCATGCCCACCGGGCACGGGGCGCCGGCCTCGTTGAGCACCAGGGCGCGGGCGCCGGGCATCGGCTGGCCGATGGGGACCGAGCGCCGCTCGGCGTCCGCCGGCTCGACGCGATGGAAGAGCTTCACCATAGTGGTCTCGGAGGGGCCGTAGAGATTGACCAGTCCGACGCGCTCGCCCACCGTTTCGTACCAGCGCCTGACGTCCGAGGGCAGGAGGACCTCGCCCGCCAGCAGCACGTGGCGCAGCGCCGGGAAACGCTCCGGCCCGAGCTCCGAGCGCAGGAGGACGCGGAAGAGGGAGGGGACGCAGTGCAACACCTCGACCCGCTCGTCTTCGAGCCAGCGGGCCAGGCTCTCGGGGGCGAGCAGCGTCTCCCGGTCCCTCGGAACCACCACGCAACCGCCGGCGCACAGGGGCGTCAGCGCATCGCGCAGGAACGCGTCGAAGGTGGGGCCGGTGACCTGGCTGACGCGCGTGCTCGGCCCGACGCCGAACGTCTCGCTCTCCCAGAGGACGAAGTGGTCGATCGCCATGAGCCGACCGAGGATCGCCTTGGGCCGCCCGCTCGAGCCGGAGGTGAAGTAGACGTAGCATGGATCATCGGGCTTCCACGCCGTCTGCGGCACCTCGAGCAAGTTCTGCCAGCCGCCGTCGGCACGCCGCGGCAGGAGGCAGGGCCTCCCGTCGACCGCCTTCTCGCGGTCGACCTCCAGAACCGCTACCTCCGAGCCCACGCCGGAGAGTTCCCGGATCCGGTTGGAGAATCGTTCCTCGGTGAGACAGAAGCGCGGATCGACCAGCTCGAGCTGCGGTCTCAGGCGCCTCTCGGGGGCGGTCGGATCGAGAGGCACGAACACACCGCCCGCCTTGAGGACACCCAGGATCGAGGCGATCACGACGAAGGTGTTCTGGGCTGGGATCGCGACCCGGTCCCCCTTCTCCAGCCCTCTCTCGCGGAGGGTGGCGGCGACGTTGTCGGACCAGTGGTCCAGCTCGGCGTAGTAGAGCGTGCGGTCCGGAGACTGCACCGCCACCCCTTCGGGAAACCGGCCGGCTGTCCGACGAAAGAGCTCGTGTATGAATTCCCGCGCCATCAAGGTCCTCCCATCTCGGTTCGTCCGGCGATCTTCTTGAAGCGACCGGCGGCCTCGACCGTCACCCGGCGCCTATCCCCAACCCACCCACCTCGAAGCCCTCCTCGGCTCGAATGAAGTCCGCCAGCGAAACAAGAACCTTGCGTGGACCCTTGAACGGCATCCGGCCGTGGGCCACGAGCATGTTGTCTGCGAGGACCAGGTCACCGCGTTGCCACGGCTCGAGGACGAGGAGCCGGCGCGTGGTGTCGCGGATCGTCTCGAGTGCCTCCACCGAGATCTCCGAGCCGTCCCCGAAGGTGACGAACTGGGGCATCCTGTCCTCTCGCCCTTTGAAGAGCGCGAGCATCGCCTGGTAGACGTCCGGCGCGTTCGTCGAGGGATGGAACTGGTCCGCCTGGTTGAACCAGACCTCGTCCCCCGTCACCGGATGTCTGGCGGTCCCGGGACGCGTGTTGCGCAACCGAACCGATCCGTCGTCGAGCCAGTCGACCGCCATCCCGGAGCGGCTCGCGTGCTCTTCGACCACGGTGCGCTCGGTGGTCTCGAAGGTCTCCATCCATGAGCGGCCGTAGCCCCGGCCACCGTGGAGGTTCCGGATGTAGGTGACCCCCTTGTCCCGGAACTCCTCCGTGAGCTCGGCCGGCAGCTCGCGGAGCAGACGCCGGCTGTCGACCAGCGGCGTCTCTCCGCCCTCCTGCGGCGGAGTCGCGCAGCAGAAGAAAGCCCGCGCAGGCCACTGGTTCGAGTACGAGAGCTCGTTGTGCATCGAGATGAAGTACTCCGCGGGGTACTCGGTCGAGGTGTAGACGCCGGAGCTCACCTTGGTGCGCGGCGAGTTGCCGTCGAAGTAGTTCGCCGCTTCGCTCCCCACGGCCCTGACCAGGTCCTGGAGCACCGCCTCGCTGTCGATCCCGAAGCCGCGGAACAGCAGCGCGCCGTGTTCGTGGAGCCGCTCGTCGATCCAGTTCCCCAGGCCGTTCCACCAGTCGATCAGTCGTTCGGGGCTTCCTTCATCCCGCTCCGGAAGGATGACGAGAGGCAGGCCGAATTTCTCGTTGGCGATGAAGCTCTTCACTGGCCGGTACCTCGCCGCTGGGGGTGCTCGTTGGAGGGGAAGCTCATCGGGGACCTCCCATCAGGCCGATCCTCCCGCCGACGCGACGACCTGGGGGGCGTCGGCCGAGCTTCGACCGAGGTCGAAGACGTCCAGGAACAGCTCGAAGGTGGCGATGACGATGAGCAGGTCGGTCTCGTAGGGTAGGTTCAGCCGGAAGCCGGGCTCCGTGTACCGGGTCTTGAGCCGCTCGACGACGTCCGGATCGAAGAAGCCGTGACGCCGGATGCGTTCGTAAGAGAGCATGTCTCCGACCCACTCGACGCCGGCCTGGAGCATGTCGGCGCTGCTCGGCGCGAACCAGCCGAACTTCTCCCGCTTTGAGATCACCGGGGGCAGCTCGCTTTCGAAGATTTTGCGCAGCACGTACTTCTCAACGAACCCGTTGAGCTTGAGACGGGGCGGGATGCGGGTCGAGAACTCGACGAAGTCGATGTCCAGGAACGGATAGCGCGCCTCGACGGAGTTGGACAGGGCCATCTGGTCGCCGTGGTCCATCAGCAGGTGATCGACCATGCGCAACCGGTAGTCGAGGTAGGAGCGCTTGTTCAGCAGGCTCCGCCCCGCCAGCCGGTCCAGGGGGAGGAAGGGCTCGGCCAGGCAGTTGAACGAGGCGAACTCCGAGCGTAGGTCCTCGGAGTAGAGCTCGAAGCGATCCTCGTTGAACTGCCGATAGTCGCGCTCGTAGAAGAGGTCCGGATCCCCCCATAGGCGCTGACGCAGGTCATCCTCGAGCACCTGGTCCAGGTCGAGCCGGTCGGACCGGCGCCGAACTCGCGCCTGATCGAACCGATAGCCCACGTAGCCGGCGAACAACTCGTCCGCCCCCTCGCCGGTCAGGATCACCTTCACCCCGTGATCGTGGGCCGATCGGGAGAGCGCCAGGGAGCAGGTGTTGTACGTCTCCTTCACCGGGCACTCGGCGTGGTAGATCATTCTCCGGATCAGCTCCGCGGTCCGGGAGCCGTCGAAGCGGCTGTCGTGCAGGGTGCATCGCACCCGGCGGGCCATGAGCTGCTGGTACCGACTCTCGTCGGCCTTCTCCTGGTCGAAGCTGACAGAAAAGGCGTGGTGATGGGCCTCGGGCTCGGTCATGTGGACGGCCTGCGCCACCAGCGACGAGTCCAGCCCACCGCTGAGGTAGAAGCCCACCGGCACGTCCGCCTGGAGCCGGTACTCGACGGAGCGGAGAAAGAGCCTCCTGAGCTCCTCCACGTACCACTCGTCCGTTTCGGTGTAGACCTCCTCGTCCTGCCGCGGGTAGGTGAGGTCCCAGTACTCTTCCTCGTGCACACCGGCAGCGTCCACCCGCAGGTAGTGCCCGTTCTGTAGACGGTGGATCCCCTCGAACATGGTCGTCGGGCTGATCAGGCCCGGCAGGGTAAGCACCTGGTCCAGACCGCGCGGATCGACCCGCCGAGGCACGGACGGGTGCTCGAGCAGCGCCTTGATCTCGGAGCCGAAGATGAGCTCTCCGCCCTGTACCGTGTAGTGGAGCGGGGCGATCCCGAGCGGGTCCCGGGCCAGCAGGAGGCACCGCCTCCTCCGGTCGTAGAGCGCGAAGGCGAACTGGCCGTTGAGACGATGGAGCATCGCCTCGCCCTCGTCCTCGTAGAGATGGACCAGAACCTCGGTGTCGCTGCGCGTCGCGAACGAGTGTCCCCGTCCGACCAGCTCGTCGCGCAGCTCTCGGTAGTTGAAGATCTCGCCGTTGCACACCAGGACGACCGAGCGATCCTCGTTGAAGAGGGGCTGATCCCCGGTGCTCAGGTCGATGATGCTCAGCCGGCGAAACGCCAGTCCCACCGGACCCTCGAGGAAGAAGCCCTCAGCGTCCGGCCCCCGATGACGCAGAACCGCCGCCATGGCCCGGAGCGCCTTCTTCGAGGGTGGTCGCCAACCGTCCTCGAGGAAGCTGAAGATTCCAGCAATCCCACACATCGTCGCGAATACGAATAAAGCCCGAGAATACCTTCTGATGCATTAACGATTTAGCGCTATGTCGCTAAATCGTGTTCAATACTTCAAGGTGCAACCTAAGGAAGGATCGTGACACCCCTGGGAAAATTGCCGTGGCCTCTCGGCGTCGCCGAGGGCTTACCGGCCTGCGGGCCGTACCGCGGTTGCCGCGCGGACGTCCGAAGAGCCCCTCGGCGCACGCCCGGCCGCCGCCCGCTGCGCCGCTCCGAGGGCCGCCTTCCGGGCGTCGTCGATCAGGGTGTAGAAGACCGGCACCACCAGCAGGGTGAGGAGGGTCGCCGTGGTCATGCCGCCGATCAGGGTGAGGCCGAAGCTGGTGTAGGAGAGGCCGATCGAGGTGGTGCCGCCGACGGTCAGGGGGATCATGCCGCAGATGGTGGTGAGGGCCGTCATCATGATGGGCCGGAAGCGGCGCTCGGAGGCGAGGAGGATCGCCTCGCGCCGCTCGTGGCCCTCGTGCCGGAGGCGGTTGACGTAGTCCACCAGCACGATGCCGTTGTTGACCACCACGCCGATCAGCAGGACTGCGCCCACCATCCCCAGGATGTCCAGGTTCTTGCGCGTGGCGAGATGGATCCAGGCGACCCCGATGGAGGCCAGGGGGATGGTGAAGAGGATCGAGAGCGGCAGGAGGAAGCTCTCGAACAGGAAGCCCATCAAGAGGTAGATGAAGACGATGGATAGAGCCGCCGCGAAGAGCAGGCCCTGGAGGTCCTCGTCCATCCCCTGCGAGCCGCCTTCGGTGTCGAAAGCGATCCCCTCGGGCAGGTCGGCGGCGGCGGCCAGCGTCTTCAGCCGCTCGCGCGTCGTCTCCTCCCGGCCCTCCTCGAGCTCCAGGGTGATGGTGCGCGAGATCCGCTTGTCGCGCCGCCGGATGGTCTCGGGCGCCTCCAGGTAGCGCACGTCGGTGACCGCCGAGAGGGGCGTGAAGGAGCCTGTGGCCGTGGGCACCGCGAAGCTCTCGAGCTCGGCCAGGCTATTGCGGTCCGCCTCGCGGAAGCGCACCCGCACCGGCACCTCCCGGCCCTCCCGGGTGTAGCGGGGCAGGGCCTGGCCGCGCAGGGCGTAGCCCACCAGTCCGGCCACGACCTGCGGGCTCACCCCCTGGTGCTGGGCGCGGGTGCGGTCGACCACCAGGGCCAGCTCGTTGGGGCTCGTCTCGCCGAAGCGCTTGACCCCGAGCACGCCGGGGACCTTGCGGAAGACCCCCTCCAGGCGCTGAGCCACCTTCTCGAGCTCGGAGCTGTCGTCGCCGGTCAGGGTGAAGGTCTGGGTGGTGGCCGTGGCCTCCTCCTCGCCCTGATCCTCGTCCCCGAAGTAGAACTTCACGCCGGCGCGCTCGGGCAGGGCGTCGCGCACCCGCTCGGCGGCCTGGCGCGGCGTCACGTCCGAAGTGCGGGGCGAGGCGAACCAGCCCTGGATCTCGCCGTTGCCGCCCTTCCGGGCGATCACCAGGTAGCCGTCCAGGCCGAGCTCGGATCGCAGGCGCTCGAGGACCTTCTCGGCCTCGAGGAAGTAGGCCTTCCCCTCATCGAACGAGAGGGTCTTGGGCAGGTCCACGTCCAGCTCGAAGGCCGGCTGCTCGTCCTCCTGGATCGGCACCACCCGCACGGCCTTGGTCTGGAAGAGGGCCACCACCGAGCCGAGGAGCACCACGAGCACCAGGATCACGTCGAGCCGGCGCCCGAGGCAGACGGCCAGCAGGCGCCCGTAGGCCCGGTTGAGGTTGCCGAAAGTGGCCTCGTAGGCGTGACGGAGGACGGCGTTCATGCGCTCGTGGAGGCCCCCCACCGCGGCCCAGACCGCGCCCAGGGCGCCCGCGACGCCGCCTCGGCTCCGGCCGGTGCCGGGGCGCCGCGTGGGCAGGGTCACGTAGACCGCCAGCGGCACGACGATGAGCGCCACCAGCAACGAGGCGAGGAGCGAGACCGAGATGGGGATCGCCAGGCGCTGGAGGAAGAACTGGCCGCCCCCCTCCACCAGCGACACCGGCACGAAGACGGCGACGGTGGTCAGAGTCGCCATGGTGATGGCGAGGGCCATCTCCCCCGAGCCCCGCACGCACGCCTCGTAGCGGGGCACGCCATCCCGGTGGAGGCGGAAGATGTTCTCGGCCACCACCACCGAGTTGTCCACCAGGAGCCCCACCGAGATCATGAGCCCCAGGAGGCTGAACATGTTCAGGGTCTCACCGGCGAAGTACATGACGGTGAGGCCCAGGAGGATCGAGAGGGGGATCGACAGCGTGATGATGAGGGTCATCCGCAGGCGGCGCAGGAAGAAGAAGAGCACCGCGATGGCGAACAGGGCCCCCACCTTGCCACTGTTGAGCAGGACCCCCAGGGACTCGAGGATCGCCTGGCCCTGGTCGAAGAACATCTTGACCCCCACGCCGGCCAGGCGCGGGTCGTGGCCCATCCGCTCGATCTCGGCGCCCACTCTCCGGGCGACCTCGATGGTGTTGGCCTGCCCCTCCTTGAGGATGAACAGGGCGTAGGCCGGGCGGCCGTTGGCCCGGAGCATGTAGCGCCGCTCCGGCTCCTTGTAGGCGACGGTGGCCACGTCGCCCAGGCGGACGTCGGGCGCCACCGGCCGGTTCTCGAGCTCCTCGAGGCTGCCGTAGCGGGCCACCGAGCGCAGGAGGAGCTTCTTGCCGCCGGCGAGCACGTGCCCCGAGGCGAGGGTGAAGTTGTCGCCCGAGAGCTGCTGGGCGAGCTGGTAGATGTTCAGGCCCGCCGCCTCGGTCGCCTTGCGGTCGAGCTCGATCAGGATCTCCTTCTCCTGGAGGCCCTGGATGTCCACCGAGGCCACGCCGTCGATGCGCTCGAGGGGCCGGCGCACCTGGTACTCGATCAAGTTGTAAGGGTCGGTCAGGGCCGGGTCGACGGTGATCCCGATGATGAAGATCGGGAAGCTCGCCGGGTCCTCCTTGCGGATGAACACCTGCTCCACGTCGTCGGGCATGCGCAGGCGCGCCCGCTCGACCCGGTCGCGGACCTCGCGGTAGGCCACGTCCATGTCCGTGCCCTGCTTGAAGAGCAGGAAGACGCCGGCCCGTCCGGTGCGCGCCGACGAGCTCACCAGGTCGAGGCCACGGACCGTGGAGATCTCCTCCTCGAGGGGCAGGACGATCTTGTCCATGACCTCCTGGGCAGGGGCGTCGCGCCACGGCACGCTCACGAACAGGTGGGGCTCGCTCCAGCCCGAGGGGATGAGCTCGAGGGGGATGAGGCGCGTCGCCACCAGCCCCACCACCACCGAGGTGGCGAGGAGGACGAGCACCGTCACCCGCCGGGTCAGCGAGAAGCGCGGCAGGAGTCGCTCCCAGCGCTCGGAGCGGTGGCTCATGGCTCCGCCGGCAGCCCGGGCGCCGCCCGATCCGGCTCTCCGGGCTCACCGGCCTCAGCGCGCTCGGCGGCCTCGGCGGTCTCGCCCTCCCGCCCCAGGAGGCGCACCTGGAGCCGGTCGAAGAGGTGGTAGATCACCGGAATCACCACCAGGGTGAGGAGGGTCGAGGTGACCAGGCCGCCGATCACGGCCAGCGCCATGGGGGTACGGATCTCGGCGCCGTCGCCCACGCCCATCGCCATGGGCAGCAGGCCGAGGACCGTCGTGGCCGTGGTCATGAGGATCGGGCGCAGGCGCACCTGGCCGGCGGTGACGATCGCCTCCTCGACGGCCAAGCCCCGGCGCCGGAGCACGTTGACGTAGTCGATGAGAACGATGGCGTTGTTCACCACGATGCCGGCCAGCATGATCATCCCGAGGAAGACCACCACCGACAGGCTGATCCTCAGGGCGGCGAGCACCAGGCCGGTGCCGAAGAAGGCCAGGGGGATGGTGAACATGATGACCAGCGGGTGGACCAGGTTCTCGAACTGCGCCGCCATAATCACGTAGACCAGGAAGACCGACAGGCCCAGGGCGAGCCAGAGGCTGGAGCGGCTCCGCTCCCACTCCTCGTTCTGGCCCGAGATCTCGTAGCGCATGTCGTCGGGCCAGTCGATGGCCGAGCCGAGGCGCCGGTCGATGGCCGCCACCGCCGAGCCCAGCGAGCCCGAGGCGATGTTGGCCGACACCACCGCCACCCGCTGGCCGTCGATCCGCCGCACCTCGCTCGGCCCCTCGCCCAGGGAGACCCGGGAGACCGCCCCCAGGCGGATCGGCCGCTCGGCCCCCGAGTTGACCGTCATCTCCTCGACGTCGCGGACCGTCTCCCGGTCGTCCTGCTCCAGGCGCACCACCACCGGGATCCGCCGGTCCTGGCGGTTGAAGCGGGTCGCCTCGTACCCCTTCACCTGGTTTCGCACCTGCTCGGCCACCTGGCGCAGGTCGAGGCCGAAGCGGGCGAGGCGCTGGCGGTCGTAGACGATCTGCACCTCGGGGGCGCCGCTGCGCAGGGTGGTCTCGACGTCGGCGAGCTCGGGCAGCGAGGCCATCTCGCCGCGCACCCGGGCGGCCATGGCTTTGAGGCGCGCCAGGTCGTCGCCCTCGACGTCCACCTCGATGGGCGTCTTCGAGGAGAAGAGGACCGGCCGGGTGACCCGCTCGTCGAGGTCGGGCACGGCGGCCAGGTGCTCGCGGATCGCCGCCACCACCCGCCCCTCGGTGGCCGGGTCCGAAGAGGCCAGGAGCACCTTGAAGCGGGCGCTGTGCTCCCCCTCGTCGGAGCGCTGGGTGTTGGCGGCGTCGAACCCGTAGGTCACGAGGAGGGACTCGATCTCGGGCACTTCGCGCCGCACCGCCTCGGCCACCGGCTCGAGGGTCGCCCGGGTCTCCTCGACCGGCGTGCCCACCGGCAGGGCGAGCTCGAAGGTGACCTCGCCCTGGTGGACCTCGGGGAGGAGCTCGGTGCCCAGGCCTGAGAACAGGAAGACGGTCACCGCCAGGATCGCGAGGGTCGCCGCCACCACCCAGCCGGCGTGGGCCAGCGCCGCGCGGGCGAGGCGCGGGTAGGCGTCCTGGGCGGCGGACGTGGCCCGCTCGGCGCCCCGGAGGAGCGGGCGGAGCAGGAAGCCGAGGCCGCGCCCCGCCGGCCGGCCGGCCCTCACCCAGAGCCAGGTGACCCCCATCACCAGGACCAGGAGGAGCTTGCCCACGAGCTCGAGGGCCAGGCCGACCCCCAGGCGGACGAGGGCGTAGGGGGCGACCAGAGCCTTCGCCCACCAGTGCTCGCGGGCCAGGTCGCGACGCGCCACCTCGAGGCTCCGGAAGCGCCGCAGCTCCACCCCCTCGCCCCGGGCCACGCGAGCCAGATCTACCCCCCGGCGGCTCGCCAGCATGGGGATCAGGAAAAGGGCCACCACGAGGGAGGCCAGGAGCGAGATGACCACCGCCAGGCCCAGGTCGCCGAAGGCCTGGCCGGCGATTCCCTCGACGAAGACCATGGGGAAGAAGACGGCGATGGTGGTGAGGGTCGAAGCGGTCACGGCCCCGCGCACCTCGCCGGTACCGCGCACCGCGGCGGCGCCCACGTCGTCTCCCTCCTCGGCGGCAGCGGAAGATGGACTCCAGCACCACGATGGACGAGTCGACCAGCATGCCCATCCCCAGGGCCAGGCCGCCCAGGGACATGATGTTGAGGGACACGCCCAGCAGGTGGAGGGGCGCGAAGGTCACCGCCAGAGAGACCGGGATCGCCAGGGCGATGATCAACGTGGAGCGCACGTTGGCGAGGAACAGGAAGAGCACGACCACCGCCAGCAGGCCGCCCAGGATGGCCGCCGACTTGACGTCGGCGATGGAGCCGCGGATGAACACCGACGGGTCCGCCACCACGCCGAGGCGCACCCCCTCCTGGTCGTAGAGGGCCTGGGCCAGGCCGGCGGATTCGGCGGACTTGTCGGCCTCGCCCGGCGCTCCGGACGTCGCCGCCGGCGTTCCGGCCTTCGCTCCCGCCGCCCCCTCCCCCGCCTCGCGGGTCGCGATCGTGCCCAGAGCCGCCTTCACCTGGTCGGCCAGGGCCACGATGTTGGCGTCCGCCTCCTTGTAGACGTCGATCTGGACGCTCTCGTGGCCGTCGGTCTCGGTGACGATCTCCCGGTCCTTGTTCGAGCGCACCACCCGCCCCAGGTCGCGCACGCGCACGTCCCGGCCACCCTCGGAGGTGATGATCGTGTCGCCGATCTGGCCCAGGTTCTGGTACTCGTTGAGGGTGCGCACCATGTACTCGGTGGCGCCCTCCTCGATCGTGCCGCCGGCGACGTTGACGTTCTCCTGGCGCAGGCGGTCGATCACCGCGCCGATGGAGATGCCGGTGGCGCGGCAAGCTCGGCCTTGTCGAGGAGGACGTGGACCTCCTCCTCGAGGCCGCCGCGCACCCGAACCGCTGCCACCCCCTTGATCGGCTCGAGGGCGCGGCGCACCTGGAGCTCGGCGATGCGGCGCAGGCGCCGGAGACCTTCGTCGCCGGCGAAGGGGTCGCCCTCGCCGCCCGCCCCGCCGCCGGCCGAGGCCAGGGAGAGCTCCATGACCGGGTCGAGGGAGGGGTCGTAGTGGAGGATGAGGGGCTTTTCCGCCTCGTCGGGCAGGAGCACGAGGTCGAGGCGCTCGAGGGTGTCCTGGGTGGCCTGGGAGACGTCGGTGTCCCAGGCGAGCTCGAGGACCACGTCCGATAGGCTGGCGCGGCTGATCGAAGAGATCCGGCGCAGGCCGCCGATCACCCCCAGGGCCTCTTCGATGGGTCGGGAGACGTCGTTCTCCACCTCTTCGGGGGCGGCGCCCGGGTACTGGGTGCGGACCGTGCATCCGTGGGGTAGGTGAGCTCCGGCATCAGGGTGACCGGCAGCCGGGCGCAGGAGAAGACCCCGAAGACCACCGCCGCCAGGAACACCATGAACACGCCCACCGGCCGGCGGGTGGCGAAGGAGCCGGGGGCGGCGGACGTGTCGCGGTCGCTGGTCACGAGCCCGGCGCCTCTTCCGCGGGGGCCGAGGCCGCCGCCGCTGGAGCCGCGGGCGCCGCCGCGCGCTCGAGCACGCGGACCCGGGCGCCGTCCTTGAGGCCCGCCTGGCCGGAGACCACGAGGCGGTCCCCTTCCGCGAGCAGGTCCCCCGCCGGCTCCACGTGCTCCTTGTCCTCGAGGGCCGTCTCCAGGAGCACCCGCTCCACGGTCGGGCCGGCGGCCTTCTCGGCGCCCTCCTCACCTGGGGCCGGCGCCCCGGCGAGGCGGTAGATGAAGACCTGGTCCTGGTCGTAGACCAGCGCCCGCTTGGGCACCAGGAGCGCGTCGGGGTGGACGTCGGTCACCAGGGCCACGTCCACGTAGTTGCCAGGCCGGAGACCCTGCCAGTCCGGAATGCCCACCGTCACCTTGACCGTGCCGCTCTTGGGATCGACCACCGGCGAGAGGCGCCGGACGATACCGTGGTAGACGGCGCCGGCCAGGGCGGGCGCGGTGAGGCGGGCCGCCAGGCCGTCGTGGAGCTTGGGGAGCTCCTTCTCCGGCACGTAGACGCGCGCAACCAGGGTATTGAAATCGACCACGTCGAAGAGGTGCTGGTTCACGGTCACCGTGTCGCCCAGGGCGACGAGGCGGTGGGTGACCGTGCCGGCGATCGGCGAGCGCAACACGGTGTAGGAGAGCTGGCGCTCGGCCTCGTCCTTGGCGAGCCGAAGCTGGTCGAGCTCGTAGGTGGCATTGTTGAAAGTCTGCTCGGGGATGAGCTGTCCGGCCCACAGGCGCTTCTGGCGATCGTACTCGCGCTGGGCCTTGACGAGCTGGCTCTCGACCTTGGCGAGCTGGGTCTGCTGCTCGGCGTCCTGGAGCCGCAAGAGCACCTGACCCTTGGCGACCCGGTCCCCCTCCTCCACCTTGAGCTCGGTCACCTGGCGGGCCGCCTGGGCGTACACCTCCACCGCCTGCTCGGCCTCGAGGTTGGCCGAGAAACGCAGCACCTCCTCGATCGGCCCGCGCCCGAGCGTCGCCACCTCGACCGGCACGGCCTCGTCGGCCTTGGTGGCGGCGCCCGTGGCCTCCCCGGACTTGGAGCCGGCCGGCGGATCGCTGGCGCGGCCGTCCTTGGCCGCACAGCCGGCGAGGCCGAGGCCGGCCCCGATCCCAACGGGGATCAGGACGAGTGCCAGGAGCGAGACCCGAGCCCAGAGGGGCACCCAGCCTGGAGCCAGGGCACAGGCGGTGGGGATCCGGAACGACGGAGTCTTCACCTCGGGACCTCCTCGAAGCCAGCCGGAGGGAAGGCTGGATGAGATTGGGGCGGGCAGGCACCCAGGGGAGAAACCCTTACTCGCCAAGACTACGCCCAACGCTACGCAAAGCGCCCGGGGATCATTACGGAATAGGGCGGGGGAAGTTCTGGGAAGGAGCCCTACAGGGCCGGGCTCGGAGGGTCCGTCAGGTAGTCCTCGGCGGCGCGGAGAGGAGCGCTTTTGGCGACCCGTTTCGTTGATTAGCAATACTTCGTAATCTTCGAAGGTAACACCTCGTATCCGGCTTCCGTACTACCGGGTGAACACCCCTCCACCCCCGACGCCCGGCCTCCAGGAGCCCCCCGGCTCCGCGACTCCCGGGCGCGGGGCGGACCCCTGAAAGGAGCCGACGAGAATGGCCGAGACCACAAAGCCCGGAGCCCACCGATCCCCCGGAACCGAGGCGACTCCGCCGCGGAAGATCACAGAGCGCCTGAAAGCCGAGCGCATCCAGGGCGCCGCGGCGACGAGCCGGATCGACGAGCGGCTGAAGGCGGAGCGGATTCAGGATCAGATCGAGGATCGACTCAAAGCCGAGCGCATCCAGGGTCTCCTCGAGAAGCTCCCCGGCTGGCACGTGAGCGAGGGCGGCTCGGCCCTCGAGAGGATCCACCACTTCCCCACGCCCCGGGCCGCGGCGGCCTTCGTCGCCCTGGCCACCGAGATCGGGGAGGCCGGCGGCTACCTCCCCGAGCTCGACCTGCGCCGGAAAGAGGTCACGGTCCGAATCGCCACCGACCCCGCCCCCGGCCTCACCCAGCGCGACTTCGAAATGGCCCGGCGGTTCTCGGCGTTCGGGTAGG
>CAVUBL010000002.1:0-27364 GCA_963739795.1 uncultured Acidobacteriota bacterium | reverse complement strand
GCGGCCTTCGCTCCGGCCAGGAGGACGACTTCGCGCCAGCGCTCCGGGTCCTGGCGGACCAGGGAGACGAGCTGCGCCGGGAAGTCCTCGACCGTCAGGTGGCGGGCCGCGAGGTACTCCTGGAAGGTGCGGTGGGGGAAGGTGTAGACGCCGACGCCGCGGGGCAGGAGGAGTCCGGCCCGGTCCCGGAGGAACTCGACCAACAGGGCCGGGTTGGCCTCGACCGCGGAGCTGACGCGGGCGAGGGCAGCGAGGAGGTCACCCTCGGAGACGTCCGCCGTGCCCTCCGCGGTCTCCTGGTCCGCATGCGCCCGGAAGGCGAGCTCGTCGAGGGCGCCCCGGAGCCGGTCCTGGCTGACCGTGAGCCACTCGGCGAGGCTACGCTGGATCACGATGGGCTTGCCGTCCTGGCCTTGGACCACCCGCTGGCTCTCCCAGCGGGCCAGAAGGAGGTCCACCGCGGCGGCGTACAGGCTCTCCCGTTTCTCGGGAAGCGTGCCGCCCCGCCAGGCGTGGAGGCTCGCCATCAGGGTGAGGAGGAGCGGCCGCTCGGCCAGGGCGAGGAGGCGATCGTTGGAGAAGACGGCCTGCTCCAGGAGGGCCGCCTTGCCCTGGGCGTCGTCCGGAGTGAGCCCTCGCCGGCGAGCCACCTCCTGGTACCAGGCGGCGACGAAGCGACGGATCTGCCCCGGCGAGAAGGGCGCGAGAGTCGCCTCCTGGAAGTCCAGGCCCAGGTTCCATTCCTGGCTCTGGTAGGCGTAGATCCGGCTGGTGACCAAGATGCGGCACTTGGGGAAGGCACCGGCGAAGTCCCGCACCACGTCCCGGAGCTGGACGCGGCGGGCCTCGGCCTCGGGCACCTCGTCGAGGCCGTCCAGGAGGAGGAGCCCGCCCCGGTCGCGGAGCTCGGCCTCGAGCTCGGGGGCGAAGTCGCCGAGGCTCGAGCGCTCCAGCTCGGCCCGGAGGAAAGCGAGGAGGTGGCGGGCGCCGGCCTTCGTGCCCTTCTTCGGCAGGCCCGAAGCGGCAAAGTCCCGGAGGACGACGCGGACCGGCATGAGCGAGCCGTGGGTCCAGGGCTGAGGTTCGGGCTCATCGTCCTCGCCTCGCGGGTATCGATCTTCTCTCGGCAGCGGCGAGGTGAGGAGAGCGAGATTCGCGTCGTCCCGGCCCAGGAGCTCCCCGGCCAGGCACAGGGCGACGAAGCTCACGAAGGTGCTCTTGCCGCTCCCCGGGTCGCCCAGGAGCACCAGGCGGTCGTGGCGGTCGAGCTGATCGAGGGCGGAGAGCTGGCGGCGGGGCATTCCCTGCCGGGCCAGGGCGTCGAGCTCGGAACCCTGCTCCGGGGAGACCTCGGAGCGGGTGAGAAGCGCCGTGTAGACGGCGTCCAGGTCCATCTGGGCCTTGGGATCGTGGGCCAGCTCGGGGTCCACTCCCGAGAGGGCGAGCTTGCGGAGCCGGGCGAAGAGGTGACTCAGGTAGGAGATTCGGAGGGAGGCCAGCCGCCTCTGGGCCGCCTCCTTCTGCTTCCGCTGTTCGGACAGAGTGTCGCGGATCTCATCTTGGATCTTCGTCTGCTTTCGCGCGACATCGAGCTGCTCTGCGAGGTACCGGGTCTGCTTCCGGAGCTCCTTGGTCTGGATGAGCCCTTGAAGCTCGGGCTCTTCGTCGGACTGGTCTACGAACGCAGTAACGAAGGCGACAATCCCTCGCTCCGCATCGAAGCCCGGGAGCGTCTCCAGGGGGTGCTCTTCTTCGAAGGTCTGGCGAAGCTCCCCCACCTCCTCCGGCGGCAGGTCGCCCTCGCGGATCGCGCGCGCGAGGACGTCGTGGGCCACCTCGTTCTTGGCGAATTGACTGAAGACCCCCTCCAGGTGGTCGCTCGGAATGTCGGTGCCCTGGGGGAAACCCTGCTCAACCAGAGCCTCCACCGCTGCCCGGCCGCAGCGCGCCAATGCCTTCTGCGTCTCGCTCGTCTTGAGCTTCTTGGCGAACCGAGCTCCCGCCTGCTTGACGATCCCCGTGGCCAGCGAGGTGCCGACCTTGGAGAGGAATGCGGACTCGAGCAGCGCCATGGCGTCTCGAATTTAATCACGGACTGGAACTGAGGCCGCTTTACAGCTCTTGCTCGTACTCTCCCAGAACGGCCTCTATGCTCTTGACCAACGCCGGCAGGTCGTCGATCACCGTGTCCCACACGCGATCGAAGTCGATGTCATGGTAGGCGTGGATCAGCCTGTGGCGCATTCCGGCGATTTCCGGCCACGGCAAGTCGGGGAGCTCTGATCGCGTTGAATCGCCGATCTTGGTCGCGGCCTCGCCGATGATCTCGAGGAGCTTGACAAGAGACAGAGCGAGCTGCCGGTCCTCGCGGAGATCCTTGCGGGTGCGCCCAAAGGCGAAGGACTGCGCTTCCTTCGCGGCATCGAGCATGTGCCGCAGGCGAATGCGGTCATCCAGCCGCATAGCGGACCTGGGAAGTGCGGATGACCTCGTCGCGGAAGTAGCGGCTCAGCTCGGCCGGCGTGCGCAGATCGACCTTTCGGCCCACCCGCTCCGAGAGCTCGCGCTCCATCCGGGCCACCTTGAACAGCCCGATCGACTGGCCCGGCTCGAACTCGACGAGCACGTCGATGTCGCTGTCCGGTCCGAACTGTTCGCTCAGCACAGAGCCGAAGAGTGCCAGGCGTCTAATGTGGTTCTCCCGGCAGAACCTCTCGAGCTCCGGGGCGGGGATGTCGAAGCGGCTGGATAAGTCCATGGCTTGGGGCTCGGTTTCCAGATGCGAACTTTGATCTTACTCGCTTCCGGTCATCCAATCGAATCCAAACCCAGCCTTCTCGGCACCGCCGCCACGAACGCCTCCAGATCGCTCAGGTGGTGGCGGACGATGTCCTTCACGATCTCGAGATCCACGCTCGCATAGCCGTGGACCAGGAGGTTCCGGAAGCGGGCCTTGTCGCGGAGCTCGGTGGCCAGCTTCGAGCCGATCCAGCCGTGGCGTTCGAGGAGGGTGAAGAGCTCCTCATTCGTCTGGGGCTCGCCCAGGCGGTCGTCCGAAACGACGTGGGAGGCCACGTCGAGGGCGGCCTGGACGGCGAGCTGGAGGGTGTGGGCGACGAAGCGCTCCTCCTTGACGTCCTCACGCACCCGGTCGAGGGCCGCCTGGGTGCGGAGCTCCCGGACGTGGGTCTCGATCTCCGCGAGCTTCTTGGCCAGCAGCTCCGCGTCGGTCATGGGGTGGCCTTCCGCGGGCGGCGGTACTCCTGGAGGACCGGCAGGAGGTCCAGGTACTCGCGGCGCCGCGCCACCTCGAAGCGGATGCGGGCCGAGCGGTGGGCCTCGAGGACCAGGACGCCGTCACGGAGCACGCGGTGGACCAGGTCGGCCGGGGCCTTGTTGAGGGCGACTAACTCGACTGGTAACCGGAGGTCTCGCTCGAGCTGGTCGGCGAGCAGGTCAGGAGGCCCGCCCAGGACCGACGGCGGCGCTTCCTCGAAGAGCACCCCAAGGTCCACGTCGCTCTTGGGACCGGCCGTCCCGCGGGCGCGGCTGCCGTAGAGGTAGACGGCCGTCAAGCCCTCCGAGTGCTTCCGAAAGAAGTCCTCCAGCCGCTCGATCAGCTCGGCGCGGTCCATGGCTCGATCCTGACACACCGGCCCGGGCCCGCCCGTGCGTCCAGCCCTCAAACGTCTTCGTCCGAGAGCTCGGCCAGCTTCATCAAGTGGCGCTGAAGGCCGCGCTTGAGGGCCCGCCCAGAATGGACGGAACGGAAAATCGGACCGCGCTGCCTGGCTTGCCGTAGATGTGGTGCCTGCCCTGGAACCTGAGAAGCCGCCAGCCGTGCCGCTCCAGGACCTTGCCAGGGTCCTGGCCGGAAAGCGGCTTCATGTGCTCAAACCGCGATCTCGATCACTCGTCCCGGCTCACTCTCGGCGGACGCTTCGACCTCCACCGACAGACACGCATCTACCGCCTCGTACAGGTTCTGGAGCAACTCTTCGAAGGTCTCGCCCTGGGTGGCGCAGCCGGGAATGGCGGGAACCTCGGCCCAGTAGCCGCCCTCTTCGGCCTCGTGGACGATGATCTTGAGCTTCACCGGGACCCTCCCATGGAATCGTAGTCTAGGAGTCTGCGCGGTAGAAATCCAGGGTCGCGTTGCGGACGCGTCCCCGAGTCGGGATTGTCCGCCCTCCCCCTCTCACGCCGCCAGGCCGCGGCCGATCTCTTCGAGCAGGGCGACGAGCACCTTCTGGGCCTCGGCGGCTCCGTCCTCGGCAGAGGGGGCCGGGTCGCCTTCGGCGAGGAGGCGGTGGATGCCCACGAAGCCGTCGTCGAGCTGCTGGTCCAGGAGGAGCTGGAGGGCGACGCCCAGGGTCGGGGTCTGGAGCGCCAGGTGGCGGGCGGCGACCGCCAGGGCCTCGGCGAGCTGGACCAGGCGATAGTTGCGGCCGGCGGCGATCAGGAGGGCGTCGTGGAGCACCACCGCCAGCTCGCCCCGGGAGAGGGTGCTCTCGGCGGCGGCCGCGAGCCAGGGCGGCGCCGGTCCCCGGTCCTGGTCCCGGTCCTGATCAAGGGTGCGCAAGAGGCGCGCGGCGGTCCACTCCGGTAGGTCGTCGGGCCCGGGAAGCGGAAGCGGGGGCGGACCCGACCCGCTCCACGCACACCGCCCACGGCCGGTCACCCCACCCCGTGCGCCGGCGCCTTCGGCCGGCTCGCCCCACGGCGCGCCCTCGGGCCGGGGCCGGGCGAGCGCCACGGCGCACAGGATGCCGCCGACGAAGACCGTGTGGTAGTTCTCCGAGAAGGCGTAGGCCTCGGCTTCGGCACCCGCGAGCTCGGCGAAGCGGGCGGCGGAGTACTCCGGCCCCACCAGCCCACCCGGCCGCCGCCAGGCCCGGCGGAAGACTTCCCAGCCGAAGCGGAAGGCGGGCGAGGCCGGCGCCCGCACCACCAGCGCCGAGATCAGGAGCTCGCCCAGGAGGTCGAGGTCGCCGCGCACCGCGTTCCACGCCAGGAACGGGTCGAGCAGCGTCGCCGCCCGCCGGCGTAGATCACCCTCCGGCGTCGCCTGCCCGAAGTCGGTCAGGTAGAACAGGGCGTGGGTGAGGGCGTAGTCGTCCTCGGACATGGTGTGGAGCGGATGGGGCCGGGCGCCGAGGATCGAGAAGCGGGCGAGCTCCGCGGGCGGCCCGAGCAGGCTCGGGTCGAGCAGGCCGTAAGTCCAGCGGCTGTCCATCAGCCGATAGGGCACGCGCTCGCTGACCGTCGCCCAGCCGCGCTCGAAGGCCCGGCGCAGGAGGCGGAGGATCTCCGGCCGCCCGCGGCCGAGCCTCTCGAGCAGAACGAACCCCTGCCCCAGAGTGGTCGCGGTGTTGGGGAAGCGCCGTAGGAGCGCCTCGTTGCGACCAGTCGCGATCTCGCGCTCGGCGCGGTCGATCAGGCGCTCGACGGCCGGCGCCAGCTCGGCGTCGGCCGGATCGAGGGCCACCACCCGGGAGGCGAGATAGGCGAGGAGGAGGGCCTCGGCCGCCACCTTGTCGCGGCGGCGGAGCAGGCCGCCCCCCTCGCCGTCCCGCTCCCGGGGCCAGAGCTCGGCATGGCGCTCGAGCCGGTCGAGACCGGCCGCGGCGTAGCCCAGCGCCTCCAGGAGACGCGTTCGCAGATCACTGGAGTCGTGCATGGCAGATCGTCTCCCGGAGCTCGCCGTCCAGCTCAGCCGGCGCCGGTCGTGCCGCGACCCACCAGCTCCCGACCCGTCTTGAGCGCGGGGAGGGTGACCTCGTCGATGCCGCGCCGGCGGATCAGGGTCACCCAGGTGTAGCAGATGAGGTCCCAGGGATCGAGGTGGGCCACTGAGTTGATCAGGCCGGCGGCGGGGGACGAAACGATCTGCCCCAGGGTGAGGTCGAGGTTGATGGCCTTCGACTCCCCCAGAGCGCGGACCACTTTCTGGACGTCGATGTTGCTCGGCATGTCGTGCGTCTCCGGTGGCACTCCGAGAGGGGTGCCGGGTCGGCTGCCCGGGGAGGGTCCGCCGGGCAGCGGCCCGGGTGGGTCCCGGGCCTCGGGGGATAGAACGCTCGGCGCCTGCCGGTTTCCTCACGCCGAGCGACAAGGCGAGTGGGATCGCCCCCGGCCGTCCTGCTTACAGGTACCCGAGCGCCTTGAGGGCCTCGCGATCCTTCTCGCTCAGCGCGCCGGCCATCCGGGCGGACTCTTCGTCCGGGGTGCCCAGGTGGCCTTGGATGGCCGTGAGGATGCGCTCTCCCCCCGGTGAGCAGGGGACCTGGTTCCAGACGCCGCCGGCGGCCAGCCGGGCGCAGCGCTCGCCGTCGTCCCAGAGGACCCGCCGCCGGCGGGGCTGGCGCAGGCCCCAGAGGTGATCCGCGAGGTACATGTGGGAGTTGCTCAGGCCGTGGACGCGGCCCGCGTGCTCCTCGAAGAGGGCGACCGAGCGCCGCGGCTCGCCGGCGAGGTCGAAGCCCTCGCTCTCCGGGACGTCCACTCCGGCCGCCGCGAGGACCGTCGGGAACAGGTCGACCCCCGAGACCAACCGCGAATCGCGGCGCCCCTCCGTCTGGCCGGGCCACTTGACCAGGAGCGGCACGTCGACAAGCGCCGGCAGCAGCCGGTAGGCGTGGGAGATGAGCCCCCGCTCCCCCAGCAGCTCGCCGTGGTCCGCCACCACTACGACCAGGGCGTCGTCCCAGAGGCCGAGGCCCTTCAGGCCATCGACCAAGTGGCCGACCTGGCCGTCGACGAACGCCACCTCCGAGAGATAGGCGGTGCGCAGCCAGGCCAGCCCCTCGGGAGTCATCTTCCCCTCGCCATGGGCCAGCGCGTTGACGGCCTTCGGGTCCCCCTGCGCCGCCTCTCGCCAGAGCCCCGGAGGTAGGGCCTCGCGGGCGGCCGGCTCGCCGAGCCGCTCGGCGAGGGCGGGGTGCGGCGCGTAAGGCAGGTGGGCGTCGAAGTAGTTGACGAACAGGAAGATGGGCTCCCCCTTCGCCCGCTCGACGAAGCGCAGCGCCCGCCGCGTAAGGTGCTTGCCCGGCGTCCGGTAGCCGTCCGGGTCGGAGTAGACGGCGAACCCCTGCGCCACTCCGAAGCTGTGGTCCATCAGACGCCCTCCGGCGAAGCCTCCCGTGAGGTAGCCGGCGCGCCGCAGCCGCACCGCCAGGGGCTCGATGCCCCGGTGGAGCCAGCGCGCCTGGACGCCGGCCTGATGCTGGCTCGGGTAGAGGCCCGTGAACATGGAGGCGTGAGAGGGGAGGGTCCAGGGGGCGGTGGAGACGGCGTGCTCGAAGACCGTCGCCTGGCGCGCCAGGGCGTCGAGGTTCGGCGTCACCTCCGGCGGGGCGCCGTAGACACCCAGGGCATCGCGCCGCGTAGTGTCGAGGGTGATAAAGAGGATGAGGGGCGGGCGCGCCCCGGAGGCTTCCGGCGCGGGTGGCGGAGCCGCCGCTGGCCGGTCCCGGACCAGGCGCGGCGCCCCGAAGAGGAACGCGCCTTCCTCGGCGCCGTCCACGGCCAGTCGCAGCTCCCTGGCGCCCTCCGGTAGCGTCAGCTCCAGGCGACGCCTCTCCCCGGCGGGAACCGTCACCCGGCGGCTCGCCGCTCCGGCCTCGGCCTCGAAGCGCGCATCCTCCCGCGAGGCGTTCGCCGTCTCCAGCCGGAGCGTCTCGCCGCCGTGCCCCGCGACATCCACGGCGAAGCTCTCCGGCCCGTCGGCGAGCACTCCATCGTCCATCCACCGGCCGAGGCCCGTGACGCCGTAGATCAGGAAGTCCGCCACGAAGGCGTCGCGCCGGGCGGCCCGGGTCCCCAGGGGCTTGGCGTCGCCGGTGCCGTCGTCGACCGCCAGGCCGCGGAAGCTCACGGTCTTCGGCGCCGTGTCGCCGGGCATTGTGCAACGCTCGAAGACCAGCCTGTGGGGGCCCGGCGTGCGTTTCTCGGCGGGGATCTCCACCGTCTGCTCGCCGCTGACGAGGGTCGGAGGGATGGCGGGCTCGCCGTCCCACAAGAGGCGCAGGCAGAAGGGCTCCTCCGTCCGGGGGGTGAGCTCGAAGCGCAGGGCCTTGGGCGCCGGGTCCGCCAGCCAGCAGCCGACACCGGCCACGCCCCGGAACAACCGGGCCCCACGGCGGCGGATCCACTGGCCGTCCGGCACGCACACCGCCGGCCGTGAGGTCATCAGCCGGCCGCGGGGAAAGATCGATCCGTGCGGCTTCGTGGTCTCGGGCCGGCAGGCGCCGAGCCCCGAGAGGAGCGCCGCAACGACGAGCAGCACGAGCCGGGGCGCGACTCGCCGCGGGAGGATTGTGGGCATTCCGGCGACGATATCAACCGCTTCCCTCGGGCCCACAGCTCGCCTCAGAGCTTGTGAATGAATCGCCGCCCTGCTGCGGGCGCCCACCGGGTCGATCCGGGGGGCGAGGTGCCCGAGGGTGGGAGAGGGAACGAGGGTGAGGGGGCCGATCTGATCAGATCCGCTCAGATCCGATCAGGCCCGATCAGATCAGGGCATCCAGGCGGTCGAGGGTGACCGCCAAGCGTTCGGTCACCGAGAGCTCGCGCGGCTTCTGAGGGCGGCTCCGGCGCCGACGGCGGCGAGTGAGGTCGAGGCCCCACTCCCGGGGCTTCAGACCGGCATGGGACCAGAGGTCGCGCCCCCGGTCGTCGAGGATGTCGTGGCGCAGGGCGATGCCGTGGAGGGCGAAGAGCGGCTCGAGCTCGTCCCGGCGCTCGCGCAGGTTGCGGCGAGTCTGGCGGTAGGCGTGCTCGCAGACGGTGACCCGGTCCTCGAAGCTGAAGATGTTGGTGAAGAACATCCGGTAGTCGTCGCGCCGGGGCTGGAAGAGCAGCACGTCCCGCCCCTCGTAGCGCTCCTCGTACGCCTTCATCCCCACCTCGAGGCGGGACTGGATGAGGGTCCGGAAGGTCTGGGAAAGCACCGTCGACAGGCCGCGGTCCAGGAGGTGGCCCCGGACCATGACCCCCTCCTCCACCGCGCGCACGGTGTCCACCGGCACGATGGGGTTGACGCACAGCACCAGGTCGGCGCCTGCGTCGAGGGCGACCGAGGCGTGGAGGGTCTTGCGCAGGACGCCGTCGACGTAGAAGCGGCCGTCGATCTCCACCGGCGGGTAGAGGCCCGGCAAGGCGGTCGAGGCCTGGACCGCGAGGGAGATCGGCACATGGTCGAGGCCCGGCTCGCCGAAGCGCACGGCGTCGGCCGAGTCGAGGTCGACCGCCACGACGATGAGCGGCGCCGGGAGCTCGCGGAAGTCGTCGGTGCGGCCCTCTTTGGCGAAGATCCGCTCCAGGTAGGTTCGCAAGGGGCGGTTGTTGAAGACCCCCACCGGCAGGGCCTGGGTGAGGCGGGTGAGCGAGCCCTTCAAAGTGCTGTCCAGCGGGTGGTGGGCGTAGTCGACGAGGGCCTCGGTCACGAGCCGGGGCAGGCCTCTCGCCCGGCGGAGCCACTCCTTGACCGAGGGGGTGAGGAAGATCTCCGGGGCGAACGGATGCTCCCCGGGCTCGTGGGACACGATCGCCCGGCAGAGCTGGGCGCTGTCGAGCTGATTGGCGAGGGCCGCGGCGATGAACGAGCCGGCGCTCACCCCGACGTAGATGTCCAGGTGGTTGAGGTCGAGGCCGTCGAGGGCCTCGTCGAGGGCCCGGAGCGCCCCGATCTCGTAGACCGCGCCCTCGGGTCCCCCGCCGGCCAGAGCCAGGCCGATCCGCGACCGGGGACCGGACGCAGACCCACAGGACGAGCTGATGCCGTCGCGAGCCATCGTGGTGGACGCCCCGGGTTCAGGCCTTCGGCGTCTGCTTTCCCTTGGGTTTGGGCTTGGCCTCGGGCTTCGGTTTCGCCGTGGGCTTGCCCTGGAGAGCCTCGAGCTTGGCGTTGAGCTCCTCCACCTTGTGGGTCAGGTCCCGGATCTCGTCCCGGCCGGGCACTCCCAGGCGCTTCATGGTCTCGGTCACCCGCTGGTCGACCTTGCCCTCGACGTCCTCGAACGCCTGCTCCACGCGGGCCTTTGCGGTCTTGACCCCCTCCTGCGCCCGCTCCTTGCCCCGCTCCTCCCAGTCGCGCCCCCGGTCGACCAGGCGATTGAACATCTTGGAGCCTTCCTCTTCCGCCACCGCCAGGGCGCCGAGGCCCGCCAGCCAGATCTTCTGGGCCGAATCCCGCAGCTCCTTGTCTACCCCCTTGCCCGACGTCTTCTTGCCCATGGAGAGCCTCTCTTTCTTGAAGTACGGTTCGGGTTTCGATCAGGTCGCGAACGCTCGCTCCAACCGGCGTCAGCCGGTGGCGGACTTCTTGCCGGCCGGCGTGCTGCCGGCCTTCTTGCCGCGACTCGAGGCCGCGGGCTTCGGAGCCTTGGCGGTCGCTCGGAGCTTCGAACGGGCCGCACTCCTCTCGGTCTCGAGCTCGCTGAGCGACGCCTCGAGCTGCTCCAGGCGGTCGCGCAGGACCGTCATCTCCTCGCGCGCCTTCCGCACGGGGCCCAAGCGGTCGATCGACGCCTCGACGAAACGCCCGACCTGGTTTTGCACCTGCTCGATGCCACTGGTCACCGTGCGTTCGCCGAGGCGGACCAGCTCGTGCAGGAGCTCGCTGGGCAGCGGCGCCGCCCCTCGGCGCCCCTCCTCGACGATGATCTGGGTGAGGGTCTGGGAGGTCACGTCTGCCGAGGTGGCGTTGTCGACCACCTGAACCTCCTGGCCTTCCCGGATCCAGGCCGCGATGTCGTCGAGGGAGACGTAGCGGCTCTCCTCGGTGTCGTAGAGCTTGCGGCTTTCGTAGCGTTTGATGAGGCGGATCATGGGCGCGTTCCTTTCGACTTCCTCGGTGATCTTACCGCGGCGCGGCATAGGGGGTCAATGAGGCTGCCGCGGCGCGTCAAGCCGTTTACACGGCCGGGGGGCCGGTGGCTTTCTCGGCGGCGGACTGCGCCGGCGAGAAACCACGCGGCCCCCCGGCCTGCCACCTCGGTGGTTGAGGCTTGGGACCTCGGCAGCCTCTGGGGTGGGTGGAGGTGGATCGGCGTTCGGTAGCTGCTGGGGCCGGCGAGAAAGCCACGCGGCCCCCCGGCCTGCCACCTTGGTGGTTGAGGCTTGGGACCTCGGCAGCCTCTGGGGTGGGTGGAGGTGGATCGGCGTTCGGTAGCTGCTGGGGCCGGCGAGAAACCACGCGGCCCCCCGGCCTGCCACCTCGGCGGCTGGAAATGGGGCCCTTCGTCCAACGGGCCTGCAACAGGACCTGCTGCGAAACGCGCCCACTTGGTGGGTGGGGGTGGATGGGGGTTTGTCGGACGCCTAGCCGATCGGGGCTTCCGCCTCCGCGAGGAGCTCGAGGAGCTCGGCGCCCAGGGCTTCGAGGGCTGCGAGGTTCGTCGGCTCGTCCGCCTGGAGCGGCAGGGCGACGATCGGCTGACTGCCGGCGAGGAGGGCGCGGAGGGAGTCGACGCCCCTGCGATCCTGCTCGCCGAGCCAGGCGAACAGGCGCCGGCCGTCGGTGGCGCAGGGGAGGTCCGCTCCGGCGGGCCCGGCTGACTCGGCGGGAACGGGCCCCGGGACCGGGGGATGCACGCGGTTCACCACCACCGGGCCGAGCCGGTAGCCCGCCTCCTTGAGCCGGCGGGCGAAGAACAGGGTGTCGGCCACCCGCTCCTCGCCGGGACCCGAGACCAGGATGAAGAGGGTGCGCTCGGAGGCCAGGAGGCTCTCTACCTGGTGGGCGCGCTCGCGAAAGCCGCCGTAGAGGGGTCCGAACGCCTGGAAGAACTCCAGCATGTCGCGCAGGAAGTCGAGCCCCACGACCCGGTCGAGGAGCCCCTCGAGCTTGCGGCCGAGGGCGCCGAGGCCGGCCGCGGGCTTGAGATGCCCCTCGGCGTCGAACCAGTCTCGGAGAGCGATCTTCAGCGCTCCGCTGTCCAGGAAGCCGACGATCCGGGAGGGCGCCTCGAGGAAGTCGAGTGCCTGGCGCGTGGGCGGCGTGTCCAGGATCACCTGGTCGTAGCGCCCGTCGCGGGCGACCTCGAAGAGCCGCTCGACGGCCATGTACTCGAGGACGCCGGACAGGGTGCCGGCCAGGTGCTGGTAGAAGCGGTTGTCGAGGATCCGGCGGCGCGCCGCCTCGTCCGGGGCGTAGCGCTCCACCAGCCGGTCGAAGGTGCGGCGGGCGTCGAGGAGGCTCGCGTCGAGGCGGCCCGCGCCGCTCCCGCCGAGCGGTACGGCGATCTCCCGGTCGCGAGCCTCGTCGCTGACCCCCAGGGCGTCCTTCAGGCGCAGGGACGGATCGAACGTCATCACCAGAGTGTCGCGGCCCCGCCGGGCCGACTGGACACCCAGCGCGGCGGCCAGGGTCGTCTTGCCCACGCCCCCCGAGCCCACCACCACCAACAGCGGCTGCTCGCCGCCCGGCAGAAGGGGCCGCTCGCTCATGGCGCCTCCCCCGAGATCGTCGCCCCCGGCAGGTCGATCCCTCCGGCCGCCAGGCAGCGGCCCAGGGCGGCCACCAGGTCGGGACCCCGGGCGATGGGCAGCAGGGGCAGACCCACTCGCTCGCCGTGCCAGGACTCCGCCAGCCGATCGAGCTCCCGGAGGTTGACCGCGCGGCGCCGGCGCCAGAGGTCCGGCACCCCCGGCCCGCGGGCGGGCTCGCCGGGGCTCCGGGCCGGGAGCGGCGGATAGAGAGAGTTGATCACCAGTAGGTCCGCCCGCCGGTCGAGGTGCTCCGCGAGGAGGTCCTGGAGATCGAGCGCCTCCTCCACCGGCATCTCCTCGGCCTGGGTGACCACCACGACGCCCGAGCGCTCCCGGTCCTGGACCAGGGCTGCGATCTCCTCGGCGATCCGCCCGAAGGGACCACCGCGGACGACCTCGGCGACCAGGCCCGGCGCCCGCAAGAGGGAGACCCCGTGGCCGGTGGCCGGCGCGTCGAGGAGCACGACGTCGAAGCGGCGCGCGTCGAGGAGGCGCCGGGCGTGCTCCAGGACCGCCAGCTCCTTGAGCCCCGGCGCGCCGTCGATGAAGTGCTGGTACACCGGGGACGCCTGGATCCTCCGGGCGACCGCGCCCAGGTGGACCCGTTCCTCGATCACGCCGTCGATCACGGTGCGGGGCTTGAGGTGCTGGAGCCAGAGGCCGCCACCGACGTCGACGATCTCCCCTCCCGAGGGGGGCGCGCCCAGGAGGTGGTGGAGGTTTTCCCGCGGGTCGATCTCGATCACCAGCACCCTGCGGCCCTCCGGCCCGGCCCCTTCGGCCAGGCGGCGACCCAGGACCGCCGAGACGGTGCTCTTGCCGACACCGCCCTTGCCGGTGACCACCAGAAAGGCGCGGCTGGAGAGCCGGTCGATGGGGTGAGCTTCCATGGGTCCTCGTCCCGCGCGGAGTCTGGCGGGAGGATGGGGAAAGGTCAACCGGCCCCGCCCTCCCACAGGCCTGGTTCTGTGGTAGAACCGAGGTGCATCGGTGCAGAAATACGGTCCTGCACCGAGGGCGCCCTACCCCATGTCGGGGCGCCGCCCCAGGAAGACGCGCGACCGAGGCATACCCGAAGTTCTGTCGCAGGGAGCGCAACGCCGCTGGGGTGGATGCGGCGGCGCTCGAATGCGAACGTATTTCTGCACCGAGGTACCCAACCGCCATGGCCTTTCCCGAGACCCGACTTCGCCGGCTCCGCCGCACGCCCGCCCTGCGCCGCATGGTTCGCGAGACCCGCCTCGCGCCGGAGGACTTCATCCTGCCCCTCTTCGCCCGCCCCGGCGAAGGGATCGCCCAGCCCGTGGGCTCCATGCCCGGGGTGTTCCAGCACTCGGTCGACCGCCTGGTCGAGGCCGCCCGGGAGGCGTGGGAGGCCGGTGTGCCGGCGGTCCTCCTCTTCGGCCTGCCCGAGCGCAAGGACGCCGTGGGCTCGGCGGCCTGGGACGACGACGGCATCGTGCAGCGGGCGGTGCGCGCCCTGTCCGAGGAGCTCCCCGACCTGGTGACCATCGCCGACCTGTGCTTCTGCGAGTACACCGACCACGGACACTGCGGCGTGCTGCGCGGCGAGACCGTGGACAACGACGCGACCCTGGAGAACCTGGCCCGCCAGGCGGTCTCCCTGGCGCGGGCGGGCACCGACGTGATCGCGCCCTCGGACATGATGGACGGCCGCATCGGCGCGGTCCGCGAGGCCCTCGACGCCGAGGGCTTCGCGGACGTGGCGATCCTCTCCTACGCCGCCAAGTTCTCCAGCGCCTTCTACGGCCCCTTCCGCGAGGCCGCCGAGTCGGCGCCTTCGTTCGGCGACCGGAAGACCTACCAGATGGACCCGGCCAACCGCCGGGAGGCCCTGCGGGAGGTCGAGCTCGACGTGTTCGAAGGGGCCGACATGCTGATGGTCAAGCCCGCGCTGCCTTATCTCGACATCCTGACCGACGTCGCCGAGACCTACGGCCTGCCCACCGCGGCGTACCACGTCTCCGGGGAGTACGCCATGATCAAGGCGGCCGCCGAGCGCGGCTGGATCGACGGCGAGCGGGTGCTCATGGAGACCCTGCTGGCGATTCGCCGGGCCGGCGCCGACCTGATCGTCACCTACGGCGCCGTCGAGGCCTCGCGCAAGCTCGCCGCGGGCTGGGAGCCCTGAGCCCATGACCGTGTTCGAACGAGCCTGCATGTTCATGCCCGGCGGCGTCTCCTCGCCCGTGCGCGCCTTCACCGGCGTCGGCGGCGAGCCGGTCTTCATCCGCGCCGCCGAGGGCGCCTACCTCGAGGGCGAAGACGGCCGCCGCTACGTGGACTACATCGGCGGCTACGGCCCCCACATCCTCGGCCACGGCCATCCGGAGATCGTCGCCGCGGTACGCGCCGCCGCCGGGCGCGGCACCGCCTTCGGGGCACCGACCGTGCTCGAGGTCGATCTCGCCGAACAGATCGCCTCGGCCCTGCCGTCGGTGGAGATGGTGCGCTTCGTCAACTCGGGCACCGAGGCCACCATGTCGGCCCTGCGCCTGGCGCGGGCCGCCACCGGCCGCTCGGCGTTCATCAAGCTCGAGGGCTGTTACCACGGTCATGCGGACCCGTTCCTGGTGGCCGCCGGCTCGGGGGCCGCGACGATCGGCCACCCCTCCTCGCCCGGCGTGCCCGAGGCCGTGACCGCCGACACGCTGGTGGCGCCCTACAACGACCTGGAAGCCATCGAGACGCTCTTCGCCGAGCACGGCGAGCGGATCGCCGCCCTGTTCGTCGAGCCCATCGCCGGCAACATGGGCCTGGTGCCCCCGGTCGAGGGCTTCCTGGAGGGCCTGCGCCGCCTGTGCGACCGGCACGGGTCGCTCCTGGTGTTCGACGAGGTGATGACCGGCTTCCGGGTGGACTGGGGCGGCGTCCAGACCCTGACCGGCATCGTCCCGGACCTCACCACCCTGGGCAAGGTGATCGGCGGCGGGCTGCCCCTCGCGGCCTACGGCGGCCGGCGCGAGCTGATGGAGCAGGTGGCGCCGGCCGGCCCCGTGTACCAGGCGGGCACGCTCTCCGGAAACCCCCTGGCGGTCGCCGCCGGCCTGGCCGCCCTGGGCGGGCTGCAGGCGGAGGGCGGCGCCGCCTACCGACGCCTCGAGGCGAGCGGCGCCTCCCTGGCCGCCGGCCTCCTCCAGGCCGCCGAGCGCCGCGGCGTCCCGCTCCAGGTCCAGCGCCAGGGCTCCATGCTCGGGGTCTTCTTCGCCGGCGGGCCGGTGCGCAACCTCGCCGACGTCCATGCCTCGGATCGGGAGCGCTACAAGCGGGTGTTCCACCGGATGCTGGCGGCCGGCGTCCACCTGCCGCCCTCGCCCTACGAGACCTTCTTCGTCTCGACGGCGCACGGCGAGCGGGAGATCGGGCGGACGGTCGAAGCGTTCGACGAGGCGCTCGGGGCCTGAGCGTCACGGCAGGAAGCCCGTCCGGTCGAACAGCCCCGGCAGCTCGCTCGAACCCGGCGTCGCCCCCGCCAGCCGGTAGCGGCGCACCTCGCCGGTGCCGACCTGGCGGACCCAGATGTCCACCTGCGAGGTCGAGAACTTGACCAGCGTCGGCCAGAGGTAGCCGTTCGGCTTCGGCCCCACGATCCGGAGGAACACCTCCGAGCGCCCGGGCACCGCACCGCTCACGCAGAGGGTCTCCGGGATACACGCCGCCTCGGGGGCGCCGACCGTCGTCCGGCCCGCCTCGTCCGTAAAGGTGACGAAGAAGACGAAGCCCGGCACCTGCGCCGAGCTCACGGCACAACGGCCCGCGAACAGGCACTCGGCCCACTCCGGGTGGTCGACAAAGGGATTCCGGTTGCGCTGAAAGTAGTAGACCACCCCATCGCGGACGCGCTCGAGAGCGTCGACCGGGTCCTGGCGGTTCCACTCGAGAAGGGTCGAAAGGAGCCCCATGTAGCCCTTTCCGTCTTGCCGCGAGTGGATCTCGCCGGTGTCGTCGGTCAGGATCAGGTCCGGCTCCCCGGGGTCCCCCTCGTAGCGCACGTCCATGTAGAACTGAGCGCGGGCGACGTCCCCCCGCCGGCCGATCCAGGTCTCCCAGGAGCCGCTCTCCGTCGTTCCCTTCCCCCAGTTGGAGCTCTCCCGCGGTCCCGGGCCGCCGCGGCCGTGGTTCGCCTCGGTCGGCCACTCCTGGCAGTCGGCGGCGTCGCAGGTCCGGTAGGGGTGGTTGCTGCGACGCCCGTTGTACTCCCGGTCCGCCAGGAAGAGGGCGTGGGCGTCGGTGTAGGGAACGTCGCTGTAGGCGCCTCCCTGGGGGAAGCCGAAGGAGTTGGGCCAGGAGTGCTCGCGGACGTAGAAGGTGCCCTGGCCCGCGGGCTTCGGGTAGATGGCGTTGCGGTAGAGGTCGAGGATGGCGCCGGCGTCCTCCGGGTCCTGGTCGGCGGCCTCGAGAACCTCCCAGACTCCGTCGTAGGAGAAGCGGCGGTGGCCGGCGAGGATCGGATGGAGCGTGGCGCGGAGCGCCGCCGCGTCGGACAGGTCCACCGCCTGGTAATAGCAGTCGGGCGTCAGGCAGCAGGAGCCCGGGTCGGGGGCCGTGAAGGCCTGGTCCCAGGTGACCGAGATGTCCTCGGTGGTCTCGTCGTCGCCGGTGAGGCCGTTCCCGCCGCCGGTGGCCTCGTCGGGGCCTTCGAGGGCGATCCGCTTGGTGGATTTTCCCGAGCCCGGCGCGGAGGCCTGCTGCGGCATGGTGAAGGCGTCGGGCTGGTAGGTGGAGGGCGTGGAGCCGGCGTCCGGCCCGTCGACCGCAAGGCCGGACTTGTCCCCGAGGCCGTTCGCCTCCGTGGGCTTGCCGGCGTTCACCATGTCCACGTCCGAGACGAGGTCGCTCGTCCCGTCCCAGGTGAAGAGGGTGACTCCCTCGCCGTCGTTGGTGAGACTCGCCTCCGCGCCCACCGCGACCGGAATCATGTCGGGCGTCGCCGGATCGGTCCCCAGGATCTCGAAGTCGGCCTTGCGGCCGAACGTCTCCTCGAAGCCCGCACCGTCCAAGGCCACGACCACGACACCGCCCGGCGGCACGATCGTCCCGGCCGGGAACCGGACGATGAAATCGTGGTCGGCGTCGAAGTCTGGCGAAGAAGCGGCGCCGGCGGCTCTCGGCAGGAGGGCGTAGGCGCGGTTGTCCGTCAGGTAGTCGTCGCCGAGGGCGACGGCTTCGGTCGTGGGGTTGACCAGCTCGACCAGCTCCGCTCCGCTGGGCGCCAGCGCGACCTCGCAGAGGAGCAGGTGGTCGTCCACCGCCGAGACGGCTCCGGGAAGAGCCAGGAGAAGAAGTGCCGCGAGGGCTCCTCGGAGTCCCCGTCCGCGTGCCGAGGTCATGAGAGCCTCCCTTCCGTGCGCCAGGGGCTCTATAGGGAATGTTGCCGCAGGGGGGGTCGGAAGGGACGCTCGACGGCGCGAACGTCGGTGCGGCTTGACCTATACTAGGCCGGTCGAAAATAACAACGCCCGGCCCGAGGTCGGAGGAGACTTCCGCATGACCCACATCATCATGGAGCCCTGCATCGGCGTGAAGGATCTCTCGTGCGTCGATGTCTGCCCGGTCGACTGCATCTACGGCGCCGACGAAGATTGGGAGATGCTCTATATTCAGCCCGAAGAGTGCATCGACTGCGGCCTGTGTGTCGATGCCTGCCCCGTCGAGGCGATCGTGCCCATGGAAGAGGTTCCGGAGAAGTGGGAGAAGTTCATCGCCTTGAACTACGAGCATTTCGACCTCACCCCTCCCTGAGCTCCGACCCCCAAAACGACATCTGCGGTCGAGCGCCGCTGCCTCCCCGGTAGCGGCGTCGGGGACCCTGCGGTGGTCCTCCGGGCATGCCTCGGCCGCGCGCCCTACCGCCGAGACGGATCGACCCACCCGGTGGGCGGGCGAAGCCTGGCCCCTCTCCCTCTTCCTTCGTCAACTCCGTTCCATCCTCGCTCTCCGGAGCCGGCGCGCTCCGGGAATGGGCCGGCGCCGGACCCTGTTTTACAAGTTGAGTGCGCCGTACTCAGATCTGATCAGCCGACAGCGTGAAGCGAGGGGGACCTACTTGCAGTACAAGGACTACTACGAGACGCTGAGCGTCGCCCGGGACGCTTCCCAGCAGGAGATCCAGAAGGCCTACCGGAAGCTCGCCCGCAAGTACCATCCGGACGTCTCCAAGGTGGCCGACGCTGAGACCAAGTTCAAGGAGATCGGCGAGGCGTACGAGGTCCTCAAGGACCCTGAAAAGCGCAAGAAGTACGACCAGTACGGCCAGGCCTGGAACCAGGCCCAGACGACCGGCGCGCCGCCTCCCGGCTGGGACGGCGTCCAGTTCGACTTCGGCCAGGGCGGCGGCGGATTCCGGTTCGAGGACGGGGGGCCGGGCTTCGGCGGTGACTCCGGCTTCTCCGATTTCTTCGAGATGCTCTTCGGTCAGGCCGGGATGGGCGGCTTCCGGGGCACCGGCGCGGGCTTCGGCGGCCGGCCGGCGGGCGGGCGGGCGGCGGCGCGCCGCGGCGCCGACCAGGAAGCGGCGATCCGCCTCTCCCTGGAAGAGGCCGCCGGCGGGGGCCGGCGCGAGCTCACCCTCACCGATCCGACGAGCGGCGAGAACAAGACCTTGGCGGTCAAGATCCCGCCCGGGGTCAAGCCGGGCGGCAAGATCCGCCTCTCCGGGCAGGGGCTCCCCGGCGCCGGCGGCGGGCCCGCCGGTGACCTCTACCTGCGGGTGGAGGTGCTCCCCCATCCCCGCCTCCGGCTCGAGGGCGCCGATCTCACGACCGTGGTGCCCATCGCCCCCTGGGAGGCGGCCCTCGGCGGCGAGGCCGAGGTGCCCACCCTCGACGGCACGGCGCGGGTCAAGATCCCGGCCGGGACCTCCTCGGGGCGCCGGATCCGTCTCCGGGCAAAGGGGTTTCCCCGTCCCAAAGGCCAGGCGGGCGACCTCTACGCCGAGCTCCGGATCGTCGTGCCCGAGGCGCTCACGGACGAAGAGAAGGAGCTCTACGAACGACTGAAGGAGGCCTCGCCCTTCGAGCCTCGCGAGTGAAGTCACCGGACGATCGAGATGGCCGGGCTCCGGCCCGGCCGAGATGGATGAAAGCAACCGACACGAACGGAACGACGCCATGGACCTGAACAAGCTGACCCAGAAATCGCAAGAGGCCGTCCAGGCGGCCCAGACCAAGGCCCTGCGCTTCGGCCACCAAGAGGTGGAAGGCGAGCACCTGCTGGCCGCCCTCCTCGAGCAGCCGGAGGGGCTGATCCCGCGCCTGTTGGCCCGGATGGACGTGGACGCCGGCGCCGTGCGCTCGGAGGTCGAGGAGGGGCTCGACCGCCGGCCGTCGGTCTCCGGCCCCGGAAGCGAGGCCGGGAAGTTCTACGTCTCGAACCGCCTCCAGCGCCTCCTCGTGCGGGCCGAGGACGAAGCCAAGCGCCTCAAGGACGAGTACGTCTCGGTCGAGCACCTCCTCCTCGCCTTCCTCGACGAAGGGGAGACCACCGACGCCGGCCGCGTCCTGGCGCGCCACGGGGTCACTCGGGACAAGTTCCTCTCGGCCCTGACCGCGGTGCGTGGCAGCCAGCGCGTGACCTCCGCCACCCCCGAGTCGGCCTACGAGGCCCTCGACAAGTACGGCGTGGACTTGGTGGCCCAGGCGCGCTCCGGGAAGCTCGACCCGGTGATCGGCCGGGACTCGGAGATCCGCCGGGTGATCCGCATCCTCTCGCGCAAGACCAAGAACAACCCGGTGCTCATCGGCGAGCCGGGCGTGGGCAAGACGGCGATCGTCGAGGGCCTCGCCCAGCGCATCGTCCGCGGGGACGTGCCCGAGTGGCTCAAGGACCGGGCGATCTTCTCCCTCGACATGGGCGCCCTGCTGGCCGGGGCCAAGTACCGGGGGGAGTTCGAGGAGCGCCTCAAAGCCGTCCTCTCCGAGGTCAAGCAGAGCGAGGGGCGGATCCTGCTGTTCATCGACGAGCTCCACAACATCGTCGGGGCGGGTCGGACCGAGGGTTCCACCGACGCCGGCAACCTCCTCAAGCCGATGCTCGCCCGGGGCGAGCTCCACTGCATCGGGGCCACGACCCTCGACGAGTACCGCAAGTACATCGAGAAGGACGCGGCCCTGGAGCGCCGGTTCCAACCGGTGATGGTGGACCCGTCGACGGTCGAGGACACGATCTCGATCCTCAGGGGCCTCAAGGAGCGCTTCGAGGTGCACCACGGCGTGCGCATCCAGGACAACGCGATCGTCGCCGCGGCGGTGCTCTCGAACCGCTACATCACCGACCGCTTCCTGCCCGACAAGGCGATCGACCTCATCGACGAGGCCTCGGCCATGGTGCGCACCGAGATCGACTCGATGCCCGCCGAGCTGGACGAGGTCACCCGCCGGGTGATGCAGCTCGAGATCGAGGAGGCGGCCCTCAAGAAGGAGAAGGACAAGGCCTCGAAGGAGCGCCTGGCCGACCTGCGCCGGGAGCTCGCCGACCTCAAGACCCAGGCCGACGCCATGCGCGCCCAGTGGGAGCAGGAGAAGGAGGAGATCGACCGGGTGCGCTCCCTGCGCGGGGAGATCGAGCAGGTGCGCCACCAGGTGGAGCTGGCCGAGCGGGACTACGACCTGAACCGGGCGGCCGAGCTCACCCACGGCAAGCTGCCCCAGCTCGAGGAGCAGCTCGCCGCGGCCGAGGGCAAGCTCGAGGGCGCCGGGGAGTCGGGTCAGCAGCTCTTGCGCGAGGAGGTCACCGAGGACGAGGTGGCCGAGATCGTCGCGCGCTGGACCGGCATCCCGGTGACCCGCCTGGTGGAGGGCGAGCGCGAGAAGCTCCTGCGCCTGGACGAGATCCTGCACCGCCGGGTAGTGGGCCAGGACGAGGCGGTGCGGCTGGTCGCCGACGCGGTGATCCGGGCGCGCTCCGGGATCAAGGACCCGCGCCGTCCGATCGGCTCGTTCATCTTCCTGGGGCCCACGGGCGTGGGCAAGACGGAGCTCGCCAAGACGCTGGCGGAGGCGCTGTTCGACTCGGAGGACAACTTGATCCGGATCGACATGTCGGAGTACATGGAGCGCCACGCGGTGTCCCGGCTGATCGGAGCCCCTCCGGGCTACGTGGGGTATGAGGAGGGGGGCCAGCTCACGGAGGCGGTGCGCCGGAAGCCGTACTCGGTGATTTTGTTCGACGAGATCGAGAAGGCGCATCAGGACGTGTTTAACGTGCTGCTCCAGATCCTGGACGACGGGCGGGTGACGGACGCGCAGGGGCACACGGTGGATTTCAAGAACACGGTGATCATCATGACGTCGAACCTCGGGTCGCAGTACCTGCTGGAGGGGGTGACGGAGCGGGGGGAGCTGACGGAGCAGGCGCGCACGGCGGTGCTCGGGGAGCTGCGCTCGCATTTCCGGCCGGAGTTTCTGAACCGGGTGGACGACGTGGTGCTGTTCAAGCCGCTGACGGTGGAGGAGATCGAGAAGATCGTGGTGCTGTTGACGGAGGATCTGCGCAAGCGGTTGGCGGAGCGGAATGTGCACCTGGAGCTGACGGAGGCGGCGACGCGGTACGTGGCGCGGCAGGGGTTTGACCCGGTGTACGGGGCGCGGCCGCTGAAGCGCTACCTGCAGCACGAGCTGGAGAGCCGGATCGGGCGGGCGATCCTGGGCGGGGAGGTGGTGGACGGGGCGACGCTGAAGGTGGATCTGGTGGGGGGCGAGCTGAAGGTGGAGATCGTGCCGCCGGCGGAGGTCGGGGCGGAAAGAGAAGAGCCAGCCGGAGCGACGGTCTAACGCTGGCTTCGAGGTTTGGAGCGGGGTGGCCCGGGCGGACGGGGCCGGGGGCTCCCGCCCCGGGGAACGGCGCGCGCTGCTCGTGGGGATGGGGCGTCGGCGCGCGCCTCGGCTTCACCTCGCTCCGGCGCGCTCTTGCCGGCCCACCGGGGTCGGGGCCGCTCGGCTCAGACGTCCCCTGGGCGGGAGCCCCCGGCCCCGACCGCCCTCCGGTTGGTGGTGGTTGGGATAGCAGATTCGCTGATGAATCGGTTCGGTTACCTCTCCACCGGAATCTGCCGGAACTCCACAACGAACCCACCCCAATTGAGCTCCAAGAGCGCGATCTCCTGGGGGGCCGTCCGGACATCGAAGACCTTCAGGCCAGCACGCATTGGGACACCTTGGGGGAGCACATTGGAAGCACCAGCAATCCCGCCCTCATAGCTACCTAGAAAGACTCGGTGGGGCAAGTATTCCCGCCCAGACCGACCGATGATCCGGGAGCCGTAGAACTTGAGGGTGGCCCGCTTGTCCCCACCCGAATTTGTGACGACCACTTCACACCATAGTGTGCTGCCGTCGTACCCACAGCCTCTTAGCTCGAAGTGGAATTGGCCGTGGTCGGCGGTTTTGACCTGCTTCTGGGGGTTGGTCACCGTTCTGTGCGCCGGGCCTCCTGCGTTGCCGCTCGCGCTCTCGATCTCTTGGCTCAGGAGCTCTTGGATGCCTTGGGTCTTGGGGATGTTGACGGTGTCGGAGGTGATGATGTCGGCGGTGTTGGCGTCTAGGACTTTGATGGCGAGGTGGATGCTGTCGGCGAAGGGGGTGATGGTGCCGGTGATGAGGGCGTCGACTCCGGCGATCTTGCCCAGGGCCTGGGCGGTCTCGGGGTCGATCAGACCGCTCGAGGCGAGCTTGTGCTCTTGGATGATCGAGCGCAGGTGGGTGCGGTCCACCACCTGGAAGCCCTTGCCCGAGTCGGCGAGGGCGATGGAGAGCTCTTCGGCCATGAAGCGACCGAGCTCGGTGACGTGTCCCTGGAGATCGGTGAAGTCCACCACCGCGATCTTGGTCTTGCCCTGCTCCGCCACCTTCGCGGCGATGACCTCGGACTCGCTGCGGATCTCCTTCTCGTAGGCAAGGGCCGGCCCCGACACGGCGCCGGCCAGGAGCAGGCCCAGTGCTACGACTCGAGCTGCGGAAGCCCACCATCGTCCTCGTCCTTGCATGATTCCCCCTCTTCTCGGTGGACTAGACACCTCCGACCGAGGAACGGGGGATCGGAGCCGCTTCCGGGACGGCTCGGCCGACTTCACGTCACGCGGCCGGGCGCCAGAGCTCTCATGCTCTCGCAAGCCTTTCCCTCCGATCGCCTCGAAGCGGTCTCTCAATCGCCCACATTTCTCCTCTGGTACCGTACCCATCGTCGGGAGTGTTGTCCGTGGGGCGCCTTTTCCCGCGATGCACTCTAGGTAGCCGTGCGAATGGGCAGGTCTCGGGGGTAGCACTTGCAGGCGACAGCCAACGTCGGTCCGAGTCCGAGGTCTCGTCCGAGCCGCGACGACACCCCCGAGCCGTGCCGGTCGGCGATCGGTCTCGGGCGAGCCACCCGCTTGGGCTTCGCCGGCCTGCTGCTCGCCCTGGTCGCCGCCACGCCGGCGTTCTCACTTCCCCAGACGAGCTTCGAGGTCGCGGCGGGCTGGGTCGCGCGCTCGTGGACCCAGAAGGACGGGCTGCCGGTCGTCGGCGTCAACGCCCTGACCCAGGGCCCGGACGGTTACCTGTGGCTGGCGACCTTCGGCGGCCTGATCCGCTTCGACGGAGCTCGCTTCACCACCGTCGACGGCTCGTCCGGGCCCGGGCCGGCGAGCGAGCGGTTCACCGGGATCTGGCGAGGGCAGGGCGGCACTCTCTGGCTGGCAACCGGCACCCGGCTACTGACCCTCTTCCAGGACGGCCAGTGGTCGACGGAGAGGCCCGTGGCCGGAGTCGACTCCTTCCTCCGGGCCGTCTGTCGGACGCCGGCGGGAGACCTCCTCTTCGGGATCGGGTCCAACGTCTTCCCGGAGGATAACGGCCGGCTCGGACCGCCACTCGCCGTGGTCCCCGGCGAGCACGTTCAGGCCCTCGATTGCTCGACCCCCGACCTCTGGATCGGCACTCTCGAGGGAGGCGTGTACCGCGCTTCTCGAGGACCCCACCTACCCCACCCGCGGCTCCAGAGCGTCCTCGGGCGGTTGGGCCCGGTCCGGGCCCTCCTGTACCGGGCCGGGGCCCTCTGGATCGGCACGGATCGGGGCCTCGAGCGCTGGACCGCCGACCGACCCGGGCGCGCGGACACGGTCGCACCCCAGGCCGTGCTCCGCCTGGAGGGCGACGCCGACGGCATCGTGTTCAGCGCCGTGGAGGGCGTCTTCCGGTACCGGGCCTCGGTGACCCCCGTCGCCGCGGTCCCCGATCTGAGAAGCGACCAGCCCCTTCAGTTGGTCTACCAGGGTCGTACCTGGAGCGTGGTCGGCGACGAGCTGTGGTTGGCGGGCGAGAGGGTGCTGCGCGTGCCGTCCATCATCCGCAACGTCTTCGTCGACGACGAGGGAAGCCTGTGGGTGGCCACCACCCGCGACGGCCTGGTTCGCCTGCGCCCCTCCCTCTTCGCGCACCCTGGAGCCGGCGCCCGCTCGTACGGGTCCGCCTATCCCATCGCCCAGGGGCCGGACGGGCGAGTCTGGGTCGGCTTCGACCACAGCACGCTCCTGCGCATCGACCCGGAGGGCTCGACCACGCGGCTCTCGGCACCGCTTCTCGACACCGTCCGGACGGTTCTGCCGGAGCGGGGGCAGACCCTGGTGGGCGCCGTCGGCCTGTGGCGGGTGCAAGGCGACCGGCTGCTGAGAGCCCCGGTGGGCGATGGCTCGGGGTTCCGCTACCTCGCCCTCTACCGTGACCGCAGGGGAGATCTCTGGGCCGGCACCTTGCAGAACGGGGTCCTGCGGCGTCGGGCCGACGGACCCTGGCAGCACTTCCGCCCGGGCCGGGCCGGCCTCCCCGACGTTCCGGTCCGGTTCTTCTACGAGGACTCCACGGGGGCTCTCTGGGCCGGCACCGAGGGCGCCGGGCTCCTGCGCATCGAGGGAGGGCGCTTCGAGCCCCTGGGGCGACGGCAGGGGCTGCCGAGCGACCTGGTCCGGGACCTCTGGGACGACGGTCGGGGGAACCTCTGGGTGGCGACCGAGGACCGGGGCTTGGTGCGCCTCAGGTTGCCCTCGGGCGGCGCCCTGAAACCGCTCGAGGTCACGGTGGTGGATCGCCGCCGCGGTCTCCCGATGACCGGCGTGCACCGGATCCTCCCCGACGGCTCCGGGCGGCTGTGGTTGAGCTCGAACCAGGGGATCTCCGTCGTCGACTACAAGGCCCTGACCGCGGTGGCGGACGGCCGCCTCGCCGAGCTGCCGATCGTGAGCTACTCCGCGGAGGACGGGCTTCCCGCCACCGAGGCCAACGGCGGTGTCCAGTCGGCCGGGACCCGCACTCGAGACGGGCGCCTCTGGTTTCCCACCGTCGCCGGCTACGTCTCGATCACTCCCGAGAAGCTCCCGGCCAAGCTCCGTGCCCTCCGGGTGATCATCGAGGGGCTCAAGGGCCCGGGTCCCACCGCGGAGCTGCGAGCGCCACCCCCTGCGCGGCAGGTCCTCGGGCTCGCACGGGGCGCCCGCGCCTTCGAGGTCTGGTTCACCGCTCCCACCTTCGTGGCCCCGGACCGGACCCTCTTCCGCTACCGGGTGGACGGCGGACCCTGGGTCGACGCCGGTCACCGCCGGCAGGCCTTGATCACCGACCTGGACCCCGGGACCCACCGCATCGAAGCCAGGGCCGCCCGGCAGCCCGGCGCCTGGACGCCGCCCGCCCACCTGACCGTTCTCATCCCGCCCTTCTGGTGGGAGATGAAGGCCACCCGCGGCGGCGCCGTGCTCCTGGTGGTCGGCCTCGCCGTCCTGCTCGTCGCCCGGCGCTCCCGCTTCCAACGCCGCCTCGTCGAGCAGCGCGACAGGGAGATCGAGGCGAAGACGTCCGAGCTCGCGGATGCCCTGCAACAGGCCCGACAGCAGGCCGAGGCCCTGCGCGAGATGGACGAGGCCAAGTCGAAGTTCTTCGCCCACATCTCCCACGAGCTGCGCACCCCGCTGACCGTGCTCCTCACTCCCCTGCTGGAGCTCGAACGGAACCCGGAGCAGCTCCTGGCCGAGGCCCCGGTCATGCGACGCACGGCCCGCGGCATGCAGCGGATGATCGACCAGATCCTCGACCTCGAGAAAGCCGCGGCCGGCCAGCTTCGGGTGCACCGGGCCCCCGCCGACCTGGTGGGCCTGGTGCGCCAGGTGGCGAGCTCGTTCGCCGGGATCGCGGAGAGCTGGGGCTCGAGCTCGCCGTCGAAACCGACGTGGATCACCTGGTCGCCTCCCTCGACAGCGAGCAGCTCGAGCGAGCCCTGGCGAACCTGGTCTCGAACGGCCTGCGATTCACCGACCAGGGGGGGCGGGTCACCCTCCGGGTACGGCGCGCTCCGGACGGACCGTGCGTCGAGGTCGTCGACACGGGGCACGGCATCCGGGAGGAGGAGCTCGAGCGCATCTTCGACCGCTTCTACCAGGTCGGTCACCAGCCGGGGCGCACCCGCGGTACGGGCCTCGGCCTGCCCCTCGTCCGGGAGCTCGTGGAGCTCCACGGCGGGAAGGTCGAGGTCGAGAGCGCGGTCGGCCAGGGGAGCGTCTTCCGTATCCGGCTGCCCACGTCGCCGGCCTCGGCACCACCGCTCGAGCCCCGGGAGGCGGCCGGGCCGCAGCCGGAAGCGCCGTGGGAGAGCGATCTCCGAGCGGCCACTCGAAGCCACCCGGCGGGCGTCGAGCTGCCGGACGAAGACGAGGACCCCGACCGGCCGCTGGTCCTCGTCATCGAGGATCACCTGGACATCCGGCGCTCGCTCGTCTATCTCCTGTCGAAGACCTACCGGGTCGAGGCGGCGGCCGACGGGGAGATCGGGCTGGTCCTGGCCCGGCGCTCGCTCCCCGACCTGGTGGTCACCGACGTGAGCATGCCGGGTC
>CAVUBL010000001.1:0-84236 GCA_963739795.1 uncultured Acidobacteriota bacterium | reverse complement strand
GGACTCCGTACCTCTCCCGAAGGATCTTCAAGTGATGCTGCGCATGCCCTCCGCTGATAAAGGCCAGGGCCCTCACCGAGACCGGCTTGCCGTTGGCGATTCCGCTCCGCCTCCACGCCGCGTCGTCGAGGTGGCGGAAGAGGTGGAGGCTGGCCTGGCGGACGGCGAGGAGGTTGTCGACCAGGCCGGTGAGAGGGATGTCGTCGAACCGGGCGTTGGCCATGTAGAGGCTTTCGTCGAGGCCCGGGAGGGGCTGGCGGTCGCCGCGGGAGATGGCCAGGGCCCGGAAGGCGAAGGAGCGCTCACAATCGGCCATGTGGCCGACGACCTGGCGAACGCTCCACTTGCCGGGGGCGTAGCGGAAGCCCTCCCTCTCGGGCGGTACGTCGTCGGCCAGGCGGCGGAAGGCCTCGGCCTGCTCTTCGAGGACGTCGAGGATCTGGCCCTCCGGGATCTCGGCGACGTAGCCGGCGTAGAAGGAGTCGTACTCGCCCGGCTCGGGGTGGCCGATGGCGGTGCGGGGGGTGGCTTCGGACATGGTCGGGTTCCTCAGGACGGAGTGATCAAGCGGATCTTCTGCCGACGGTTCTTGCGGTAGACGAAGAAGTGGGCGTCGGTCGTCAGGACCGGCGCGTCCGGGTGGATCTCGGCGAGGCGCACCAGGGTGGCGTCGGCGAGGGAGGCGGGCAGGTCGGCGTACTTGGTGAGGAGGCGTCCGACCGGCGCCGCCTCCCGCTGGAGGTCGAAGGCGACCTCGAGGAGACCGCGCTCCACGAGGGCCAGCACTGCCTGCGGGCCGCCGGGGCGGCTGCGGAGCAGGAAGCAGGCTTCCGAGAGGACCGACTCGCAGGTGACCAGGGGGGGCTCCACGCCGCCCAACACCTCGCACGCCCAGTCGTAGTATCGATCGCGGCGGTTCAGGAAGGCGACGAGGGGGCCGGTGTCGAGGATCACCGGCGCCGTCACCGACCGTAGCCCTCGAGGTGCTCCGGGTTCGAGGACAGGTCCGGCTCCGCCTCGACCACCCCGGCCAGATCCCGGGCCCGGTCGAGGAAGCTGCCCGTCTTCATGCCCTTCCGGCGCACCAGGTACTCCTGGACCGCCTCGCGCACGATCGACGACTTGCTCCGGCCGAGCGTCTCGGCCCGGCGCTGGAGGTCGGACTCCAGGTCCTTCGGGACCTTCACCGAGAGCAGGCGCGGGCTCTCGCCCTGCGGCTTCGTCTTACTCATAGCGCCCAGCGTAATACTTCGGCGACCTCGATGCAAGCGGCGCCGGTTCAGCCCCTGGTGCCCACCACCACCCGCAGCCCGGTGTACTCGATGGACGGCGAGCCGCCGTCGCCCCGCGCGTCGGTCGAGCGGTCGGCGCTCGGCCCCTCGGCCACGCCGTCGCCGTCCTCGCCCACCGTCCACTCACCGGCGTTGCCGTCGAGGTCGAAGACCGGCGGCGTCCCCGTTCCCGGCAGGCTCCCCACCGGGAGCAAGAGGGGCGTCTTGCCGGCGAGCTGCCCGGCTCGATCCGAGAGGACCTTCCGGATGGCCTCGGCGTCGTCCGGGTTGGGGGTGTAGCCGGCCCAGCGGTCGAGGGTGTTGCCCTTCGAGCCCGCCGCTCCGGCGAGCGTCTTCGCCTCCTTGGCCGTGGGCAGGTGGAAGGGACGGCCGGTCCGCTCGGCGAGCCAGGCGGCGTAGGCTTTGGCCCGCTCGAAGCTCATGCCGGTGGCCGGGAGGTTCGCCTCCCCCGGACCGTACGTGGACTGGGGGTCGAAGGCCGCCCACTGGGCGCGGGTGACCTCGAAGCGGCCCACTTCGAGGCCGGCGAAGGGCGCCGTCTCGGGAATCGGCACGCCGTCCTTCGTCTCCCCCAGCACCCCGTGGCTCGAGGCCGCGCCGCCGCGATCGAGGAGCGCGGCCAGCAGCGTGCCGTCGTGGACCGCCTCGATCCCCGCAAGGCCCTCCGGCGGGCGGTGGAAGAGGTAGCGGTCGAACCAGGCGAGGTCCTCCTCGATCTTGCGCCGCTGGAACGGGATCTTGCGCAGGCCGTGGGGCTCCCCCGGGAAGATCACCAGGCGGGTCGGGGCGCGGCCGATCTGCTGGAGGGCCCGGAAGGTGCTCCAGCTCTCGTGGGGCGGGACGTTGGTGTCCTTGGTGCCGGTGTAGAGGATGGTCGGCGTGGTCACCTTCGTGAGACGGAAGAAGGGCGACTTGTCGATGTAGGCCTGAGTCGCCTCCCACGGCGTGCCGCCGAAGTAGTAGTTGTCGAACGAGGCACCGAAGGCTACGTTGGCCCAGTCGCTCAGCCACTCCACGTCGGCCGCCCCCACCGAGGCCGCCTTGAAGCGCTGGTCCTTGGTGATCAGGTCCGCGGTGAGGATGCCGCCGTTCGACCATCCGGCGGCTGCGAGGCGGTCGGGATCGACCAGGCCCTCCGCGATCAGGTGGTCGACGCCGGTCTCGAGGTCCGGGATCTCGAGCTCGTAGTAGTGCTCCTTGATCGACTCCACCCACTCGAGCCCGTAGCCGGTGCTGCCGTGGTAGTTGACCTGGAGGACGAAGGCGCCGCGCTGGCGCCAGAGGAGGATCGGCGTCGCCCAGCTCTGGGACCAGGCGTCGCGGCTGCGCGAGGCCGGGCCGCCGTGGGTCGCGAGAATCAGGGGTGCGCGCGTGCCCTTCTTCCAGTCCAGCGGGTACTGGAGGATCCCTTCGACCGTGTCTCCGCGGGCGCCGGTCCAGTGGACGACCTCGGCGCGGCCGGTCGGCTTGTCGTCGAACGACGGGTTGAGGTGGGTGAGGCGCCGGGTGCTCGTGACCTTGGCGCCGTCGAGGCGTGCAGCGAGCCACTGGGGCGACACGGTAGTGGTCGAGACCTCGTAGAGGAGCGCCGAGCCGTCGGGCGCCGTGACCACGTCGTCCACGTGGCCCTCGCGCGCCGCCGCCCCGCCCTCTCCCGGCCAGACGAGATCCTGCCGGCTCCAGCTCGCGGACCCTGCCGCGCCCGAGCGGTGATAGCGCGCCAGCCGGTCGTGGACCCCGTCCGCCAGGAGCGCCACGAAGCCGTCGGGCAGCACGGCGTAGTCGTTTCCGAGGCCCCGGTCCCAGCCCAGGTCCACCTCGACCGTGCGACCGCTCGCGACGTCGTGGTGGTAGAGGTGGGTGACCGTGGCGTTCCGGTACCTGGGATCGTGAGTGAACTCGTCGGCGAAGTAGAAGCCCGAAGAGTCGGGGTCCCAGCGGACGGCGACGGGCAGCACGGTCCAGCCGTCGATCGGGTCGGCGAACAGGCGCTTCCCCGCGCCGGTCGCAAGGTCCACGAGCCGGGTGTGGGGCGGCACCTTGGCGTCGAAGCCGTACGACAGGCTCTGCTCCGCGCTCACCACCGCCCACTTGCCGTCGGGGGAGACGGAGAGGGCGTCGATCCAGTCCGGGTTCCAGGTGAGGTGGTGCACGCCGCCGCCGTCGATTCCGACCCTGTACAGCCGCACCGGGGGGGTGTGCTCCGCGTCATCCACCACCACCGCGTCGTCGTGCTGCGCCTTGCGCTCGAGCTCGTAGGCCGACTTGGCCTCCGGTGCCGCCACCACCAGGGTCGAGGCGTCGATCCAGCCGAAGGCCTGGACGTCGCGGTCGAGCCGGGTCGCGGGGTAGGCCTCACCGCCGGCCAGGGGGAGGAGCCAGACCTGCTGCTTGGCACCCTCGTCGTTCGAGTCGCTGCCCGAGCCCTTGCCCGGCAGCTCCCGGTTCGAGAGGAACGCCAGGAACTTGCCGTCGGGCGAGAAGGCGGGCGAGGAGACCCGGTCCGTGCCCCGGGTGAGCTGGATCGGCGAGGGCTCGGAGCCGGCCGCCTGATCGAGGTGGGAAAGCCAGAGGTTCGAGACCCGCATCTCCTTGCCCGCGTCGGAGGCGACCGTAGACTTCACCCAGGCGGCGAGCCGTCCGTCCCGGGAGATCGTCCAGGCCTGGGCGACCTCGGTGTGGAGGATGTCGTCGGCCGCCCAGCCCGAGTGGGCATCCGCGGCATCCGCGGCGGCCGGGGCGGCCCAGGCGGCGGCGAAGAGGAGCAGGCTGGCGGCGGCGATGACGGCTTGGCGGGCGACTCGGCGGCGTCTCATCGCGAGCGCCTCACTCCGAGCGCAGGACGATCCGGATGCCGTCCGGATCGTGCGTCTCGAAGACGCTCGAGCCGTCCTCGAGCTCGTGCATGCCGCCCGGTACGTTCTTGTTGCGGAAGATCAGGTCGTCGTAGGCCTTCTGGGCGGACGGCACGGTCAGGGTCAGGACCATCTCGTGCTGCGGCCCTCGGTACTCGAACACGTCGTCGTCGGCGCGGTGCGCCGCGCCCTCGACCCGGCCCAGGACCTCGATCGTGCCGGGGCCGGCCTGGAATGTGGTCGCCTGATGGCCGTCGCGCTCCCACGAGCCCAAGCTCGGGAGCGCGAGGGTTTCGCTATAGAAGTTGCAGGTGCGCTCGTAATTGCGAGCCCTCAGCGTGACCCGGAACCCTTCAATTTCCATGGCGATTTCCTCGGGGAGCTAGTCGATGTTGGATGCCTAGCCTGGACTATTCATGAGGCGCCGTAGCGAGAGGCGCAAGTGTGTGTGAGATCAGGGCGCACGTAGCGATGAGAGACGCAGGCGTACTGGACGGTACGTTGAGGAGCGAAGAGCGAGTACGCCCTGAGATCGCGTGCAATTGCGGCTCGTAGTAGGTGGCTCATGAATAGTCCAGGCTAGGGTGCGGTAAGGAGTAGCCGGAAGCTTCTCATAGAAGCTCCCGCGCGGGAAGGTCGGGCACGCGCGGCAGCGGCCGGCGCGGCGCCGTACACGGACCGGCGGGCCGCCGAGGCGATGGTATCCTCGCCGCCGTGAGTCGCCGGACCCCCGCCCGCCGCCCGCGCCGTTCCGGTGCCTCTCCCGCCGCCCTGCTCCTGACGATCTGGGCCTTCGGCATCCCGGCCGTTGCCACGGCGGCCCGGGCGCAGCCGGCACAGGGCCCGCAGGACGCGGCGAGCGCCCCGAACAGGGCCCCCATCCCGGCGCCCGCTCCGCCGGAGGCCGCGACTCCCGTCCCGCCGGCCGTTCTCGGCGCCCCGGGCCTGACCCCCGCCTTCGAGGGCCCGGCGCCCGGCGTGCCGGTCGTCCTCGGCGCGCCCACGGTGACCACCGAGCAGGGGCCGCTCTTCGCCTTGCGCCCCATCGTGGCCCGCCTCGGCGGCGACCTCCAGGACCAGACGGCCAGCACCAGCCTGACGCTCGCCGGGACCTCGGTCGTCGCGGGTCCGGACAACCCGGTGATGCTCGTGGGCCAGGAGATCGTCCGGCTCTCCCAGGCGCCGCAGCAGGGTGAGCCGGAGGTCCAGGGGCTGCTCGTGCCCCTCGACTTCCTGCGCCAGAGCTACGGCGCGCTGCTCGACTACCGGTTCGAGTGGTCCGCCGCCGACCAGATCCTCACAGCCCAGCGCCGGCAACCGCGCTCCCTGCCGGTGGGGGTGGACGTGGTCCACCTCCAAGGGGTCACCACCGTCGTCCTCCAGTTCCCGGCGCGCTTCGACTACCAGCTCGAGGACCGGGCCGAGGACGTCGTCGTCCGGCCCACCCGGGACCGCTTCGAGACGCCCGCCTCCCCGCCCCGCGTGAACGACCCGCTGGTGCGCGGCGTGCGGATCGGCCCCGGCGAGATATGGCTCGACCTGGCCGCCGGGGCGAGCGCCGAGAGCTACACCCTGGAGAAGCCCTTCCGGCTGGTGTTCGACGTCGTCCGCCGCGAGCCCCAGGAGGCCGGCGCCCAGGAGGCCAGGCCCCTGGAGCCGCCGACGCCGCAGCCGGGCATCCACACCATCGTCATCGACCCCGGCCACGGCGGCGCGGAAACCGGCGCCGTCGGCCCCGGCGGCGAGTTGGAGAAGGACCTGACCCTGGAGCTCGCCCGCGCCCTGCGCACGCGCCTGCTCCAGCGCCTGCCGGTCAAGGTGGTCATGACCCGTGACGAGGACGTCGAGCTTCCCCTGGACACCCGGGCCGCCATCGCCAACCAGAACAAGGCGGACCTGTTCGTCTCGATCCACCTGAACTCCTCCCTCGGGTCGGGCGCCCACGGAGCGGAGACCTACTTCCTCTCCATGGAGGCGAGCGACGAGCGGGCCGCGGACACGGCCGCCTCGGAGAACTCGGTCGAGCGCCGGGCGAGCGACGACGACGATCCGCTCCACGACCTCCAGCTCATCCTCTGGGACCTGGCCCAGAGCTACCACCTGGCGGAGAGCCAGCGCCTGGCGGCGCTGATCCAGGAGGAGCTCAACACCACCCTCGGCCTCCGGGACCGGGGGGTCAAGCAGGCCCCCTTCCGGGTGCTCATGGGTGCCGCCATGCCGGCGGTGCTGGTGGAGCTCGGGTTCCTCAGCAATCCCGACGAGGAGGCCCGGCTCGAGGATCCGGCCTACCGCTCGAAGCTGGTCGAGGCCTTGGTGCGCGCCATCAGCCGGTACCGGGCCGAGGTCGACCAGCGGGCCCGGAAGGGAGGGGCGCCGGGGGCTCCCGGCGTCCAGCCCGCGGGGTCCTCTCCGTGAGCCGCCGGTCGGTCTTCTTCATCATCCTCGGGGGCGTCGCCCTGGGGGCCGTGCTGGGCCTGGTCTGGGCGTTCTGGCACGGAGGTGGCGCCCGGGGCGGTCCGCCGCCGGCTCCCGAGCCGGCCCCGCCGCCGAGTCAGGAGACCTTCGATCTCTACTTCCCCGCGGGCGACGGCCTGCTCCACGCCGAGGCGCGGCAGCTCGCCGTGCCGGCCGATCCCCGGGCCCGCGCCCGGGCGATCGTGCTCGCTCTGCTCGACGGCCCGCGGAGCGAGGGCCTGGTGCGCCCCTTCCCCCAGGAAGTCGGCCTGCTCGATCTCTACTTGACGCCGGACGGCGTGGCCTACGTGGACCTGGGGGCGGAAGGCATGGACCGCCCACCCGCCGGCGGCTCCCTCGCCGAAATGATGCGGGCCTACAGCGTCGTCGACTCCCTGGTCCTCGACCTGCCGGAGGTCGATCGGGTGGCCCTGCTGTGGAACGGTATCCAACCGCGGAGCCTCTCGGGCCACCTCGATACGAGCGTCGCCCTGCCGGTGAAGCGGGACCTTCTCGCGCCGCGCTCCACGGGCCGACCCAAGGCGGGAGGATGAGCCGGACGGCGCCCATCGGCGTCTTCGACTCCGGCGTCGGCGGCCTCACCGTGGTGGCGGCCCTGCGCCGGCGCCTGCCGGAGGAGTCGATCCTCTATCTGGGCGACACCGCGCGGCTGCCCTACGGCACGAAGTCTCCCGAGACTGTGCTGCGCTACACGCGCACCAACGTCGAGTTCCTGCTCGAGCGACGGGTCAAGGCGGTGGTCGTGGCCTGCAACACCGCCTCGGCGCTGGCGGTTCCCCACCTGACGCCGCCGGTGCCGATGTGGGGGGTGATCGAGGCGGGGGCGGAGCGGGCGGCGGCCACCTCGGCGGGGCGGGTGGGGGTGATCGCCACGGAGTCGACGGTCCGCTCGGACGCTTACGCCGCCGCCCTGCGCCGGATCCGGCCCGAGCTCGAGGTCCTGTCGGTCGCCTGCCCCCTCTTCGTGCCGCTGGTCGAGGAAGGATGGCACGACGATCCCATCACCCGGGAGGTCGCCGAGCGCTACCTGGCGCCGCTCCTCGCCGCCTCCATCGACTCCCTGGTCCTCGGCTGCACCCACTACCCGGTGCTGCGGCCGGTGCTCGAGCGGGTGGCCGGTCCGGGCGTGGCGCTGATCGACTCCGCCTCGGCGGTGGCCGAGCGCGTGGCCCGGGACCTCGCCGCGGCGGGCCTCACCGCGCCGCCGGGCGCCCCGGGGACGCTCCACGCCTACGTGACCGACACGGCCCAGCACTTCGCCCGGCTCGCCCGGATGATCCTCGGCGTGGAGGTGAGCCTGGAGCTGGTCGACGTGGGGGGCGGGGTGGGCGGGGCAGGGGAGGCGGCGGCCCGACCGGTACAATCGTCGGCATGACGTCTTCCGAGTCCTCCGCCGTCCATTCTTCGTCTTCCCGCCCAGGCGGCCGTGCCGCCGACGCCCTGCGGCCCGTCCGGATCCAGCCCTCGGCCCTCAAGTACGCCGAAGGCTCGGCGCTGATCGAGATGGGCGACACCCGCGTGCTGGTGGCGGCGAGCGTGGAGCGGCGGGTGCCCCCGTTCCTCAAGGACTCGGGTCAGGGCTGGGTCACCGGCGAGTACTCGATGCTCCCACGGGCCACCCACACGCGCTCGATGCGCGAGGTTTCCCGGGGCCGGCCCTCGGGCCGCACCGCCGAGATCCAGCGGCTGATCGGCCGGAGCCTGCGCGCGGTGGCCGACCTGCGCGCCCTGGGCGAGCACACGATCACCGTGGACTGCGACGTCCTCCAGGCCGACGGCGGCACCCGGACGGCAGCGATCACCGGCGCCTACGTGGCGCTGGCGCAGGCCGTCGCCGGGATGCTCCTGACCGGCGACATCTCGGCGTGGCCGCTGCGCCGGCCGGTGGCCGCGGTGTCGGTGGGGGTGGTCGGCGGGACGCCGGTCCTCGACCTCGAATACGTGGAGGACTCGGAGGCCGAGGTGGACATGAACGTGGTGGCCACCGTGGACGGGCGGCTGATCGAGCTTCAGGGCACCGGCGAGCGGCGCAGCTTCTCGCGCGACGAGATGGATCGGCTCATCGACCTCGCCCTGGCCGGCATCGCCCGCCTGGGCGAGATCCAGGCCGAGGTCCTCGCCGAGACGCTACGCGAGGTCGAGGCCGTCCTCGCCAAGGACGACCGCAAGCCCGCCGCGCCAAAGGACGAAGCCGAGATGTGGGGAAAGCCCTGACTCAGACCACCCCACCTCACCCCGTACCTCTCCTCACCCTCGAGGGGAGGAGAGGGCGCCCCCGCCCAACGCTCAGAGTCTGCGAAGAAATCTCCGCCCGTCGCGAGGGAAGATCTACTGAACTTCGCCCTTCACCGGCACCACGATCGTCTTGTCCTGCGGCAGGTTCGTCGTCAGCTCCACCTGGCCGTCGAACGCTCCCTTCGCCATCTCCGAGGTCGGCGTGAAGACCAGCTTGAAGCGCTTGCCCTTCTCGATCGGCTCGATGTCCACCTTCAACCCGGCCACGCTGCTGTGGACCCGCTGGATCTCCAGGGGCGTCGAGCCGAAGTTGCGCACCAGGAGGCCCCACTTCTGGTCCTTGCTCGGATCGACCTCACCGAAGCTCACGCTCGGCGGCGTCACCGCGACCATGGGGCGCACGAAGCCCGAGACCGGGATCTCGATGATCTTCTGCTTGGGGTCGTTGGTCGTGACCACGATCTGGTCGGCTACGGGGCCGACCGGTGCGTCCTTCGACAGGGTCACGTCGATACGCCACTGCTTGCCCTCGATCCCCTTCTGGCGCTCGGCGTCCGTCGCCGCGCGGTAGCTCGTCGTGATCCACGCCTTCGGGCTCTCGACCTTGACCACCTCCAGGTCTTTGAAATCGTCCGCCCAGAGGATCTGCGGGCTCTGCTGGTCCCGGTCGCCGTGCACCGCCGAGGTGAACCGGGCGTAGCCGGGGCTCAGCCCCAGGAAAGGCTGGACGAGCGCCTTGATGGTGAGGACGATCCTGGGGTTCGCCGGGTCGTCGGTGTAGACGGTGACCGCCTTGGCGATGGGCCCCGCCATGGCCGTGGTGTCGATCTTCGTGCGCACCTCGCCGGTGGCGCCCGGGGCGATGACCTTGTCGTACTCGGCCACGGTGCAGCCGCACGAGGGATGAACCTGGGTGATCGTGAGGGGGGCGGTGCCCTGGTTCTGGATTTTGAAGGTCGTCTCGATGGGCTGGCCGACCGGCACCTTGCCGGAGTCGACGACGGTCTCGGCCACCACCGCTTTCGGCGCCGCCGGGTCGTCGGCGCGCGCCACTGCGGGAAGCAGGGTGGGCAGGCTGGCTACCAGAAGTGTCAGAATGGCTCGGTGCGTAAGGCGTCTCATACCCTCGATCTCCTCGTGGACGGTCCCAACCCGGCCCGCGGCCCACGGCCGCGGTGAGCACGTTCGTTTGGCTGTCTACTCAACATTCGGGTCCGTGAAGAATTCCCAGACGACAGACCCTCTGCGCATCCACCTGATCGCCATCGGCGGGACGGGGATGGCGCCGCTCGCGTGCCTTCTGCAAGGTCGGGGCCACCGGGTGACGGGCTCAGACAACCCCCTCTATCCGCCCATGAGCACCCTGCTCGATCGCGCCGGGATCCGCCCGCTGGTGGGCTTCGATCCGGCGCACCTCGAGCCGCCGCCCGACCTCGTCATCGTGGGCAACGCCGTGCCCCGGGACAACCCGGAGGCCGTGGCCGCCGAGGGCCTGCACCGGGCCGGGCGCCTCGAGAGGATCTCCATGCCCGAGGCCCTCTGGCGGTTCTTCCTCGCGGACCGCCACCGGGTGGTGGTGGCGGGCACCCACGGCAAGACCACCACCACCTCCATGTCGGCCTGGGTCTGGACCGCCTGCGGGGCCGACCCCGGGTACCTGGTGGGCGGCCTGCCCAAGGACCTGCCGGACAGCTTCCACGAAGGCGGCGGCGCCGACTTCATCGTCGAGGGGGACGAGTACAACGCGGCCTACTTCGACCGCGGGCCGAAGTTCCTCCACTATCGGCCCGACACCCTGATCCTGACCAGCGCCGAGCACGACCATGTCGACCTGTACCCGACCCACCAGGCCCTCCTCGACGCCTACGGTGCCCTGATCGCCGACATGGGCGAGGACGGCCTGCTGGTGGCGTGTGCCGACGCGCCGGAGGTCCTGGACCTCGCCCGCCGGGCGCGGTGCCGGGTGGTCACCTACGGGCTCGGGGCGGAGACGGGGGCGGATGTCGCCGTCGAGGGAGGAGCCGCCGGGATCGACGCTGGGCCCGGGGGCACGTGCGTGACCGTCGTCGACCGCTCCGCCCCCGCCGGTCCCGACGCTGCCCGGGCGCCCGAGCGCCACGAGCTGCGCCTCGCCGTGCCCGGCCGCCACAACGTCTCCAACGCCCTCGGGGTCTGGGCCGCCGCCCGCCATCGCGATCTCGGAGCCGAGGACGTGGCCGATGCCCTCTCCCGCTTCCGCGGGGTCGCCCGGCGGCTCGACGAGCTCGGCACCGCCGCAGGCGTCACCGTGGTGGACGACTTCGCCCACCACCCCACGGCGGTCGCCGAGTCGCTGGCGGCCCTCGTGCGGCGCTACCCGGGCCGGCGGCTGGTCGCCCTCTTCGAGCCGCGCAGCCTCACCGCCGGCCGTGCGTTCCTGCGCGACGCGTACTCCCGGGCCTTCCGCGACGCGGGGCGGGTGCTCTTCGCTCCCCTCTACTACGCCGAACGGCTGGGGCCGGAGGAGCGGATCGACTTCGCGGAGCTGGCCCGCGACCTGACCGCCTCGGGGGTCCAGGCCGAGGCCTGCTCGAGCGTCGACCGGCTGTGTGCGCGGGCGCTCCAAGAGGCCGGGGCAGGGGACGTTCTGGTGACCATGTCGTCGGGCAGCTTTGGAGGCCTGCCCCACCGTCTGCTCGAGGCGCTCCGGGCGCGCTAGGAGACCGTGGAGGTGATGAGCCCACACCGGTAGGGACCTACTCTTCCGCCGCTTGTCAGCCGGTTGTCCGGTTTTGGGCCCCTCTGCTACGATACGTTGAATTTCCCGGCCTCCGCCGCGTTCGCGATCACGATGAGCTATCCCGGCAATCCCGCCCTCGGCGACGAGGTGAAACAGCGAATCCTGGCCACCTTCGGGCAGAGTCTCGACCTGGTCGAGCGGGGCAAGCGCCAGGAGGTGATCCTCGGCTGCGACTTCATCCTCGAGCTCGACCCGCAGTTCGCGCCGGCCAAGACGCTCAAGGATCGGGTGGCTTCGGCGCAGGGCGCCGTAGAGGTGGCCGACCTGCGAGCGGTGACCGGGGGCGGCGGGGGCGGCGGGGCGCAGGCCGTGGGCGCCGGCGTGCAGCCGGAGGCTGAGCTCCCGTCGCCGACGGCTCCGGCCGCTTCCTCGGTCGACGAGCTTTTCGACCTGGACGAGATCGAGCTTCCCTCCGCGGCGTCCGAGCCGGCGCTTTCTCTCGACCAGACTCCGGGAGGGCCGGCCGGCACGGCAGCACAGAGCGCCCCGGCGGGCGGAGCCGAGGACCTGCGCTCGGAGCTGTCCCGGCGGCTGGCGGCCCGGGACTTCGAGGGCGTGCTGTCGCGGGCCGCCGAGGCGCGCGACGCCGTGCTGGCCGATCCCGAGCTCGGCCACCTCGTCGACACCGCCCAGAGCCGTGTGGAGGCGCAGCCCTACGTCGAGAGCTTCCTCCGCGACGCCGGCGCCGCCCTCGACGCGGGCGATGCCGAGCGGGCCCGCGTGGCCCTCGACAAGGCCCGCTCCCTCGACCCGGAGAACCCGGAGCTCGCGGATCTCGAGCGAAGGCAAGGGGCGCCGCAGGAGGGCGTCGGGGCTCCCGCGCCCACTCCGGCCCCGACTCCGGTGCCCGGACCCTCACCCGAGCCGACGTCCAGCCTGCTCTCGGGCGGCGGGGCGGCGGGGAGCGACGACCGGATCGCCGAGCTCCTTGCCGAGGGGCAGAAGGCCTCGGACGCCGGGGACTACCAGGGAGCGATCGACGCCTGGTCGCGGATCTTCCTGATCGACGTCGACCATGAGGAGGCGGCCCGGCGCATCGAGGAGGCGCGCCGGCTCAAGGCCGAGAAAGAGCGGGAGCTCGAGGAGGTCTTCCACGAGGGGATCGACGCCCTCGAGGCCGGTGACACGGAGACGGCGCGCGAGCGATTCGAGCGCGTGGTCGAGGCGCAGCCGAACCACCTGGCGGCGCGCGAGTATCTCCAGCGCATCGAGAGCGGCGCTCCGGTGGAGATTTCCAGGCCCTCCCCCGACGAGACGGCCGCCATGGGCCAGCTCGGGTCCTTCGACCTCTCGGACCTGGCGGCGAAGGACCGCACGGCGGGCGAAGGCGAGGAGCTCAAGGAGGAGATCCTGGTGCCGCCGCCTCCGGGCGCGGCGCGCGAGACGCCGCCGGCGGCTGGGGCGGAACCCTCTGCGGCGCCCGCGGGCGTGCGCGGCTCGGCGGTGAAGCGGGACCTGGGCCGCCGTTCCTTCCTCATCATCGGTGGGGCCGTCCTGGTGCTGGTCGTGGTCGCGGCCTGGTTCGTGTTTCAGAACAAGGAGCGGTTCTTCCCCAACTCGACCGCCGAGCCGGAGGCGGCCCAGCCCGCGCCGCCCGCTCCGGACCCGATCGAACGGGCCAAGAGCCTCCACGACCGCGGCCAGACCGCCATGGCTCTCGGACAGCTCAAGCGCATCCCGCCCGACAGCCCGCGCTACTCCGAGGCCCAAAAGCTGATCTCGAGCTGGGAGACCCCCGAGAAGCCGGCGGCGCCGGCGGAGACGATCTCCCCGGAGGCCGCCGAGCGGCGCACCCGGCTCCTCGATGCGGCGAACACCTCATTCGACCAAAAGGAGTACCTGAGGGCCCTTGAGCTCTTCGACCGGGCGGGGAAGATCTCCGAGCTCGACGGCAAGGACCTCGAGAGGTTCCAGGCGGCCGGCAAGGAGCTCGAGCCTCTGAAGGACGAGATCGAGCTCTTCCACCAGGGCGAGTACGGCTTCGTCCTGCCCAAGCTCTGGAAGCTCTACCAAGCGGATCCCACCAACCGGGACGTCCGGCGCCTGATCGTGGACAGCTACTACAACCGCGGCGTCCGCGATCTCCAGCGGGGCGACAATTCCGCGGCGGCCAAGGAGTTCAAGGAGGGCCTGGACGTCGTGCCCGGCGACCCGGACCTCCGGCGCCTCTACCTCTTCGCCCAGACCTACGAGCGGCACCCGAAGGACCTGCTGTACCGGATCTACGTGAAGTACCTGCCCTTCCGCTGACATGGCCCGCCGTGGGAATCGACAGGACGAGCCCGGCCTGTTCGACCTGCCCCTTGCTCCGATCGATCCGATGGATCCGATGGATTCCGCCGGGGCGCCGGGGCGAAGAGCCCGCCGGGAGTCGGGACCGGCCGTCCCAGCCGCCCCTGTTCGACGGCGGTCCGGAGGCCACCGCGCCGCCGGAGGCTCCAGCGGCGCCCCGCCCCGAGCACCTCTTGCCAGTCGAAGAGGTCCGGCTCGGCCCCGGCACCGCCCGGGCGCTCCGCCGCGCGCGGTCGTCCTCCCGGTGGCTCGCCGGTCTCGCCGACCTGGCGGTCCACGTCGGGATGGCGCTGGCGCTCCTCTTCGGAGCCCGATTGCTGAACGTCCACGCCGGGCTCGGCGACTGGCCGGCGCTGATCCTCTTCCTGCTGGTCTTCTCGTTCCTCTACCACGTTCTGCCCCTGGCCTTCTGGGGCCAGACCCCGGGTATGGCCTGGGCGGGTCTCGTCGCGCGCACCGCCGACGGCGAGAGCCTGACCTTCAGCCAGACGGCGCGCCGCTGGCTCGGCACCCTGGCGACCCTGCTGCTCGTGGGGCTGCCGGCCCTGCTCGCCCTGGGCGGCCACCGCTCCTTGACTGATCGGCTGAGCGGCTCCGAGACCTACGAGAGCTGAGAAGCTGAGAGCCTCCCCTTCTTCGCGATCGGCGCCCGCCGGGCGCCTACGTCCGGCTCTGGTGGATGCCCCAGGCGAGCCAGAGGCAGCCGGCGGCGGCTGCGGCGGCGAAGGCGGGCAGGGAGGGTACACCGGGCGCGAGTGCCACGAGCCCGCCGAGTTGGAAGAGCGCGCCGGCGGTACGCATGGGGCGGAAGGAGAGCCCGCCCAGGGTGTAGAAAGAGTGCCCGAGCAGGAGGAGCCAGAGGCCGGGCAGCTCCTCGGTCCGACCCGCCCAGAGCAGCGCCGCTGACAGGGCGAGCCCGACGAACGAGAGGTTGCCCTGGACGCGCAGGGCCCAGGTCGCGAGCGGCGAGCGCCGGCCGGGGCCCCGCCGCCTGTGGATGGCCAGCATCTCGACCGTGCCGCCGGCGAGGATCGCGCTCGACCAGGCCAAGAGGATGCCCGCCGGTCCGAAGCGCCCGGCCACGGCGGGGGTGGCCAGGGCGGCGGCCGGAAGGACGAGGGCCCAGGCGAGCCACACCACCGGCGAGGAGAGGAAGGGTCGGCTCGCCCGGGCGAAGTGCCGGCGCACCGTCTCCAGGGCCTCGGTATCGGCCGAGTCCTCCCCCTCGCCGACGGCGCCGAACAGGGGGTCGTATTCGGAGGTCAAAGCGGCGGGGTGCAAAGAGCTCAAGTGCTCGGGGGCTCTTCGGTCGGCGGGCCCTGGGGCTCGGTGAGGAGCAGGTAGAAGCCGAGGCCGGCGCCGCCGAAGAGGAGCAGGGCGGCGATCGTCATCACGAGGACGCCCAGGTCCGGGAAGGCGCCGAAGCGCACCGCGACGGAGAGGGCGGAGAGGTTGGCGAGCCCTGCACCGTCCTCGCCCGGCGTCTCCAAGGTCGCGATGCCGGCGTACGTCGGGGTCCAGAGAACCCGCCCGTCGGAGCCGGCGGGGGGGAGGGTCTGGACGTGGGCGATCTGGCTGTTGGGCCGGTAGCGCACGGTGACCACCGCGCCGGGGACGGGCGCTCCGTCGCGGGTCACGGTCACGGCCACCGGGCGATCGCGCAGCGGGTACGGGTCGCCCACATGCAGCTCGGTCGCCGCCTGCGCGGCGGCGCCTCCCACCAGGACGGAGGCGAGAAGCAGGGCGAGGGCCGCCGCGGCCGGGAGGCTACCGCGCCTACTGCGTCTACTGCGCCTACTTTCCATGGCTCGCCTCCGGGGCGGAGCCCGCGGTCCCGGCGGTCGCCGTCTCCTCGATCCCCGGACGCAGGGTGAACCAGAGGGCCGCCGCGACGGAGCCGGCCAGCCAGACGAGGAAGGCGGTCACCGGCAGGAAGTGCCCCCAGTCGAGGGACATGGCGTGGCCGTAGATGCCGTGGGTGATCTTGTTCCAGACCGAGCTCGCCAGGATCGCCAGCAGCCAGCCCGGGATCACCAGCTTGAGCAGCCAGTCGAAGGCCGCGGGCAGGCGGAAGCGTCCGTGGCGGTTCAGGTGCTCGCGCAGCTTCGAGGCCGGCAGCTTCCAGCCCAGGATGAGGCACTCGATCACGCCCACCAGGAGGAGGCCGTGGTTGAAGGCCCAGTGGTCGACCAGGTCGAGGAGCGACAGGCCCAGGGTGCCGTCGCTCGCCAGGGCGTGGTCGATGACTATGGGCAGGGCGAAGACGATGCTGCCGGTGAGGCCTACCAGGCCGGTGACCAGCAGGGTGCGCCGGCGCGACCAGCCGAACTTGTCGAGGAGGGCGCAGTTGATGCCCTCGATGAGGGAGATCGACGACGACAGGCCGGCGAGGAGCATGAGGAGGAAGAAGATCAGGCCGAAGGCCCGCACGCCGGCCGGCATGGCGGCGATGCCCTTGGGGATGACGAAGAAGGTCATGGCGATGGTCGAGGCCTGGGGGGCGATGGCGAAGGTGAAGAGAAGCGAGAAGATCGCCAGGCCGGCCAGGAACTCGAAGCCACAGTTGAGGCACGCCGTGAGCATCCCGTTGTTGATCTGGTCGGCGTCGCGCGGGAGGTAGGAGGCGTAGGCCGTCATCACCCCGAAGCCCAGGGTGAGGCTGAAGAAGATCTGGCTCGCCGCGCCCTGCCAGACCTCCCAGTTGGCCATCAGGGAGAGGTCGGGGGTGAACAGGAGGTACACCCCTTCCAGGCCGTGGGGCAGGGTCAGGCCGCGCACGATCAGGACGATCATGAAGATCCACATGAGCGGCACGAACACCTTGACGACGGGCTCGATGGTCGAGACCCCACGGCGCACGATCCACAGGTTGGCCACCCAGACCAGGACCACCAGGCCCACGACCCACCAGGTCGAGATCATGTGGAAGAAGAAGCCGGCGGGGTTGGGCATGGCGTCGGCGGCGAACGCCGGCACGGCGGTCTCCGGCTTCCAGAGCGGGCCGGCGGCGCCGACGAGCATGCCGCACACCCAGGCCAGCAGGGTCACGTAATACATGGTGATGAAGGCCGCGTTGAGCAGCCCCCACCAGCCGGCGAGCTCGCCCCAGCGCCCGGCGATCTGCCCCAGGGACTGAGGGAACGCCTGCTGGGTGAGGCTGCCCAGGCCGAGCTCGCTGATGAGCACCGGCATGCCCACCAGGCAGAGGGCGATGAGGTAGGCGAGGTAGAAGGCGCCGGCGCCGTACCGGTAGGCGTTGGCGCCGAAGAAGACGATGTTGCCGAGCCCGATCGCCGAGCCCGACGCGGCCAGGACAAACCCGAGCTTCGAGCTCCACTGGCCGCGGCGTTGGGCGTCGCTGGACTGGGCCATCGGCTCCTCGGTCGATCTACTGCGATGGATGGGAGGCGTCCGCGGACGGATGATATCGGCCCCGTGACCCCCTCCGCAACCGACCCACGAGGGCGCTTGACCCGTGCGGGGGGCCATGCTAGATTCCCGGCGGTCTCGGGCGCCCGCCCGAAGTGGCGGGGTTGCCCTATCCATGTGCCGAAGATCGTAGTTCCCGAAGTTTTCCGACGACTCGAGACCTGCCCATGAACCTCATTCCTGACGCCAGTCTCCTGGTGATCATGGGAATTTTCTGGATCACGTACCTGATCCTGCGGTTCTGCCTCTTCGGCCCGCTCTCGGAGATCCTCCGCGAGCGCCGGGAGACGGTGGAGACGGCGCGTGCCGAGCACGACGCGGCGGTCGAGCAGACCGAGGAGAAGATCGAGGTCGAGCGGGTGCGGCTCAACGAGACCCGGGCCGAGGCCGCGGCGCGCCGCGACGAGCTGCGCCGGGCGGCCGAGGAGCGCCGCCAGGAGATCCTCGGGGTGACCCGGGAGCAGACCGACCAGCGCCTGCGCGAGGCGGGCGCCGAGCTCGAGGCCGACGTCGAGCGCGAGCGCGCCGAGCTTGAAGGCCGGGCGCGCACCCTCGCCGGCCACATTGCGGACCGCCTGCTGGAGAAGAGCGCGTGAACCGGCCGGCGAGATCGATGGCGTCCGCCGCGGCGCTCCTGGCCGGCCTCCTTCTCGCGCTTCCGGCGGCGGCGGCCGAAGAGGGCCCCTTCGGGACCTTCCTGGGTCTGCCGCGCTGGCTCTGGATGCTGGCCAACCTGGTCCTCTTCTTCGGCCTCATCGGCTACTTCCTGGGGCCGCCGCTCACCCGCTTCCTGGAGGCCCGCGAGCGCCGGATCCGCGAGGAGCTCGAAGAGGCCCGCGAGCGCCGCGCCCGGGCTGCCGAGCTCCAGGCCACCCTCGGCGACCGCATCGCCGAGCTCGAGGCCCAGATGGCTTCTCTCGCCGAGCGGGCCGAGGCCGACGGACGACTCGAGCACGACCGGATCCTCGACCAGGCCGAGCACGAGCGACAGCGTCTGCTGGCCCAGGTCGACAGCGAGATCGAGCAACGTCTGGGCCAGGCGCGCCAGGAGCTCCAGGACTACACAGCCACGCTCTCGGCCCGGCTCGCCCGCGAGCAGCTCGAGCGCGAGCTCGGGCCCGAGGAGCGCCACCGGGTCTTCCGGCGCAACCTCTCGCGCCTGGAACGGGAGGCGTCGTGATCCGCCGCTTCGCACGCCCGTATGCCCAGGCGCTGCTCAAGATCGCCGGGGGCACCGAGCAGGCGGTCGCCGTGCGCGACCAGCTCCGCGCCCTGGCCGAGGCCATGGCCGAAGTGCCCGGGATCGGCAAGATGGCCGCCAACCCGGCCGTGCCCCTGGAAGAGAAGCGCCGGATCCTCCGAGAGATCGGCGGGACCCTGGGCCTGGACGCTCTCGCCGAGCGCTTCGTCCTGTTGCTTCTCGACAACTACCGGCTCCACCACCTGGGCGCGGTCCTCGAGTTCCTCGACCAAGAGATCGACCGCCGCCTCGGGGTGGCCCGGGCGGCGGTGACCACCGCCCAGCCCCTCGACACCGCCGAGGCCGACAGGCTGCGCGCGGTCCTGGGCAAGGCCCTCGATCGGAAGATCGAGCTGACGGTCGCGGTGGACGAGACTCTGATCGCGGGGTTTACGGCCCGCGTCGGAAGCACCCTGTACGACGCCAGCCTCCAGGGCCAGCTCGACCGTCTCGCCCAGAAGCTGGCCGAGGCTTAGCCGACCGCGCGCGCATCTTCCGAGACTCGCGGCGGCCGGCAACGAGACTCGAAACGACCACGACGGGGAGTACCACCCGATCCGCCCCGTCCCAAGGAGTGCCGTTTCTATGCAGATCAAGGCAGACGAGATCACCGCGATCCTGGAGCGCGAGCTCTCCGGCTACGAGGCCGACGTCGACGTGGCCGAAGTGGGCACCGTGCTCAGTGTCGGCGATGGCATCGCCCGCGTCTACGGCCTCGAGAAGGCCATGGCCAACGAGCTGCTGGCCTTCCCCAACGAGGTCTACGGTCTCGCCCTGAACCTCGAAGAGGACCAGATCGGCGCCGTTCTCATGGGCGAGACGAGGCTCGTCGGGGAGGGCGACCAGGTGCGCCGCACCGGCCGCATCATCGAGGTGCCGGTGGGCCCGGCCCTCATCGGCCGCGTGGTCGACCCCCTCGGCCAGCCCCTGGACGGGAAGGGCCCCATCGAGGCCGCCGACCACTACCCGGTCGAGCGTATCGCCCCCGGCGTGGTCGACCGCCAGCCGGTGCGCGAGCCCATGCAGACGGGCCTCAAGGCCATCGACTCCATGATCCCCATCGGCCGCGGCCAGCGCGAGCTGATCATCGGCGACCGCCAGACCGGCAAGACCGCGGTGGCCCTCGACGCCATCGTCAACCAGAAGCACACGGACATCCTCTGCATCTACGTCGCCATCGGCCAGAAGCGCTCGACCGTCGCCCAGGTGGTCAAGACCCTGGAGGACCAGGGGGCGATGGAGCACACGGTGGTGGTCTCGGCCTCGGCCTCCGAGCCCGCCCCGCTCCAGTACCTGGCCCCGTATGCGGGCTGCGCCATCGGCGAGTACTTCATGCACCAGGGCGGCCACGCGCTGGTGATCTACGACGACCTCTCGAAGCAGGCCGCGGCCTACCGCGAGATGTCGCTCCTGCTCCGGCGCCCGCCGGGGCGCGAGGCCTACCCGGGCGACGTCTTCTACCTCCACTCGCGTCTGCTCGAGCGGGCGGCCAAGCTGTCCCAGGCCAAGGGCGGCGGCTCGCTCACCGCGCTGCCCATCATCGAGACCCAGGCGGGCGACGTCTCGGCCTACATCCCGACCAACGTCATCTCCATCACCGACGGCCAGATCTTCCTCGAGAGCGACCTGTTCTACTCGGGCGTGCGGCCGGCGATCAACGTCGGCATCTCAGTCTCCCGGGTCGGCGGCTCGGCCCAGATCAAGGCGATGAAGAAGATCGCCGGCACGCTGCGCCTCGAGCTCGCCCAGTTCCGCGAGCTCGAGGCCTTCGCCCAGTTCGGCTCCGACCTCGACAAGTCGACCCAGGCCCAGCTTGGCCGCGGCCGGCGCCTGGTCGAGATCCTGAAGCAGGCCCAGTACGAACCCATGCCGGTGGAGCTCCAGGTGCTCTCCATCTTCGCCGGCACCAGGGGCCTCCTCGACAACCTGGAGGTCGAGCACGTGCGGCCCTACGAACGCGATATGCACCGGGTCTTCCAGGACGAGCACCCGGAGGTCCTGGCCGAGATCCGGGAGAAGAAGCAGATCTCGAGCGAGCTCGATGCGAAGATCCTCGAGGTCATGACCTTCGTCCGCGAGGACTACCTGGGAAGGAAGCCCGAAGCCAAGGTCGTCAAGGCGGCCTGAACGGGGTGGACCGATGGCCAACCTCCTCGACATCAAGCGCCGGATCCGCTCGGTCAAGAACACCCAGCAGCTGACCAAGGCGATGAAGATGATTTCGGCGGTCAAGCTCCGCCGAAGCCAGGAGCACATCCTGGCCACACGGCCCTACGCCGTGGAGCTCGCCAAGGTGACGGCCAAGCTCGCCCAGGGAGCCCGGGCGGCGGCCCTCGACGCCGAGCCGGAAGTGCTCGACGCCGGCGAGGGCGGCCCGGAGGCGGCGGGTGTCCACCCGCTGCTCGAGGTCCGGCCCGAGAACCGGGTACTGCTCGTGGTGGTGAGCGGCGACCGGGGGTTGGCGGGCTCGTTCAACGCCAGCGTCCTGCGCCTGGCCCAGAAGGAGACCTCGCGCTGGGAGACGGTCGAGCTCCTGCTCCTGGGCAAGAAGGGCGCGGACTTCTACGGCCGGCGCTCGATCCCGATCCGCAAGGCCTTCCGGGATCTGTTCACCCGGGTCACCTACGAGCAGGCGAAGGCGATCGCCGAGGACATAGCCGCCGCCTACTCCGCCGGCGAGTACGACGCTGTCTACGTGATCTACAACCAGTTCAAATCCATCGCGAGCCAGGAGCTGACCGAAGAGCGGCTGCTGCCGATTCCGGTGGCCGAGGCGGAGGGCGCGGCGGGCGGCGAGCACGGTGAGGACGCCGAGCGCGAGGTGGGCACCGACTACCTCTACGAGCCCTCGCCCGATGCGATCCTCGCCCGGATCCTGCCCCGCTACGTGACCTTCCAGGTCTACCGCGCGCTGCTCGAGTCGCAGGCCGCCGAGCACGCGGCGCGCATGACCGCCATGGACTCGGCGACCAGCAACGCCGGCGAGATGATCGAGAAGCTGACCCTGAACTACAACCGGGCGCGCCAGGCGGCGATCACCACGGAGCTCATCGAGGTGGTCTCCGGCGCCAACGCCCTCGAAGGGTAGAACCCGAGGAAACGAACCCGTGAACGACTCCAAGAAGCGCAACGTGGGTAAGGTGGTGCAGGTGATCGGCCCGGTTCTCGACGTGGAGTTCCCGCCGGACCAGATGCCCGAGATCCTCAACGCCGTCGTGGTCAAGGACCCGGGCACCGCAACCGGTGTGCCCATCGATTTCGTGGCCGAGGTGGCCCAGCACCTGGGCGAGAACCAGGTGCGCTGCGTCGCCATGAAGCCCACCGACGGCGTGGTGCGCGGCATCGAGGTGGTCGACACGGGCCGCCCCATCGCGACCCCGGTCGGCACCCCGACCCTCGGCCGCATCCTGTCGGTGACCGGCGATCCCGTCGACAACCTGGGCCCGGTCGAGAGCGACGAGCACTGGCCGATCCACCGACCGGCGCCGGCCTTCGACGAGCAGTCCACCGAGACCGAGATGTTCGAGACCGGCATCAAAGTCGTCGACCTCTTGGAGCCCTACACCCGGGGCGGCAAGACCGGCCTGTTCGGCGGCGCCGGCGTGGGCAAGACGGTGCTCATCCAGGAGCTGATCAACAACGTCGCGCTCCAGCACGGCGGCTACTCGGTGTTCGCCGGCGTCGGCGAGCGCACCCGCGAGGGCAACGACCTGCTGCGCGAGATGGTCGAGGCCAAGATCATCGACTTCGGCGAGAGCTTCTACGAGCACCTGGAAGCGACCGGCGAGTTCGACATGACCCGGGTCGACCGGAGCTCCCTCGACAAGAGCAAGGTGGCCCTGATCTACGGCCAGATGACCGAGCCGCCGGGTGCGCGCCTGCGCGTCGGGCTGACCGGCGTCACCGTCGCCGAGTACTTCCGCGACACCCAGGGCCAGGACGTGCTCCTGTTCATCGACAACATCTTCCGCTTCACCCAGGCGGGCTCGGAGGTCTCGGCGCTCCTCGGCCGCATGCCGTCGGCCGTCGGCTATCAGCCCAACCTGGCCTCGGAGATGGGCGCTCTCCAGGAGCGGATCACCTCGACCCACAAGGGCTCGATCACCTCGGTGCAGGCGATCTACGTGCCCGCCGACGACCTGACCGACCCGGCGCCGGCCACCGCCTTCGCCCACCTGGACGCCACCTCCGTGCTCTCGCGGCAGATCTCCGAGCTCGGCATCTACCCGGCGGTCGATCCGCTGGACTCCACGTCGAAGATCCTCGACCCCCGGATCGTCGGTCAGGAGCACTACGACGTGGCGCGCCGGGTGCAGACCATCCTCCAGCGCTACAAGGACCTCCAGGACATCATCGCCATCCTGGGCATCGACGAGCTCTCCGAGGACGACAAGCTCACCGTCGCCCGGGCGCGCAAGATCCAGCGCTACCTCTCGCAGCCCTTCTTCGTCGCCCAGCAGTTCACCGGCCTCGAAGGGCGCTACGTCAAGGTGGCGGACACCATCGAGGGCTTCCAGCGGATTATCGCCGGCGAGCTCGACGAGTACCCGGAGCGGGCCTTCCTGTTCAAGGGTACGATCGACGAGGTCGTCGACCACGGCAAGAAGCTCCTCGAAGAGGCGGCCTGACCTCCCTACCCCGATCCACTCCGATCGACCCCGAGACCGCCATGGCCAACGACACGACCTCCTCCAGCAAGCTCCGCCTGGTCCTGGTCGCCCACGACCGCAAGCTCCTCGACGTGGAGTGTGACGAGGTCCAGGTGCCGGGCTCGGAGGGTGCCCTGGGCATCCTGCCCGGCCACACCCCCCTCATCGCCACCCTCAAGGTGGGCGAGGTGATCTACCAGCAGGGCCGGATCGAGCGCTACGTGGCGCTGGCGGAGGGCTTCGTGGAGGTGGCTGACGACGTGGTGACGGTCCTCACCGAGTCGGCCGAGCTGCCCGAGGAGATCGACGTCGATGCCGCCCGCCGGGAGGCCACCGAGGCCGAGAAGGCCGTCAACGAGGCTGTGGACGAAGACTGGACCGAGGCCCAGGTCCGACTCGAGCGGGCCCTCTCCAGGATCTCCGTGGCCCAGAAGGTGGGCCACTAGTCACAAGACGGCTCGCAGTAGCCGGATCATGAGTTGTTCCGTCCCCGACAGGTGCCAGGGGCTTCGGGATGACCAACGGGTGGGGGTGGGAAGGAAATCGAGGGGTCGCGGGAGCGACCCGGTCGATTCAAATCACCGGCAGCAGCTCTTCTTCCCGCAGCGTGCGCGTCGGCGAGCAGGCCAGCACGGACTCGCCGCGGGAGAGCTCGACCTGGCGGCGGGCCAGCATCGCGAAGGTGGTGGCCTCGAGCATCTCGTCCACCGCCTTCTTCACCCCGATCAGCAGCTCCCCGATCGCGCAGTGCTCCGGCCCCGCCTCCTGGCAACACGGCAAGGAGAGGATCTGGTCCACCGAGGTCGTCTGGCCCTCCAGGGTCACCAGGACGTCCCGCACCGTGATCTCCGAAGCCGGGCGCGCCAGGACGTGCCCTCCCTGGGGGCCGCGGTTCGAGTGGATGAGGCGGCTCTTCGACAGCAATGCGAGGATCTGCCGCAGGTACGGCTCGGGGATCCCCTGGCGCCGGGCGATCTCGTGGCTCGTCACCGTGCCGTTCTGATCGTGCATGGCGAGAAAGAGCATCGCCCGAATGCCGTATTCCCCTTTTGTCGAGATCTTCATCGGTCGCCTCCAGTCCGGGTCACGCTAGCACGCTGAAATATCTGCCACACCGCCGTTTCGGGTAGGCACTGGAGCTACCCCGAAAGGTGATCCTGTAGCTCACATAACGAGGCGATCACGGCGTCGGGTCGGGCTGCGCTCGGGCTCGGTTTCCGGATCGGAGGCCGGGAGCTGCTCTTGCGGTCGAGGAAGATCGCCCGCATCCCCAGGGCGAGGGCCCCCTCCACGTCCTCGCGCCGGCGGTCTCCCACATGGGCGATCCGCTCCGGCGGAGTGCCGAGGAGACGGGCCGCCTCCAGGAAGATCCGCGGGTCCGGCTTCTCGTAGCCCACGGCGGCCGAAACCACGACGGCGGCCAGGTGCTTCGCAAGCCCCAGGCCCTTCAGCACCCCGGCGAGCCGGTCGTCCCAGTTGCTGACCACGGCGAGGGAGAGCCCCCGGCCGCGGAGCCGCTCGAGGGCGCCCGCGGCATCCGGGAAGGCCTCCCAGGCGTCGCTCCGGGCGAAGCGGTCGAAGAGCTCGGTGGTGGCGAAGCGGCTGGGCGCGGGCAGCTCCAGGCGCTCGGCGACCCGCTCCGAGAACCGGCGCCACCAGCCCCGCGGGCCCTCGGGGTGGCTCGAGAAGCGGTCGGTGCTGCCGTCGGTCCGGCAGGCGAGCTCCTGCCAGACCTCCCGGATCACCGGCGCGATCGCTGCAGCCTCGGCGTAGAGACCGTGGCGGGCGAAGACCTCGGAGTAGACCTCGCCCAGGCGGGGCGCACGGATCAGGGTGCCGGTGGCGTCGAAGGTGACCGCCTCGACCGGCCCGCGGCCCCCCCCTCGACGCGCCGCGGCCTCACGGGGCGGGAGGGCCGGAGCGGCGGCGGTGGAGCTCGAAGAGGTAGAGGGAGGAGAGCATCAGGGCGTGGCGCATCTCGCCGGAGGCGATGAGATCGGGCACGCTCGCGAGGGGAACCTCCACGGTTTCGATCTCCTCGTGCTCGTCGAGGGGCGGCCGCTCCTCGGCGGTGAGGCGATCGAGGCCGGTGGCGAGCCAGACGGAGAGCCGGTTGTCGAGGATCGCCGGGTTGGGCTCGACGGTGCCCAGACGCAGCCACTCGGACGCCCGGTAGCCGGTCTCCTCGGCGAGCTCCTTCTCGGCGGCCTCGCGGTCCTCCCCGGGCTCGTCCACGATGCCGCCGGGAAGCTCGAGCTGGAAGCCCTCGGTGGCGTAGCGCCACTGGCGGACGAGCACCAGGCGGCCGTCGGGCAGGAGCGGGATCACGTGCACCCAGTCGTCGGCGTCGATGGCCACGATCCGCCGGCTCTCGCCGCCCCTCTCGATCCGGCGCCGCTCGACCCGGAGGAGGGGGTGCTCGTAAACGGTTTCGGTCGCCGCGGTGCGCCAGCCTCGCATGCGGCCGACGATACCTGATCGCATCACCCCCGCAACCCCTCGATCCCCTTCCCACCCTCCGAGGGGAAGGGGACGCCCCCTCCCACCCGGAGACGTCCCGGGGAAGGCAGAGTTGCCCTGATAAAGTCCGGCTCCGTGCCCCTCGGAGCGCATCCTTACGCCAGAGCTGGCCTGTCCATTGCTTGTCTGTCGGCCTGGCTGGTGCTGTTGTTTTCCGGCTGGGCCGGCGGCGGGGCCGTCCACGTGCTGTTCGTGGCCGCCCTGGCGCTGTTTCCCTGGCGGGCCCTCGGCGGCTCGCCCTCGCAATCCACTGACAACGGGGCCTCGCCCCGGGAGGACGACGACTCATGAGTGGCAAGAGAATCCTCGGCATCATCCTGCTGGTCGCCGGTATCCTGGCGCTGGCCTACGGCGGCTTCAGCTTCACCAAGAGCACCCACGAGGCGAAGCTCGGCCCGCTGCAGCTCGAGTACAAGGAGCAGCAGCACGTCAACGTGCCCTCCTGGGCGGGTGTGGCGGCGATCGTGGTGGGTGGCGGGCTGCTGCTGATGGGCGGGAAGCGGTAGGCGCCCCCACACAGTCAGTCCCCGCGGTCAACCCCCGCGGTCAGCCTTGTGGCTCGTCGGGGCTGTTCTCGTCGCGTGGGCGAATCGACCGCGGCCCCTTGCGGCGGTAGGTGTGCCCCAGGCGCTGGGCGGTGCCGAGGGTGGTGTAGACGAGGGCGCCCACGGCGATCCCCACCAGTGCCGCGTGCTGCGGGAAGAAGTGGCGCCAGTAGAAGAGGGCCAGGAAGGTGGCGAGGGCCGCCACGAAGCCGGCGATCCCCTTCGTCCGGAAGCTCACTCCGGCCTCCGCGCCTCGACCGGGTTGGCGAGCACGCCGACGCCGGAGACCTCGACCTCCACGCGGTCGCCGGCGGCCAGGGGGCCGACGCCGGCCGGGGTGCCAGTGAGGATCACGTCGCCCGCCTCCAGGGTCATGAAGCGGGAGACGTAGGACACCAGCTCGAGCAATCCCCACTCCATGTCGCGGGTGTGGCCGCGCTGGCGCTCGGCGCCGTTCACGTGGGTCGTGACCTCGAGGTCGCCGGGGTCGGCGTCGAGGCGGATCGCCGGGCCCAGGGGGCAGAAGGTGTCGAAGCCCTTGCCGCGGGCGAAGGTGGCGTCGCGCTTCTGGAGGTCGCGGGCGGTGACATCGCAGGCGCAGGTGACGCCCAGGATGCCGGCGGCGGCCTCGTCCCGCCCCGCCCGGGTGAGGCGGCGGCCCACGACCACGGCGACCTCCCCCTCGTACTCGACGCGCTCGCTCTCCGGGGGCAGGAGGACGGTCTCGCCGGGGCCGATGAGGGAAGAGATGGCCTTCAGGAAGATCAGGGGCTCCGGCGGCATGGGGTTGCCGAGCTCGGCGGCGTGGTCGCGGTAGTTGCGGCCGATGCCCACGATCTTGCCGGGGACGACGGGGACGAGGAGGCCGGAGGCCTCGGGGTCGGCCATGGCGCCGAAGCGCCAGGCCGAGGGTGGGGCCTCGAAGGGATCGGAGAGGAGGATGCGCACCACCCCGTCCGGGGCGGTGGCGGCGAAGAAGCCTTCGGGAGCGAGTCGGTAGAGAAGCACGGCGGGGATTCTACCGGCTGCGGGGGCCGGGCCCGTAGGTCCTCGGCCGACTTCTATTCGAGGCCCAGCTCGTTGAGGCTTTCCGCGTCGAGGGCGCGCTGGAACAGGCGAGAGAGCTCGTCGGAGGACACGACGGCACCGAGACGCCGCTGCGTCTCTCCCGAGAGCGTGCCGAACCGGCTCTCGAGGAGATCCGTCACCAAGGTGCGCATTCCCTCCAGCCGGCCTTCCTCCCGGCCCTTCTCCATGCCCTCCGTCAGCCCCTTCTCTCTGCCTTCGGCCTTCAGCGTGTCGGCCCAGCTCATCTCCATGGTCGCCACCTCTTCGTTCCCCTCCTCGGCCAGGAGAGCTTCGTACTCCGCCTGTGCCGCGTCGTTCAATTGTATGTAGGTTTCCACGATGTTGGCCAGGAGGTACCTTCTGGCGTCGTCCACCTCGGCGCGGCCGACGCGTCGTAGGCACTCGAGCCGGTGTCGTGGTGCCGAGAGCGCTCCTCGATCCATCAACGCGGCGAGCGCTGCGGCGAGGGCCTCCGGCCGGTCCAGGTACTCGGCTGCTCGGCTCCGGGACAGGCCGAAGGTCCAGTAGGTGAAGGTGGTTAGCTGGACTTCGAAGAAGCTCTCCTCCACGGTGAGCCTGGAGACGTCGGGTTCACCTCCTCGGAGGTAGAGGACGATGGGCAGCACCTGCTTACCGTCCCGGAGCCGGAGCTGCATCGCGTAGCGCCACATTCGACGCCCCATAGCGTGGTTGCCGCGCGCTTCGGCTTCGATTTCCACGTGGATGAGCACGAGATCCTCCTCGCCTTCCATGGTCTGGACCTCGGCCACGAGGTCGGGGTAGCGGTGCTCGCCTTCTGTCGTGTCGGTGAAACGTTCCTTGTCGCGGAAGCGGGGCTGTTCGAGGCGGAGCCGCCCCGCCAGGTCCGGCAGGACGATCCGGACGAGGTCGGCGAAGAACGCCTGGAGGAGCTCTTCGAAGAGCTGGTCGTGCAAACGGTCTCTCCCTTCGGTATAGGTGGCAGGTCGTCGCGCCCCCGGCCGGTCCGGGGACTTCATCTATCCAGGACGAAGGGTCGGGCCGAAACCTGGCGGCGGGCGAGTTGACTCTCCCGGCTTCGTTGTCGTTCCGAGCGGAGGGTCGCGCAGAGCGCGAGCCGGAGTCGAGGACCCTCGGCGGCCGGCCGAGAGTCTCGATTCCCGGCTACTCCCGCGACTCGGCTGCCTGGACCGAGAACTGGATCTCCCCGGCGACCTGTTGGAGCCGCTCCGCCCACTGCTGGGCCTTGAGGTGGAGCAGCTCATGGCGTGCCGGAGGTTTCGAGAGCAAGTTCCCGCTGTGTGATCATCGAGCAGGACTTCTTTAGTTCTGAGAAGCGTCGGGCAGCCTCAGGCCAAGGGCTTCTCGGCAACCTGTCCCTGTCCGCGAGGCCAGGCACACCTCTACTGAGCCCCAAGCACTCCATCGGGACCGGCCATCTCCACACACCCTCTGTCGTCGGGAGCCGGCCCGCTATCCGGGGACCTGATGCGAGACGTAGGGCATTCCCGGCGGAAAACTGCCCGCCGGAAATCGGGGTTGGGGTCTTCCGAGCCGCAGGAGCTCGGTGGCATCCCCGAAGGCCTCCGCAGACTGCCGGTAGGCTCGCGCAGCGGCTGCCGCGCGTCTCGAGTCGCGGCGTGGAAGCGAGGAGCGGGAGAGTGGTTGAGCGTCACCGGCCTCTCGTGGGGATGGCGCCGGCGGATGCCTTGACGCCGAGCACTCCCTGGCCCTCGGCCCTGCGGCGCACGTCGTTCTCCCGCTCGATCGTCCCGATGAGGTTTCCCACGAGCCCCTGAACTTCCTCATCGGGCAGCCCTTGCCAGCATGGAACCGGCGAGAGAGTCACGGACTCCGTCTCGGCGACATCCTCGAGACCGAACCGCTCGCCGCAGGCGCGTGCCTCGTAGAGCGCGGTCCGGTCATGCCCGGAACGGTGCCGGAACGGTGCCAGGCGCTTCTGAGGCCTGCACCCGGCACCTCGGCGCCCTCGATACGTGAGCGTATTTCTGCGCCGGAGTCCTCAGTCCGGCGGCGGCACGCAGTCCGGAGTGCATGCGCCGCACTGGGTCGTTCTCTGCGTTCCGCACTGGACGATCAGGCAGGGCTTGGCGGTGCCGTCGGGACAGCTCAGGCAGGCGCCGTAGGCGAAGCAGGGAAGGCTTGCACCGATCGCCGAGGGCAACGCAGTCGGCAGCAGGAGTCCGGCAGTGGGCGCCGGCGACGAGGCGGGGCAGACCGCCGGGGTGGAGGCCGGTGGAGCAGGCTGCGTGGCGCCGGCGGCGTAAGGCACAGAAGCCCCCAGAGCCACGGCGATGACCGCCGCGACGATGACGATTCTCGCTCTCATGAGTTCTCCTTGACGGACGCGAAGGGCCTCGCAGACCATTCCGCGAGCCCCACCACCAAGTGAGGTGCCCGCGGCCCTCTGAGCGAGACAGGTGCCCGAGTAGGCCTCGGCGAGCTGGAAGTGGGGGGCGGCCGGGGAGGCGGCCTCTGGCACGCCCAAGGCGGCTGGCTATTGGCTTCTCCTTGCGTTACGTTTCCGCTTCTCGTGAACGAGCAACACGCTCGCCCCAAGGAGAAGCCCCTCACCCCGGCACTCACACCCCGGAGCAGGAAGCCTCTAGAAGAGTCTCAGGCACTTCCGCAGCTGCAGGTTGGGCCGCGAGGAACTTTCGGTCTGAAGAAAGACTCCTCTCGCCTTCGAGTAGAGTCGCAACCGGCTCGTGGCGACGCCGCCCAGAGATCCGAGCCGTCGACGACGGCGCCGAGAGAGGCGTTTCCACCGGACGAAGAGAAACGGAGACTCGCCGAATGCCTCGAATCATCGAATCGCCCGCGGTCATCGAAGCCGCCGGAAACAAACCGAAACGCATCGAGGAGTACGTCGGCCGCGCCAACTCGAATCAGCCGGAGGTGAGCGTGGCCCGGATGGTCTCTTCGGCGGGTTGGATCGAACCCGGCCAGCGTCCGGAGTTCATGGAGATCACCGTCGTCCTGGCCGGCAAGGTCCACCTCGACTACGAGGGCGGGGAGTGCGATGTCGTCGCCGGACAGGCCGTGGTCACGGAGCCGGGCGAGTGGGTTCGCTACAGCACCCCGGATGTCGGCGCGGAGTACATCGCGGTGTGCCTCCCCGCGTTCTCGCCTGCCACCGTGCACCGGGACGATGGATGAGGCGCTTGCCCCGGAACAGGCCGGATGGCACTGGGCGGTGTGCCGGGTGCTTCGGGAGGGACGCCCAAGATCCGCGTCTCGGGGTGGGAGCTTCTGGCTCGAGTTGACGTGGCCAAGGTAAGACGGTATCTTACTTTTCGTGAAGACCAGGGTATCAAGCAAAGGCCAGATCGTGCTGCCGGCGGAGATTCGCCGGCGGGACGGAATCCGCGCCGGTGAGGAGTTCGAAATCGAGCGCCTCGACACGGGCGAGTACCGCCTGGTCCGGGTAACGCCGCCCCCCAACCGCGGCCTCGTGGACCTGCTCCTCGCGTGTCCCGAGAAGGGTTACTTCGTCCCGATCGACTCGGAGTCCACCGATACGCTATGAGCTTCCTGGTGGACGCCAACGTCCTGTCCGAGGCCACCAAACCGGCGCCGGACGCGTCGGTGATCGCATGGCTGCGACGCAACGAGGCGGCCATCGTCATCGACCCCTTCATCCTCGGTGAGATCCGCTTCGGGATCCTGCTCCTCCCCCGCGGTGCCCGGCGTGCACGGCTGGAGAGCTGGTTCGCCGGCGTCGTGCGCCACATCCAATGCCTGCCGTGGGATGCCGCCACCGGTCTCCGCTGGGCCGAGCTCCTTGCCGACCTTCGCAAGAGTGGCCGCGCGATGCCGATCAAGGACAGCCTCATCGCCGCCACCGCCCTCGTTCACGACCTCTCCCTCGTCACCCTCAACGGGAAGGACTTCCAGTCTGCCGGAGTCCCCCTCGTCGATCCCCGGGCCTAGGAATCTGCGCGGCAGAAACACGTAGCCGCGCGCAAGGGTCTTACGGGGTGGATCCAAGGCGCAAGGAGGAGGCGATGCGGGGACATCGTAGACGACGAGCAACGCCAGAGACACCCCGTAACCCCCTTGCGCCCCGACCAACTCCCTTCGGGAGTCGGTGCCCGTTGCGGCGGCGTGGGGCCGTCTACTTCGTTCCCGCTCCTCGACGATGGCTCGGCATCGCCTCCGTCGCGGTGCCTCGTATCCGGCGGGCACCGGCCGAAGGCTGGTCGGGCGCTCGCAACGCGACTGCGCGTTTCTGCCGCGCAGACTCCTAGGAGGGACTCTCGGCCAGGCGGAGTGCCAGGCTGGCTGGGTGCCAGGTGGTTCGGGAGGGCCGGCTCGAAGCTCGCCCAGGACGCCGCGGCGCACCTGTCCCCCGGGTCAAGCCCGCTCGTAGGCCGCCGGCGGGGCGCCGGTGAGCTCCAGGCTGAGCCGGCGCAGGCGCTCCCGCGAGGCCTCCTTGTACGCGGTCCGGTTCGCCCGGGACTCCCGGAGGCCGTTGAAGTAGAGGCCGCTCCGCCCGTCGAGGGCAGGCGAGACGGCGAGCTGGAGGATCGCCTCGGCGCCCTTGTCGACCGTGCTCCGCGGTTTGATCCCGGCGTCGCGCACCATGGTCGTGTCCATGTAGGTCGCGGGGTGGAGGCAGCTCACCGTGACCCCGGTGCCGCCGAGCGCGGACGCCAGATCGAAGGTGAACATGACCTGCGCCAGCTTGCTCTGGCAAATGGCGCGGCCGCCGTTGTAGCGGCGCCTCAGCATGACGTCGTCGAAGTCGATCGCCTGTTGGCCGGCCGAGGCCACGTTGACGATCCGCGCCGGCGCCGAGCGCTCGAGCACCGGCAGCAGGAGATGGGTCAGCAGGAAACCGCCCAGGTAGTTGACGGCGAAGCGCAGCTCGTACCCGTCGGCGCTGGTCTCCCGCGGTGCCTGGCGGCCGCCGGGGCCGACGCCGTCGATCGATCCGGTGACGAGGGCGACTCGGCGGTTCGGATCGCTCATGGCATCTCCCCGGTGGTCAGGAGCCCCCCCCGCAGGCGAGCCACGATGTTGATTGCCCCGCCGCGGGTTGTCAACGCAGGCTCCAACCGCGGTCGGCCCCGGCCGGGCCCCGCGCTTGCGATACTGTGCGGACCGCCGAGACCCCTGACGACAGGAGCACTTTCCGATGCCATCCGACGACATGGTCATTCGTCGCATGACGCGCGACGAGCTGGACACCCTGGTCGAGTGGGCGGCCCGCGAGGGCTGGAACCCGGGCCTGGACGACGCCGACGTGTTCTAGGCCACCGACCCGGAGGGTTTCGTGGCCGCCGAGATCGGCGGGGAGCTGGCCGGCGGCGGCTCCATCGTCGCCTACGAGGGGCGCTACGGCTTCATGGGCTTCTTCATCATGCGGCCGGACCTTCGCGGGCGCGGCCTGGGCGACCGCCTGTGGCACGAGCGCAAGCGGCGGCTCCTGGCGCGCCTGGACCCGGACGCCGCCATCGGCATGGACGGCGTGTTCGACATGCAGGCGTACTACGCCCGCGGCGGGTTCCGGTTCGTCGGCCGCGACCTGCGCTTCGAGGGGCGGGGAGCGGCACCGGGCCCGGAGGCGCCCCTGCCCGCCGGGGTCGTCGAGGCGGCCTCCGTTCCCTTCGAGCGCCTGGACGCCTTCGACCGCCGGCACTTCCCCGCGCCGCGGAGCCGGTTCCTGCGGGCCTGGCTCCAGCGCCCGGGCGGCCACGCCGTGGCCGCCGTCGAGGGCGGTGAGGTCCTCGGCTACTCCGTCCTGCGGCCGTGCCGGACCGGGCACAAGATCGGCCCCCTCTTCGCGGCCCGCGCCGACGTCGCCGAGCGGCTCTTCGGGTCCCTGGCCGCCCGCGTGCCGGGCGAGGCGATCTTCCTGGACGTGCCGGAGATCAACCCCGAGGCCATGGCCCTGGCCGCGCGCCACGGCATAAAGGAGGTCTTCGGCTGCGCCCGCATGGTCCTGGGCCTGGTCCCGGAGCTGCCGGACGCCGAGATCTTCGGCGTCACCACCTTCGAGCTGGGCTGATCCGCGGCGGCGCCCCTACCGGCGCCGGGCCAGGAGCAGCCAGAGGAAGAACGGCCCGCCGAGCAGCGCGGTGAGCACGCCCACCGGCAGCTCGGCCGGGGCCATGACGGTGCGGGCGACCAGGTCGCAGATCGCCAGGAAGGCGCCGCCGCCCAGCAGGCAGGCCGGGATCTGCCCCATACGCGCTAATTTAGCGTTTGCAGCCCTGTAGACTCCGACGTATAGTGGTCGCCATGGAAACGACCGACGCGCTGGAGCATGACTGGCCGTACCTTCTGTCGTTCTTACCAAGCGAAGAGGTTCTGGAGGTCACCGCGAAGACGTGGGGCGCGATCCGGCGTAAGCGTTGCGTAGATAGCGCTTCGACCCTGCTGAGGTTGGCTTTGGTCTACGGTTTCTGTGGGTCCTCGCTTCACCAGACGGCGGCCTGGGCCGAGGCAGCCGACGTGGCGTCGCTGTCGGATGTCGCGCTGATGAAGCGGCTGCGCAACGCGGCTCCCTGGCTGGGCCATCTGCTCGGAGTAAAGTTAATGGAGCGGCTCGCTCCCGAAGGCACGCCTTGTCCGAGCGTTCGATTGATCGACGCCACGACGGTTAACGCTCCGGGGAGCCATGGAACGGACTGGCGGATCCACATGGACTTCGACCTGGCCACCTCCACGATCTCGGAGATCCAACTGACCACGGCCGAAGGCGGTGAGACGTTCCTTCGCTACGCATTCGATCCGGGAGAGCTGGTCATCGCCGACCGGGGCTACTCCTTGCGCCCTGGATTGGCTCACGTCGTGGAGGCGGGCGCGGACTTCATCGTCCGGCTGAACTGGTCCTCGGTACCCCTGCAGCAGCGCGGGGCCGACGCCTGGGACCTCCTCGACGCCGTACGGAGTCTTCCCGAGGCCGAGCCGGGAGTCTTCGAGCTCGAGATCAAGCCGGATCCCCACGAGACGGTTGCCCCGGCGATTCCCGCTCGTCTGATCGCTTTACGAAAGAGCGAGGCCGCCACCGAAGAGAGCCGGCGCAAGGTGTTGAAAGACGCCTCCAAGTGCCGTCGCAAGCTTCAACCCCAAACGCTCGAGCTCGCCGGCTACGTGCTCCTGCTGACCTCGACACCGGCCGAGGCGTTCTCCCCGCTCGAGGTCCTGGAGCTCTATCGCTGCCGGTGGCAGATCGAGATGATCTTCAAACGACTCAAGAGCCTCATCGCCCTCGATTCGCTGCCGGCCAAGGATCCGGGACTCGCCCGGACCTTCTTGTTCGCCAAGCTCTTAGCCGCCTTGCTGATCGAGGACTTGATGTCGAAGTACCTCGCGTTTTCCCCCTGGGGGTATCGACTCCACCGTCCGACCACCCTGCCTCTGGCGCATTCAGCGAGTTCTCCTCCAGAGCATGGGCTACGCGATTCTCGGAACCCTGCTGCCCTCCACCTGGATTCATAGAGCGCCCAACCTCCGAAGGCATTTCTTCGACGCCCCGCGCAAACGGAGAAAACAGGCCGCCCACGTGCAGCTCCTCGCCCGGAGCGTCCAGGTAAGTTAGCGCGTATGGGGATCTGCCCGGCCCGGCCCGGAACGGTGGCACTGCTGAGGCCTGCGCGCACAGCCGACGCCGTGGGACCGATTCCGCTTAGACCAGTTCGAGACCGAAAGGAGCTTTGACTTGACGAACGACGCAGCGCCCCCTACCCACCTGTGGTTCTTGAACACCTGGGTGACGATCCGGATCCCCGCCACGGCCGGCACCGACTCGCTCTCGGTCATCGAACATCATGGGCCGTTCGGTGACTCGCCTCCGTTGCATGTGCATCGCACCGAGGACGAGCTCTTCCAGGTCCTCGAGGGCGAGGTCCGATTTCAGATCGGCGAGACGGAACGCCGCGCCGTCGCTGGTGACCTGCTCCTCATTCCGAAGGGCACACCCCACACCTACCGGGTCGAATCCTCTGCTGGGGGCCATTGGTTCACCGTGACCGTCCATGGGGATTTCGAAAGATTCGTTCGCAAGCTCTCCAGGCCCGCGGAGCGACTCGAGTTGCCTACTCCAACCGAACCGACGCCCGAAGCCATCCAGAGCCTCGTGGCGACAGCCTCGGAGTTCGGGATCGAAGTCGTCGGGCCTCCACTACATTGAGATAGAACCGGACGGGGTCTCAGGGGCTTCGGAGACGCCGGTTCGGTCGAGGCATCGAGGCCAGCCGCGACCGACGCTGGTCTCCGTGCCCGCGCCGAGGTCGCCGACCCCGGGTCCGTGCGGTCGCCGCCGCCCCCGTGTGATCTTTCTCGCCTCCGTGCGAATCACCTTGCAGAGGATCGAGGAGCCAAGATGAGCACGGAACAGGGAACCAGGAGCGACCGCATCGACGAGAGGCAGATGCGCTTCCAGGCGCTGCTCACGGCACACCGAGGCATCGTGCTGAAGGTGGCGTACACCTACTGCCGCCGGGAGGCGGACCGCGACGACCTCGTCCAGGAGATCTGTACCGAGCTCTGGCGCTCCTTCGGCCGCTACGACGCCTCCCGCCCGTTTTCGACCTGGATGTACCGCGTCGCCCTGAACGTGGCGATCTCCCAAGTGCGGCGAGCCGCCTCTCGCCGCCTGCCGCTGGCGTCTCTCGACGGCGAGGAGGCGACGCGGGTCCCGGCTCCCTCGGCTCTGGAGCCGGACGAGCGCCTCGCGGACCTTGACCGGGTCATTGCGCGACTCGATCCCCTCGACCGAGCGCTGGCGCTGCTGTATCTGGAGGAGCGCAGCTACCGGGAGATCGCCGACATCCTCGGTGTCACCCAGACCAACGTCGCGACCAAGATCAGCCGCCTCAAGCAACGCATTCGCAACGACCTGGCCGCCCCCCGGCCGCCTGAAGGAGACGACCCATGGAGCTCGACGACCTCAAGACCGCCTGGCAATCGCTGGACCGACGCCTCGCGGATCAAAACGCGCTGACCCTGCAGGTGTTCAAAGGCAACAAGCTGGCGGAAGCCAGATCCCGGCTGCGGCCGCTCTCCGTCGCCCAGGGGATCAAGCTGGCCGTGGGCATCGTCATGTGCTTCCTCTTCGCGACGTTCTGGATCGCACACCGGCACACCCCGCACCTGATGATCCAGGGGCTGCTGCTCCACGCCTTCGCCGTGATGCTCATCGTGGACGCCGCCCGCGAGCTGAACCTTCTCGGCGGCATCGACTACGCGGCCCCGGTCCTCGCCATCCAGAAGCGCCTCGCGGTGCTCACCGACTGGCGCGTGCGCGTCGGGCAGCTCTCAGGGATCCTCTGGTGTTTCCTCTGGATCCCTCTGGTGCTGGTGGTCTTCGCGTGGCTGGGCGCCGACCTCTGGGCCCATGCGCAGCCGGTGGTCTACTGGTTCCTGGCGAGCGGAGTCGTCGGCCTCGCCGCTCTGCTCGGCGCCCGCTACGTCTCGCGGCGGTCCAGGCGGCTGAACGTGGGGAGGTTCCTGGACGAGAGCAGCGAGGGCAAGAGCGTCCAGCGGGCCCGCAGCGTTCTCGAGGAGATCCTCTCCTTCGAGCGGGAGTGACTTCCAGGTCGCGCCCGGCTATACCGCGCTCGGTCCGTGGCGGATACGCCGGGACGCAGCTCCACTCCTGCGAGCCCGGGTGCGTTACCCGCCGCCGGGTACGCACCCGCAAACGGACATCCTCCCGGGTATGGTGGTCGTCCACTGACCGTTCCATCCGGATCGATACTGCAAACAGACCGTCGGACAGTTGGTTTGGGCCTCCGGGTTGTTCCAGATCGGGCCCGCGTCCGCGTCGAAGCTATTGCCGATCTGGAAGATTTCGAGCTCTTGCGTCGGCGGCTCCCCTTCCGTCCTCCGTCCGGCCGGGGTCGAATAGCCGCTCGTCCCGCAATACACCGAAGGCAAGAAGCGGCCATAGTCTCTCTTTCCGACGGCGTTGGCGCCGGTGACAAACGCCGTCTTCAGAAACGTCGCCGCCTCTGCGGAATATCCGGTGGCCTTGAAGCCATCGGCCCCGCAGTCGCTCTGCATGCCAGCCGTGATTCCCCAGGGCACGATGAGGAAGGTCGGGTTCTGGGCTTGGAGCGTCTTCAACGGCTCGGCCGGAGGGTAGGTGTAGGCATCGGCACACACCAGCAGCGAGGTAGCTCCGAAAGGAGTCTGCACCGTCTGGATATCGGAAAGCTGTCCGGGCTCGTAGCTACACGAGTCCTGATTCAAGATCATCTTGCAGGCGGCCGGATCGAAGGCGTTCTTGAGAACGTTGTATTTCCGATGGTGAAGCACGATCTGTCCCTGAGGGTTTATCAGGATTCCGGAGTCGTACGCCTGGTACGCATCGGGAAGCGAGCCAGGACCCGCCTTGGGGCCCTTCTCGGCCAGGCCCGCGGCCACCCAGATGCCGACACTCGTCGCGATGGAGACGAACTGGTCACTGTACTTGCCGGGAATGGGTGCCGCCTCCGTGAAGACCGCGGGGTTCAGCCAGCCGAAGACCGAGTCCTCGGGGAAGACGATCAGCTGTGCGCCTTGCGCCTTCGCTGCCGTCGCCAGCTCCTTCATCTTGTCGAAGTTCCCCACGTCGGTGTTCTGCAACTGCGCGATCGCGACATTGATCGTCGACTGTGCCGGCGCTCGTTGCGTGCAGAGGCCAGCCCCAAGGAAGAAAACGAGAGTTGAAACAGAGACGCGATGCAGCTTCATGACCGGTCCTTTCTCTATGGGCTTCCGCCGATCAAGCGAGCCTCCCCCGGCCCGCCGTCCGGGGATCGGTGAGGACATGCCTGCCGATGGGTCGTATCGTATTGCAGAATCTGCGGCAACGCGCATCGATCGGGGCCCGTCCCGCTCCGGCGTCCGCTTGGAGTCGTCTCGGACCGAGCTTTGGGGGGAGACGCGTAGGCTATACTCGCGCTCGTCAGCGGGTCCGATTGCCCCATTCCCAGAGGACTCAAGTGATGCGCAGAGTGCTGCTTTCCTGGAGCTCCGGCAAGGACAGCGCCTGGACCTTGCACGCTCTCCGGCAAGTCCCGGACCTCGAGGTCGTGGGCCTGCTGACCACGTTCAACGAGGCGGTCGACCGCGTCGCCATGCATGCCGTCCGCCGTGAGCTGGTCGAGGCTCAGGCCGCGGCGACCGCCTTGCCTCTCTGGCCGGTGCTCTTACCATGGCCCTGCTCCAACGCGGACTACGAGAGCCGGATGTCGGAGGCGATCGGCTGGGCTCGCGGGGAGGGGATCACCCATTTCGCCTTCGGCGACCTCTTCCTCGAGGAGGTGCGGGACTATCGCATCCATCAGCTTGCCGGTACGGGGATCGAGCCCCTCTTTCCCCTGTGGACCACCGCCGAGGAGACGCCTCGACTCGCTCGCCGAATGGTGGCCGCCGGACTGCGAGCCGTGCTGACCTGCGTCGACCCGAAGCAGCTTCCGGAGCGGTTCGCAGGACGCCGCTACGACTCCGCCTTGCTGGACGACCTGCCGGCGGGAGTCGACCCGTGTGCCGAGCGTGGAGAGTTCCACACCTTCTGCTACGCCGGACCGATGTTCACCTCCGAGATTTCGGTCGAGGTGGGCGAGACCGCATTGCGCGACGGCTTCTGCTTCGCGGAGCTACTACCCGGTGAAGCTCCGGAGGTTACCGGCGCCGGGCCAGGAGCAGCCAGAGGAAGAACGGCCCGCCGAGCAGCGCGGTGAGCACGCCCACCGGCAGCTCGGCCGGGGCCATGACGGTGCGGGCGACCAGGTCGCAGATCGCCAGGAAGGCGCCGCCGCCCAGCAGGCAGGCCGGGATCAGGACCAGGTGGTCCGAGCCGGTCCAGCGACGGAGCATGTGGGGCACCATGAGGCCCACGAAGCCGATGGGCCCGGTGACCGCCACCAGGGCCCCCACCATGAGGGAGGCCGCCCCCAGGACCAGCAGGCGCAGCCGGGCCAGGTCCACGCCCCGGCTGGCGGCGAGCTCCTCGCCGGTCAGGAGCAGGTTTAGGTCCCAGCGCAGGGCCAGCATCAGGGCGCTGCCGGCGAGGACCCACGGGGCGAGCCAGGCGACGTCCCGGTAGCCGACCACCGCCAGGCCGCCCATCATCCAGCGCACCATGCGGAAGGTCTGGGCCGAGTCCGAGAGGTACTGGATGAACAGGATCAGCGCCGAGCAGGAGAAGGAGACGGCGATCCCGGCGAGCAGGAGCGTGCCGGTCTCGACTCCCCGGGGCCGGAGGGCCAGCCCCACCACCAGGCCCGTCGCGGACAGGGCTCCGGCGAAGCTCGCGGCGGCGACCAGGGTGAAGCCGAGGAGGCTCCCGGCCGGGGCCAGGTGGAAGGCGAGGACCGCGCCCAGGGCGGCGCCGCCGGCGACCCCGAGGGTGTAGGGCTCGGCGAGGGAGTTGCGGAAGAGGGTCTGGAAGCCGAGGCCGGAGACCGAGAGGGCCGCCCCGGCGAGGAGCGCCAGCAGCACGCGCGGCAGCCGCAGGTCGAAGAGGATCGTCCACTCCGTGGTGCCGGGGCGGAAGGCCCGGCCGAAGTCGAGGACGTGGCTGCCGAGGAGGGGCGCGGCCAGCAGCGTGGTGAGCCAGACGAGGGCCAGGACGGCCAAGGCCCGGCCGGGGCCTCCTCGCGGGCGGCTCACGCGTCGCCCCCTTTGCCGTCGGCCCCGTCGAGCCGCAGCAGGGTCACCGGCCGCTCCCCGGCCCTCACCACCTCGAAGGGCGCGTCGAAGAGGGCGGCGAGGGTCTCGGGCTCCATGAGCTCGGAGGGCGAGCCGGCGGCGAGGATGCAACCGTCTCGGAGCGCCAGCACCCGGCTCGCGATGAGGGAGGCCAGATTCAGGTCGTGGGTGGCGGTGACGACCGTCCGCCCGGCCTCGCGCCGGAGCCGGGGCACGAGGGCGGCGATCTCCCGCTGGTGCCTCGGATCGAGGTGGGTCGTGGGCTCGTCGAGCACCAGGATCTCGGCCTCCTGCGCCAGGGCCGCGGCGATGTAGACCGCCTGGCGCTCGCCGCCCGAGAGCTCGTCGACCGGCCGCCCGCGCAGGGACTCGATCCGCACCACCTCCAGGGCCTCGGCGACCGCCTCGAAGTCCCGCCGCGAGGGGGCGACCTGGAAGGCGCCCAGGTGCGGGTAGCGGCCCAGGAGCACCACCTCTTCGACCGACAGCGGCACGCGCACCGGGCGGAGCTGGGGCACGTAGGCGATCTGCCGAGCGAGGCCCTTGCGGCTGTGGGCGGAGAAGGGCCGTCCCCCGAGCCGGCGCTCACCGGCCGAAGGCGCGAGCAGCCCGGTCAGGAGGCGGAGCAGCGTCGTCTTGCCGGCGCCGTTGGGCCCCACCACGACCAGGGACTCGCCCCGCTCCACCGCCAGGTCCACCGGCCCGAGGATCGTCCGGCCGCCGGCCTGCCAGGCGAGTCCGCGGGCCTCGAGCAGCGGCGGGGAGGCGCCGATCTCGGGCGGGGTAGCCGACGGATTCACGGCCGGGCGGCCTCGCGCACGGCCTGCTCCAGCCGGCGGTAGAGCTCCGGCAGGCGCGGTCCGATGACCAGGGTCTCGGGGCCGGAGATCACCGTGAGATGGCCGGCCGCCACGGCCGGGAGAGTGGGGAAGCGGCGCCAGTCTGCGAGGAGGCTCCGGCGGCCGGCGGTGTCCAGGGGGCGCGGCTGGAGCTCGACGATCAGCCCCGGAGCGCGCCCCAGGACCTCCTCCATCCCCACCTGGGGATAGCGCACGGGGGCGTCGGAGAAGGCGTTCTCCGCCCCCAGCCGTCCCAGGAGCTCCTGGAGGTAGGTGCCCGGCCCCGCGACCAGGAGGTTCTCGGTGCGGCCCGCCGGGCGGTCGATGGAGATCACGGTGCGGGGTGCGCCGGGGACCGGCCGGGGGGCGAGCTCCTTGCGCAGGCGGCCGGCGAGGGCCCGGCCCGCCTCCGGCACGGCGCAGCGCCGGGCGATGCGGACGACGGTCCGGTTCAGGTCCTCCAGGCTCTCGAGGGACACGGTGAGGGTGTCCACACCCACCGCCCGCAGGCGCTCGGCCACGTCCTCCTGGCTGGGCAGGAGGAGGGCCAGGTCGGGCTCGAGGGCGACCATCCGCTCCACGTTGGGATCGAAGAGACCGCCCACCCGCGGGAGCTTGGCGGCCGCGGGCGGCCAGGTCGTGAAGCTGCTCACCCCGACCACCCGGGAGCCGAGGCCGAGGGCGAAGGCGATCTCCGCCAGGTTGGGGGAGAGGGCCAGGATCCGTCGCGGCGCGGCCTCCTTGGCGGCCGGAGCTGACGCCGGACTCGGGGCCGGTTTGGCCGCCGGCTCTCCGGCCCCCTCCGATGGGGGGCCCGAGCAGGCGGGCAGGAGCGCCAGGACGGCGCCGAGGACCGCCGCCGCCAGGCGTCCCGCCCGTGGCCCTCGTCGCCTCAAGGGGCCACCCTGAGCTCCAGGCCGACGGCCACCGTCCTGCCCGGCGCCGGGAAGCCCGCCACCTCCTGATAGGCCCGGTCGAGGGCGTTCTCGAGGCGCAGGTAGGGCGCCAGGTGGGCGCTCGCCTGCCACGAGGCGGCCAGGCCCACGGTGGTGTAGGAGGGCAGGTCGGCCCCGAAGTCGGGGCGCGCGCCGACGAACCGCGCCACCGTGGTCAGGGTCCAGTCCGAGCTCGGCCGCCAGGAGACGACCGCCGAGGCGCTCCGCCGCGGGCGGCGGAGGAGCTGGGCGCCGGTCGTCCGGTCCTCGGGCTCCTGGGTTGTGGCCTCGAGGTGCCCCGAGACGGCCTGACCCGAGTAGGCGAGCACGCCCTCGAGCCCCCGCGTCCGGGCGCGCCCGATGTTGAGGGGTAGGGAGCGGACGAAGTCGAAGACGATCAGGTCCTTCTGCTCGGTGTCAAAGGCGGTCAGGCCCAGGCGCCAGCGCCCGGGGGTCCAGTCGCCGGCCAGCTCGTAGCTGGTGCTGGTCTCGGGGCGAAGGTCCGGATTGCCGAAGCCGGGGTAGTAGAGGTCACCCAGCGATGGAGCCCGGAAGCCCTCGCCGTAGCTCGCCCGGAGCCGGAAGTCCTGGACCAGCCGCACCGCGCTCCCCAGCTTGAGGGTGGTCTTGCCGCCGAAGGCCTGGTTGTCGTCGTGGCGCAGGCCCAGGTCGCCGCTCCAGCGGCCGCGGACCAGGAAGAGCTCGCCGAAGCCGGCCCGGTTGGTCTGGGTCCGGTCGTCGAGGTTGATGCCGAAGGCGCTCGTGTCGGTGACCGCGTCGCGCTCCCACTCGCTGCCGGCGGCGGCCCAGGAGCCTGCCCCGAACCGGCGCGACACGAGGAGCCGGCCGCTCCGGCGCGACGCCCGCGTGCTGCTCTCGTCGAAGGGGTTCGCCGGGTCCCGGAGGGCGAGGTCGACGGCGCTCCGTCCGAGCTGGGCGTTCACAGACCACGGGCCCGAGGTCCAGGTCACCGGCACGGCGAGCTGGGTGCTGTCGCGCTTCTGGACGCGCTCGGGCGACGGATTGCCCAGGAAGTCGTACGGCAGGCCGATCTCGGCGTGGCTCGAGCGGGTCAGGAGGCCCACCACGGTCCCGGGGGCCGGCGACCAGCGCGCCTCGGCCGTCCCCTCCGCGCCGTCGAAGGAGTCGTTCGGGAGCGTTCCGTCGCCCCGGCGCACGTGCCCCGAGACGTCCAGGCGCACCGGACCGGCGTCATAGCCCCCTTCCAGGGAGCCCCGGGCGTAGGAGCGGCTTCCGCCCTCGACGGCCAGGCGGGTGCCGGAGGTGCCGCCGGTCAACACCTGGACCACGCCGCCGATGGCCTCGCTGCCGTAGAGGGCGCTGTAGGGGCCGCGCACGACCTCCACCCGGTCCACCCCCTCGGTAGGCAGGAAGGACCAGTCGAAGCCGCCGAAGTAGGGGTCGTTGAGACGCACCCCGTTCCACAGGACCAGGGTCTGGTTGGAGCTCGCGCCGCGCACGAACACCGAGGTCGCCTTGCCCGGCGATCCCGACCGGGCCACGTCCACCCCCGGCACCGTGCGGAGCAGGTCGGCGATCCCGGTGGCGCGACGCTCGCGGATCTCCTTCCGGCCGATGACGGTGACCGAGGCCGGCACGTGGGCCGCCGCCTCCGGATCGAGGGTGGCGGTGACCTCGACCGATTCCCGGTAGGTCTTCCTCTTGGGCGGGGCTTTGGGCTTCGGCTTGGGCGGGGCCGGGGCGCCGGTCTCGTCCTGGCCCTTTTCCGGTTCGGATTTGGGGTCCGGCGTCGGCTCGGCCTCGGGGGACCGGGCTCGGGCGTGGGCCGTCGAAACGGCCGGCGGGGGGACGGGCGACGAGGCGGCGAGCCCCGGCGTCACGCCCCCGAGGACGCCGGCCGCCAGCAACAACAGAATGCGCATGGCGTGCTCCTGAAACAGGTAGCGACGCCGGCGACCGGCGTGAGGTACAGAAGCGGGGGGACGGCGCCCCGGCAAACCGCCGTCCAGGCACCTCCTCCCGCTCCCCGCGGGATCTCGGCGTCGGACGGTGCGGTAGGTCTCCTGGCTTCCGGCGTCACCTACTCCCGGGCCTTCCCACGCGGTCGACCGCCGGCGTGTCTCGACTGCGATTCGAGGCACGCGGGCGATCCGGCCGCGCAGTGGCGTCGTCCGGTTTCGCTTCCGGTTACAGTGGCGGGGGCCGCGTCGGCTTCACACCGACTTCCCTCTTACCGACCCGGGTGCGTCGCGCTCCGGGTCACCGCTCCGTCTGGATTGTCAAACCCCGGCTCGGCGAACGCCGCGAAGCCGGGGGTACGGCGGGCCGGACCTTCGCCGTCGAGGGAGGGCCCGGGGGGTCTGAGCTTACTGTGGAGGGCTCTGGACCGGCGCCTGCGTCTGGGTCGGGATGGCGATTCCGATGCCGGTGCCGACTCCTTGAGTGCCCACGGCATAGCCCACCGGCAGGCCGCCCTTGCCGGCGTTGCCCGGATCCACGAACTGCTGGACCGAGTAGTCCTGCTGGTTCGACTGCCGGTCGAGGAGCTTCTGGAGGAGCTGGAGCTGCGGGTTCTGGCCCGCGGCCTGCTGGTCCGGACTCTGGTTGGCATTGGGCGCCAGGCCCATGTAGACGGTCGTGGCGTTGATCCGCTTGCCGTGGCCGCGGTTTTCCGTCTCGGCCTTCACCGACTCGATCTTGTCCCGCGAGATGCCGATCCAGTTGCCGGTGCCGGTGATGAACAGCAGCATGTTCGCGTCCCAGCTCGCCTCCTCGGGCGGGTAGCGGGAATCGAACTTGGCGCCACTCTTCAAGTTGACGTGGTAGACCTCGGCCACCGCAGGCAGCGCGACGAGGGCGAGCCCGAGGACGGCGAGAACGAGCGTCCGGCGAAGGGGAGTTCGAGTCATGGCGACACCTCGAAGATCGAGAGTTCGAGGAATCATACCACGTTGTCTATGGAAAGCCGGAGGATGGTGCGCCCTAGAGGATTCGAACCTCTGACCTACAGCTCCGGAGGCTGTCGCTCTATCCAGCTGAGCTAAGGGCGCGATGTGCTCGAACCGCGAGCTTCAAAGAAACCGTGCGTCGTGACCGGTGTCGGACTGTTGGCCTGCCTGGAGGGATTCGAACCCCCGACCCACGGATTAGAAGTCCGTCGCTCTGTCCAACTGAGCTACAGGCAGCCAGGTGCGCGATTCGTCGCCTCGCTTCCGGGGGTGGAGCACCTCCGGCCGACTGGATGTCGGGGCGCCCAGATTTGAACTGGGGACCCTCTGCTCCCAAAGCAGATGCGCTACCAGGCTGCGCCACGCCCCGGCCGCAAACGCGCACGCCAGTCTAAGGCAGCCCCGGAGAGACTGTCAATCGGCCGCTGCCGGCGCCCGAGACGCGCCCGAATCCCCGGTCTCGGACGAAGGGTGGGGGCGTCCCTCTCCCCCCGCGGGGGAGGGAGAGGGATCGAGGGTTGAGGGGGGAGATCCGCGTCAGTCGGCGTCCCTCTCCCCCCGCGGGGGAGGGAGAGGGATCGAGGTTGAGGGGGGAGATCCAGTAGACTGCTTGCCCCGTGCCGACGATCCGAGCCAGCGGTGCGAGCCCCCTGCGCCTGCTGGTGGGGAGCTTCCTGGCCCTGATCCTCAGCGGGACCCTCCTCCTGAAGCTGCCCGTCGCCACGCCGGCGGACCAGCCCATCAGCCTGACCGATGCGTTCTTCACGGCCACCAGCGCGACCTGTGTGACCGGGCTCGTGGTGCGCGACACCGGCACCGGGTTCACCTTCTTCGGCCAGGTGGTGATCGCCCTGCTCATCCAACTCGGCGGGCTGGGGATCATGACCTTCTCCCTGCTCTTCTTCTTCCTGATCCGGGGGAGGGTCTCCCTCGCCCACCGATCGATCATCGAGCAGACCCTCTCGGGCCGGGCCGGCGAGGAGCTCCTGCCCCTCATCCGCATGGTCTTTCGCTTCACCCTCATCTCGGAAGGGGCCGGCGCCCTGTTGCTCTGGATCCGCTGGTGGGGCGACCTTGGGCCGGGCCGGGCGGCCTGGTACGCGGTCTTCCACTCGATCTCGGGCTTCTGCAACGCCGGCTTCGCCCTCTGGCCCGACAGCCTCACCCGCTACCGGGGCGACCCCCTGGTCAACCTGGTGATGATGGCGCTCATCGTCCTGGGGGGTCTCGGGTTCCTGGTGGTCTACGACGTCTGGCAGGCGCCGCGAAAGGGGGGGCGGATCTCGATCCACACCAAGCTCGCCCTGGTGGTGAGCGCCCTGCTTATCGCGGGCGGCGCCCTGGGCTTCTGGCTCCTCGAGTGGAACGGCAGCCTGGCCCACGTGCCGCCGGGCGAGCAGCTCTGGGCGAGCTTCTTCCAGAGCGTCACCACCCGGACCGCCGGGTTCAACACGGTGCCGATCGCGAGCCTCTCGCCCGGGGCCCTGTTCCTGATGACACTCCTCATGTTCATCGGCGGCTCGCCCGGGTCGTGCGCCGGCGGCATCAAGACGACGACCCTGGCGGTGCTGGCCCTCGCCTCGTGGTCGCGGGTGCGCGGGCGCGAGCGGGTCAACGTGTTCCGGCGGACGCTCTCGGCGGGGACGGTGCGCGACACCCTGTCGATCGCCCTGGCCGGAGCCCTGGTGGTGGTGGCCGGGCTCTTCGCCCTGCTGCTCCTCGAGTCGCCCGACCGCATGGTGCGCGAGGACCAGGGGGTCTTCCTGGGCTACCTGTTCGAGACGGTGTCGGCCCTGGGCACGGTGGGCCTGTCGACGGGCGTCACCAGCATGCTGCTGGGGCCCTCGCGCTGGTTGGTCGCCTTCCTCATGTTCCTCGGCCGACTGGGGCCCCTCACGGTCGCCTCGGCGGTGGCCTCCACCGAGCCTCTCGACGACTGGAGCTATCCCGAAGAGGACGTGATGGTCGGCTGAGAGCCGACTACAATGAGGGCCGCATGGCGCAGATCGCGGTCATCGGGCTCGGGCGCTTCGGCTTCCACGCCGCCCGCCACCTCCAGGCGGCGGGGCACGAGGTGCTCGCCATCGACATGGACCAGTCCAACGTCCAGCGGATCAAGGACATGGTCTCTCGCGCCGTGTGCATGGACGCGCGTCACAAGGAGCGCCTCGAGGCGCTGGGGATTGCCGACTTCGACGTGGTGGTGGTGAGCCTGGGCGAGCGGGTCGACGCCTCGGCCCTGGTCGCCCTCCACCTGCGCGAGGTCGGTGTGCCACGCCTGATCACCAAGGCGGGCTCCGAGGACCACGCCAAGCTGCTGGCGCTGATCGGTGTCGACGAGATCGTCTTCCCGGAGCAGGAGGCCGCCGAGCGCCTGGCCCAGCGCCTGTCGACCCAGAACCTCCTCGACTTCATCCCCCTGGGGGAGTCCTACAGCATCCAGGAGATCGCGCCCACCGACGAGATGGTCGGCCGCACCCTGGAGGAGCTGCGCCTGCGCAACCGGTTCAACGTGCAGGTGATCGGCGTGCGCGACGTGCTCCAGGACGACGTGAACCTGAACCCGGGGCCCGAGTTCCGGATCAAGGACTCCGATTCGCTGGTGATCCTGGGGCGCAACGACGATCTGGTCCGCATGAAGAAGGTCTGACGACTTTCCCCCCGACAGCCCCTCAGTGGTGGTGTTCGAGCTTCCTGGCCAGGCGGTCGAGGAGACGCTCTCCGTCCTGCCGGCTCCGCCAGCGCCAGTAGAGCGGCAGGCCGACCAGGAGGGCGACCAGGAGCCCCAGGGCGACGAGGGCCCGGGGGCTGGCCCAGCCCGCCCCGGGCGCGGCGAGGACCGCCGTCGAGTAACAGACCACCGCCGTCGCCGGAGCCATGCCCACCAGGGTCGCCGCCGCGAAGGGCACGAAGCGGGCCCCGGTCAGGCCGCAGGCGTAGTTGAGGACGTTGAAGGGCAGTACGGGCAGCAGGCGCAGCAGGAGGACGGCGACCGCGCCGTGGCGCTCGAGCACGCCGTCGACCGCCCGCCAACGCTCATGGTGGCCGAAGCGCCGGACCACCGAGCGCCGCAGGAGGCCGCGGGCGAGACCGAAGGCCCCCGCGGCGCCGAGGGTGGCGCCGGAGAGGGCGACGGCGAACCCCCACCAGGGCCCGAAGAGGACCACCGCGGCGACCGTGAACACCGTTCCGGGCAGGGCGAGGACGGTGCCCGCCGCGTAGGCCACGGTAAAGGCGACGGGCCCCCAGGGGCCGAGGGGTGCGAACCAGCTCCGCAGGTGGTCGCCCGAGCCCAGGTCGTGGCCCGAGGCGTAGCGGAAGGCGGCCAGGATGGCGAGGGCCAGGGCGAGGGCGCCCAGGGGCCGGGCGAGTGCCGACAGCCGCCAGGTAGGTGCCGAAAGCCGACAGGTGAGGCCCGCCAGCCGTCCCCGAGGCCGGCCGGCGTCCTCGGCGGGCCCGTCTTCGGGCATCACCCCGCCACGTCCTCGCCACCGTCGACGTTGATCACGTTGCCGGTCATCCACTCGGTGCCCGACTCGGAGAGGGCCACCAGGCAGCGGGCGACGTCCGCGGGGGTGGTCAGGCGCCCCGACGGGTTGCGCACCGCGGCGCTCTTGATGATCGCCTCGTTGCCCGGGATCTTGCGCAGTGCCGGAGTGTCGGTGACACCGGCCTTGATGGCGTTGGCGGTCACCCCTTCGGAGGCGAGCTCCACGGCGAGCTGGCGGATGTGGGACTCGAGCGCCGACTTGGCGGCGGAGACGGCTCCGTAGGCCTTCCACACCACGTGGTCTCCGGCCGAGGTCATGGCGTAGATCTTCGACCCCGGAGCGAACAGGCCCGCCAGGTGCACCGCCTGGGACCAGTAGACGAGGGAATGGGCCATGACGTCCAGGGTCATGTCCATCTGGGCCCGGTTCAGGGCGCCGTTCTCGTCGTCGTCGATGAACGGCTTCAGGGTGCCGAAGGCGAGGGAGTGGAGCAGCACGCGAACCGGCGCCCCGTCGGCGCGCTCGGTCATCGTCTCCACGACCTCGGCCCGCTTGTCCGGGTCGGCGGCGTTGACGTTGAAGAAGTACGCCGACCGGCCCGCCCTCTCGATGGCCTCGATGATCTCGGCCACGTGCAGAAGCCCCGACCGCCGGTCCAGATGCACCCCGAAGATGTCATACCCCGCCGCCGCAAACGCCCGGCAACAAGCCTCCCCGAACCCAGAGGAAGCCCCAAGCACGAGGGCCCAGCGCCTGTCGTCATGATCCAAGACATTTCCCTCCTGTGACGAAATCGGCTTCAGTCAACGAAGGCGCCCCCTCCCACGCCCCCGCCCAAAGGAGATCGGCATTCTAACGAAGCCCCAACGCTTCAACCACCGATCCCCCCACTCCTACCCCCCGGCGAAGGGGCCCAACGCCGAACCCTTACCGCTCACGCTCCCGCTCCCGTGACCAACCACCCAACCACCGACCCCGCCCATCCCCCCACTCCCACCCCAAGGCGAAGGGGCCCAGCGCTTCAACAGCCGGTCGAACGCAGGGGCTGGGAGCTGGAAAGGGTTCGCCGGCGCAGTCCGCCGCCGAACCCTTACCACTCACAGCCCCGTCACCATGGCACCCGACGGCCCAACTAGCAACGAGCTCCGTCACGCAAAGATCCGAGGCGCCTCCACCGGCCCCCCTTCGCCGTCCCCGCCGACAACCTCCCCCGAAGCCCCCCGAAACCGCCCCCGCCCCAGATTCAGAAGACACCGATTCCGCCCCCGCCGCTTCGCCTCGTACAACGCCTCGTCCGCCAGCGCCAGAAGCTCCCCCGGCGCCGCCGCCCAGAGCTCAGGAAACGACGCCACCCCCAGGCTCACCGTCAGCCGGATCGGCTGCGCCCGATCCTCCACCAGCAGCGCCTCCACCGCCTGCCGCAGCCGCTCCGCCACCGCCAGCGCGCCCTCCCCGTCCGTGTCCCCGAGCACCAGCGCGAACTCCTCGCCGCCGTACCGGGCGCAGGTGTCCGCGGCCCGGCGATGGGCGTCGAGGGTCTTCGCCACCGCCACCAGCGCCCGGTCGCCGGCGGGATGGCCGTAGGTGTCGTTGATCTCCTTGAACCGGTCGAGGTCGCACATGATCACGCTCACCGCGCCTCCCTGCTGGCAGCAGCGGCCGAACAGCTCGGCGAGGGACCGCTCGAGAAGCCGCCGCACCGGCACGCCGGTCAGCGGGTCCTCCCGGGCCTCCCGGTCGAGGATCGCCCGGTGCGTCCAGCCGGAGAGCTGGGGCAGCAGGCTCTCGAGCAGTGCCACGTCCGCCGGCCGGGCGCGCCGCGGGTCGCACCACAGGCGGATCCGTCCCAGAGCGCGGTCGTCCGCCTCGAGATCGCGCTCCACGAGCTCCCAGGGCCGGCGCCGGTGGATGCCGGGCAGCGCCGGCGCCCAGGGCCCCGGGTCCGGCACCCCGCCGTGGATCGCCCCGTCGGGACCGGCCCACCAGCTCCGCACGGAGCCCCCCTCCTCGGAGAGGGTGAGCTGGAACCACTGCACGTCGAGCACCCGCAGGCACTCGGCCCGGATCTGGGCGGCGAGACCCCCCAGCCCGAAGCCGGCGGCCCCCATACGCCGGCTCGCCCGGGTGACCCGCTCGAGGTCCACCGCCCGCCGCTCGAAGGCACCCTGGAGGACACCGAGCCGGGCGGCCTCGAAGGCCAGGAGGGCGAAGGCCCAGAGGAGGGCGGCGGCCAGGCCCTGTCCGGCGGAACCCGCGAGGGAGGCCACCGCCGCCAGCAGGCCCCCGAGGCCCCAGCCGGCGGCGTCCAGAGCGAGGGACACGGCGCGGTGGAGGGGGTGCAGGGCCTGCCGTGGGCGCCGGAGCTTCGCCGCGCCGAGGACCAGGGCGAAGAAGGTGGCGAGATAGGCGAGGCCCGAGCCGGCGACGGGCGCCCAGGCGAACGCCCCAGCCCGGGGCGCCACCTCCGCGCCTCCGGCAGCGAGGGCGTGGGCCGCGAGGGCGGCGGCCAGGGTGGCGAGCGCCGCGCGGCCCGCGCCCTCGACCAGGCGGGCGATACCGCGCCGCTCATCCGGCGGAGCGGGCGAGAGCCGCGCCAGGAGCCGGCGGCCCACCCCTCCGAGGACATAGCCGGCGGCGGCGAGCCCGGCCGCCCAGGCTCCGCCGAAGAGCGCGATGGCGGGCGGCAGGGCGGCCGCGCCCAGGCCGAGGCCGGAGCCGCCCAGAGGGCGGTGGAGGGAGCCGAGAGCGAGGACGGCGAGGAAGGTCAGGGCGAGCCAGGACCCGGCCGGGCCGAAGGGTGAGGCGGCGGGCGCTGCGGTCCACCCGGAGAATGGAACCAGGAGGGCGAGCGCCAGGGCCACGGCCGCGAGGACCGCGGGCAGCGCCGAGACGGCGCCCTGGCGCCAGGCTCGAGGATCGATCGTCATGGGATCGGGGAGATGCCGGTCCATTGTAGCCTGCGCTCCCGGCGGGGCCACCTGCCGGCGGGAGCATCGATATGATCCCATCTCTTCAATGACCGCCCCATCGCCCACTCCGCCCCGGTCCCGGCGCGTCCTCGCCCCCGAGATCATGGACGGCGACCTCCCCTACCTCGAGGCCCGCCGCGCCCTGACCGACCTCGACCGCGTGACTCTCCTCTTGCTGGGCACCGGCTCCCTGGTGAGGACCCTCGCCCGGCGCCTCGCGGCGGCTTCCGGGCAGCGGCCGGGCGACAACACCGTCCGCGTCCTGGACCTGGGTACGGGCAGCGGCCGGCCCGCCGCCGTTCTCGCCCGCGCCGCCCGCCGGCGTGGCGCCCGGGTCCGGGTGGTGGGGGTCGACATGAACCTGGGGCACCTCCTGGTGGGCCGCGCCCTGGGGCACGACCAGCACCGGGTGGTCGCCTCGGCCGAGGCCCTGCCGTTTCGCGCCGGCGCCTTCGACTGGGTCTTCTCGAGCCTCTTCTTCCACCATTTCGGAGGCCGGGAGAACCTGGAGATCCTGGGCGAGATGCGGCGCGCGGCCCGCCGCGGCGTGGCGGTGGTCGATCTGCGGCGGAGCCGGCTGGCCGTCGTCCTCGCCCGGGCCTTCTTCCCATGCCTGGGCGTCGGACGGGTCGCACGTCACGACGGCTACCTTTCCATCGCCCAGAGCTGGACGATCGGCGAGGTGGCCGAGCTGGTCGATCAGGTCGATCAGGTGGGGGGGCTGCAGGTCGAGGAGCTCCGGCGCCGGTTCCCGTTCCGCTGGAGCCTCGTCCTCCGGGCGGAGGGACCGCCCGCGGCCTCCTGACGCCTCACTCGGTTCCCCGTCGGGTCAGGCGCCGGCCAGGTCCCGCACCGCAGGCACGAGCCCGAAGCCGTCGGCGCTCTCGACCGCCCGCACGATCGCCCGACCCACCGCGTGCTGGGCGAGCACCCCGACCTGGTTGACGTTGGCGGGGCGCTGGCCGAGGGAGAGGGTCACCACCAGGTCGCCGTCGTAGAGGGAGAGCGCCGGCGAGAGGGCGCGGTAGAAACCGCCGAAGGCCATCTGGCACACCTTCGAGGCGCTCTGCCTGGACAGTCCGGCGTCGGTCATCACCACCGCCAGGGTGGTGTTGCCCTCCCAGACGTGGTCGTAGCCCGGGGGCAGGGCCGCCAGCTCGCGCTCCGCCGAGGCGAGCTCGAGGCTGTCGGGAGAGCACCGGCAGCCGGCGATCAGCCGGCCGTCGTCCGGGTCGCGCACGTCGCCGAGGGCGTTGACCGCCACCCCCGCCGCCACCGTCGGCCCGCCGCGAGCGGTCAGGGAGGCGAATCCGAATCCACCCTTCATCCCCTGCTCCGGGCCCAGGGTCTTGCCCACGGTCGCTCCGGTGCCGGCGCCCACGCTACCCACGGCGACCTCGGCGCCCTCGTCCCCGGTCTGATCGGAGCGCAGGGCATCCTCCAGCGCCTCGGCCGCGAGCTCGCGGAAGGGGCGGGTCTTGCCCTCTCCGAAGGCCAGGTCGAAGAGAATGGCCGTGGGCACGAGGGGCACCACCCCGTAGCCGGTGCGGAAGCCGTGGCCCCGGGACGCCAGGTGCTCGACGACCGCGTCGGCGGCGGCGAGACCGAATCCGCTGCCGCCGGCGAGGACCACCGCGTGGATCCGGGAGGCGATGTGGCGCGGATCGGTGAGGGAGTCGAACTGCCGGGTGCCGGAGGCCGAGCCCCGGACCTCGGCGGCGGCGGCGGCGCCCTCGGGGCAGAGAAAGACGGTCACCCCGGTCATGCCCCGGGTGTCCGATCCGTGGCCGAGCCGGACGCCGGGGAGGCTGAGCCTCGAGGAGACGGGGGGCAGTGGAGGGGCGCTCATGGCCCGGGATTGTACCCGCGGGATCGGCCCAGGCCGGAGTCGATCCGGTCTCGATCCGGGCTCGGGCCGGACTCGGTCGGGGGCCTCAGTGGGCCGGATTCGGCGTGCGAGGTGGTGGGAGTTGTAGACTGGGTGCCACGAGGATCCGGCTGCTCGAAGGGCTGGTGCCCGTGCAACGAGGAGAGACACCCTGCCGGCCCTCTGCGAGGGGGTTGGTCACGAGGGGTGCTTTCGATGTAACTTCAACGTTTTGACCGCCTTGGGCGCGTGTGCTATCGTCTCGCGGCTCGGGAAAGGACGACCATGGCCAGTTCCGTCGACTTCGTGATCTACGAGGAGGAGTTCCAGCATCTGGAGCGTGCGCTCCGCCGGCTGCGCCAGGAAGCCAACTCCTTGGTCGTGTTCCTGATCGACAAGAACGGTCAGCAGATCGCCAACGCCGGCGACGTGACTGGCTTCGACACGACCTCGCTGGCCTCTCTGACCGCGGGCAACGTCGCCGCCACAGACGGCCTGGCCAAGCTCATCGGCGAGAGGGAGTTCTCGGTCCTTTTCCACGAAGGGCAGCAAGAGCACATCCACATCTCGATCGTCGCCAACCGGGCGATCCTGGTGGTGATCTTCGACGACCGCTCGTCGTTGGGCCTCGTCCGGCTGCGGGTCAAGCGGGCGAGCTCGGAGCTCGAGAAGATCTTCGAGACCATGCTCCAGAAAGGGCAGTCGACCGGTGGCCCGACCACCTCGAGCCCCTTCTCCGAGATCACCGACGACGACATCGACGCTCTGTTTACCGAGTGAGGGCTCCGAGTTGAGCCCGGCTCCCCGGAGTCCCAGAAAGCCTTCCAGGCGACGACGATGACGTTCATCAACTACGCCAGCAAGGAGATCAACTGCAAGATCGTCTACTACGGCCCCGGGCTCGGGGGCAAGACGACGAATCTGCAGTACATCTACAACAAGACGGCCCCCGAGGCGAAAGGGAAGATGATCTCCCTGGCCACCGAGGCCGACCGCACGCTGTTCTTCGACTTCCTGCCCCTCGACCTCGGCACGATCCGCGGCTTCACCACCCGCTTCCACCTCTACACCGTGCCGGGCCAGGTGTTCTACGACGCCAGCCGGAAGCTGATCCTCAAGGGGGTCGACGGTGTGGTGTTCGTGGCCGACAGCCAGCGCGAGCGCATGGAGGCCAACATCGAGTCGATCCGCAACCTCGAAGAGAACCTCGAGGAGCACGGGTTCGACCTGCGCACGATCCCGTACGCCCTGCAATTCAACAAGCGAGACCTGTCCAACGTGCTGCCCGTCGAAGAGCTCTACCGCACCTTGAACTACAAGCGTGAGCCGACGTTCGAAGCGGTGGCCACCACCGGCGTGGGCGTGTTCGACACCCTGAAGTCCGTGGCCAAGCAGATCCTCGTCGAACTACGAAAGCGGTAGAAACTCATGGCAAGAGACTGGACCAACAAAGAGATCAGCTACCTGAGGCGGTACGCGAGCAGTAAGAGGCGGGACGAGCTCGCCCAACGCCTCGAGACCGACGTCGACACGCTCCAGGCGAAGCTCGACGAGCTCGGCCTCCATGCCAAGGACAGCCCGAAGCCGAAGTCCCGTCTGGGCAACGAGCCCATGCTCGCGACGTACGAGGAGGCCCTCACCGCCTTTCACGGCGGCAAGGGCCCGCAGGCCGAGAAGCTCTTCGCCAAGATCGTGGAGGAGTGCGACCAAGCCGAGCTCGCCGAGCGCGCCCGCCAGTACCTGGCGATCTGCCGCAGCCGGGGGGCGAGCGACGAGCCCGAGAGCGAGGACGACTTCCTCCTGGCCGTCTTCGAGAAGAACCGGGGCAACTACGCGCGGGCCCTGGAGATCTCCAAGCGCGGCGGGCGCAGCGGCAAGGACGAGCGGTTCGCCTACCTCGAGGCCTCGATCCATGCCCTCGACGAGCGGCTGGGCGAAGCCGCCGCCGCCCTCGACCGGGCGATCGAGCTGAACGGCGAGAACCGTGTCCATGCCTTCCACGATCCCGACTTCGCCCCGCTTCGCAAGAGCCGAGAGCACGCCGACGTCTTCCAGTCATAACCGGACCGTGACCGCCATCGGCGGGGGCACCGGCCTGTCGGGAGTGCTCCGGGGCTTGAAGGGCCTCACGGGGCCTGGCGGCCTTGCGCGCCTCGTGGGCGTGGTCACCATGACCGACGACGGCGGCTCGTCGGGGCGCCTGCGCCGCGAGCTCGGCGTGCTGCCGCCGGGGGACATCCGCAACTGCCTGGCGGCGCTCGCCGACGACGAGGACCTGCTCACCCGGCTCTTCCAGTATCGGTTCGTCAACGGCAACGGCCTCTCAGGCCACTCCTTCGGAAACCTGTTTCTGACCGCCCTGACCGGGATCACCGGCGATTTCTACCAGGCCGTGCTCACTGCCGAGCAGGTGCTCTCGGTCCGGGGCAAGATCCTGCCGGCGACCCTCACCGACGTCCAGCTCCGCGGCCGGGGGCGCTCGGGAAAGATCTACCAGGGCGAGGTGGCCGTGGGCCGCTCGGGTGAGAGCCTGGAGGCGGTCAAGCTCCTCCCGGAGACGCCGGAGGCCTTCCCGGCCGCGGTCGAGGCCATCGAGCAGGCGGATCTCCTCCTGCTCGGGCCCGGCTCCCTCTACACGTCAATCCTGCCCAATCTCTTGATTCCGGGCATCCGGGAGGCCGTGCGCCGCTCCCGGGCGCCGGTCGTCCTGCTCCTCAACCTGATGACCGAGCCGGGGGAGACCGACGGCATGGACGCCACGGCCCATCTGGACGCCCTCGAGAAGCACGTGGGCCCCGGCCTGGTCGACGCGGTGGTGGCGAGCACCGGCCGGCCGTCGGACGAGCAGCTCACGGTGTACGCTGAGTGGGGCTCGAGGCCGGTGACCGTCGACACCGGGGCGCTCGAGGCCCGCGGGGTGACGCTTCTCGCCCGCGACCTTCACGCCCAGGGCGATCTGATTCGCCACGACCCGGCCGCCGTGCGCCGCCTGGTCGAGGAGCTCCTCGCCGACCCGGCCCTGATCCTGGCCTGACCTGACCCGTCCGCCGACCCCGACGCCGATGCCTCTTCGCCCGACCGCCGTCATCCTCGCCGCCGGCCAGGGCACCCGGATGCGCTCGGACCTGCCCAAGGTCCTCCACGAAGCCGCGGGCCGGCCGCTTCTCGCCTGGGTGCTCGAGGCCGCCCGGGCGACCGGCTGCGAGGGGATCCTGGTCATCGTCGGCCACCAGGCCGCGCGGGTGCGCCGGGCGATCCCGCTCGCCGACGACTTGGGCTGGGTGCTCCAGGAGCCCCGCCTGGGCACCGGCCACGCCCTGGCGCAGGTCGCCGGCCGAGTGGCGGCGGACGAGCTGCTGCTGGTACTGTCGGGCGACGCGCCGCTGGTCACCGCGGCGAGCCTCGAGAAGGTGATCCGGGCCGCCGAGGCCGGGGGATGGGGCGCCATGGCGGTGGCCGATCTCGCCGGCCCGGGGGAGGCCGGCTCTCTCGGCCGGGTGCTCCGCCGGGCGGACGCCCCGGAGCTCCTCGACCGGATCGTCGAGGCGCGCGACGCGACCCCGGAAGAGCTGGCCGTCACCACCGTCAACGCCGGTCTCTACGCGCTGCCCGCGGGCGACGTCCTGCGCTACCTCGAGCGCCTGGCGCCGGACAACGCCCAGGGCGAGCTCTACCTGACCGACGCCCTGGTGGCCGCGGTGGCGGACGGCCATCCGGTGCGGCTGGTCGAGCTGGAAGACCCGTCCGAAGCCTTCGGGGTCAACACGCCCGAGGAGCTCGAGCGGGCCGACCGGGTCCTCTCCGGGCGCCTCGGCGGCTCGTCCGCGAAGGCGCGGTAGCCCACGGAGCAGCGAGCGAGGCATTGGAGGTGTCCCCATGTGCGGCATCATCGGATACGTAGGCCCCCGGGAGGCGACTCCCATCCTCCTCGACGGGCTCAAGGCCCTCGAGTACCGGGGCTACGACTCGTCCGGGGTGGTGGTCGTCTCCGACGGACACCTGGAGCGGGTGCGGGCCCCGGGCAAGCTGGGCAACCTGCTGGCCCGTCTCGAAGAGCACCCGGTCAGCGGCAGCCCGGGCCTCGGCCACACCCGATGGGCCACCCACGGCGCCCCCAACGAGACCAACGCCCACCCCCACGTGGACGCCCGCGAGCGGGTGGCGGTGATCCACAACGGCATCATCGAGAACTTCCTGCCCTTGAAGCGTCGCCTCCAGGCGGAGGGCTGGGAGTTTCGCTCCGAGACCGACACCGAGGTCGTCGCCAACCTGGTCTCCTCGCACCTCGAGACGGCGCCCGACCTGCTCTCGGCCGTGGCCGCCACCGCCGCCGAGCTCGAGGGCCTCTACGCCTTCGCGGTCGTGGCCGCCGCCGACGGTGAGATCGTCGCGGTCCGCCACGGGCCGCCCCTGGTGCTGGGCCTGGCCGACGGCGAGCAGTTCCTGGCTTCGGACCCCACCGCCCTGATCCCCCACACGCGCTCCGTGCTGTTTCTCGAGAACGGCGACCTGGCCCGCCTGACCGCCGGCGGGGTCGAGGTCCGCGACGCCTCGGGGGCGCCGGTCGAGCGCCCGCCCCAGCGCCTGGACTGGGACCCCATCCAGGTCGAGAAGGGCGGCTACAAGCACTTCATGCTCAAGGAGATCCACGAGCAGCCCCAGGCCGTCCAGGACACCTTCGCCGGGCGCGTGAGCTTCGAGGCTCTGCGGGTGGACCTCGAAGGGCTGAACCTCCCGGACCCGGTGCTCGCCGGTCTCGACCGGGTCCATCTGCTCGCGTGCGGCACCTCGTGGCACGCGGCCCTGGTGGGGAAGTTCCTGATCGAGGAGCTGACCCGCATCCCCGCCGAGGTCGACTACGGCTCCGAGTATCGCTACCGGGACCCCATCGTCGACGACCGGGTGCTGGCGGTGGGGATCTCCCAGTCGGGCGAGACCGCGGACACCCTGTCGGCCATGGAGGCGGCCCGGGAGCGCGGCGCTCACCTGGTGGCGGTCTCGAACGTCGTGGGCAGTCAGGCCACCCGGATCAGCGAGGGCACGATCTACACCCACGCCGGGCCGGAGATCGGCGTCGCCTCCACCAAGGCGTTCACCACGCAGATCGTCGCCCTGTACCTGCTCGCTCTCCGCCTGCGCGAGGCCCGGGGCCTCGGCCTCGATCCCGGGCACCTGGAGGCCCTCGCCCGGCTCCCCGCCGCGGTCGACCAGGTGCTCGCCCAGGAGGAGCGGGTCGAGGAGCTCGCCCGCCGGACCTACCGCGCCCAGAACGTTCTCTTCCTCGGCCGGGGCATCAACTACCCCATCGCCCTCGAGGGGGCCCTCAAGCTCAAGGAGATCTCCTACATCCACGCCGAGGGCTATCCCGCCGGCGAGATGAAGCACGGCCCCATCGCCTTGATCGATCAGGAGATGCCGGTGGTGGCCGTCGCCACCGGTGAGAGCACGCTGTTCGAGAAGGTGATGAGCAATCTCCAGGAGATCAAGGCCCGCGACGGCATCGTGATCGCCCTCACCGACCACGACCCGGGCGATCTCGAGGGCCTGGCCGACGAGGTGATCCAGGTGCCCCGCGTGTCCCCCTGGCTCCAGCCCGTGGTCAACGTCGTCCCGCTCCAGCTCCTGGCCTACTTCGTGGGCGTGCGCCGCGGCGCGGACGTCGATCAGCCCCGCAACCTGGCCAAGAGCGTCACGGTGGAATGACAAACCGCCGTCCCTTCCCGAGGGACCGAGGGTGAGGGGGGCGATGCGATGGATCTGGAAGGATCGCCCGGCCGTCCGGGTTATAGCGCAGTACCCATGAAGCGCCGCCATCTCGGGAGTGTCGCGCTGGCCCTCGTAGCGGCGCTTTCGCTGGCTCCGGGCGCGCGCGCCGCCGGCCCCGCCAGTCGTCCCCTCGGGTCCGAGACCTTCGTCTACCGCTGGGAGCTGCGCAAGCTCGCCTCCCTGCTCGGCGGCATCCTCGTTCCCGGGCAGGGCACCGGGCGCCTCACCTACGAGGAGCGCCCCAACGGCAACCTGACGAGCGAGCTGCTCATCACCTCCAGCCACAGCGCCGAGGGGGAGTTCTGGCGCTACGGCGCCGAGATCGACCCGCGGCTCGGGCGCACCGTTCGGGCCTGGAGCTCCTACTTCTGGCGCGGCAAGACGAGCTCGCAGAGCGCGGAGATCGACGAGGCGGGCGTGATCGACGTGGCCTCGGGCATCTACCAGATCCGCCGCGACCCGCCCACCGAGCCGCGGCGGATGCGGATCTGGTCCGACGGCAGGATCTACCCCGTGGAGGTCGAGCCCATGGGCGAGGAGATGCGCAGGCTCCCCAGCGGTCACAGGGTCCAGACCCGCCACTACGTGATCCACGGCCTCGACCTGCCGGGCGAGCGCCACTGGAAGGGCCAGCTCGAGCTTTGGCTGGCCGAGGACGACGTGGCGACGCCGGTCGAGATTCAGTTCAACCGCAGCCTCATGGGTGTGCGCCTGCGCCTCGCCGGCGAAAGCTGAGCGTCCTCCTGGCAGGCACCTTGCAGAAGTCGTAGGGTCCAACCATCGAATCAATGACCCAGGAGGAACTATCATGAGTCACTCGAGAGCACTGATCCTCACGAGCGCCGTCCTCGTCCTCCTCGCGGCGGGCTGCAAGCCCAAGCCGGAGGCCGAGCCGGCGACGACGGAGCCGGCGGTCCAGGAGGTCGCGCCGCCTCAAGAGGCGACGGCCGAAGACATGATGGTGGCGACCGCGACGCTCAAGACCGCCGACGGCACCGAGCTCGGCACGGTCACCTTCACCCAGCACCCCGGCGGCGGCACAGAGATGGTGGCCGACCTGCACGGCGTCCAGGGCGCCGGCGAGCACGGCATCCACGTGCACGAGACCGGAGAGTGCTCGGCGCCGGACTTCAAGTCCGCAGGAGGCCACTTCAACCCCCAGGGCACGGATCACGCCTGCCCGCCGACGACGCCGCGCCACGCCGGGGACTTCGGCAACATCGAGATCTCCGCCGACGGCTCGGGGCACCTCGACGAAACGAGTGATCTGATCACCGTCACGCCGGGCGACACCTCGGTGGTCGGCAAGGCGGTGATCCTCCACGAGGGCCAGGACGACTGCACCTCGCAGCCGAGCGGAAACGCCGGGCCCCGCCTCGCGTGTGGCGTCGTCACCCTGTCCGACAACGAGGCCATGGCGGGTGCCACCCTCGAGACCCCCGGCGACATGGACCAGGAGGGGGCCCAGCAGGGCTCGGGGGACTGACCCCGATCGCGCGTCGCCGGCCCGCCGCCGCGAGCCGCTTGCCGCAAGACGCGAGGGCCGCCGCGCCGCTCTGCTAGACTTCGCTGCAACTGCTGCGGCGCCCGTCATCGTGCCCGATCTACTGGCTTCCTTGAGAGAGCGCGCCCGAAGCGCGCCCGTGGAGATTGTCCTCGCCGAGGGCGCGGACCCTCGGGTCGTCGCCGCGGCCGAGGAGGCGGCCGGCGCGGGCATCTGTCGCCCGGTGCTGGTGGGTGCGGCCGACGAGGTGGCCGCCGCCGCGGCCGGCGCCGGGGTCCCGGTCACGGTGCCGGTCCTCGACCCGCGGGAGGACCCCGAGCTCCCCGACCTCGCCGCGCACTTGGCGGCGCGCCTCGCCGGCCGGTCGGGTCCGTGGACGAGCCCCGGGGAGGTCGTGGCCCTGGCTCGCGATTCCCTTTACTACGCGGCGCTCCGGGTGGCCACGGGCCGGTCGGCGGGCGCCGTGATGGGAGCGGTCGCCACGACGGCCCAGGTGCTCCGCGCGGCGCTCCGGGTCGTGGGCCCCCGGCCGGGGCTGAAGGTGGTCTCGTCCTGCTTCTTGATGGCCCTTGCGGACCGGAGCTTGATCTACAGCGACTGCGCCGTCATGCCCGATCCCAATCCTTCGCAGCTCGCCGACATCGCGGTGGCCGCGGCCGCGAGCTGCCGGATCCTGCTGGCAGAGGAGCCGCGCGTCGCCCTGCTCTCCTTCTCGACCCGGGGGAGCGCCGAGCACCCGCGGGTCGAGAAGGTCCGGGCGGCGGTGGCGGAGCTCGAGCGCCGGGGCGTTTCCTTCGCCTTCGACGGCGAGCTTCAGGCCGACGCCGCCCTGGTCGAAGCCGTCGCCCGGCGCAAGGCGCCCGGGAGCCCCGTCGCCGGGAGGGCCAACGTGCTGGTCTTCCCGGACCTCGACGCCGGCAACATCGCCTACAAGCTGACCGAACGCCTGGCCGGGGCGCGGGCCGTGGGGCCACTGCTCCAGGGCCTGGCGTGTCCGGTCAACGACCTGTCGCGCGGCTGCTCGGTCGAAGATGTACTCGACGCCATGGCGATCACGGCGGTCGAGGCTCAGGAGGTACGACGATGAGAGTCCTAGTCGTGGGCTCCGGCGGGCGTGAGCACGCCCTCTGCTGGAAGCTCGCCCAGAGCCCCGAGATCGAAGAGCTCTACTGCGCGCCCGGCAACCCGGGCATCGCCCAGGTCGCCCATCCCGTGGCCGCCGGCGTCGACCAGCTCCAGGATCTCGTAGGCTTCGCCGCCGACCTGAAGATCGATCTGACCGTCGTCGGCCCGGAGCTGCCGCTGACCCTGGGCCTCGCCGACCAGCTTGCCCGGCGCGGCCTCAAGGTCTTCGGCCCCTCGCGGGCGGCGGCCCAGCTCGAGGGGAGCAAGGTCTTCGCCAAGGAGTTCATGGTCCGCCACGGCATTCCGACCGCCCGCGCCGAGGTGGTCCACACCGCCGCCGAGGCACGCAAGGCGGCACGGAGCTTCGGGCTGCCCGTCGTCCTCAAGGCGGACGGGCTGGCGGCGGGGAAAGGGGTGATCATCCCCACCACCGAGCGCGAGCTCGGCGAGGCCCTCGACGTGTTCTTCCAGGAGCGCCGGTTCGGCGCCAGCGGCGACCGCGTGCTGGTCGAGGAGCACCTGGAAGGCGAGGAGGTCTCCTTCATGGCCCTCGCCGACGGCACCCGGGTGCTGCCCCTCGCCACCTCCAAGGACTACAAGCGGATCGGCGAGGGCGACACCGGTCCCAACACCGGGGGCATGGGTGCCCACACCCCGTCGGGCCTGGTCGACTCGGCGCTCGCCGCCGAGATCGTCGAGGGGGTGATCCGGCCGACGATCGCCGGCATGGCGGAGGAGAACCGGCCGTTCACCGGCGTCCTCTACGCCGGCCTGATCCTGACCGCGCAGGGCCCCCGGGTTCTCGAGTACAACGTGCGGTTCGGCGACCCCGAGGCCCAGGCTCTCCTGGTGCGGATGGAGGACGACCTGCTGCCGGTGCTCGCCGCCGGGGCCGAGGGCGACTTCGGCGGCGCGCGCATGCGCTTCGCCCGCGAGGCCGCCGCCTGCGTGGTGCTGGCGAGCGCCGGCTATCCGGGCAAGCCGGTCAAGGGCGAGCCCATCGCCGGGCTCGACGCCGCCCGCGCCCGCCGGGGGGTGGAGGTCTTCCACGCCGGCACGGCGTGGGGCGAGGACGGCGAAACCGTGGTCACGAGCGGCGGCCGGGTGCTGAACGTATGCGCCCGGGGCGAGAGCCTGGTCGAGGCCCTGAAGCGCAGCTATGCGGCGGCCGTGGAGATCTCCTGGCCGAGCAAGGTCCTGCGCCGCGACATCGGCCGCCGGGTGCTCGAGAAGCAGTCCGCCTGAAGGCGCTCGGCGAGGGCCCCGGGAGGCGGGAATATCGGGCCGTACCCGCGGTTTGTCTTCATTGACAGGCGATCCGGGCCATGGCCATAATGGCGCGCGCCACTTTTCTTGAGCCGCTCCGCAGTCTCTCGATCAAGTCAGGGCTCCCGGCCGTGCGAGGGAGCGAGATGATCGAGATCTTGCCGGACGGCCCCTAGTCGAGGATTGCGGTCCCATGGGATGCTCAGGTTGCTCATACACAGGCCGCTCGACGGCCGTCGAGGACACGTTCATCGGCGTCCGGTTCGGCGAGGAAACCAATCTGACCCTCTGCCGGGCCGGCGGCGAAATCTACGCCACGGGTGAGACGCTGGTCATCGAGCTCGACCAGGGGCCGGCTCTCGGCCGGGTCGAGAAGTCGCCGATGCCGGTCTTCAAGCCCTGCCAGAAGTCGTCCGCGCAGGCCGTGGTGCGCCGCGCCACCGAGGAAGACACCGAAGCCTACGACCAGCAGCTCGCCAACGAAGCGGCGGCCAAGCGGTACTGCCAGCAGCGTGCCCGGGAGCTGGGCCTGGAGATGAAGATCTCGCGGGTCGACTTCTCCCTCTACGGAAAGCGGGCGAGCTTCTATTTCACGTCCAACGGCCGGGTGGACTTCCGCCAGCTCGTGCGGGACCTCTCCAAGCGGTTCTCGGTACGGGTGAAGATGATCCAGGTGGGGGCTCGCGACGAGGCCAAGCTTCTGGGCGGCATCGGAGTGTGCGGCCGGACGCTGTGCTGCTCCACCTGGCTCACCGACTTCAAGCCGATCTCGATCCAGATGGCGAAGCGCCAGAACCTGTCGCTCAATCCTTCGAAGATCTCGGGCCAGTGCGGTCGCCTCCTGTGTTGCCTGGCCTACGAGAACGACCAGTATGAAAAAAAGCGCCGATCCCGAAAGTAAGACCGGAACCATGCCGAACCGAAAGCTCATCCGCCCCGACGTCCAGGATCTCCGAAAGGAGGTCGGTCCCCGCGGTGCGCGGCGCAAGCAGGCCCCTCCCGAGCAGACCAACGCGGAGGAGTACTACTACCTCAAGCAGATGGCGAACAAGACGCCGATGGTGGTGGTGCTCACCAACGACGAGGAGCTGCGCGGCTGGATCGAGTGGTACGACAAGGGGATGATCAAGCTCAACCGCAACGACGGGCCGAACTTGCTCATCCCCAAGCACAACATCCGCTACCTGTTCAAGGAAGCCGAGCTGCGAGGACGCCGGGGCCGGCGCTTCGCCTCGAGCGACCGCGAGCTCTCCGACACCTCCGAAGACCAGCACGACTCCGAAGACCAGCACGACTCCGACGACCAGGACGACTCCGACGAACAGGACTAAGAGCTCGTGAGTGCTTCGCCGACCCCCACCCTCGCCCTGACCCAGGGCGACCCGGCGGGTGTGGGCCCCGAGATCCTCCTCCGGCTTCTGGCCGAGGCCGACCCCGTCCGGCACCGCTATCGGCCGCTGCTGATCGCCGAGCGCGCGGCCCTCGAGCCCCTGCGCGCGGTCGTGCCCGAGGCGCCTTGGGACCGCCTGGTCTACCTTCCGGGCCTCGTCTCCCGCCAGTCGCTGGCCGGCGACGACGACCGCATCCCGGTCCTCGATCCGGTGGGCTCCGACCGCCGGGTCGAGCCGGGTCGCCCGGGGCCCGCCGACGCCACCGGAGCCCTCCTCGCCCTGAACACGGGAACCGTCCTGGTCGCTTCGGGCCTGGCGTCGGCCCTGGTGACCTGTCCGGTGTCCAAGGAGACGATCGCCCGCCACGCCCTGCCGGGCTTCGTAGGGCACACCGACTTCCTGGCTCACCGGGCCGGTCTCGAGCGCTACGGGCGGGACTACCTGATGACCTTCCTCGCCCCGGACCTGCGGGTGGCCCTGCTCTCGACCCACCTGCCCCTGCGCCGGGCCCTCGACGGGGTCACCGAGGCGGCCGTGGTCGAGGCCCTCGAGTGCCTCGATCGCCACGCTCCGGCGGTCTCGGGGCGGCGGAGGATCGCCGTCGCCGGCCTCAATCCCCACGCCGGGGAGGGGGGGCTCCTCGGGACAGAGGACGCCGACGTCGTGGCGCCGGCGGTCGCCGAAGCCCGGCGCCGGGGGATCGACGCCCACGGCCCCGAGAGCGCCGACTCCCTCTTCGCCCGGGCGCGGCGAGGTGAGTTCGACTGGGTGCTCGCCCTCTACCACGATCAGGGGCTGATCGCGGTCAAGACCGCCGCCTTCGGCCAGGCGACCAACTGGACCCTCGGCCTGCCGTACCTGCGGACCTCGGTCGATCACGGCACGGCCTACGCCATCGCCGGCCGTGGGGAGGCCGACGCAGGCCCCCTGCGGGCGGTGGTCGAGACCACCCTGAACCTCCTGACCCTGCTGACTCCCTGACTCCCCGACCGCGGGGGTGGGGCGGGCCGGTGGACGGCGTGGGTAACATCGGGAGCGGGGCGGCGCCGCCGGCTGCGGCCGTGGCGACCCGCCGAGAAAAGGCCGACGAAAGGACTGTCAAGTGACCGAGAAGACCGTGAACGTGCCGAATATCGCCTGCGACCACTGCGTGGCCACCATCGAGCAGGCGCTGAGTGGGCTCGACGGCGTCGAGACCTTCGACGTGAGCCGGGAGGAGAAGCGGGTGAAGGTGGCCTGGCAGGAGCCGGGGACCGACTGGGAGACGATCCGCGCCCGCCTGGAAGAGGCCGGATACCCCCCGGCCGCGAGCTGAGCCCGCGGCCGGGGTCGAAGGAAGCCGCCTACCTCACGGACAGTAGGCGGGGGCGCACTTCATCGATCCCGTGGTATCGCAGTAGATGAAGCAGCGAGGCTCGCGGATGCAGACCGTACCCGAGCAGGTGAACCGGGTGCCGTTCGGGCAGAGCACGCTGACGGTGCAGGTGGTCGCCTCCACAACCGGCGCCTGCGGGAGGCCGTTCTGGGTGAGGGTCGTCGCGTCCGGAGTGGCCAGAGCCGGGGCCGGGGAGGCGCTCGCCTGGGTTCCCGGCACGGCGACGGCGGGAGCCTGGACGGCAGGCACGGCATTGGCGGGACCGGCGGCGAGGGCCGGCAGGGCGCAGGCGAAGGCGATGAGCAGGACCAGCAGGGAAGCTCGCTTCATCGGGAAACCTCTCCATGAGTAATTAGACATGAAAACTAACAAATCATAGAGAGGCTGAATCGTCAACCTCCAGGTTGACACCCTGCCTCAGAGCCGGGACCGGATCTCCCAGAGGTCCGGGAAGAGGGGCTCGAAGAGGGTCGAGCGCAGGTAGGCGGTGCCCTCCGAGCCGCCGGTCCCGGTCTTCGCGCCGAGGGTGCGCTCGACCATCTTGACGTGGCGGTAGCGCCACTCCTGGATCCCTTCGTCGAGGTCCACCATCCGCTCGCAGACCTGCCGCAGAAGGTGGTCGCCGCCGTAGACCTCCAGGAGGACATCCTGGACGGGCTTCGAGGGAACGACCGGCCGCTGGACGTCCCGCTCCAGGGCTTCCCGCGGCACCGCGTAGCCGCGCGCGGCGAGGAAGCGCAGGAACGAGTCCCAGAGCGAGGGTCGCGCCAGGAGCTCCTCCAGGTGCGCGCGGCCCGGGCTGCCCTCGGGGTGGTGGCTGACCACCCCCAGGCGCTTCTTGCCCAGGACGAACTCGACCTCCCGGAACTGGGCCGACTGAAAGCCGCTCGCCGACTCGAGCCGGGTGCGGAAGGAGTTGAACGACACCGGGGTCATGGTCTCGAGCACGTCGACCTGGCCGACCAGGGTCTTCAGGATGGTGAGGACGCGCTTGAAGGTGTCGAGGGCCGTGGCTGAGTCGTCGGCCTCCAACGAGCGCTGGAGCAGGCCCAGCTCGTGGAGGATCTGCTTGAACCAGAGCTCGTAGACCTGGTGGATGACGATGAACAGGGTCTCGTCGTGCTCCGGCGGGCGGCCGGGAGCGCCGGAGCGGGGCCGCTGGAGGGCGAGCAGCTCGTCGATCGCCAGGTAGCTGGCGTAGGTCAGGGGCTTGGAGTCGGGCTTGGCTTCGGGGTCGCTCACGCCCGGGATGCTAGCAGGGGGTAGGGGGTGCTACGAGGCGCCGCGGCCGGAGAGCACCACCGGGATCGTCTTGAGCAGGATCTTGATGTCGAGCGACGGCGTCCAGGAGTCGATGTACTCCAGGTCGAGCTCCATCCAGCGGTCGAAGTCCACCTCGTTGCGTCCGCTGATCTGCCACAGGCAGGTGAGCCCCGGCTTCATCGCCAGGCGGCGGCGCTGCCAACGCTGATACTTCGCCACCTCCTCGGGGATCGGCGGGCGTGGGCCCACCAGGCTCATATCGCCGCGGAGCACGTTCCAGAGCTGGGGCAGCTCGTCGAGGCTGAACTTGCGGAGGAACCGTCCGATGAGGGTCACCCGGGGGTCGCTGCGCAGCTTGAAGACCGGACCCTGCATCTCGTTGAGGTGGAGCAGCTCGCGGCGCCGCTCCTCGGCGTCCTCCACCATCGTGCGGAACTTGTAGAGGGTGAACGACCGGCCGTTCAGGCCGCAGCGGGTCTGGCGGAAGAGGACCGGGCCGCTGCCCGAGGTGACCTTGATCACCAGGGCGATCATCCCCACCACCGGCAGGCCGAGGACCAGGAGCAGGGCGGAGACCGCCACGTCCAGGGCGCGCTTGACCAGGAGCTGGAAGGCGCTGCTCGGGGCGGTGGAGAAGGAGAGCACCGGCGTCTCGCCCAGCTCCTCGAGCTCCACCTTGGCCTTGGCGTGAGGGAAGAAGTTCAGGGCGAACCGGGTGCGGATGCCCTGCTCCGAGAGCCCCAGGAAAAGCTCCTCGAGCCGGTCGAGGTCGCGCCGGCCGATGCAGAAGATCACCTCGTCGACCACCTGCTCGGCGAGGATTCGCTGAATGTCGTCCACCTGGCCCAGGATCGGATGCCTCAACGAGGCCGGCTCGGGCGCCGGCTCCGAGTCGCCGTTGACCACGAAGCCGAGGAAGCGGTAGCCCCAGAACGAGTGCTGGTCGAAGGATCGGGCCATCTCCCGGGCCAGGGGCGAAGTGCCCACGATCAGGACGGTGCGGTAATTGAAGCCGCGGGCGCGCACGTAGCGCGAGGTGATCCGCAGGGCCAGCTTCTCGGTGAGCAGCAGCAGGCAGGCGACCACCGCGAACAGAGCGATCCAGAGGCGGCTGATGCGGTCGTCCTCGAGCACCAGCTCGTCGATCCGGAGGGCGTAGAGAAGGAGCGCGAATACCACGATGCCGGTGGCGCATACCCGGATGATCGCCCAGGCCTCCTCGACGATCGGCACCGTCCGGTGCGAGCGATAGCGGCCCGTGCGCAGCAGCAGGACGCCCCAGATCAGGAGCGCCACAGGCAGGAAAGGGAGGTACTCGGCGAGGGGGTAGAGGGGCTGGGGGAACTGGCCGGGGAGGACCCAGGGGAGGGTGGTGCTGCGCAGCCAGTAGGAGACGAAGAAAGCGACGACGACGAGGGAAAGGTCCAGCAGGAATACGGTTCCCGCGATGATCCGCGCGCGTTCTTTCAGCATCGGCGGCTGGTTCCCTCTCTGCGCACCCGGGTAGGATATGGCGCTACAACATTGTACACGCTTTTCCCTTCAGTGCCAATCGGCGGAAAAGCGCATCCAGAAAAGTGGAGGCACCGCCTCCGGTCGCCATTATTACGCGAGTTAGGGCTCTTGCGTCCAGGTTCGGGCGACGATGTTACGTCGGCACGGGCCTCGGTGCGAGGAGCGGACCCTCAGCGGTTGGCGAGGAGCCGTTCGAAGAGCTCGAGGTAGCGGGCCGCGACCGCGTCCCACGAGTAGCGCTCCGCCGCCCGTCGCGCCGCCTTTCGGCCCGACTCCCGCGCCTCGTCCGGGGCGCCGCGCACCTGCTCCAGCAGGCGGGCCAGGCTCTCCGGCGCCTCCGCCCGGAAGTAGCGGCCGGCCTCGCCCGCGACCTCCCGGTTCTCCGGCGTGTCGTTGACCAGCACGCAGTTGCCGTAGCCCATGGCCTCGACCAGCGCCGGGTGCGTGCCGCCGACCTCGGTGGCGTGGACGTAGGCCAGGGCGTGGGAGAGGAGCTCCCGGTAGCCGTCGCCGTAGATCGCGCCGGGAAAGAGCACCCGCCGGTCGGCCCCGGAGCGCATCTCGGCGATGAAGCCCTCGGCGTAGGGCGCGTCACCCACCATGACCAGGGGCAGCTCCCCGCCCACCTGCCGGTAGGCCTCGACCACCCGGTGAGGGTTGTTCTCGGGCTCGAACCGGCTGACGTAGAGGAAGTAGCGCCGGCTCTCGAGGCCGAGGCGGGCGAGGGTCTCGCTCGCCGCCACCGGCCGCGGCTCGACGCCGTAGGTGATGACCGTCGAGTCCGCCCCGTAGCGCTTCAGGTAGTAGGCGCGGATCACCTCGGCGTCAGTGACCAGCGCCGTGGGCACGAGGCAGGCCAGGCGCTCGGAGAGGGCGTAGACCGCCCGGCCCAGGAAGCCCCACTTCGCCCGCTGCCGCTCGATCCCGTCGACGTGGAGGGCGACGGCGGTGCCGCCGAGGGCGAGGAGGGGTACGAAGAGCCCGTTGGCGCCGTTGACCACCAGGGCGGCGTCGAACCCCTCGGCGCCCCGGCCGAGGGCGTCGAAGCAGGACAGGAAGGTGTGGACCGGCGTGTCCAGGTGGCGGGTGCGCACCGTCGGCAGCACCCGCAGGTGGACCCCCTTGTACTCGGTGAGGCTCCGGGGCGTGTAGTGGGCGCGGCAGTAGACGGTGACGTCGAATCCCGCCCGGGCGAGGCGCGGCGCGAGCTCCTCCATCAGGGTCTCGTAGCCGCCGTAGCGCGCGGGAATCCCGCGGCTGCCGAGCAACGCGATCCGTGGGAGGCGCCCCATGGGGGCGGATTGTGTCAGAGAGGTGCGGGCGGCCTCAGTTGTACATGATCCGCTTCGGCGGCACCTTCCGGTTGAGCCTGTCGGTGGTCGGGATCAGGTGCGAGGTGTTCGGCCACCACTCCTTGCGGAGCGAGTTCTCGGAGGGCACGGCGTTCTCCCAGGGCCCGAGCCCGACGCACCGGTACTCGAACAGCTCGACGGAGAGCGCACCCGGTGTCTCGATCCCCGGCTGCTCCCCACGCACGCCGTAGTAGGCGTGGATCAGCTCGTGCCCCAGGCCGATGGCCGGGGGCCGGGTGCGGTTCATCGTGGTCGTGGGGTCGATGTTCCAGAGGACGGCGCAGTCGCACCCCGGTCCTCGCGGCGAGTGCGCATCGAGGGCGGCGATCGTGGAGAGGGTCACGTGGTTGCGTTGGTCCGTGGTCAACCTCCCCGGCAGCGTTCCGTTGACCAGCCAGGTGCGGACCTCGGTCGGTGTGATCCCGACGTTGTAACCGGCCACTCCGAAAGTCCGGACCCACGTCTGGTCGGTGTGATAGCCCTCGTTGGTGTCCGACCAACGGAAGTACCGGGGATCGACCAGCAACGCCCACCGGTTCGCCCAGTTCCTCACCTGCTGGAGGGTCGTTCCCCATCCGCCGAGCCCGGGCATCGCGTTCAGAGTCCAGCGGGGCGTCGAGTTGATCGCCGCGGCCAGCCCCGTGGTCGCCGCCGTGAAATTTCCCAGCGTGCCTCCGAAGGCGGCGATGGCGGCATTCCGAGTGACGTTACCGGGCGTCCCGCCCACCAGCAAGTCGTACGCCACCCTCGTCATGGAGTCGTGGCCGTTGCCCATCCGAGCCGAGTTTCCAATGGCGCTGGGCGCGATTCCGGTGTCGTTGCCGTTGCTTTGGAGCTCCCACAAGAGAGTGGCTCCGCTGGGGGTGTGGTTCAGCCACGTCAGCGCGTTGTGTACGGCGGCGCGGAAGCCCGCAGGGAACGGGCCGTAGTAGCCCCCGTACCAGTTCGTGTCGTCGGTGAGCACCTCGATCCCCGGGGCTCCAGGGTGGTACATGCTCGTCGTCGGACGCCAATACTCGGTCGTCTGGGGCACATGGCCCTCCTCTCCTGCTCGGCTGTTGTCGCCTCTTCGGGATCGCTCAGTCGACTCTATACGACAGGTCTTGCGCGACCTCGTCAGGCTACGGCAGCGGCAACCCCCGGGTCCAGAACCAGCGGTCGATCCGTCCGGGTGGCACGGTCCGGCGCCGCTGGATCGCCCGGCGGCGGGCGAGGATCTCCCGTCGGTGGGTCCAGAGCCAGCGGTAGGCGCGGAGGGACGAGCGCTCGCGCAGCAGCACGTGACCCAGGGCCAGCAGATCGCGCAGGAGGGTCGCCGGGAAAGTCCAGGCGAAGTTCCAGGCCGTCTGGTGGTAGGCGCGCAGGAGGTAGCGGTTCTTGAGGGAGTGGTAGTTCACCGCCGGCGGCATCGCCCGGCGCCGGGCCGGGACGTTGAAGCGCCGGTGGAGGCAGCGGGCCGTGGGCTCGTAGAGCACCTCCCAACCCCTCTCGTGGAGCCGAAAGGCCAGCTCGGCGTCCTCGCGGAAGGAGTGGAAGGAGGGGTCGAGCACCTCGCCGCCGACGGCCACGTCCTCGAGCGCCTCCCGGGCGAAGAGCGAGGCCGCACCGGTGGCGCCGAAGACCCGCTCGGCCACCGGGTACTGGCCCTCGTCGGGCAGGCCCGAGCCCCGGTCCAGGTGGCGCCAGGTGAGGGTCAGGCGCATGCCGCAGGCGTCGAGGCGCCGGCCTCCGGGGTCGGCCCCGTCGGCCCTCTCGCTTGTGGCTGCCCCCTCGCTCGCCCCGCCGGGGTTCGCGAACCGAACCAGCCGCCCGGTCACCGCCCCCACGGCCAGGCCCCGCCGCGCCCCGTCCTCGGCCCGGGCGATCAGGCGCTCGGCGTAGTCCGGGGCCGGCCGGGCGTCGGGGTTGAGCGACAGGACCCAGGGCGCCGTGGTGCGGGCGATAGCCTCGTTCATCCCGCCGGCGAAGCCCCGGTTCTCGGCGAGCGCCACGACCTCGAACCGGACCCCCGGAGTCCGCTGCCACTCCCCGCCCGCGGCGGTCTCCAGGGTGCCGTCGCGGCTTGCGCAGTCGACCACCACCAGCTCGAGCGGGCGGACGGTCAGTGCCGCCGCCGCGGCCAGGCAGCCCGGCAGGTCGGCCGCCGAGTCGTGCGTGACCACGCAGACCGCCAGGTGGGGGGCCGCGGCCGGGGAGCCGCCCGTCGAAGCCGGCTCGCTCACCGCGTCCCTCCTTCGGGCGCCGGCGGGTGCCAGGCGCGGGCGAGGCGCCGGGGCCGGCGCCAGCCGCTCAGGGCGCCGATCGCCACCGCGACGAGGCCGGCCGCCGCCTGCGCCCGGCTATAGGCCCGGCGCGGCCTCCTCACCGGCAGCAGGAGCAGGCGGAGCGCCATGCCCGCCGGGATCACCGCGCGGGCCGCCGCCGCCCAGGCGCGCCCGTGACGGTGGCCCAGGTAGCGCACGAGGTTGCGGTAGTAGATCCAGAGGAAGGCACCGAAGCCCAGGCGCGGCACCGTCGATCCCAGGCCGTGACGGAAGCGCGCCGCCGGCCAGTAGAGGATCCGGCGGCCTGCCGCGGCGAGGCGCCGGGCGAGGTCCACGTCCTCGAACCAGGCCGGGTAGTAGCCCGGGTCCAGGCCTCCCACCGCCTGCCAGGCCTCGCGGCGCAGGGCCAGGGCCGCCGCCGCCGGCTGCTCCACCGGCGTGCCCGGCGCCGGCTCCCGCTCCGGGCCCCGGGCGGCGGGCAGGAAGAGGCCCTCGAGCACCAGGCGCCCAGGCGAGGGAAGCGGCTTGAGCTGCCAGCGCCACTGGCCGCTGCCGTCGCCCGCCTCGAGGCGGGGTGCGAGGCCCGCCGCTTCGGGATGGGCCGCGAACCCCGCGAGGAGCGCCTCGAGGGCCCCGGTCTCGGGGCGGGCGTCGGGGTTGAGGAGCAGGAGGATCTCGCCCCGCGCCCCGGCGGCGCCCCGGTTCGCTCCGCCGGCGAATCCGAGATTCGCGCCCGGGGAGATCCAGCGCACCGCCTCCCCCCCTGGGGCGACGCTCCGGCGGAGGGTCTCGCCGGTGCCCTCGCCTCCTCCGTTGTCCACCACGACGAGCTCGAACCGGGGGTCGGAAGGCCACGCGGCGATCAGCTCCGCCAGCCCCTCCTCGTCGCGCCAGTGGACCGCGATCCCGGTGAGGGCCGGCTCCGTCACGCACCCTCCGCGGGGGCGAAGAGCCCCTCGTCGCCGATCGCTGCCGGCCCCCTGCGAGCCCACTCGGGCAGGTGTCGGGCCGCGCGGCCCCAGCCGCCGAGCACCCCCCGGCAGCGGGCGAGGTCCCCCCGGCCGGCGGCACGGGCGAGGTCCGCCAGGTCGCGGGCGGCGAGGCGCGGCAGCCGGCGCCAGAAGCCCCGGCCCAGGAGGTCGGCGAGGACCAGGTAGCGATTTCCGTAGACCAGCCGCCAGCGCCCGGAGCCCATCCCGCCGGCGGTGGCCGAGCCCCGGTGCCGGGCGCGGGCGGCGGGCACCGAGAGGGCGCGGTAGCCGGCGCGGCGCAGGCGGCAGGCGAGGTCGGCGTCCTCGTAGTAGGTGACCAGGCGCGAGTCGAAGACCTCGGAGGGCGGCGCGAGGCCCGGCGGCAGGGGGCCCGGGCTGCTCTCGCGCGGCTCCCGGGCGACGGCGTCCAGGGCCGAGCGCCGGTAGACGGCGGCGGTGGCGGAGACTCCGAAGACCTCCCGAGTCGGCGCCCCGGCGGGGGGGGCGGCCTCGCCGCGGCCGAGCTGCACCGCCTGGAGCCATCGGTTCCAGCCCAGGCCCCAGCCGTCGGCCCGGCCCGAGCCATCGTCGAGAAGGTTCACCCCCTGGACCGCGGCAACGTCCGGCGCGGCGTCGAGGGCGGCCTCGAGGGCGGCGAGCCAGCCGGGCTCGAGCACGGCGTCGTCGTTGAGCACCGCCACGTACGGGGTGTCCGAGGCGGCGATCCCCAGGTTGACGGCGGCGGCGAAGCCGAGAGGGGAGTCGAGGTCGATCCACTGCTCGACACCGGCGACCATCTCCGGCGGGGGCGCCCAACCGCCCTGCGACACCACGACCCGCACCGGCCGGGAGCCGGATCCCGTGCCTGCCTGCTCGGCCAGGGCGCCGAGGCACTCGGCAAGGAGGGGGCTCCGGCCCAGTGTCGGCACCACTACGGTGGTGCGCGCGGGGGATTCGGATCCCCCCTGCAACCCCTCGATCCCCTTCTCACCCCGGACCACGCCGCTTTGCGGCGCGGTGCCCGGAGAAGGGGACGATCGATCAGATCCCCCCTGCAACCCCTCGATCCCCTTCTCACCCCCAGGGGGAGAAGGGGACGCCCCCGCGCGCCCTGGTCGGAGTGGAATCGCCTTCATTGCCACTCGACCTCCAGGCGGTCGAGGAGCAGTCCGTTCTGGCGGCTGGGCCGGGGCGGCCCCTCCGCCCGGAGCACCAGGGGTCCGCCCCGCCACTCGAACGGGCCGAGATCCAGGCGGCGCCACTCCCCGTCCGGCGGGGCGCCTCCGCCTGTCCGCGAGGCCTTCGGGCCCGGTGCCCTCCAGGTGGCGAGCCGCCGGTCGCCCTCGAGCACCTGGAGAGTCACGGGGTCGGGATTGTTGCGGCTCACCTGGAGCTCGAGGTGCAGGCGGACGTGTGTGCCGTCTGCGACCAGCGGCACCTCGACCGACTCCCCGGGCCGGATCACCCAGGCGCCCCGGTAGTTGCTCCGCGCCACGACCCAGGTCTCGGGATGGAGGTGCCCGCCGCGCCGGGCGATCCAGGGGTCTTCGAGCTCCGCCACTCGGGTGGGCAGCAGCTCGGCCAGCGCCGGCAGGGCGGCGAGGGCGAGGAGGAGAGCGCTCACACCGGCCGCCGGGCCGAGGCGCCGGAACGTCGGCGACCGGCCGTCGAGCCGACGGCTCGGGAGCCACCAGAGCAGAGTCACGAGCACCGCCGACAGGGGCGGCCAGAGCCACGAGGCGAGCCGCGGGCGGACGTAGCTGGGGAAGAAGCGGGCCACGTCCACGCCGAGGCGGGCGGTCAGGCCGTCCAGGAGGTGAGTGCGGCCGTCGGCGAGGTCGAAGGCCAGCCCGGGCTCGGCCAGCCAGACGAGGGTCAGGACCACCGTCGTCAGCCCGAGCACCGCCAGGACGGTCCGGGCGCCGGGCCGCCGCCGCTGCCCGAGGAGCGGTCCGACCAGCAGGGCGAGGAGGGGCAGCAGCACGATGCCGTAGCGAAACGGCGGCGACCACCCGCCGTACCACTCGGCGCGCGGCGCGGTGAGCACCAGGTAGGGCAAGGCGATGACCGCCAGGTGGGCCACCACGGGCAGCCGGCGGCGGATCGCCAGGAGGGTCGCCGGCACGGTGAGGAGCCAGATCGGGGAGGCGGCGAAGAGGCCGAAGGCCGAGTCCCAGAACAGGCCCAGGAGACCCCGGGCATAGCTCGCCGGCGAGAAGGCCGCCAGGTCCAGCTCGCTCCAGACGTGGACCTTCAGAGGATTGCCGTAGCGCACCTGGTTGACGGCCAGGAGCGCCGCCACGGTCAGCGCCAGTGCTCCAGCCAGGGCCGCCACGGCGAGGCGCGAGCGGCGGCCCCGCCAGGCGGCAAGGGCCACCAGCGGCGCGGCGAGGAGCGCGAACCGGAACTTGAGGGCCGGCAATACCGCGAGGGGAAGGATCAGCCCGAGCCAGGCCAGCGCTTTCCGGCCGGTGGTCGTCGGGGCCTCCGGGCCGCTGTCTCCGAGGGCCAGGATTCGGTCCAGGGCCACTACCAGGGCGAGGGCCGCCGGCACCTCCACCCACACCTGGTGGGCATAGATGAAGAGCGGCGGTGCCAGCGCCAGGAGGGCGTAGGCCAGGAGCCCTTCGGCCGGCCGCTCCGGGGCGTAGCGCGCGGCCAGGCGCAAGGTCATCCAGGCGAGGGCGGCGGCCAGGAAGGCCATGGTCGCGCAGGTGCCCGCGCGGCCGGCGATCCGGTAGGGCAGGGCGAGGACCAGCGGCAGCAGGGCGTTGTGGCGCGAGTAGACCTCGCCGCGGGGCCCCCGGGGATCTCCGGGCTGGGGACCGACGGGGCGATCCATGAAGTAGCGCCAGTCGTCCGCGGCGTAGTTGTTTGCCAGGTCGACGTCGTGATCGAACGCCAGGCTGTGGGCCAGCAGCAGGTAGTACGGCTCGTCGCCGTCCGGCTGGCGCCGGGACTCCACCCAGGGCTGCGAGACCAGGTAGAGGACGAAGGGCAGAACGAAGAAGACCAGCGACGGACGCAGCGGCAGACGGGCCCCGAGGACGGGCCGGAGGGCCACGATCTGGGCCGCGGCGTGGAGGCCGGCGAGGCCGAGGAGGGCGGCGGCCAGGACCGGCTCCAGGCCGGAGACGCCCAGGGTCCGAACCGAGAGGCTCGCCGCCACCAGCAGGCCGAGAGCCAGGGCCTCGAAAGTCAGCAGGCGCGGGGCGAGGCGGCGGCCCCCCCGCCGCCGGCACTCCAGGTCCACGGCCGCGAGACCACCCAGCGCCAGGGGCAGGACGGCGAGGGTCCCGCGCAGGGGATCGTCCGGCAGCAGCGGCAGGGAGCGGCCCGCGAGCCACGAGGCGGCGGCGCCCAGGGCGCCCAGGGCCACGGCGGGCCAGGCCGAGCCGGCGAGCTCCCGGCGGGTCACGGCCGGATCTCCAGGTGGAACAGGGTCAGGGCGACCTCGGGCGGCAGATCGGGGCGCAGCGCGACCTCCAGGAGGTTCGCCCGCGGCGGGCTCTGAAGGCGGTGGACCGCGCGGTACCGGCGGCCGAAGAACACGCCGTCTGCGGCGACCCAGGAGAGCCAGGGGTCGGGAGAAGCGGCCAGCGCGGGCGCCAGGTCGGGCCGCCCGGCGGCCCACTCGCCGGTCTCCTCTCCGAGCCGGAGCGTCCAGACCCGGTCCGCTCCCCGTGGGCTCTTCAAGCGGAGGGTGGCCACGGGCGTGCCGCGGGGCAGGCCGGCGGCGTTGGCCAGGGCCGAGTCGAGGACCACCGTCATGCCGTGTCCGCTCGCGACTCGATCCCGAACCGCGCGTGGAAGGGTGCCCGTCCACTCGGGGTGATGGCGATCGAGGACCCGGGCCTCATCGCCCAGGAGGGGCGAGCCGGCCGCGGGCAGGCCGGCGATCAGGAGGGCGAAGACCAGGGCGACGGTGGCGGCGGCCGGCGCGGAGCTCCGGAGCGGGTGGCCGCGAGAGCCGCCGCGCTCCCGGACCAGGTCCACCCCCGCTACCAGGAGGGCTCCTCCGGCCATCACCGCCAGGGCGCCCCACCAGGTGACGGGGAGGCGGAGCCGGCCGAGGGCGGCGGAGAGGGGGTCGGTGCGAAGCCATGGGTAGGCCCCGAGGAGGGCGGCGAGCGCCAGCAGAGAGCAGGACCACGCCGCCTGAACCGCCCACGCCGGCCGCCAGGACTCCCGACGCACGGGGAGAGCGCAGGCGGCCAGGGCGCCGGGGGCGGCGAGGGCTCCGTCCACCGTCACCGCTCGCCCGGCGGCGAGGGCCAGGGCGAGGGCCGCCAGGGCGACTCCCCAGCGGCGCCCCCCCGCCAGGGCCAGGGAGGGCACGGCGAGGGGCACGAGGGCGGCGAGCTCCAGGGTCTGAGCCAGGCTTTGACCTGGGCTCCGGCCGGCGACGAGCGCGGCCAGGCCGAGGGCCGCCGCGCCGACCAGGGCGGGCGCCCAGCTCCCGCGGAGGGTCCGTCCCGCAAACCGCCCGGCTTCGGATTCCGCTCCCGGCGCCAGGCCCAGGGCGAGCCCCGCGGCGGCGGCGGCCGCCGCCGCTCGGGGGTCCCAGGCGAAAGGCGCCACCAGCAGGGCGAGGGCGGCGAGGCGGGTCCCGGGCCGCCCCAGCCACTCCGGCGGGTGATCGCTCCCGCGGCCGCCCCCTCTAGCCAGGACCACCGGCCCGGCGACCAGGGCGACGAGGGCGGTCAGGGTGGCGGGGCGGAAGCCCGGCCCCAGGGAGAGGACGGCCGCCGCGGCGAGGAGCGCCCGCGGCCTGCCCTGGAGATGGCCCAGGGCGAGAACGGCCGCCGCGCCGACCGCCGGGAAGGCGACGAAGACGATCGCCGTCCGGAGGATCGAGGTGGTGCCCAGCAGCTCGCCACCCCGGAGGAGCGCCTGGAGGCCCACCGCCAGCGCCACGGCCGCTCCCGGGGCGAGGAGGGTCCGGACCGCCGCCGGGCCACGCCGTCCAAGGCCGGCCACCGCGGCCACCGCCAGGGTGGCGGCGGCCAGGGTCAGGGTCACCACGCCCCGTCCTGGACCCGCCGGCAGCATCCACACCGCCGCCACCGCGAGGGTCGTACCCACGGCGATCTGGGCCCCGAGCCGGGGCGCTAGGCCCGCCGCGGCCACCAGCACCGCCCCGGCGGCGAGGGCCAGGTAGGCCGTCTCGGCTGCCGCCATCCGGTCGACCTGGCCGGCGGCCAGCGACACCATCGCCAGCACGCCGGCGACGGGGGCGCTCAAGCGCAGGGCGAGCTGAGCCGTCGTCGGGGCGTCGAGAGGCGATCGGGGCATGAAACGTCCGGCGTTCGGGCCGGATTGTATCGTTTGACGGACACCGGGCTTCTGCCGAGGTGTACGTCCCCCGAAAGCCCCGTGTCCCGCCGGTCCGCGCGGCCCTTCGGTCCCGGCCGCGCACCCGCCCCGTGGGGTGTGAAGAGCCCGGCCCGCGGACTGTTAGACTTCGCCCCCATGCTGGCCCGCGACCTCCTCCGCAACGATCCCGACCGCGTTCGCCGGGGCCTCGCCGCCCGCGGCGCCGAACCCGCCCTCCTCGCTACCTGGACCGAGCTCGACGAGGAGCGGCGCGGCCTCCTCGTCGAAGTCGAGGACCACAAGCGCGAGCGCAACGAAGCGAGCCAGAAGATCGGGGAGATCAAGCGCCAGGGGGGCTCGGCCGAAGAGGCGATCGCCGCCGTCTCCGGGCTCAAGGAGGTGATCGAGGCCCTCGAAGGGCGCCTGGCCCAGGTCGATCCGGAGCTCGCCGCCACCGAGCTCGCGATTCCCAACCTCCCTCACGAGAGCGTCCCGATCGGCAAGGATGAGGCCGCCAACCGGGTCGAGCGCCTCGTGGGCGAGCCGCGGGAATTCGACTTCGAGCCCGAGGCCCACTGGGACCTGGGGCCCGAGCTCGGAATCCTCGACTTCGAGCGCGGAGCCAAGGTGGCCGGTGCCCGCTTCACCGCCTACTTCGGTGCCGGCGCCCGGCTCGAGCGGGCCCTCATCTCCTTCATGCTCGACCTGCACACCGGCGAGCACGGCTACACCGAGGTGCTGCCGCCCTTCATTGTCAACGCCGACTCGCTCCTGGGCACCGGCCAGCTCCCGAAGTTCGCCGAGGACCTCTTCCACCTGGAAGGCTATCCCCTCTACCTGGTCCCCACCGCCGAGGTGCCGGTCACCAACCTCCACCGCGGCGAGATCCTGGAAGAGGCGGCCCTGCCCGTGCGCTACGCCGCCTACACGCCCTGCTTTCGGAGTGAGGCAGGCTCCTACGGCAAGGACGTGCGCGGCCTCATCCGCCAGCATCAGTTCAACAAGGTGGAGCTGGTCCACTTCACGAAGCCCGAGGCCAGCTACGACGCCCTCGAGGAGCTCACGGGCAACGCCGAGCGGGTGCTCCAGCTCCTGGGGCTGCCCTACCGGGTCGTCACCCTCTCGTCCGGGGACATGGGCTTCTCCGCGGCCAAGACCTACGACCTGGAGGTCTGGCTGCCCGGCCAGAGCGCCTACCGCGAGATCTCCTCGTGCTCGAACTGCGAGGACTTCCAGGCCCGCCGCGCCGACATCCGCTACCGCCCCGAAGGCGGCGGCAAGCCCCGCTACGTCCACACCCTGAACGGCTCCGGCCTGGCCGTGGGCCGCACCCTGATCGCGGTTCTCGAGAACTACCAGCAAGAGGACGGCTCGGTCACCGTTCCCGAACGGCTGCGGCCGTACGTCGGCGGGCTGGAGACGATCGGGCCGCCGCCGGCGTGAGACGCTGTAAGCTCTGACCACCCCGCGGAGGGGTGGCTGAGTGGTCGAAAGCGGCGGTCTTGAAAACCGTTGATCCCTCGGGATCCGTGGGTTCGAATCCCACCCCCTCCGCCACGTAAACCACTGATCATGAGCAGCTTACTAGATCGACCAACACGTCGGTCCGATGGCCCTGTGCCCGCGCCTTGACTCCGCGACACACTCACGACACCTTCGCGACCCGATGGCCTGGTCCTGGCCATCGCTTTCGCGCGGGCTCGTCGACCTCCTGCGGCCACCCGCGACAAGGAAACGGGTCCCGGACATCCGTCACAATGGGTTGGAGAGCGGCGAGCACGAGGCGACCGTCCAGAAGGACTACCGGAAGGTGCGCCACGTCCATCGACAACACCGGCGCGACGGGTTCGTGCTGGAGAGGAGGAACAAGGTGCCATCCAACGACGTGGGGGCAAGAGCGCCGAAGCGAGGCAGAGGAAATAGGCGGTCTCCGTATCGGAGCCCTGCGAGTTACGGATTCTTCCTCGCGCACGTAGCCATCCTCGCTGTCATCGGGTGGGTCGGCTGGAACGCGGGCGCGGACCGCACGTTCACGCGGCCCCAGGCGTGGCTTCTGATCCTCGTGCTGATGGCCGCCTTCGCCCTCCTGGCCGGCCGGGGCATCACGGGCTACTGGCGGGGCATCCTGATCGATCAACGCAACAAGATGAGCCTCTCGCGGCTCCAGCTCCTGGTCTGGACGCTGGTCATCCTGTCGGCGATCGTCACGATCGTGCTGACCAACGTCGCTCTCGGATCGGAGGTCCCGCTGGCGCTCGAGATCCCCCCGGCGATCTGGGTGCTGCTCGGGATCTCCACCGCGTCGGCGGTGGGTGGCCCCGCGGTGCTCAACTCGAAGCACGGCGGTGCGTACGACCCGACCGAGCTGAAGAGAACGGCGCAGAAGCTGAAGAGCGAGGCCGCCGTGGAGGTGGACCCGAAGCGCTCCAACACCGTGATCTACAACCGTGATCCCGACGACGCCCGGTGGGGAGACCTGCTCAAGGGGGACGAGGTCGGCGACGCGATGACCGTCGACCTCGGCAAGCTCCAAATGTTCTTCTTCACGTTCGTTCTGGTTCTGGGGTACGCGGCGGCGGTGGCGACCCTGCTTCAGGGAGACGAGATCGTCAGCAAACTGCCGCCGATCGACCAGAGCATGAACACCCTGCTCGGCATCAGTCACATCGGCTATCTGGCGACCAAGACCGTGTCGCACAGCAAGCAGCCGGAGAGGGCTCAGGTCGACGAGCCGCCTAACCTGGGAGGGGAAGGATAAAGAACGTCGCTCCGGCCCTGCCGCTCGCCATCGCCCGACCCGCCTTCGGCCGGTGCCCGTCGGATACGAGACGCCGCGACGCAGGCGATGCCGAGCCATCGGCGAGGAGCGGCTGACGAGGTAGACGGCGGCCGACCAGGAAGGGCCGCCGCTATCCTTCGGGCGCAAGGGGGTTCCGGGGTGTCCCCGGCGTTGCTCGTCGTCGACGATGTCCCCCGCATCGCCTCCCGGGTACCCGCGCCCGGAGGGCGTGGGTGGCGCCTTGGATCCACCCCGAAAGCCCCTTGCGCGCGGCTACGTGTTTCTGCCGCGCAGACTCCTGAAAATCGAAATGGTACTTTGGTCCATATACGGGAAAGCGATTCTCCGCCCGGAGGTCGCACGTGACTCCAGGAGACCAAGCTCGATGGCGAACGAAGCCGCTGCCAACACCGATCTCGACTATGCCGACACTCTCTGGAAGGCCGCAGACGCCCTCCGCGGCCAGGTCGACGCGGCCGAGTACAAGCATGTCGTCCTCGGGCTGCTCTTCCTGAAGTACATCTCGGACTCGTTCGAGGCGAGGCGCGAGCAGCTCCAGGTCGAGCTGAAAGCCGACGGCATCACCGGCCCGCAGCTCGAAAGCCTGCTCGAGAACCGCGACGAGTACACCGCCGAGCGGGTGTTCTGGGTGCCGCCCGAGGCGCGCTGGCAGAACCTCCAGAACCAGGCCGCACGCGCCGACATCGCCACGCTGATCGACGACGCCATCCTCGCCGTCGAGCGCGACAACCCGGGCCTCAAGGGCAAGCTGCCGCGCGACTATGCGCGGCGCGGTATCGCGCCGGAAAAGATGAAGGGGCTGATCGACCTGATCGCCGGCATCGGCTTCAAGGACGACCGCGCCAGGGCCCGCGACATGCTCGGCCGCGTCTACGAGTACTTCCTCGGCAAGTTCGCCCAGGCCGAGGGCAAGCTCGGCGGCGAGTTCTTCACGCCGCGCTGCATCGTGCGCCTGCTGGTCGAGATGCTCGAACCCTACGAGGGCCGCGTCTACGACCCCTGCTGCGGCTCGGCAGGCATGTTCGTGCAGTCCGAACGCTTCGTCGAAGCCCACGGCGGGCACACCACCGACATCTCCATCTTCGGCCAGGAGTCCAACCCCACCACCTGGCGGCTGGCGCACATGAACCTCGCCATCCGCGGCATCGAGGCCAACCTCGGCAGCCAGCCCGCCGACAGCTTCCTGCGCAACCTGCACCCGGACCTCAAGGCCGACTACATCCTCGCCAATCCGCCGTTCAACATCTCCGACTGGTCGGGCAAGTTGCTGGCCGACGACGTGCGCTGGCGCTACGGCACGCCGCCCACCGGCAACGCCAACTACGCCTGGATCCAGCACTTCATCCATCACCTGGCGCCCCCGAACGGCCGCGGCGGCGGGGTCGCCGGCTTCGTCATGGCCAACGGCTCGCTCTCCACCCAGTCGGGCGGCGAGGGCGAGATCCGCCAGCGCATCGTCGCGGCCGACCTGGTGGATTGCATCGTCGCGCTGCCGGCCCAGCTCTTCCTCACCACCGGCATCCCCGCCTGCCTCTGGTTCCTCACTCGCGAGAAGACGGGCAAGAACCTGAAGCATGGCGGTCGCGACCGCAAGGGCGAGACGCTGTTCATCGACGCCCGCAAGCTCGGCACCCTGCAGACCCGCACCCTGCGCGTGCTCACCGGCGGTGACGACGGCGAGACGCTAGAGGCCGACGGCATGGGCGACCCGAAGCCCGACTCCGACATTGGCCGCATCGTCTATGCCTTCCGCCAGTGGCGCGGCGAGCCCGCGCCCGACTGGTGGGACGAGGAGGAGCATGGGGAGTGGGCCTACCGCGACGTCCCCGGCTTCTGCAAGGCCGAGACGATCGAGGGCATCGGCAAGCACGGTTTCGTCCTCACCCCCGGCCGCTACGTCGGCGCCGAGGAGCAGGAAGACGACGGCGAGCCGTTCGCGGAGAAGTACCCGCGCCTGCTGGCGGAGCTGGAGGCCTGCTTCGGGGAGGGCGAACGCTTGATGGCGGTGGTGCGCGAGCAGTTGAAAGGCGTGGGCGATGCCGGATAGGCCGAACCCGCCGGAGCCGACGCCAGCAGCCAGGCCGGCCGGCCAGCTCCTGATCTACCGGGACGGCGCCACCCGCCTCCAGGTCCGCCTCGAAGGGCGCACGGTCTGGCTGTCCCAACGCCTCATCGCCGAGCTGTTCCAGGTCTCGGTCAAGACGGCAAACGAGCACCTGGTCAACATTTTCAGAGAGGGCGAGCTCGACCCCGAGGCAACGATCCGGAGTTTCCGGATAGTTCAAACCGAGGGCACTCGCGAGGTCTCGCGCGCCATCGACCACTACAACCTCGACGCCATCCTCGCCGTCGGCTACCGCGTCCGCTCCGCCCGTGGCACCGCGTTTCGCCAGTGGGCCACCGCGCGCCTGTCCGAGCTGCTGGTCAAGGGCTTCACGCTGGATGACGAGCGCCTCAAGGAAGGCCGCACGCTGGGCGCTGACTACTTCGACGAGCTGCTCGAGCGCATCCGCGACATCCGCGCCTCGGAGCGGATGTTCTACCAGAAGATCACCGACATCTACGCCACCAGCATCGACTACGACCCCACCCACCCGGTCAGCCAGACCTTCTTCGCCACCGTCCAGAACAAGCTGCACTTCGCCATCCACGGCCACACCGCCGCCGAGGTCATCCAGCGCCGCGCCGATGCCTCCCAGCCCCACATGGGCCTGACCACCTGGAAGAACGCACCCGGCGGCCCCATCCGCAAGGCCGATGTCCGCGTCGCCAAGAACTACCTCTCGGCCGAGGAGATCACCGAGCTCAACCGCGTCGTCACCATGTACCTCGACTTCGCCGAGGACCAGGCGCGGCGCAAGAAGCCGATGCACATGGCCGACTGGGTCGAGCGGCTCGACGCCTTCCTGCAGTTCAACGAGCGCAACATCCTGACCCACGCGGGCGCGGTCTCGCACGACCTCGCCGAGCAGCACGCCCACGCCCAGTTCGAGCAGTTCGATGCCGAGCGCCGCCGGCTCGAAGCCGCGCAGCCGACCAGCGACTTCGATCGGGCCGTCGAAGAGGTGAAGCGGCTGGAGGCGGGCGGCACGCCGAGATCGGCGCCTGGGCCCGCAAGCAGGCGGCAAAGAAGGCGAGCCCGGAAGCGCAAGCCGAAGGAGGCGGAGAATGATGGCTTGCCTCGACAGCATCGCGCGGAACGAGGGTGACCTACGTCGATTTCGGTCTCGGCCGCATCGCCTGCGGTCTCCGCCAGTGGCGCGGACGAGC